>NZ_JAUJXA010000013.1:0-95246 GCF_031931935.1 Pseudomonas sp. rhizo25
CTGGACCGCGTTTATTCAGGAACAATGAGGTCAAAATGTGGGAGGGGCTTGCCCCCGAGAGGGCCGGCCCAGCTTGCGTCAATCTCCCTTGGGCAACTCAATCACAAACCTCGTCCAGCCCGCCTGCGACTCACAATAAATCCTCCCCCCATGCGCCCGCACAATCGACTGGGTAATCGCCAACCCCAGCCCTGCATGTTCACTGCTGCCTGCCCGCCTTGACGGGTCAGCTCGGTAGAACCGGTCAAACAGCCGCGGCAATAATTGCGCTGGAATGCCATCCCCGGTGTTCTCAACCATAAGTGTCACGCCTTCGTCCATCCGCACCCGCACTTCACCGCCTGGTGGGGTAAACCGCAGCGCGTTATCCAGCAAGTTCGACAGCGCCCGGCGCAACATGCCGCGATCGCCCAGCGTATGGGCGGTGCCTTCGCGTACCAGCGTGACCTGCGCATCCTCTGCCAGCAGGGTAAAAAACTCCAACAGTGCGTCGACCTCATCGCCCAGATTCAGGGCTTCACGGTTGGGCATCAGCAAGCCGTGGTCGGCTTTGGCCAGGTACAGCATGTCGTTGACCAGTTGCGCCATCCACTGCAACTCTTCGAGGTTGCTGTGCAGTGCCTCGCGGTAGTCCTCCAGCGGGCGCGGTTGAGTGAGGATCACCTGGGTCTGGGTCAGCAGATTGGAGAGCGGTGTGCGCAGTTCGTGGGCGATATCGGCGGAGAACGCCGACAGGCGCTGGAAGGCGTCGTCCAAGCGACCCAGCATCGCGTTGAAGGCCTGGGCCAGCTCCGCCAGCTCCACCGGCATTTGCGCCTGGGGCAGGCGTTGGGTCAGGGAGTGGGCGGAAACGCTGGCGGCCACTTCGCCCATGCGTCGCAACGGTCGCAGCCCGCTGCGTGCGGCCCAGGCGCCGAGCAGGGCAGTGGCCAGGGCCGAGAGGCCGACGGTCAGCCAGATCAAACGCTGCATACGCTCCAGAAAGTGCTGATGGTGGGTGATATCGAGGATCAGGCTCAGCTGTGGCGAGCCGGGTTGGCCGGGCGTCAACGGCGCGTTGTACACACGGTAGTCGGTGCCGGCGTTTTGCAGGCTGTGCAGGCCCGGTGCTGCGGGCACGCTGAGGTACGGCGCACCGTCCACCCAGCGCTGGTCGGCCGCAGTGATACGTAAGGTGAAGTCGGGCTGGTGATCAAGTTCGGCGCGCCATTGCGGGCCTCGCAGCGCAAAGGCTTCCCGTGAGTCGACACCCTGCAAGGCACTGCGCAGGGCCACCAGCTTGCTGTCGAGCAGTTGCTGATCCAGCTCGATAAAGTGCGCCTCGCTGGCGCGGTTGAACAGCACCCCGGCAATCAACGAGACCACCGCCGTGCAGGCGGCAAACAGCAGTGCGAGGCGGCTGGCCAGGGACAGGCGCCTGATCACGTGAACCGCTCCTCCAGCACATAACCCATGCCGCGCGCGGTGTGGATCAGCTTGTTGGGGAAGTTGTCATCGACTTTAAGGCGCAGGCGACGGATCGCCACTTCGATGATGTTGGTGTCGCTGTCGAAGTTCATGTCCCAGACCTGGGAAGCGATCAGGGTCTTGGGCAGCACTTCGCCCTGGCGGCGTAGCAGCAGTTCCAGCAGGGCAAATTCCTTGGCGGTGAGGTCAATGCGCTGGCCGTCGCGCTCGACCCGGCGGCGGATCAGGTCCAGGCTCAGGTCGGCCAGTTGCAGGGTGGTTTCCTGCGGTGTGCTGCTGCCACGGCGCAACAAGGTGCGTACCCGGGCCAGCAGTTCGGAAAAGGCGAAGGGTTTGACCAGGTAATCGTCGGCGCCCAGTTCCAGGCCATGCACGCGGTCTTCCACGGCATCGCGAGCGGTGAGAAACAGTACCGGCATGTCCAGTCCAGCACTGCGCACCGCCTGCAGGATCTGCCAGCCGTCGCGGCCCGGCAGCATCACATCGAGGATCAACAAGTCATAGTCACCCGTCAGCGCCAGGTGCTGGCCGGTCGTGCCGTCGGCCACCAGTTCGGTGGTAAAGCCAGCCTCGGCCAGGCCCTGACGCAGGTAGTGGCCGGTTTTGGGTTGGTCTTCGACGATCAGCAGTTTCATATCGGGCTCTTGGTAAAGGATGGCAGCCGGCCTTTATACCCTGGGCTCCAGGGGATGGGCGCAAGCTGACAAAGTTGTAATCTAGCAGTCAGCTGGCTGGCAGCGAGGCAATCTTAAAGTGTTGCCCAAGCTGGACACCTATTTTTTGGAGAGTGAAAGATGGCGATGCGCACACCCCTGTTATTGGCGGGCTGCTTGTTGGCGATGAGCTTCAATGCGCTGGCGGACGCTGCTCACACCTACGCGTTCGGCCAGCCCGCACCGGCGGATAAAGCCACGCGTACTGTGCAAGTCACGCTGCAGGACATTGCCTTTGAGCCCAAGGCCCTGGACGTAAAGGCCGGTGAAACCGTGCGTTTCGTGCTGGTCAACAAAGGCCAGTTGCTACATGAATTCAACCTGGGCGACGCATCGATGCATGCCGCCCACCAGAAAGAGATGCTGCAGATGCAAGCCAGTGGCATGCTCACCGCCACAGGCATGGGCAAGATGGACCACAGCGCCATGGGGCACGGCGATATGGGCGGCATGAAGCACGACGATCCCAACAGTGTCTTGGTGGAGCCGGGCAAGACTGCCGAACTGACGTGGACCTTCACCAAAGCCACGGGCCTGGAGTTCGCCTGCAACCTGCCGGGGCATTATCAGGCGGGCATGGTCGGCAAACTGACCGTTGAGTGAGGCGTTTGTTAAGGGCGGGGGCAAAGGCTGGTAGACTGGCGCGGTTTATTTAGCCAGGTTTCCGCCATGCATCCCGCAGCCGAACATTCGCCGCTGGGCAAGTCCAGTGAATACATCTCCACTTACACCCCATCGTTGCTGTTCCCGATTCCGCGCGCCGCCAAGTGGGCCGAACTGGGCCTGAGCGCCGACACCCTGCCGTACAAGGGCGTGGATTTCTGGAACTGCTTTGAATTGTCCTGGCTGCTGCCGTCGGGCAAGCCGGTGGTGGCCATCGGTGAGTTCAGCATCCCGGCCGACTCGCCGAACATCGTCGAGTCCAAGTCCTTCAAGTTGTACCTCAACTCGCTGAACCAGACCGCCTTTGTCGATACGCCAAGCCTGGAAGCCACCCTGCGCACCGACCTCAGCTTTGCAGCCGGCAAGCCGGTGACCGTGCGCATCCGCAGCCTGGCCGACATCGAGGCCGAAGGCGTGATGGCGTTGCCGGGTGCGTGCATTGACGGCCTGGATATCAATGTCAGCAGCTATGAGCATCCGCGCCCGGAGCTGCTGCGTTGCGATGACTCGCGTGTGGTGGAGGAGAGCGTGCACAGCCACCTGCTCAAATCCAACTGCCCGGTGACCAGCCAGCCGGATTGGGGCAGCGTGGTAGTGGAGTACCGTGGCGCGGCATTGGATCACGCCAGCCTGCTGGAATATATCGTGAGTTTTCGCCAGCACTCGGACTTCCATGAGCAGTGCGTGGAGCGGATCTTCCTGGACTTGCAGCGCTTGCTCAAGCCGGAGAAGCTGACCGTTTATGCGCGCTATGTGCGCCGGGGTGGGTTGGATATCAATCCGTACCGCAGCACTGAAAATACCCAGTTCCTGAACGTGCGCCTGGCGCGCCAGTAAGCCTGCATAAACAAGCAAATGTGGGAGGGGGCTTGCTCCCGATAGCGGAGTGTCAGTCACAGCATCTGTGTCTGAACTTCTGCTATCGGGAGCAAGCCCCCTCCCACATTTTGGTTCTTTATTTGGCTTAGGGTCGGGTTAGATCCCGATATTGCCCAGGGTGATCATGATGTTGCGCAATGTCCCGGAAATGACCGGGTGCTCAGCGTCGAACTCTATGGCCGCCTGATTCACATCGTCGGAGATGCTCGGCGTCTGAGTGGCCGGTTCCAATTCAAGTTGCACTTCGAACTTGGCAATCAGTTCCTCCAACGCTTCACGTTTTTCCGGTGACAGCGGTGGCTCCTGTTCCAACTGCCCGCGCAGGATCTCGACCTGTTCTTCCAGCTTTTTGCGATCAGGCATGACGTTCTTTCCTTTTATCGATAGTCACTGGCATAGACCACGGCACGCCGCGAAAGGTCTACGGGCTGACCTCTAGATTAATCCACTGGGGCTAACCGTGCATGATCTTGATCAGGGCTTCTCGCCTTTGAGCCGGCGCAGGCTGATGTCTGCCAGGCAACTGCCGAGCTCGCCGAGGTGGTCGATCACCGAGTGCACGCCCAGGCCATAGAGCGCCACAGTCGCCTTGCCGCGCTTGTATTCGCGTTGCTGTGCGGTGAGTGCCTGCCATTGCTCGGGTGACAGGCCGCAGAGCGAGCCACAAGAGGCCAGGCCGATGGTCCACAACCCGGCATTAAGGCCCGATTGCAGCTGGCGCGGCTCGCCGCTGACCAGTACGCAACCTTCCAGGCGTTCGATGTTCAGTTCCATCAAGGCTTGCCAGCAGGCGTGGGGCGCGGGCCAGCGGATGGGGGAGGGTGAGGCAGCCTTGACCCAGCCCGGCAGACTGGTGGACAGGGGCGTGGTAACCGAGGGCGGCAGTTCGTCCAGCCAGGCGCAGGGCACGCCTAGTTCTTTCAGGCTACGCAGGCTTTTCAAAGCGCCGGGTGTGGCCACGGAGCCGGGGCAGGGCGAATCGGTACGCGCCAGGGAACCAAAATCCACCAGGCAGCCACTCAGGCCAAATAACACGGCGGTCAATGAAGGGGCTGTGGCGATAGCAATCTCGGCGTGTGGCATCTGAACGTCCCTGAAATAGCAGCAACACTAACGGGGTGGCATGACAAGGCCATGACACTGATGGTGTTTGTAGGAATTTTGTGCATTTTTCGTAAGACAGGATCCTTGTAGCTGCCTAAACACACACTTCCGTCATATACTGACGGCCTTATTCAGGGCATAGCGCCCATGACAGACCATTCAAGGAGCAAAAGCTATGCGCTGGAGCCACTACTTCGCTCAGCTGTCGGTGTGTGCCACCGTGCTGTTGGCACCTTTCGCCGTACAAGCCGCGTCGGAAGATGACCCATGGGAAAGCGTCAACCGCCCGATTTTCACCTTCAACGACACCGTTGATACCTACGCCCTCAAGCCAATCGCCCAGGGCTATCAGTTCGTCACCCCGCAATTTGTGCAGGACGGCGTTCACAACTTCTTCCGCAACATCGGCGATGTCGGCAACCTGGCCAACAACGTGCTGCAGCTCAAGCCCTACAATGCTGGTGTCGACACGGCTCGCCTGCTGGTCAACACCACGTTTGGCGTGCTGGGCTTTATCGACGTCGGCACCAAAATGGGGCTGCATCGCAGCGATGAAGACTTCGGCCAGACCCTCGGCTACTGGGGCGTCGGCAGCGGTCCCTACGTGATGATTCCGTTGCTCGGCCCAAGCACCTTGCGTGATGCGCCGTCCAAATACGTCGACAGCTACACCCAACCCTACCGCTACATGAATGACATCGGCTGGCGTAACAGCACCTTCGGCCTGAACGTCGTCGACGTGCGCGCCAGCTTGCTCGACAGCGAGAAGCTGATCAGCGGCGACAAGTACACCTTCATTCGTAACGCCTACCTGCAGAACCGTGAGTTCAAGGTCAAGGATGGCAAGGTCGTTGACGACTTCTAGGCCGTGACGTTTTGAAATGAAAAAGGCGACCTTTGAAAGGTCGCCTTTTTTGTGCGCGCTTTTCAGCGCATCTTCAAGATCCTGAGACCCAAGTGCTGTTCATCGCCCGCAGCCTTGGTCCACACGACTTCAGTGTCTGCCTCCAGGCCCTTGAGTGCGGCGTGCTCTGAATCGATGCGTACGGTCAGTAGGTCGCCCACGATGAACTGGCGCGGCGCCTGCACCTGCATGCCGGAGCTGGAAAGGTCCAGGCATACACCTTCAATCTCCTGCCCGGCGTGGATCAGGGACACATTGGCATCCACCCGCATGCGGATGAAATCGCGTTTTTCGGCGTAGTCGCGCTCGTGTTCGCTCACAGCATCCATCCTTACTTTACGTTGGGGTTGTGGCAGTTCTTATAACTCCCGGTGATTTGCGGTGTAAAGACGCCCGGCGACCATCGGCATGAGCTTGAAACCCCTCACGGATGGGAGTACCGTCTGCGCCTTAGAAGGGCACCTCTGCTTTACCGTTGTGCATGGGCGAAATCCCAATGCTTTGTAGGACAGAGAGGCTAGAAAGCGAATCCAGTACGTGAGCCCGGCCATTGCCGAGCCGCCTACGCCAACCTAATTCTGGCGCCGTTTGCCCACATGCAAAAAACCAGTGCCACGCTGCTGATAATCGATGACGACGAAGTAGTGCGCGCGAGCCTCGCGGCCTACTTGGAAGACAGTGGCTTCAGCGTCCTGCAGGCCAGTAATGGCCAACAGGGTCTCCAGGTATTCGAGCGCGACAAGCCCGACCTTGTGATCTGCGACCTGCGCATGCCCCAGATGGGCGGCCTGGAGCTGATTCGCCAGGTGACCGAGCTTGCCCCGCAAACGCCGGTGATTGTCGTGTCCGGTGCCGGTGTCATGAACGACGCCGTCGAAGCCCTGCGCCTGGGCGCTGCCGATTACCTGATCAAGCCCCTGGAAGACCTGGCCGTGCTGGAGCACTCGGTGCGCCGCGCCCTGGACCGTGCCCGCCTGCTCCTGGAAAACCAGCGCTACCGCGAAAAGCTCGAGACCGCCAACCGCGAACTCGAAGCCAGCCTGAACCTGCTCCAGGAAGACCAGAACGCCGGTCGCCAGGTGCAGATGAACATGCTGCCGGTGAGCCCCTGGAGCATCGACGAGTTCAAGTTTGCCCACCAGATCATCCCGTCGTTGTACCTGTCGGGTGATTTTGTCGATTATTTCCGTGTGGATGAGCGACGCGTGGCGTTCTACCTGGCCGACGTTTCCGGCCATGGCGCTTCTTCTGCCTTTGTGACCGTGTTGTTGAAGTTCATGACCACACGGCTGTTGTTCGAGTCCAAGCGCAATGGCACCTTGCCGGAGTTCACCCCCTCCGAGGTGCTGGGCCACATCAACCGGGGCCTGATCAGCTGCAAGCTGGGCAAGCACGTGACGATGGTCGGCGGCGTGATCGATGAAGAAACCGGTCTTTTGACCTACAGCATTGGCGGCCACCTGCCGATGCCTGTTTTATACACTCCTGACAGTGTGCGCTACCTGGAAGGTCGTGGCCTGCCCGTAGGCTTGTTCAATGAAGCCACCTACGAAGACCACATCCTGGAACTGCCGCCGACTTTCAGCCTGACGCTGATGTCCGACGGCATCCTGGACCTTTTGCCAGAGCCTACACTCAAAGAGAAAGAAGCCACCTTGCCCCAAAAGGTCAAGTCGGCGGGCGGCAGCCTGGATGGCCTGCGGCAGGTTTTTGGATTGGCCACGCTAGGGGAGATGCCGGATGATATCGCCCTATTGGTGTTGAGCAGGAATCTTTGATGAGTACCGGAAGAATCCAATTCGCCGAGCAAGACGGGACCTTCGTCCTCAAGTTTGTCGGCGAAGTGCGCCTGACCTTGTGTTCGGCGCTGGATGCGACGATTGAGCGGATCTTCACAGCGCTGAACTTCTCGGCGATCGTGATCGATCTGACCGAAACCCGCAGCATCGACAGCACCACCTTGGGGCTGTTGGCCAAGCTGTCCATTCTGTCTCGGCAGAAGGTCGGCCTGTTGCCGACCGTCGTCACCACCCACGAAGACATCACCCGGCTGCTGCAGTCCATGGGCTTCGACCAGGTGTTCAACATTGTTGACCGCCCGATTCCCTGCCCGGAATGCCTCACCGACCTGCCGTCGCAAGACCAGTCCGAAGAGATCGTACGGGTCAAGGTGCTGGAAGCGCACAAGATCCTCATGGGCCTCAACGAGTCCAACCGCGAAGCCTTCCACGACCTCGTCAACGCCCTCGAGCGCCACTGACGGCTTCCCTGTCGAAACACATACCCATGTGGGAGGGGGCTTGCTCCCGATAGCGGTGGATCAGTCAACAAATCCAGTGACTGACACTCCGCTATCGGGAGCAAGCCCCCTCCCACAATTGACCTGCGATCGACTTGAAACTGGTACACAAAAAAGGGCGGCACCCTCACAGGTGCCGCCCTTTTTGCTGCTATCTGCCCTTACAGCTTGGCCGACAACAACGCCTCCAGCTTCTCCTGATCGCGAGCAAACTGGCGAATGCCCTCTGCCAGCTTCTCAGTCGCCATCGCATCCTCGTTGGACTCCCAACGGAACTGCGCTTCAGTCATATGCACACGCGCCTCACCGGCATGCCCTGGCGCCAATTTACGTTCCAGCTTGCCTTCATCCGCCGCCAGCTTCTCCAGCAGGTCCGGGCTGATGGTCAGGCGATCACACCCGGCCAGCTCTTCGATCTGGCTCAGGTTACGGAAGCTCGCACCCATTACCACAGTCTTGTAGCCATTGGCCTTGTAGTAGTTGTAGATGCGCGTCACCGACTGCACGCCCGGGTCTTCGGAACCGGTGTAGTCGTTGCCGTTGGCCTTCTTGTACCAGTCGTAGATACGGCCCACGAACGGCGAAATCAGGAACACGCCGGCTTCAGCGCAGGCCACGGCCTGGGCGAAAGAGAACAGCAGCGTCAGGTTGGTCTGGATGCCTTCTTTTTCCAGCTTCTCGGCGGCACGGATGCCTTCCCAGGTAGAAGCGATCTTGATCAGCACACGGTCACGGCCAACGCCGGCTTTGTCGTACAGGTCGATCAGACGGTGCGCACGCTTGAGAATGGCCGCCTCGTCGAACGACAGACGCGCATCCACCTCAGTGGAAATACGGCCCGGCACTACTTTGAGAATTTCTTGACCCACCGCCACCGCAAAGCGGTCGCTGGCCAGGCCTACGTCGCCGTTGCAGTCCTGTACACACTCATCCAGCAGCTTGGCATAACCAGAGATGGACGCAGCCTTGAGTAGCAGGGAAGGGTTGGTAGTAGCGTCCTGCGGCTTGAGCTTGGCGAGGGTAGAAAAATCGCCGGTATCGGCTACGACGGTGGTGAATTGCTTGAGTTGTTCCAGCTTGGAAGTCATGGGCGTGCTCTGTCCTGTGGGTCTGATGACATTACCCGAGCGCTGGCAGGCGCTCAAGGGCGCAAATGCGTTAGGTCGTTTGCGAGGGCAATAACCTGGAAACGGCCGTTTGAATTACCGGCAGTGGTGCTCAATAGGAGGGCAAAATCGCTGGCAGGTTCAACCCAACTGCCCGATGACACGGTCATCGCCACTGGGCCTGACCCAATACGGTAGGAGCGAGCTTGCTCGCGAAAAACGTCAACGATAACGCGTACTTCCTGAATAAACGCGGCGCCTATGGGTTTCTCGCGAGCAAGCTCGCTCCTACCAGAGCCCAGCAGCTATCCAGTCACCGACCCTCCAACAACTCCCCAGCCTGATCCAGCAACGCCAACGGATCCGCCGCCTTATGAATATCCACCGACAACAACTGCCTGAACTTACGAGCCCCCGGAAACCCAGTACCCAACCCCAACACATGCCGCGTAATGTGATGCATCGTCCCACCACTGGCCAAATGCTCAGCAATATAAGGCCGCAACTGCACCAACGCCTGCGCCCGACTAATCACCGGCGCCTCACTGCCAAACAACCGCTGATCCACCTCCGCCAACAGATACGGATTGTGATAAGCCTCCCGCCCCAGCATCACCCCATCAAACGTCTGCAAATGCTCCTGGCACTGCTCCAACGTCTTGATCCCACCGTTAAGATTAATCTCCAACTCCGGAAAATCCCGCTTCAACTGCGCCGCCACGTCATAACGCAACGGCGGAATGTCCCGGTTCTCCTTGGGCGACAACCCCTCCAGAATCGCAATCCGCGCATGCACGGTAAAACTGGTGCAACCGGCATCCTTCACCGTCCCGACGAAATCACACAGCTCGGCATAACTGTCCCGGCCATTGATACCGATACGGTGCTTCACCGTCACAGGGATCGTCACCGCATCGCGCATCGCCTTCACACAGTCCGCCACCAGGGCAGGGTGCGCCATCAGGATCGCGCCGATCATGTTGTTTTGTACGCGGTCGCTGGGGCAGCCGACGTTCAGATTCACTTCGTCGTAACCGCCGGCCTCGGCCATTCGCGCACAAGCTGCGAGGTCCGCAGGGACACTGCCGCCCAACTGGAGCGCCAGCGGGTGCTCGGCTTCGTTGTGGCGCAGGAAGCGCTCGTGATCGCCGTGGAGGATAGCGCCGGTGGTGACCATCTCGGTGTAGAGCAGGGCGTGTTTGGAGAGCAGGCGTAGGAAGAACCGGCAGTGGCGGTCGGTCCAGTCCATCATGGGGGCGACGGAGAAGCGGCGGGAGAGTGGGGCGGTTTGTAGGGACATGGGGGATCTGAGTCAGCGAGGCGAATGGCGCGCAGTTTATCAGGAACGGATCTTGGGTGCCGGAGAGGCAAGTTTTGCGCGCATTACCACTTCGAGCGAGGACGTTGCCGTGTGTGGAATACGCCAAGGATCTGCAGTCGATCGCCCCGCACTCTATACGGGATCAGATAGGACCAGTTGGGAACCGCCCATTCGCGGGTATGTTTCACCCGACCTTCGCGGCCCATGGAAGGAAACTGAGCCAGCCTGTCGACGCTGGCGAAAATGGCATCCGAGAAGTCGTCGGCGGCTTTTGGATTTTCGAGAGCGATATAATTCGCTTCGTCTTCCAGATTTTTGAGTGCTTTTTCAAGCCACTCAACCCGCATTCCTGCTCCAGCGCCTAGCGCGCATGGCCGCCACTTGATCATCGGTGGCGAATTTGCCTTCGTCGGCGTCTTTTACCGCTAGCTCGATCTGAGCGGTCAGCGTTCTCTCGTGCTCGATGTAGTCGCGAAGAACGTCCATCGCCAGGTAGCTCACTGTCTGGCCGTTGGTTTTGGCCAGGTCGGCGAGAGAGTTGGATAGGTCTTCCGGCAGGTTTAGGGATATCCCAGTCATGGCGGCCTCGATGGTGGACGGTTGTGGGGCATCTTACACCCTGGTGTGCTTGGGTGGCTCAGCAGTCCGTCGTGAGGTGTATCTGGAAGTGAATTGCTTTTTTTCCGCCTACTCAAAATTAGGTATCGTGGTCTGGCCTCTATATCTGCCCCACGAGTGACGTGGTCTACGTCATCAGTTTTCGTAAAACCACCAAACGGAGGTCAAAAACAATGACCAGGAAACCCAGTCCTGTAAGGGTTGATACGGTGAACCCGGAATGGTCGACGGAGCATTTTGCTAAGGCCAAGCCAGCCGGCGAGGTGCTTGTGAGGTTGTTTGGCAGAGTTCAGGCGAAGGAAATGCTCAAGCCCAAGCGGGGCGGCCAAACCGGTAGCTAACAACGAGCACGTCAATGTCCTTTTTGATGCTGACATGCTGGAGCGATTCAGGGCTTCCGGGCCGGGCTGATGAACGCGAATAAGTGCCGCTTTGGCCGATTCGCTCAAGACGCATACACCAGATGAGCTGAAGGCTTAGTCGCCAAATGTTATCTCAAAACGTTTAGCCGCCGAGAGGCGGCCTTTTGCTACCTGCCGATTAGATTTGTCTTGGCGATGGTGTGAATAAATCCGTACCTTTTTTCCTAGGGCTCGTCTAGCGGCTGGCAAAATGACACTGCTATCAAGTATAAAGGCCGTCTGATTAGAGTGAGGTGTTGCGCTTGAAGCGTGGAGTGATGATGGAATGAAGGCGGAATCTCGATTTGACACAAAAAAAGCATTCGTCCTGAATCCTCAGGACGTAAAAAAAATTTGGGATTTATTAGAAGGCGCTGACTTAGAAGTCGAAGCCACGCTTGAGTGTGCAGATGGCATTTCGCGTAAGACAAAGTTAATGAGCGATGTTTTAGAATACGACAACTCAGTGCGAGCTGAAATTAAGTCGTTGAGGTTGACCGGTACTTCATCTTCGATTAGCTCGTACTCTACGATTACGCTTGGAGGCGCGCACAGTACAAGTGTTTCATTTTCGTTAAATGGGCACGTCGATAAGGTAGCCGAACTGCGTGTTAGGCTTATGGATATAGTCGACGGTATGAGGCCTTGGTACGACCTATGTGCAAGGTTTGATTTTGGAGCTGTAGTGATCATTCTTTTTATGATCTCGGGCGTGTACCTTTCTTTCCTTTCTTCTGGGAAGCCAAAAGAAAATGTAGCTCCCGATCATGCATTGTCTGCGACTGTTATATCGATCGCAGCAGTGATGGTCATGATATTAATTGGATGGTTCTTTAGTCGCCTGAAACGAAGGTTTTTTCCTATTGCTGTTTTTGAAATAGGGTTGGGAGCGAAAAGAAACGAATTTGCTGAAAAGGTTAGGTGGGGGGTCGTAGTGGCATTCATTATTAGCATGGCTGCAGCGTTCGCGTTTAAACCTTTTTCTTAAGTTGTTCCGGTATAAAGGCGTCTGCCGATTTTTTATAGGTTAGCTTCTTTCGCAATGTTTACTTAGAAGGTTGTGGGTTTTTCGGTTTTAAACTGATGGCCCGCAACCGATACTAATGCTTTGAGTGTTACCCTATTTGTAATTGGTGGCTGCTCTATAACTCCATCGCCATTGTTAATTGCTTTTTCAGGGTCCACAAAAATGACGTACCCAGTTGAATAACTTCTCCGATAACCCCCCAGGTTCACGATTATCCATCGGAAATTTCCCACACTTTTCTCAGCTTGCCCCTCAGACCACCCCTAGCTAACCTCCTCAAGCCGCTGCCAATCCAGCGGCCGGATGTGGAAGTCCGATCAAGCTGAAGGCGCTCAATCGCCCATAAACACCTACCGGCGTTTTTTTACGTCTGTATGATTGCTTATGGCGGCTGTGCGCGGGGCACTTCGGTGCGCCGGGTCCTTTAGCCCTGGTCTTCCACACCTGCGTACAGCTGCCACCCCTCATGTGGAAGTGAGATAGGCAGTTCCTTAAACGCTAAAGGAGCTTCGCCATGTACAAGGTCACACCTAATCCGCCTTATGCTTCAAACGCTGCATTTTCTGATCCCAAGCTTCAAGCCGCAGCCCACCGAGCAATCCATCATCACTTGCCCCCATCCGACGACGCTGCGCCCACCGAACGCCCAAGCAACAACCTATTCCTCGTAAACCCAACCATCGACCCCGAAACCCTCCTGGCCAACGCCGCCGAAAACCTCGCATCCGCCAACGAAATGGCCGCCACCCTGGCGTTCGACCTCGACGACTCCCAGCGCGCCATCGCCCTAGGCATTCAGCAGTTAATCGAGTTG
Source organism: Pseudomonas sp. rhizo25 (assembly GCF_031931935.1). Classification (NCBI taxonomy): domain Bacteria; kingdom Pseudomonadati; phylum Pseudomonadota; class Gammaproteobacteria; order Pseudomonadales; family Pseudomonadaceae; genus Pseudomonas; species Pseudomonas sp. rhizo25. Next base: position 13,317 of record NZ_JAUJXA010000013.1, read on the forward strand.
AGCTCGCTGCTGGTTGACCGAACCCAGGAGCAGGTTGCGCCTGTAACCGCCTCAGTCAAAGCTTGATAACCAACCCTGCCGCCTCACCCAAGGCGGCAACCTGAACTCATGCTGTCCCTCAGCAAAGTTTCATAATTCCCTGCGCCGTTGAGGCCTACGATTGCCTGCAAGAGAGGACCCCAGCGCCTCCAGCCCATAGGGAGTTGAAACCATGATCTCGAACCTCGTCAAAGTTGTGATGATCACCGGCACGTTGCTGTTGAGTGCTTGTTCATCTTCACCCGCCGTGAGCAGTGACCCGTGCTTTTCAGGTGGATGCCAGGCATTTGGGGACCATAGCCCCAGCAAAGCCGCCAAGATGAATTTTGGCGGCAGTGGGCTGGGGAGTAGTTATGGGGAGTATGGGGCGGGGTTGTTGCATGATGATTGATGAGGGTGGTGAGGCAGTCAGTGGTGTGTTGACTGACACATGGCAATCGGGAGCAAGCCCCCTCCCACAGTTTGATCTTCAGTGGTCAGGCGTTTGGCGACCGTAGCTCCAGCGAAGCTGCCAAGATGAATTTTGTTGGCAGTGGGCGGGGAGTATGGTTCGGGGTTGTTGCGTGATGATTGATGCCGCGCTGGGCTGCTGCAGCCCGCTGGAGTGATGACGTGTAGGAGTGAGCTTGCTCGCGAAAAACTTGAGGGCGCGGTGGTGAATCAGGATGCCCGCGTTATCGTTGGCGAATTTCGCGAGCAAGCTCGCTCCTACAGAGAGCCTAGTGGCCGCCTTTCATACGCCGAGCGATCAGGTAGAGGCCCAGGCCGACCAGGGCTGTTGCGGCGCCGATGTAGCCGGTGCTGGTCCAGCCCAGGCCGGCAGTGATGGCCATACCGCCAAACCACGGGCCCAGCGCATTTGCCAGGTTGAACGCCGCATGGTTCGAAGCCGCCGCCAAGCTCGGCGCTTCGTGTGCGATGTCCATCAGGCGGATCTGCAACGGTGCCGCCAATGCGACCATGGTGCCAACCAATCCCATGCTCAGCAGCACACCCCACAGCGACGAGGCGGCGAAGGGGAAGAACAACAACACCGCCATCGACCACACCAATATCAAGCCCACCGCCCGGAACTGCATACGATCAAACAGCTTGCCGCCGGCAATGTTGCCGATGATGCCGCCCACGCCAAACGCGGCGAGACCGAAGGGGATCCACTGCGGTGAAACCTTGGTCACTTCAAGCATGGTCGGCGCCAGATAGCTGAATACGCAGAACATCCCGGCAAAGCCAATCGCGCCGATGGACAGGGCCATCCATACCTGGGGTTTGGTGAAGGCGCGCAGTTCTTTGCGTGGGTCGCTGCGTTGTTCGTCGTGGCGGTGGGGCACGAATTGCCACACCAGGGCGATGGTGAGCAGGGCGATCACGCTGACCAGTGCAAACGCCGAGCGCCAGCCCAGGTGTTGGCCGAGGAAGGTGGCGATGGGGTTGCCGAGCAGCATGGCGAGGGTCAGGCCCATCATCACGCGGGCTACGGCGCCGGCGCGTTTGTCGGTGGGCACCATGCTGGAGGCAACCACGGCGGCGATGCCGAAGTAGGCGCCGTGGGGCAGGCCGCTGATAAAGCGGAAGGCCACCAGCGAGCCGAAGGTCGGGGTGAAGGCGGTGGCGAAGTTGCCCAGGGCGTACAGGCCCATCAGCAACAGCAGCATGTGTTTGCGCAGCAGCTTGGCACCGAGGATAGCCAGCAGTGGGGCGCCGACCATTACGCCGAGGGCGTAGGCGCTGATGGCGTGGCCGACTTGCGGTTCGCTCAGGCCCAGGTTTTGGGCGATGTCGGGCATCAGGCCCATGATGGCGAATTCGCCGGTGCCGATCGCGAAGGCGCCTACGGCCATGGCCGCTTCCATTTTCGCGGCGCTGCGCGCGGGCAGTACGTGCCCGGGTGTTTGCTGGGTAGTCATGGGTAACTCTATGTGGAAGGTGTGCACGAAAGACAGCCGCCGATGCTACGCAGGCAACGGCGAAGGTGTCTAGAACCGCCATTTGCGTCAGAGTTCCAGGCCTGTGACCGCAGGTCGCGGCTGTCAGGCTTGACACCGGCGCATTAAAAGCCGCGATTTGGGCCTGTCAATTGGCCAAACGGCGCATAAACGCTGTTTAGCGTGATATTCTGCGCGCCGTCTTGGTCTAGGCTTTCCCTGGTGCGTACACCCGTATACGTCCCAGCGGTTGGCTGTTGCCCAGGTAGCTGAGCCAATAATGATAAGAAGTCAGCGCAGAAGGGACATAACAGTGAGGTCGATCCATCGGCCTTGTGTGCCCACCCTGCAGCCTTCATGTGAATGTGCAGACCCCGCGGTACGTTGCCTGACGTAGCGTGAACGAGGGTTACTCATGATCGGGGGCGGTAGGGCGGATGGCGTTTTATCATAGGTGCTACTGATGTTTAAAAAAGTAAACACTGCCCTGCTGGGGCTGGCTTTGTCGATGGGGATCACGTCCGTGCAAGCGGAAGAGGCAAAGAAAGTCGATGTGCTGCTGATCGGCGGCGGCATCATGAGTGCAACCCTGGGTGTCTGGCTCAATGAGCTGGAACCGGACTGGTCGATGGAAATGGTCGAGCGCCTCGATGGCGTGGCCGAAGAAAGCTCCAACGGCTGGAACAACGCCGGTACCGGTCACTCGGCCCTGGCTGAGCTGAACTACACCCCGGAAGACAAGAACGGCAACGTTGAGATCCCGAAAGCGGTCGAGATCAACGAAGCGTTCCAGATTTCCCGTCAGTTCTGGTCCTGGCAGGTTCAGCAGGGCGTGTTGAAGAACCCGCGTTCGTTCATCAACTCCACACCGCACATGAGCTTTGTGTGGGGCGATGACAACATCAAGTTCCTGAAAAAGCGCTACGAAGCCCTGCAAGCGAGCCCGTTGTTCGCTGGCATGCAGTACTCCGAAGACCCGGCGCAGATCGCCAAGTGGGTTCCGCTGATGATGGAAGGGCGTGATCCGAAGCAGAAGATCGCGGCCACCTGGAGCCCGATCGGTACCGACGTGAACTTCGGCGAGATCACCCGCCAGTTCGTCGCTCACCTGCAAACCACGCCGAAGTTTGACTTGAAACTGTCGAGCGAAGTGCAGGACATCACCCGCAACGACGACGGTTCGTGGCGTGTGAGCTACAAAAACCTGAAAGACGGCACCAAGACTGAAACCGACGCCAAGTTCGTGTTCATCGGCGCCGGCGGCGGTGCCCTGCACCTGCTGCAGAAGTCGGGCATTCCTGAAGCCAAGGAATACGCCGGTTTCCCTGTAGGCGGTTCGTTCCTGGTAACCGATAATCCAACTATCGCCGAGCAGCATCTGGCCAAGGCCTACGGTAAAGCCTCGGTCGGTTCGCCACCGATGTCGGTTCCGCACCTGGACACCCGCGTGCTGGATGGCAAGCGCGTGATCCTGTTTGGCCCATTCGCAACCTTCTCGACCAAGTTCCTGAAAGAAGGCTCGTACCTGGACCTGCTGACCAGCACCACCACCCACAACATCTGGCCCATGACCAAAGTCGGTATTCGTGAATACCCACTGGTCGAGTACCTCGCCGGCCAACTGATGCTGTCCGATGACGACCGCTTCAAGGCGCTGCAAGAGTACTTCCCGAACGCCAAGCAGTCCGACTGGCGCCTGTGGCAAGCCGGCCAGCGCGTGCAGATCATCAAGCGTGACGAAGAGCAGGGCGGCGTGCTGAAACTCGGCACCGAAGTGGTCAGCTCTGCCGACAACTCCATTGCCGGCCTGTTGGGTGCATCGCCAGGCGCGTCCACCGCGGCTCCGATCATGCTGACCGTGCTGCAAAAAGTCTTCAAGGACAAAGTAGCAAGCCCGGCCTGGCAGGAAAAACTGCACCAGATCGTGCCAAGCTACGGCACCAAGCTGAACGACAGCCCTGAAGCTGTTGCCAAGGAATGGGCCTACACGGCCGGTGTGCTGCAACTGACACCACCGCCAGCGATCCCGCAACTGGCCGCTCCACAGGCTACCGAGGCTGCCAAGCCTGCGGCTGAGCCAAGCAAGCCGGCGTCTGACCTGGCGCTGTAAGCAACACCCACGAAAAAGCCCGCTGAACCGGTGACGGTCAGCGGGCTTTTTTGTGGGCGCAGTTCAGACCTTGAAGTGGCGGATTTGCTCATGTACATGCAGCGCCAGCGCATTGCCGGTATCGCACATCAGGTACAGATGCTGCGCGGGTAGAGGTGGCAGTTCTGACATGTGGATCAGCCCTTCGCCCATACGGCTTTGCTCCATCAGGCCAACCGCCACGCCACTGCGTACACAGGCTTCGACCGCAGACGAGTTGGGGCTTTCCAGTAGTAGCCGATGGTAAATCCCATGATTTTTCAACGACTGCAGCGCTGCGGCGCGATAGGGGCAGCCAGTGATGGGCACAGTGATGGGTAATGGCAGGTTCGGCGGCGAGTTGAAGCCTTCGGTCGCCACCCACAGCGGCTGCACGGCCCCCAGGCGTTCACCTTGTGCGAGCGGGTGCGCGCTGACGGTGATCGCCAAGTCCAGTTGGTTGGCCGTGAATAAGTCCAGTAACTCACCGCTGGTGCGCGCTTCGATCTCCAGTTCCAGCAGGGGGTTGTCAGCGATCAGTCGCGGTAAAAATTCCTGGATGAAGGCGGGCGCGTAGGTATCCGGCACCCCCAGGCGGATCTTGCCCTGCATGCGCTGGGGCATCAGCGAAATCAGCAGGCGGTCATGGCTCTTGAGAAACTCGGTGGTTTCGCCCAGCAATTTCTGGCCGTACAGCGTCAATTCCACGCCCTGGTTACTGCGGCTGAACAGACGCTGTCCGACCTGATCCTCCAGCTTCTGGATTTGCGTGGTGACGGTGGACGCGCTGCGGTGCACATGCTCGGCCGCCTCGTTAAAGCGCCGAAAGCGCGCTACGGCGTGAAAGGTGCGCAACAGCTCGATATTCAGTTGTTTAGGCATAATTCGGATTTTTCGGATTTGTTGTTTGTGTAATTCAAATATACGCAAGCATGTGCAGCCTTTAGCCTTTGAGTCAAATCACAGCGATGGGAGGCGATATGAAGCGATCTACCTTAGGGTTGCTGCTGTTGCAGGCGGTTTTCGTTTTGTCGTGGAGTTCAGGCTTCATCGGCGCCAAGCTCGGCACCCAGGGTGGTGGGGCGTTCAATCTGCTGTTCTGGCGTTTCCTGCTGGTCTCGCTGTGCCTGGCGCTGTTCCTGAACAAGCGGTTGCTGGAGGTGACCTGGCAGCAGATCCGCCATCACGCGGTTGTCGGTTTCCTGTCGCAGTTCCTTTATTTGAGCTGCGTTTATGTCGCCATCCAGAATGGCCTGCCCCCCGGGATCGCGGCGATCATTGCGGCGCTGCAGCCGTTGATGACAGCGGCATTGTCGACGGGCATGGCGTCCGAGCGCAGTGGCGGCTGGCAGTGGTTGGGGTTGATGATCAGCTTTGTCGGTGTGTCGATTGTGATTGCCGGGCAGTATGGTGGTGGCGGGCAGGGTGTCGGGTTGGTCATGTATCTCTTGCCTCTGGTGTCGGCACTTGGGCTGACACTGGCGACCTTGTACGAGCGTCGTTCGGTGCAGACCCAGGACAGCGGGTTGGTATTGCCGCTGTTTATCCAGTCGCTGTTGACCTTGATAGGTTTTACCGCGGCCGTGATCTACACCGACACCCTGAGTATTCCCCATGACACCAACGTACTGATCTCGATTGTGTGGCTGACGGTGTTCTCCACCTTCCTCGCCTATTTGAGCCTGTGGATGCTGCTACGGGTGATGACGGCCACCCATGTGGCGGCGCTGGTGTACCTGGAGCCGCCGGTGACGTTGGTGTGGGCGGCGTTGATGTTTGGCGATGTGATCCACGCATCGACCTACGCGGGCATTGCCGTGGTCGTGGCGGGGTTGGTGCTGGTGCGCCTGAAGCGACCGACTGTCGCCTGTACTTACTGAGGCTGGCAGGTTCAGCAACCCGACAGACACCGCCTGTTAAAAAGTACCCAGGGCCAAGCAGGAGCGTGGCTGAAACAAGGGGGATTTTTACCAGTGCAGGTGTTGGGCGTTCGCGCCCGAGGGTTTTGTATGTTGCTACGTTATGCAGCATTGGCCGCCATGGTGGTCGCCGCTTCCGGGTGTGTGCAAGAGCGTGTTGTGCATGAGCGCAGGCCGGTACAACACGAGTACGTTGATGTGGTGGCGCCGCAACCGCCGCCGGTGCAGGTGATCGAAGTCGAGCCGGCGGTGCGCGAAGGTTATATCTGGTCACGCGGTTACTGGCGTTGGGAAGGCGGGCGTTATGTAGCAGTGCACGGCCATTGGGAACCGGTGCGTCAGGGTTATCGTTACGTACACCCGCACTGGGTGCAGCGCAATGATGGCTACCATTGGCAGATCGGTGGCTGGGTCCGCTGACCCAACGCCATCTTCCATTGTAGGAGCGAGCTTGCTCGCGAAAAAACCACAGGCACCGCGTGCTCCCTAAATGCTCGCGTAATCGTTGGCGTTTTTCGCGAGCAAGCTCGCTCCTACAAAAAAGCCGGCCTAGCCGATCCGTTTCATCCCCGCTGCCTTGGCCGCGTTCAGATCAAACGTTGCGGTGTACTCGCAACCGGCTGCATGGCCACAGCGTTCGATCAGGCAGTCGGCAAATTCCGCTTTGCTAGCGGTGAACTTGCGCAGGGCCTGCCAGATGATATCGGCGTGTTCGACGGTCAGTTCCCGTGTGTACAGCAAGGTTTCCAGCACCGTCACCACGTCGCTTTTGGTCGATTGGTAGCAGGACTGCAACACCCACACCAGCTCCGTAAGCGTCACCAGGCTGACAAAACCGGGTGAGGCGGCGGTGAGCGATTCGATCAGTTGGGACGCCTTGGCCGATTGCGCAGGATCATCCTGGGTCACATAACGCACCAGCACGTTGGTATCCAGGCCAATCATCCAGCGGTTGCTCCCTGGGCCGCGATGGCTCGGTTCATGTCCTCGATAGACACGGTGTGAGCGGGTTTGCGGATCAACCCCTTGAGGTCCTTGACGGTTTTGCTGGCGGCGATCATGGAAAACTTGCCGTCTTCCATCTCGACGAATTCCACCCGGTCGCCTGTTTCCAGGCCCAAGGCTGTCCTGACCTGGACAGGGATGGTGATTTGCCCTTTTGAAGTGAGTGTGGCGGTAGCCATAGTGAAGATCTCCATCGTGATATTCCTTACCTTAGGGTAAGGAATGACAGAGGACAATATCCGTTGGTCCATAGGTCGCTCGCAGGTGTGAGTCAGTCGGTAGTAAAACCCTAGTCCGAATGCTCGATCCTCACACCGTTGGCTACGCCCCAAACAGATACAAACTATGACCGACCGCCGCTACCTCACTGCACCACGCGATAACACGGCACATACGCCGCGCCGCCCGGCAGTTTCATGCGGTGCTGGGCCACGAATGCCTTCAATAGCTCATCCAGCGGTTTCATGATCGCCGGGTCGCCGTGGATCTCATACGGGCCGTTCTCTTCGATCAGGCGAATGCCCTTGTCCTTGACGTTACCCGCCACGATCCCCGAAAACGCCCGGCGCAGGTTGGCCGCCAGTTCGTGGGGGGGCAAGCTGTGGTTCAGCTGCAGGCTGGCCATGTTTTCGTGGGTGGGGTCGAACGGGCGCTGGAAGCCTTCGTCGATCTTCAGCAGCCAGTTGAAGTGAAACGCGTCGTTACGCTCGCGGCGGAATTGCTTCACGGCCTTGAGGCCGACGGTCATCTGGCGCGCCACTTCGGCCGGGTCGTCGATGATGATCTGATAGTGCTGCTGCGCCGCTTCGCCCAGGGTGGCGCCGACGAACGCATGCAATTGTTCCAGATAGGGGGCGGCGTGTTTCGGCCCGGTGAGGACCACCGGAAACGGCAGGTCGCGATTGTCCGGGTGCATCAGGATGCCCAGCAGGTACAGGAACTCTTCGGCGGTGCCGGCGCCGCCCGGAAAGATGATGATGCCGTGGCCGACGCGTACGAAGGCTTCCAGGCGTTTCTCGATGTCCGGCAGGATCACCAGCTCATTGACGATGGGGTTCGGCGCTTCGGCGGCGATGATGCCCGGCTCGGTCAAGCCCAGGTAACGGCCATTGGTGATGCGTTGTTTGGCGTGGGAAATGGTCGCGCCCTTCATCGGGCCTTTCATCACGCCGGGGCCGCAGCCGGTGCACACGTCAAGGCTGCGCAGCCCCAGTTCGTGCCCGACTTTCTTGGTGTATTTGTATTCTTCGGTATTGATCGAGTGCCCGCCCCAGCACACCACGATCTTAGGCTCCACACCCGGGCGCAGCGTACGGGCGTTGCGCAGCAGGTGGAACACATAGTCGGTGATGCCCTGGGAGTTGCTCAGGTCGATGCGCTGGCTATCCAGCTCATTCTCGGTGTAGACGATGTCGCGCAGGGCGCTGAACAACATCTCGCGGGTGCTGGCGATCATTTCGCCATCGACGAAGGCATCGGCCGGGGCGTTGAGCAGCTCCAGGCGCACGCCGCGGTCCTGCTGGTGAATACGCACTTCGAAGTCTTTGTAGGCGTCGAGGATGGTCTTGGCGTTATCGATGTGGGCGCCGGTGTTGAGAATGGCCAGGGCGCACTGGCGGAACAGGGTGTAGATGCTGCCGCTGCCGGCTTCACTCAGTTGCTGGACTTCACGTTGTGACAGGGTTTCGAGGCTGCCCTTGGGGCTGACGGAGGCGTTGATGACTTGACGTTGGGGCATTCTGATTCCTTGAAAGCACAGCCACCGCACCCAATGAGTTGCGATGGCCTGAGAATGGTGGGCGCCGTTTACGGTCGCACGAGACGGTTATTTACCTCAGGCCAGGGGCCAAGCGCAAACACCGTCCAGCACCATCATGCCGCAGAACTTACTCAATCAGCTTCCAGTTTTTGTAGAAAACCCGACGCAGGGTAAAGACCAGGCCGGCAAAGCCCGCGATCACGGCGTTGAGCACCGTGGGCAGCGGGGTCGGCCGCACAATGTCGATGAACAGGCAGTAGCGTTTGGCGTCGTTCTTGTTGAAGGAAGCGTGCATCAAGGTGTCGTCGAAGATAAACAGCGGGTCGTCGTGCCAGTAGTGCTTGTGCTTGCCCACCTGGATATACACGCCCTCGTGATGCGGCGCCGGCGCCATGTTGTAGAGCACGCGGAACATCATGCGCAGGGGGCCGAAGTGAAAGGAGGTGGACCGGTTTTCGTTGAACACCGAGACACCGATGGTCTTCACGAAGGGCAATTTCTTGCGCAGTTGCGGAATATCCAGGGTGGTCTCGATCGGGCGGCCGTACCACTGGAAAAACAACATGCCGCGTTTCTTCTCGGCCATGCGCTCGTCCAGGTAGCCGATGATTTCATCCTTGTGAGCCATGGCGTCGTCGATCACGTGTTGCAGGTCTTCGCGCCAGGCGGGTGGCAGGTCATGCATCGTGTAGACATGGCGGTTGCGGCTGCTCAGCAGGTCGAGCAGGGTGTTGAAGGGGGCGAGCACCCAGGTATTGCGGCCGTTGCCGATGAAGTATTTCTTGAGGGTGGCGCGGTCATAGAGGCCGTTGCGCAGGAAATCATAAATACCGCACAGCACCACCAGCAGCAGGAATACCAGGCAGGTACGCGGGAAACAGTCGATCAACAGCAGAACGCCGAGTACCCAGGCCAGGGACACCAGCTTTTTGCCGACAGCACTTTTGCTCATGGAACACGGCTCCAACCTTGAAACATAATGAAACAATATCGTCATCATAAGGGTTTATAGAGCCGCGAGGGGTTATTAAATAGGGCGAAATTGTGAAGCCCTTGCACAATTTGTAACCGTTGCCGCGCACCCTCCTAAGGTTTGTGGATTGAATTTTGAGAACAGAAGATTTGCGACTATCGTGACGCTTCGGTTTTTTGGACGTCATAGACCGGTACGATTGAAGTTGAATGGCCACCATTGGCCTTCGGCACCTTGGAAGAGGCAGAAATTTTTATGATCATCAAACCGCGGGTTCGTGGCTTTATCTGTGTGACCGCCCACCCTGTTGGCTGTGAAGCGAACGTCAAAGAGCAGATCGACTACGTAACCAAGAATGGCGTAATCGAAGGCGGCCCCAAGAAAGTGCTGGTGCTCGGTGCCTCCACCGGTTACGGCCTGGCCGCGCGCATCAGTGCCGCGTTTGGCTGCGGCGCCGATACCCTGGGCGTGTTTTTTGAGAAAGAAGGCGAAGAAGGCAAGCTGAGCTCCGCCGGCTGGTACAACAGCGCGGCGTTCGAGAAGTTTGCCGTGGAAAAAGGCCTGTACGCCAAGAGCATCAACGGCGACGCGTTCTCCGACGAGATCAAGCGCCTGACCATCGACACCATCAAGAAAGACCTGGGCAAGATCGACCTGGTGGTCTACAGCCTGGCCGCGCCACGCCGTACCGACCCGCAAGGCGTGGTGCACAACTCCACCCTCAAGCCAATCGGCAAGGCCGTGACCCTGCGCGGTATCAACACCGACAAGGGCGTGGTGGTAGACACCACTCTTGAGCCTGCAACCCAGGAAGAAATCGACGGCACCGTGAAGGTCATGGGCGGCGAAGACTGGCAGCTGTGGATCGACGCCCTGCGTGACGCTGATGTGTTGGCCGAAGGCGCCAAGACCACCGCGTTCACCTACCTCGGCGAGAAGCTGACCCAGGATATCTACTGGAACGGTTCCATCGGCGAAGCCAAGAAAGACCTGGATAAAAAAGTCCTGACCCTGCGCGAAAACCTCGCGGCGCTCAAGGGCGATGCCCGTGTGTCGGTGCTCAAGGCCGTGGTCACCCAGGCCAGCTCGGCGATCCCGATCATGCCGCTGTACCTGTCGTTGCTGTTCAAGGTGATGAAAGAGCAGGGCACCCACGAAGGCTGCATCGAGCAGGTCTACGGCCTGTTCAAGGACAGCCTGTACGGTAAAGAGCCTAAGCTCGACGCCGATGGCCGCCTGCGCGCCGACCTCGCTGAGCTGGAACCGAAGGTGCAGGACGCCGTGGCTGCGCTGTGGAACCAGGTTACCGACGACAACGTCAACGAGATCAGCGATTTTGCCGGTTACAAGGCTGAGTTCCTGCGCTTGTTCGGCTTTGAAGTCGATGGTGTGGATTACGACGCGGACGTGAACCCGACCGTCAAGATCAACGGCCTGGTCCAAGCCTAAGGCCTAATGCAGACCTAAAATGTGGGAGGGGGCTTGCTCCCGATGGCGGTGTATCAGTCACTACCTTCAGTGGCTGACACCCTGCTATCGGGAGCAAGCCCCCTCCCACATTTAATCCGAGTCTTTTCAGATACTTCTTACGCCCCGGCGCGCGCCTCTCTCTTCCAGATCTGCCAGACTCCAGCTGCTATCAAGTCACACTAACGGAGGATCTGATGACGATTCGTGCAGTAGTTTTTGATTTCGGCGGTGTCCTGTTCGACTGGAGCCCGCAGCACCTGTACCGCAAGCTGATTGCCGACGATGCAGAACGGCAGTGGTTCCTCGACAACATCTGCACCCAGGCCTGGAACACCGAGCAAGATGCCGGTCGTACCCTGGCTGAAGCCACCCGCATCCTGATTGACCAACACCCCGATCACCACACCTTGATCCAGGCTTATTACGAGCGCTGGCACGAGATGCTGCGCGGTGAGTTGCCCGAAGGCGTGGCGATTCTCGAGGCGCTGCACCAGGCCAATGTGCCGTTGTTCGGGCTCACCAACTGGTCGGCTGAAACGTTCCCTTATGCCCGGGCCAATTACCCGTTCCTGCAGCGTTTTCGCAATATCGTCGTGTCCGGCGAATTGAAGTTGATCAAGCCTGACCCGGCGATCTACCACGCCAGTCTTGAGCAGGTTCGTGCCCATCTGCCGGATATCCAGCCGAGTGAAGTGGTGTTTATCGATGATGTCGAAGGCAATATCGACGCGGCTGTCGCCTTGGGCTGGCAGGGTATCCACCATGTGTCGGCCGATCGTACCGCTGCGCGTTTGCGCGAGTTGGGCGTGGCCTTCTAGGGCGCCCATTTCTCCATGGCGAAGTCGACGAACGCCCGCAGCTTGGGCAGGCGATAGCGGTCCTGGCGATACAGCAGGTGCATGGGGCGGCTGGGTAGTTTATAGGTGGTTAGCAAGGCCACCAGCTTGCCGTTCTCCAGGTCCGGTTGCACCAGGGCATCGGCCAGCATGATGATGCCCATGCCGTTGATGGCCGCCTGGCGCAAGCCTTGCGAGCTGTTGATGGTCAATGAGCCGCCAACCGGGACTTCCACTTGGCCTTCATCCCCGGTCATGCGCCAGAGTTTATCGGTATCGCGCCAGTTATCGTTCGCGGGGTAGGCGAACGCCAGGCAATCGTGCTGCTGCAGGTCATCTGGTGTCTGCGGCGTACCCCGGCGCGCCAAGTACGCAGGTGACGCGCACAGCGTGAGGGTGTAGGGCTGCATGGGCCTGGCGATCACGCTGGATGTTGCCAGTTCACCCAGGCGGATTGCCACGTCGAAGCCGCTGTCTACGAGGTCCATTCGCTCATTGCTCAGCACCACGTACAGGTCGATAAGCGGGTAGCGCTGGGAAAACTCGCTTAGGGCCGGCACCAGGCGTTCAGTGCCGAACACGGGCGGCGCAGTGATACGCAGGCTGCCTTTGGGGGTGTCGCTGTGGATCTGCTCGGCCAGTAGCTCGGAGTCGGCCACCAGCCCCAATACTTCCAGGCAACGCTGATAGTACTGCGCGCCAAATTCCGTAAGGTTCTGTTTACGCGTAGTGCGTTTGAGCAAGCTGACGCCCAGCCGTTGCTCCAGGGCACGCAAATGGTTGCCCACCATGGTGGTCGACATCCCGCATTCGTGGGCGGCGGCGGTCATGCTGCCGGTCTCGACGACTTTCACGTACACCGACATTGCCTGGAACAGATCCATTATCAACTCCTGGTTTAAAGTCATTGCAGGAATTCAGAGTTTATCCAGCAAGGGTGGTTAACGATACTGAAACCACCCCAACGATGCACTGGAGCCACCCCCCATGACCGCCGCCTGCCTGATGAGCACCTATCAACCTTTGGCCCTGAGCTTCAGTCGTGGCCTGGGCACGCGCCTGTGGGACCAGCAGGGCCGCGAATACCTGGATGCGGTCGCCGGCGTAGCAGTGACCAATGTCGGTCATTCCCACCCCAGGCTGGTAGCGGCCATCAGTGAACAGGCCGGCCTGCTGCTGCACACGTCCAACCTTTACAGCATCGACTGGCAACAGCGGCTTGCCCTGCGCCTGGCCCAACTGTCCGGGCTGGACCGTGCGTTTTTCAACAACTCCGGCGCCGAGGCCAATGAGACGGCGCTGAAACTGGCGCGCTTGCATGGCTGGAAAAAAGGCATTGAACAGCCGCTGGTGGTGGTGATGGAGAACGCCTTTCACGGCCGCACGCTTGGCACCATGGCCGCCAGCGACGGGCCGTCGGTGCGCCTGGGGTTCCAGCGCCTGCCCGGGGACTTCATCAAGGTTGGCTTCGGCGATATGGCCGCCTTGGAGACGATCACCAGGCAATACGGCACACGCATCGCCGCGGTGCTGCTGGAACCGATCCAGGGCGAAAGTGGTGTGCTGGTGGCCCCTCCCGGTTACCTCAAAGCCCTGCGCGACCACTGCACGCGCCACGGCTGGCTGATGATGCTTGACGAGATCCAGACCGGCATCGGGCGTACCGGCACCTGGTTTGCCTTCCAGCACGAAGGCATCGTGCCGGATGTGATGACCCTGGCCAAAGGCCTCGGCAATGGTGTGCCCATCGGCGCCTGCCTGGCCCGGGCCGCCGTGGCCGAGCTGTTCACGCCTGGTAGTCATGGCAGCACCTTTGGCGGTAACCCACTGGCCTGTCGCGTGGGCTGTACCGTGCTGGAGATTATTGAACAGCAAGGTTTGCTACAGAACGCGGCACACCAGGGTGAATACCTGCTGGCGCGGTTGCACATGGAATTGGACGAGCACCCGCAGGTACGGGCGATTCGCGGCAAGGGCTTGATGATCGGGATCGAACTGGCCGGCCCTTACCGCGACCTGGCGCAACGTGCCGCCCAGGAGCATGGGCTGTTGATCAACGTCACGCGGGGCAAGATCATTCGCCTGTTGCCGCCGCTGACTTTGCAGCGCCAGGAAGTAGAAATGATTGTGCGTGCCATCACCCGCTTATTGGGTTGAAATACGATCAAAGTGAGGGAGGGGACTTGCTCCCGATAGCAGTGGTTCAGCCACTGAAGATATCGACTGATGCACCGCTATCGGGAGCAAGCCCCCTCCCACAGTGGTTCTGTGTAGGGTTCAGAGGGTGGGGCCATTCAACCATTCCTGATTCATGGTTTCTGTATCCCCCAAGTACTCCAGCAACCACGCCATGGCCGGCGAAAGCTTGCTCTGCGCCCAGGCGACACATGATGGGCTGGCCGGGAACGGTCGGCTTAATTGCAGCGCCACCAACTCGCCCTTTTCGACCCACGGCAACACCTGATGGGCCGGGGCCATGCCCACACACAGGCCATCGCGCAGGCAATCGAGCGCCGAAGCCCAATTGGGCACCACCAGGCGGCGCTGGTTATCCAGGGTCCAGGTGTCGCGCTTGGGCAGGTTGCGCGAGGTGTCGGTCATGCACAGTGAAGCGAAGGGGCGCAATTGGTCATCACTGAGCAAACCTTCTACCGCCGCCAACGGGTGCCGGGCACTGACCACGCACAGCCAGTTCAACAGGCCCATGTCACGGAAGCTAAAGTGGCTGGCCACCGGCACCGCGCTGGTGGCGCCGATCACGATGTCGGTGCGCTCATCGGCCAGTGCATCCCACACGCCGTTGTACACTTCGTATTCGAGCAGCAGTTCCACTTCGGGAAATTGCCGATAGAAGTCCAGCACCAGTTGGCGGCAACGCTGGGGTTTGACGATGGAGTCCACGGCCACCTTCAACTGGCCACTCCAGCCATTGGCCACCTGTTGGCACAAGCGCCGGGTGCCAAGCATTTTTTTCATCACGCCGCGGGCTTCGTCGATAAACAGGCGGCCGGCGGGCGTCAGCTCTACGTCGCGATGCCTGCGCACAAACAAGGGCACGGCCAGCCATTCCTCAAGCTGACGTACCGTGTAGCTGATGGCCGACGGCACGCGGTGCAGTTCCTGGGCGGCGGCGCTGAAGCTGCCGTGACGGGCCACGGCATCGACTACATCCAGGGAGTATTCAGACCACATGAGGGCTGCCTTCAAATTTATTGATAAGAGCGTCCAATTATTATCGCTTCACACACATATTGTCAGCTTCATAATGGGCGCCAGTCAGCAAATAGTTTGATGGCAGTATCTACAAGGCTTCGATGAAAAATTCTTTTGGTTTTACCTGGTATCTGGCGGGGCTGAGCATGCTCGGTTATCTCGCCATGGACATGTACTTGCCGGCGTTTGGCGCCATGGGCGAGCAGTTGCAGATTGGCGCCGGCGCGGTGGGCGCCAGCTTGAGTATTTTCCTTGCCGGCTTTGCGGTGGGGCAGTTGGTGTGGGGGCCGTTGTCGGACCGCCTTGGGCGCAAGCCGATCCTGCTCACGGGCCTGAGCCTGTTTGTGCTCGGGTGCCTGGGTATGTTCTGGGTCGAGACCGCGCCGCAACTGCTGGCCCTGCGCTTTATCCAGGCGATTGGCGTATGTGCTGCCGCCGTAAGCTGGCAGGCCTTGGTGATCGATCGCTACCCGGCCGACAAGGCCCACCGCGTATTCGCCAGCATCATGCCGTTGATGTCGCTGTCACCGGCCCTGGCGCCCCTGTTAGGCGCCTTGGTGTTGAATCACTTTGGCTGGCAGGCGATCTTCGGCGTGTTGCTGGTGGTGTCGCTGTTGCTGTTGTTGCCGACGCTGTTCCTGCGCAGCCTGCCCAAGCGTCTTGAGCATGAGGGTGCCCCTACGCGCCTCGGTTATGGGCAGTTGCTCACCTCTAAAGTGTTTACCGGCAATGTGATGATCTTCGCTGCCTGCTCAGCCAGCTTTTTCGCCTGGCTTACGGCCTCGCCGTTCATCCTGGGCGGCATGGGCTACAGCCCGAATGACATCGGCCTCAGCTATGTGTTGCCGACCCTGGCGTTTCTCGTTGGTGGCTATAGTTGCCGTAGCGCCCTGCAACACCTGTCGGGCAAAGCCCTGTTGCCGTGGCTGCTGGCTGCGTATTGCTTGAGCATGGTGGCGTTGTACCTGGTCGCCACCCTGAGCGTGCCGACCTTGACCACCTTGCTGATCCCGTTCTGCCTGATGGCGCTGTGCAACGGCGCCAGCTACCCGATTGTGGTAGCGAATGCGCTGATGCCGTTTGCAGAAAACTCCGGCAAGGCGGCGGCACTGCAAAACACCCTGCAACTGGGGCTGTGCTTCCTGGCCAGTTTGTTGGTGTCGTCGATGATCGAGCAACCGCTGATGATTACGGTGATTGTGATGTTGGCGACGGCGCCGTTGGCGGTGTTGGGGTATTGGCTGGCGCGGCCGAAGGCAGATCGCTCGGAACTGGCAACTGATCTGAAGTGACAATGCGGCCAAAAATGTGGGAGGGGGCTTGCTCCCGATAGCGGTGTATCAGCCAGCACATTTGCCACTGACATACCGCTATCGGGAGCAAGCCCCCTCCCACATTGGTCCTGAATTTATTCAGTTAGAACGTCACTTCCATGTTCAGGGTGGGTGTTGAGGTGCGGGTTCCCCGCCCCCCGTCCACACCGAATTTGTTATGCCAGTATTCATAGCCCACCCCCAGGTACAGGTTCGGCTTGACGCTTTTCCCCGGCCGTACCGCCACCATCAGAGCCGTACGCATCAGCGCTTCTGGCGCGGTATCGCGGCCATGGTAGTCCTCGCCTTTCTCCCCGACATAATTGATAAACCCCTGGAACTTCGCCGCATGGTTGCCGACCTCGAAAGGGCGCATCCAGGTCAGGTTGAGCATGTAGCTGTCGTCGAACGTATGGTTTGACTCTTGCGCGCCGGGGATGCCGGTGTGGTTCCTTTCCTTGTAGTACATCAGGCTCAGGTCCAGTACGCCGACGGTGTTGAACTTCAAGGTCGGGCCGATCACCAGGGCGCGCTTTTTGGCTGAGGCGAAGTTGTTGTTGCGGTTGGCGTCAAAACCCAGAGTCAGCGCGTAATCCTTGACCAGGCCAGTGCCCAGCGGCAGATCGAACACCCGCGAGGCATACAGCTGGTGCCGGTACACGGCGTACACCTCGCTGCCGCCGTGGTCGGTGCCCTTGCGTGGGTCGCGGCTGTCGGACAGGAACACATCCAGGTTGAGGAAGTTACTGCCATAGCGGTAGCCGCTGGCGTGGGTAAAGCTGTAGATGCGCTTGCTGAAATCGTCGGGGTTATTCGGGTTGGTGAAGTGCTGGCCGTAGCGAAAACCTACGCTGTTGTTCATCCATTCCACCGCGACAGCCTCGCCACCGCCGAGGAGGGTCAATGCAACGGTGGCGCCCTGTAGTGCCTTTTTCATTATTGTTGGTCCTTTGGCGTTCTGGCTCATGACGGCCGGATTATTTTTGTAACGCCGCGGGAGGGTATCTTGTTCGATTGATTGTATACAACTCTATGGACATACAGTCTTAATATTGCATACAGTGAGCGCACAACAAAAACAGAGAACCTCTCACCATGACTATCCCGAAGGCGTCACCGCAGCGGCCCGAAGACGAGAACCTGGGCGTCGCCGCCAACATGGCTTACGGCCTGCAGCATGTGCTCACCATGTACGGCGGCATCGTCGCGGTGCCGTTGATCGTCGGCCAGGCAGCTGGGCTGTCGCCTGCGGATATCGGCCTGTTGATCGCGGCATCGCTGTTTGCCGGTGGCCTGGCCACCTTGTTGCAAACCCTTGGCCTGCCGTTCTTCGGCTGTCAGTTGCCGCTGGTGCAGGGCGTGTCGTTCGCGGGCGTGGCCACCATGGTGGCGATTGTCGGCAGTGACGGTGCGGGAGGGATCCCGGCGATTCTCGGCGCAGTCATGGCCGCTTCGTTGATCGGCCTGTTGATCACCCCGGTGTTCTCGCGAATTACCAAGTTTTTCCCGCCGCTGGTGACCGGCATTGTGATCACCACCATCGGCCTGACACTGATGCCCGTGGCGGCGCGTTGGGCCATGGGTGGCAATAGCCGTGCGGCGGATTTCGGCAGCATGTCGAATATCGGCCTGGCCGCATTGACCCTGGTGTTGGTGCTGTTGTTGAGCAAAATCGGCAGCGCAACCATCTCGCGCTTGTCGATCCTGCTGGCGATGGTGATTGGCACGGTGATCGCGGTGCTGCTCGGCATGGCTGACTTCTCCGGCGTGACCCAGGGGCCGATGTTCGGCTTCCCCACACCTTTCCATTTCGGCATGCCGACCTTTCATGTGGCAGCGATCATTTCCATGTGCATCGTGGTGATGGTGACTCTGGTGGAAACCTCGGCGGATATCCTGGCGGTGGGTGAGATCATCGACACCAAGGTGGATTCCAAGCGCCTGGGCAATGGCCTGCGTGCGGATATGTTGTCGAGTATGTTTGCACCGATCTTCGGTTCCTTCACCCAAAGCGCGTTCGCCCAGAACGTTGGCCTGGTGGCGGTGACTGGAGTGAAGAGCCGTTTTGTTGTGGCTACCGGCGGGGTATTCCTGGTGGTGCTCGGCCTGTTGCCGTTCATGGGCCGGGTGATCGCCGCAGTGCCGACCTCGGTGCTGGGCGGTGCAGGCATTGTGTTGTTTGGCACGGTGGCGGCCAGTGGTATTCGCACGCTGTCCAAGGTGGATTACCGCAACAACATGAACCTGATTATCGTGGCCACGTCCATTGGCTTCGGCATGATCCCAATTGCCGCGCCGAGCTTCTATGATCACTTTCCAAGCTGGTTCGCGACCATCTTCCATTCGGGCATCAGTTCGTCGGCGATCATGGCGATCCTGCTGAACCTGGCCTTTAACCACTTCACCGCCGGTAACTCGGACCAGCAGTCAGTGTTTGTGGCGGGGACTGAGCGCAGTTTGTGCTTCCGCGATGTGGCCGCGTTGCGTGACGGGGATTACTACAGGGGCGGGAAGTTGTTTGATGCAGAGGGCAAGGAGATTCCCCTGGTAGCGGATACCTCAAAGAAAACCGCAAAACCCGAAACCACAGAGGTCTAAAAATGTGGGAGGGGGCTTGCTCCCGACAGCAGTGTGTCAGCCACTGAAGATATTGACTGATACACGGTCATCGGGAGCAAGCCCCCTCCCACATTGGAATCTAGCCAGCCTTGCGGGCTTTGTGCGGCATTGAACACACCTCATCCAAGAACTTCACCACCGTCCCCATGCACGCCTGGCGTTCTTCCACATGGGGCATGTGGCTGGAGTCTTCAAACAATGCCCAGCGCACGTCTGCGATTTCATCCAGGAACGGCTTGACCACCAACGGCGTGGCCTCGTCATGTCGGCCGGAAATCACCAGGGTCGGCACCTTGATTGCCGCGAGGCGACCGTTCACGTTCCAGTCCTTCAAGCTACCGATCACGTGGAATTCGGTCGGACCGCTCATGGCGTGGTACACCGTCGGGTCTGCATCGACCTGGGCGAAGGTGCGCGCCACTTCTTCCGGCCAAGGTTTGACGCGGCACACGTGCTGATCATAGAAAACCCGCGAGGCGGCCAGGTATTCAGGGTCTTGATAGGTGCCGGCCTGCTCGTGCTTGAGCAGGGTTTCGTGCACGCCCTCAGGCAACAACTTGCGCAGGCGGTTGGCTTCGCTGACCCAGGTGCGCATGCAGGTCGGTGAGTTGGCGGGAATAAACGCGCGCAGGCCCTTGGGCTGCAGGATCGCGTGTTCGCTGCCCAGCATGCCGCCCCAGGATTGGCCGAGGATCGCGTAATTATTGCTGATCTGCAGGTGGTCCAGCAGGTTGTTCAACTCGTCGAGGAACAGGCTGATGGTCCAGAACGATGGGTCTTTATCCGGCAAGTGCGTGGAGCGGCCATTGCCCAACTGATCGTAGTGAATCACCGCATGGCCGCTGGCGGCGACGTCCTTGAAGGCATCGACATAATCGTGGGTGCAGCCTGGGCCGCCATGGATGATCACCAATGGCGTACGGCCTGTGGTCAGGTCGCCCGTGACGCGATACCAGGTCTGATACGCGCCAAAGGGCGCATAGCCTTCGCGAACTTTTTCGATGAATTCCATTTCGTGCCCCGCTCTGAAAAAAGGATCAGGGCTACGATAGTCTGAACAAAAAGTTTAGGTAACTAGCAAAACAGCTAGGTTTTTCCGGTGGGTCAACCTTCCAGCAGACGGTAATGGGTGGCCCGCACCACCGCCTGTACGCGGTTCTTGGCTCCCAGTTTGTGCATGGCCGAGGCCAGGTGCAGGGTGACCACCGCCAGGGAACGACTCAATTGCGTGGCAATTTCGGCAGCGGTCAGGCCGTCGGCGGCCCATTTGAGGCATTCGCGTTCGCGCTTGGTCAGGTGGATATGCGGGTAGGCCCTTAGCTCCTTGCTGAACAGCGGGTAGGCCGCTTCCTGCAGGGCATGGGTAATCAGGCTGAAATCGGCCAACGTATGTTGTGCGTCCTTCAATACCGTGCGCGCCTTGCCGGTGCGCAACCCGGTCAGCGACGCGAAGCCGCCCCGGGGCAGGTGAATAGGGACGCTGACGCCACAGGTCAGCTCACGCTCGTGCAAGTAAGAGGATACGGGCGCGTGGCACGGGTCGATGATCTTCTGCAGGGCCGTCTCTGTCTTCGCCTCATAGGACCAGACAAACGGCGATACCGTACTCAACGCCAGGTGCTGCACCGGGTCGATCTGGTAGAACCCTTCGCTGCACCATAAGGCATGCCAGTCCGGCGGGGTGTTGCGCAGCTCCAGCACCGAAGGGGTGATCAGCGTGCCATTGAGGTCGATAGGTACCGGCGTGTAGTCATACACCAATGCATCGAAGCCCAGTTGTTGGGCCAGGATAAACGTATTGTCCATCTGTTCATCCAGGCTCCTGCCTGGCATGAGGCGATTATTGAAGGCGGTCAGCTTGGCCAGCATCCGTTCTGCTCCCGAATTCATTTGAATCTCGACTTGCGGCAAGTAGAATGCCACGCCCCGGCGAAGGACTGCCAGGCCAAACCTATAAGAAATACTAGGTTATGGACGCACGGCATCCTCGGTAGTGTTTACCTGATAAACGGCCGCTACCCGCCAGGCCGATACAACACAAGGAATGTATGCATGTGGCGTGAAATTGCCCCCGACCAGCAGTACAACGTGCAAGTCGACGGCCACAACCTCGTGGTCTACAGCTTCGGCGAAGGCGATGAGGTGCTGCTGTGTCTCAACGGCGGGCCGGGCCTGCCGTGTGACTATCTGCGCGACGCCCATGGCTGGCTCAAAGCGCATAACCTGCGAGTGGTTGCATTCGACCAGCTTGGCACGGGCGCATCAGCCAGACCGACCGATGCCGCCCTGTGGGAAATTCGCCGTTATGTCGAAGAAGTCGAGACCGTGCGCCAAGCCCTGGATCTGGGCCGCGTGCATCTGCTCGGGCACTCCTGGGGCGGCTGGCTGGGTATCGAATATGCCATCCATTACCCCGATGCCCTGAAAAGCCTGATCCTGGAAAACACCGTCGGCGACATCCCGCATTTGTCCCAGGAACTTGAACGCCTGCGCGGCGCCCTGGGCAGCGAAACCGTGGCCATGATGCAACGCCACGAAGCCATGGGCACCCTCGACCACCCGCAATACCAGGCTGCCATCACCTTGCTCAACTATCGTCACGTGTGCCGCCTCGACCAATGGCCGGAGCCGCTCAAGCGTTCCCTGGACGACTGGAACATGGGCCCCTACGAAACCATGCAAGGCCCCAACGAGTTCCTCTATATCGGCAACCTCAAGGACTGGAACCGCCTCGAGGAAATGGCCGGATTCAAGATGCCGATCCTGATTACCACCGGCCAGCACGACGAACTCACCCCCGCCTGCGCCATGCGCATGAAGCTGGCGGCCCGGCATGCCCAATTGCATGTATTCCCCAATAGCAGCCATATGCCATTTTACGAGGAGCCCCAGGCGTACTTCCCGGTGCTGCTGGACTTTCTCGCCCGCCACCGAGGTTGACGCATGAACCTGGCGCGTTACCGTTTTGTCCTGTCCCGGCCGCTGCAACTGCTGCCGGTGCTGTTTGGCATCAGCCTGATCACCTTTGTGCTGGTGCGCTCGATCCCCGGCGACCCGGCGCGGGCGCTGCTGGGTTCACGCAGCACGCCGGATGCCCTGCTGAAAATCCGCGCCCAGTTCGGCCTCGATCAGCCCTTGTGGCTGCAATATTTCTACTTCCTGAAAAACCTGCTCAAGGGCGATCTCGGTCAATCGCTGCTGTACAAGGTCGATGCGCTGAAACTGATCGTGACCCGTATCGAGCCGACGCTGGTGCTGGTGCTGGGCAGCGTGGTCCTGGCATTGCTGATCGCGGTGCCGTTGGCGACAGTGGCGGCACGCAACAAAGGCGGTTGGGCGGATAACCTGATCCGCGTTTTTACCACGGTCGGCCTGGGCATGCCGGCGTTCTGGCTGGGGTTGATGCTGATCCTGCTGCTCAGCGTGCAATGGGGTTTGTTTCCGGTGTCCGGCTACGGTCGCACCTGGCTGGACAAGGCGCACCATATGGTTTTGCCCTGCCTGACCATCGCCCTGGCGCTGGCGGCGGTGCTGGTGCGCAACCTGCGCGCAAGCATGCTGATGGAGTTGCAGGCCGATCCTGTTACCGCCGCCCGAGCGCGGGGCCTGTCGGAGGCCGCGGTGTTTCGTCGGCATGTGCTGCCCAACTCCCTGGTGCCGGCGGTCAACCTGCTGGCGGTCAACATTGGCTGGCTGATCAGCGGCACGGTGGTCATCGAAAGTCTGTTCGCTATCCCGGGCATCGGCCAGTTGCTGGTGCGCGGCATCTTCACCCGTGACTACATGGTGGTGCAGGGCGTGGCGATGGTGCTGGCGTGTGCCACGGTGCTGGTCAATTTCATTGCCGACGTGGTGACGGTGGCCCTCGACCCACGGGTGAAGATGCAATGAGCAGCCGCCCACTGATTGCCCCATGGCGCTTGCGCCTGCGCTTTGGCTTTCGCAACGGGCGAATGACCGCCGCGTGGGGCCTGTTGATACTGTTCGCGTGGTTGGGCCTGGCGTTGTTTGCGCCGTGGATCGCACCTTTTGATCCTATCGCGCAGAATACCGACATGAGTTTGCTGGCCCCCAGCCTTGCACATCCGTTTGGCACGGATAACTACGGCAGGGATATCCTTTCGAGGGTGATCTGGGGCGCACGCATCGATCTGCAACTGGCGGTTGTCGGGGTGATCTTCCCGTTCATCATCGGCACCTTCATCGGTGCGGTGTCCGGTTATGTCGGCGGGCGTTTCGACAGCTTCTGCATGCGTGTGATCGATGTGGTGCTGGCGTTTCCGTTCCTGGTGCTGATGCTGGCGATCATGGCCATCCTCGGGCCGGGCTTGAAGAGTTTCTATATCGCCATGGCGTTGGTGGGCTGGGTGTCGTATGCGCGGCTGATTCGCTCGCAGATCCTGGTGCTCAAGGAAAGCGAGTTTGCCCTGGCCGCCAAGAGCCTGGGCTTTGGTCATGGGCGCATTCTGTTCCGGCATTTGCTGCCCAACGCGCTGTTTGGCTCCATCGTATTTTCCATGTCCGACGCGGTGCTGGTGCTGCTCAACGGTGCCGCCGTGAGTTACCTGGGCCTGGGCGTGCAACCGCCTACCGCCGAGTGGGGGACGATGGTGGCCGAAGGGCAAGCCTTTATCACCACCGCCTGGTGGATCTGTACGTTCCCGGGCCTGGCTATCGTGACCCTGGCCATGGGTTTCAGCCTGTTGGCTGATGGCGTCGCCCAAGTGTTGGGGGATCGCTCATGAGCCTGCTGCAAGTACGCGACCTCAGCGTGATCGCCCATAACGCCGGGCGCGATGTCACCCTGGTGGATCGTGTGTCCTTCGACCTGGCCGAAGGTGAAATCCTCGGCTTGGTGGGCGAGAGCGGGTCCGGCAAGACCATGGCCTGTCGTGGCCTGATACGCCTGCTGCCCTCTGCGAATCTACGCGTGCAAGGTAGCGCTGTACACCTGGCCGGCCAGGATCTGTTGCAGCTCGACGATGCCGGCATGCGCGCCGTGCGAGGCGGGCAACTGGGCATGATCTTCCAGAACCCCGGCAGCCACCTGGACCCGCTGATGCGTATTGGCGAGCAGATCGCCGAGGGCGTCCGTCTGCATCAAGGGGCATCAAAAAAAGACGCACGCTTGCAGGCCATTGAGGTGCTGCGCCAGGTCGGGATCCCTGACCCGCAGGCGCGGGTCGACAACTACCCCCATGAGTTTTCCGGTGGCATGCGCCAGCGCGCGATGATTGCCGTGGCCCTGGGCTGCAACCCGAAAGTGCTGATCGCCGATGAGCCGACCACGGCCCTGGATGTGACGGTGCAGGCGCAAATCCTGCGCCTGTTGCTCGACCTGCGTGACCAGCGTGGCCTATCGATCATCATGATCACCCATGACCTTGGTGTAGTGGCGCAGACTTGCGACTCCATCGCGGTGATGTACGCCGGGCGCCTGTGCGAGCATGGCAGCAAATACGAGCTGCTGGCGCACCCGCAACATCCGTATACCGCTGGCCTGATCGATTGCCAGCCGGCCCATAGCAGCGGCCATGCCTTGTTGCGCACTATCCCCGGCCAGCCGCCGTTGCTGGATGCATTGCCCGATGGTTGCCGCTTCCACCCGCGCTGCCCCCAGGCCGGTAACTTATGTGCCGAGGTGTTGCCCCAGGGCGCACGCGTGGCCTGTCACTATCCGTTGGGAGGGCGACCATGAGCCTGTTGCAGATCAAGGACCTGGAGGTGCGCTTTGCCGCGTCCGGCACTGGCCTGTTCGGCCTCAACAAGCAGTGGGTGAGGGCGGTGAACGGGGTGTCGCTGAATTTGGCCGCCGGTGAAACCCTGGGTTTGGTGGGCGAATCCGGCAGCGGCAAGAGCACCCTGGGCCGGGCGATTCTGCACCTCAACCCGATCAGCGCCGGGCAGGTGCTGTTTGACGGTGTCGACATGGCCCATGGCAGCGCCATTGACATCGCTCGCCTGCGCCATGAAACCGCGATGATTTTCCAAGACCCCTACGCTGCGCTGAACCCACGCCAGAGCATCGGCGAGATCATTGCCGAGGTGTTGCGCGTGCAGCGCAAGGTGGCTGTGGCGCAGATCCCGGCGCGGGTCAATGAGCTACTGGCGCTGGTTGGCCTGCGCCCCGAGTTGGCCACGCGCAAACCAGGCTCACTCAGTGGCGGCCAGTGCCAGCGCGTCGGTATTGCCCGGGCGCTGGCGGTGGAGCCACGCCTGATCATTGCCGACGAATGTGTGGCGGCGCTGGATGTATCGATCCAGGGCCAGATCATCAACCTGCTGCTGGAGCTGCAACAGCGCATGAACCTGGCGATCCTGTTTATCGCCCATGACTTGGCCATCGTGCGGCGCCTGTGCGACCGCGTGGCGGTGATGTACCTGGGCAAGATCGTCGAGGAAGGGCCGGTGGAAGCGGTGTTTACCGCGCCGCGTCATCCGTACACGGCGGCGTTGATCGAGGCGATTCCCGAGATCGATCCGCATCGGCCGTTGCCCGCGCAGCCGTTGCCCGGCGAGCCGCCGAGCCCGCTGGATTTGCCTTCAGGCTGCGCCTTTCACCCACGTTGCCGGCATGCCCGAGCGATGTGTTCGGTGGTGTTGCCGCCGACCCATTTCCTGCACGAGCATCGGTACAGTTGCGTGCTTGAAGAACCTTTGCTTTGACCCTCTGCCATTCATTAACAAGGAGTTGTGATATGCAATCGCGCCACTTGAAATTGCTCGCCGCCGCAACGCTCACCGCTTGGTCGCTGACCGCTGGCCTGGCCCAGGCCGCCGGCGTCCTCACCATCGGCTGCCGTGAAGACAGCACCACCTTTGACCCGATCAAAAGCGCGCAAAACCGCGACACCTGGGTGTTTGCCAACGTCTACGACACTCTGGTACGCGTGGATAACCTGGGCACCAAGATGGAACCGGGCCTGGCCGAAAGCTGGGAGATTTCCAAGGATGGCTTGACCTACACCTTCAAACTGCGTGAAGCGAAGTTCTCCGACGGATCAAAGATCACCGCCGCCGACGCGGCGTTCAGCCTGCTGCGCATCCGCGACAACAAGGCGTCGTTGTGGAGCGACCCGTTCAGCCTGATCAATACCGCCAAGGCCAGCGATCCGAAGACCCTGGTGGTGACCCTGAAAACCCCGGCGGTAGCCTTCCTCTCGCAACTGGCGTCGCCCACGGTGTCGATCCTGTCGGAAAAAGCCATGACCAAAATGGGCGAAGACGCCTACTCGGAAAACCCGGTGACCTCCGGTGCGTTTACCGTGGAAGAGTGGCGCAAGGGCGACCGGGTGATCCTGAAGAAGAACCCGAACTTCTGGCAGGCCAGCAACGTCAGCCTCGACGGTGTGGAGTGGGTGTCGGTAACCGATGACAACACGCGCATGCGCATGGTGCAGAACAACGAACTCGACACGGCGATCTTCGTGCCGTTTTCGCGGGTTGAAGAGCTGAAAAAAGACAAAAATGTGGTGATCCACTCCGACCCGTCCACCCGTGAAGATCACCTGTTGATCAACCACGAGCACGGCCTGCTGGCCAAGCCGCAAGTGCGCGAGGCCCTGGACATGGCCATCGACAAGCAATCGCTGGTGAAGACCGCCACATACGGTCAAGGCACTGTGGCCTATTCCTACATTCCAAAGGGCTCGCTGTATCACTACGCCAACAACCTGCAACGCCCGTATGACCCTGCTGCGGCCAAAAAGCTGCTGGAAGAGGCCGGCGCCCAGGACTTGAAGCTCAACTACGTGGTCAACGCCGGCAACGAGGCTGACGAGCAGATTGCGGTGATCATCAAGGACCAGTTGGCCAAGGTCGGCGTGACCGCCAACCTGCAAAAGGTCGACCCGACCCAAAGTTGGCAGATGCTGGTGGACGGTGAGTACGACATTTCGGTGATGTACTGGACCAACGACATCCTCGACCCGGACCAGAAGACCACCTTCGTTCTGGGCCACGACACCAACCAGAACTACATGACCCGCTACAAGAACGACAAGGTCAAAGCGTTGGTCGCGGCTGCACGGGTGGAGGCTGACCCGGCCAAGCGTGAGCAGATGTATGTGGAGTTGCAGAAGCTGGCGAAACAGGATGTGAACTGGATTGACCTGTACTACAGCCCGTATATCAACATCTCACGCAAGAATGTGAGCAACTTCCTGCAGAACCCGTTGGGCCGCTTCACCCTTGAGGAAGTAGTCAAAAACTAAAGAATGCTGGGTATCAATGTGGGAGGGGGGCAAGCCCCCTCCCACATTTTGATCTGGGTTGTGTCAGCTATTATTGAGCATCAAACGCCTGCCCATTGATGCCGGCACTGTCCGGCCCCATCAGGTACAGGTACACCGGCATGATTTCTTCCGGCGCCGGCCGCTCCATCGGGTTCTCCCCCGGATACGCCTGGGCCCGCATGCTGGTGCGGGTGCCGCCGGGGTTGATGCTGTTCGAGCGTACTGCCGCCACATCCTCAAGCTCATCGGCCAGTGTCTGCATCAGCCCTTCGGTGGCGAATTTCGACACCCCATACGCACCCCAATAGGCACGGCCCTTACGCCCGACGCTGCTGGAAGTGAACACCACCGATGCATCCTGGGACAGCTTGAGCAACGGCAGCAAGGTGGCGGTCAGCATGAACATCGCGTTGACGTTCACATGCATCACCCGCATGAAATTCTCGCCGGATAACTGCTCGATGGGCGTGCGCGGGCCAATGATCGACGCGTTGTGCAGCAGGCCGTCGAGGTGGCCGAACTCCTTCTCGATCATTGCCGCCAACTCATCGTACTGATGGGGCAGGGCGGTCTCCAGGTTGAACGGGATCACCACCGGTTGAGGGTGACCGGCGGCTTCGATCTCGTCATAGACTTGGGCCAGGTTGGCTTCGGTCTTGCCCAGCAACAGCACGGTAGCGCCATGGGCGGCATAGGTCTTGGCCGCTGCTGCGCCAATTCCCCGACCGGCACCGGTGACCAGGATGACTCGGCCGTTGAGCAGTTCTGGAGGTGCGGAGTAATCAAACATAAATAGCCTCGACAGAGTTTAGCGGGTGATCAACACTTGGCTGGAAAACACTGAAAATCCCCTGTGGGAGGGGGCTTGCTCCCGATTGCGGTGGTTCAGCAATAAATGTGTTGAATGACACACTGCAATCGGGAGCAAGCCCCCTCCCACATTGGATCTACATGGATCAGTAAGATCGGTAAGCCATCAGCAACTGCACAGCGCGTTATCCAGCACTTTACGCAGCTCCAGTGGGTGGTCCACCACCACATCCGCACCCCAGTGACGTGGGTTGTCATCCGGGTGGATATAGCCGTAGGTCACCGCCGCCGTGCGGGTGCCGGCGCCGCGGCCGGACTCGATATCGCGCAGGTCATCACCGACGAACAACACACTGGCCGGGTCCAGGCCGAGCCTTTCGCACGCCAGGATCATCGGCTCGGGGTCCGGCTTGCTGTTCTTCACGTGGTCCGGGCAGATCAGCACGGCCGAGCGCTCGGCCAGGCCCAGTCGCTGCATGATCGGTTCGGCAAAGCGCACGGGCTTGTTGGTGACTACGCCCCAGATCAGCTTGGCTTTCTCGATGTCTTCCAGCAGCTCAGTCATGCCGTCGAACAGTTTGCTGTGAACCGCACAGTCCTTGAGGTAGCGCTCGAGGAATTCCAGGCGCAGTGCTTCAAAGCCTGGTGATTCAGGGTCCATTGAGAAGGTCACGGCAACCATCGCCCGCGCACCGCCGGAGATCTCATCGCGGATGTGCTGCGGGTTGATCGGCTCCAGGCCCCGGTCGGCGCGCATGGCCTGGCAGATGGCGATAAAGTCCGGCGCGGTATCCAGCAGGGTACCGTCCATGTCGAAGAGAACCGCTCGCAACTTCACAGGCTTACTCCTCGCGCAGGGTCTGGATCATGTAGTTGACGTCAACGTCGCTGGCCAGCTTGTAGTGCTTGGTCAGCGGGTTGTAGGTCAGGCCGATGATGTCCTTGACCGTCAGTCCGGCCTGTCGGCTCCACGCGCCCAGCTCGGAGGGGCGGATGAATTTCTTGAAGTCATGGGTGCCGCGGGGCAGCAGCTTCATGATGTATTCGGCGCCGATGATCGCGAACAGGTAAGCCTTGGGGTTGCGGTTGATGGTGGAGAAGAAAACCTGGCCGCCGGGCTTGACCATGCGGAAACACGCACGGATCACCGAGGATGGGTCGGGTACGTGCTCCAGCATCTCCAGGCAGGTGACCACGTCGAAGTGCTCGGGCATTTCCTCGGCCAGGGCTTCGGCGGTGATCTGGCGGTATTCCACGCTCACGCCGGATTCCAGCTGGTGCAACTGGGCCACGGCCAGGGGCGCTTCGCCCATGTCGATGCCCATCACCGTGGCGCCGCGCTGGGCCATGGCTTCGCTGAGGATGCCGCCGCCGCAACCGACGTCCAGCACCTTCTTGCCGGCCAGGTTGACGCGTTCGTCAATCCAGTTGACCCGCAGCGGGTTGATGTCGTGCAGGGGTTTGAACTCGCTCTCGCGGTCCCACCAGCGGTGGGCCAGGGCTTCGAATTTGGCGATTTCGGCGTGGTCGACGTTGCTCATGGTCAATCCTCTAAATCTGATAAATCGGTGGGTCGGTGCTGAGCGCATGGGCTCAGTACCTTCGTTATTCGCTGTGCCCGCTGATGCGTTGGCCCCAGGCAATGGCCGTGGCGGTCAACTGTTGTTCATCCATGCGGGTCAATTGCCGATCGTCGAGCAATGGCTTGCCGGCGACCCAAAGGTGTTTCACGCAATCGCGTCCGGTGGCATATATAAGCTGTGAGACCGGATCGTAGATCGGTTGTTGCGCCAGCCCCGACAAATCAAAGGCGACCATATCTGCTGCCTTGCCCACTTCCAGCGAGCCAATCTGGCTTTCCAGGCCCATGGCCCGCGCACCGTTGAGGGTCGCCATACGCAGGGCGCGGTGCGCATCCAGGGCGGTGGCCGAACCGGCGACGGCCTTGGCCAACATCGCGGCGGTGCGGGTTTCGCCCAGCAGGTCCAGGTCATTGTTGCTGGCGGCGCCGTCGGTGCCGATGGCCACATTGACCCCTGCTTGCCACAAGCGCTCCACCGGGCAAAAGCCGCTGGCCAGCTTCAGGTTCGATTCCGGGCAATGGATAACACTGGTGTTGCTTTCTACCAGTAAAGCCAGGTCATCCTCGCTGATTTGGGTCATATGAACGGCCTGGAAGCGCGGCCCCAGCAAGCCGAGGCGACCCAGGCGCGCCAATGGCCGCTCGCCGGTCTGCTCCACGGCTTGCTGCACTTCGAAGGCGGTTTCATGCACATGCATATGGATCGTGGCGTCCAGCTCCTCGGCAACCACGCGGATTTTCTCCAAATTGGCATCGCTCACGGTGTAGGGCGCGTGAGGGCCAAAGGCGATCTTGATGCGCGGGTGATGCTTGAGGTCGCCGAACAGCTCGATAGCCTGGCGAAGCGCCTCGTCGGCGCTACTGGCGCCGGGAATCGGGAAATCGAGGATCGGCATCGCGATCTGTGCACGCATGCCGCTGTTGTGCACGCAGTCGCTGGCGACCTTGGGGTAGAAGTACATGTCGCAAAAGCAGGTGATGCCGCCCTTGAGCTGTTCGGCGATGGCCAGGTTGGTGCCGTCGCGCACGAAGGCTTCATCGACCCACTTGGCTTCAGCGGGCCAGATGTGTTTTTCCAGCCAGGTCATCAGCGGCAGGTCGTCGGCCAGGCCACGGAACAGGCTCATTGCTGCATGGCCGTGGGCGTTGACGAGGCCGGGGCTGAGCAGCATGCCGGGCAGCTCGCGCACTTCCCTGGCCGCAAGCTTCAACGCCGCCGCCCGCGGGCCGATAAAGGCAATGCATCCGTCGCGGATGCCCAGGCCATGCTCCTTGAGCACTACGCCGGCAGGTTCGACGGGTACCAGCCAGGTCGGCAGCAGCAGCAAGTCGAGCGGGGCGGCAGAGGTGGTCATCGCAGGCTTCTTCCCAGGCAGCTATAAAAGAAGGTCGAAGTATACCCGAGCGTCCTGGCTGGCGGATCGCTATAATCCGCGGCTTTTGTTCATGAGTGCGGGGTAAGGGATGCGCGACCGACTGTTGGCTGCAGAGAACGTGAAGGCCATCGATTGGCGTGATGGCGCGCTGTATCTGCTCGATCAACGTGTTTTGCCGTCCCAGGAAAGCTGGGTAGCCTGCCGTACCGTAGAGGCAGTGGCCGATGCCATCCGCTCCATGCTGGTACGGGGCGCGCCGGCCATTGGTATCTGCGCCGCGTATGGCCTTGTGCTGGCTGCCCGTGAGCGCATCGCTCAAGGCGGTGACTGGCAGGCTGCCTGGGAAGAAGACTACGCACTGTTAGCCCATACCCGACCTACTGCGTCGAACCTGTTCTG
The DNA here is from genome assembly GCF_031931935.1 of Pseudomonas sp. rhizo25. Lineage (NCBI taxonomy): Bacteria > Pseudomonadati > Pseudomonadota > Gammaproteobacteria > Pseudomonadales > Pseudomonadaceae > Pseudomonas > Pseudomonas sp. rhizo25. Next base: position 44,917 of record NZ_JAUJXA010000013.1, read on the forward strand.
GGCCTTGCAGCGCATGCGCGACCGCCTGGACCGCCTCAAGAAGCACGCCGATCCGCTGGCGGTGCTGGAAGCCGAAGCCATTGCGATCCATGAAAGCGACCGGGAGGCCAATTTCGTTATGGCCCAGCTAGGCGTGGAGCGGATTCGCAAGCACCAGGGCAACGCCCAGGCGTTCCTGACGCATGGCAATACCGGCGCTTTGGCCACGGGCGGCGTCGGCACGGCCCTCGGCGTCATTCGCGCAGCGTTCCTTGAAGGGTTGGTGGAGCAGGTCTATGTCAACGAGACCCGGCCCTGGCTGCAAGGCTCGCGGCTGACTGCCTGGGAGCTGGCGGGCGACGGCATCCCGGTGACGGTGAATGCCGACTCGGCGGGGGCGCATATCCTCAAGACCAAGGGCGTGACCTGGGTGATTGTCGGCGCCGACTGCATTGCCGCCAATGGCGATGTGGTCAGCAAGATCGGCACTTATCAGCTGGCCGTCTGCGCCATGCACCACGGCGTGCGCTTCATGGTGGTGGCGCCGAGCTCGACCCTCGACCTGATGATGGCTACTGGCGATGACGTCGCGCTGGAGGCGCGTGATCCCGGCGAGTTGCTGGAGGTGATGGGGCAACGCTTGAAGGTAGATGCTATTAATCCGGTGTTTGATGTCACCCCGGCTGACCTGATTGACGTGATCGTGACTGAGAAGGGCGTGGTCGAGCGGCCGGATACGGCCAAATTGGCCAGGTTGATGTGCCGTAAGCGGCTGCATTGAGGGCTGTGGTGTCTGTGAAATGGCTATCGGGGGCAAGCCCCTCCCGCACTTCGATTGTGAGCACAGTCAAAAGGTGGGAGGGGGCTTGCCCCCGATTGGCCCTTAAAGTCAACAAAGCCTCCAGATCCAGCCTCAAAAAAAAGCACCACCCCACCTCTGAGCCCCTCTCGTCGCCCTCAAGCCTGTCATCCGTCAAATTACTAGTCTCCATGCGCATCAGGGGGATAGGTGCGTGGCGGCGATTGTGATAACATCCGGCGGTTTCCAGGGCCACCTCGAGGGGTTGCCCATAACGTGCAGATCCGTGTCATAACTCGTTGATTTGTCGTAAGTCGTTGTCAGGCACTGTGCCGGCAGCGGCGAGCTTCGTTCGTCCCATATGGATGCGACGAAGTTTCACCCGAAAAAGGAATCAGGCTTCTCATGGGCGAACTGGCCAAAGAAATCCTCCCGGTCAATATCGAAGACGAGCTGAAACAGTCCTACCTCGACTACGCGATGAGCGTAATTGTCGGTCGGGCACTGCCTGATGCGCGCGATGGCTTGAAGCCCGTGCACCGGCGTGTGCTGTTCGCGATGAGCGAGCTGGGTAACGACTGGAACAAGCCGTACAAGAAATCTGCCCGTGTTGTCGGTGACGTGATCGGTAAGTATCACCCTCACGGCGACACTGCGGTGTACGACACCATCGTTCGGATGGCCCAGCCGTTTTCCCTGCGCTACCTGCTGGTAGACGGCCAGGGCAACTTCGGTTCGGTGGACGGCGACAACGCCGCGGCCATGCGATACACCGAAGTGCGCATGACCAAGCTGGCGCACGAGCTGCTGGCCGACCTGCATAAAGAAACCGTGGACTGGGTGCCGAACTACGACGGCACCGAAATGATCCCGGCTGTCATGCCCACCCGCATCCCCAACCTGCTGGTCAACGGTTCCAGCGGTATTGCCGTGGGCATGGCCACCAACATCCCGCCGCACAACCTCGGTGAAGTCATCGACGGTTGCCTGGCCCTTATCGACAACCCGGAGCTGACCGTCGATGAGCTGATGCAATACATCCCGGGCCCGGACTTCCCGACCGCCGCGATCATCAACGGTCGCGCCGGCATCATCGAAGCCTACCGCACCGGTCGCGGGCGCATTTACATGCGCGCCCGCTCGATGATCGAAGACATCGACAAGGTCGGTGGCCGCCAACAGATCGTCATCACCGAACTCCCGTACCAGCTGAACAAGGCGCGCCTGATCGAGAAGATCGCCGAGCTGGTTAAAGAGAAGAAGCTCGAAGGCATCACCGAGCTGCGCGACGAGTCCGACAAGGACGGCATGCGCGTAGTGATCGAGCTGCGTCGTGGCGAAGTGCCTGAGGTGATCCTCAACAACCTCTACGCCCAGACCCAGCTGCAAAGCGTGTTTGGTATCAACGTGGTTGCACTGATCGACGGCCGCCCACGCATCCTGAACCTCAAGGACCTGCTGGAAGCCTTCGTACGTCACCGCCGCGAAGTGGTAACGCGCCGTACCGTGTTCGAACTGCGCAAGGCTCGCGAGCGCGGGCACATCCTGGAAGGCCAGGCCGTTGCGCTGTCGAACATCGATCCGGTCATCGCCTTGATCAAGGCTTCGCCAACCCCGTCGGAAGCCAAGGAAGCGCTGATCAGCACGCCTTGGGAATCCAGCGCCGTGGTGGCCATGGTTGAACGTGCCGGCGCCGACTCGTGCCGTCCAGAGACCCTGGACCCACAGTACGGCCTGCGCGAAGGCAAGTACTTCCTGTCGCCGGAACAGGCTCAGGCCATCCTGGAACTGCGTCTGCACCGCCTCACGGGCCTTGAGCACGAGAAGCTGCTGGCGGAGTACCAGGAGATCCTCAACCAGATCGGCGAGCTGATCCGCATCCTCAGCAGCGCCGTGCGCCTGATGGAAGTGATCCGCGAAGAGCTCGAAGTGATCCGCGCCGAATACGGCGACGTGCGCCGCACCGAAATTCTCGATGCACGCCTCGACCTGACCCTGGGTGACATGATCCCGGAAGAAGAGCGTGTGGTGACCATCTCCCACGGCGGCTATGCCAAGACCCAGCCGCTGGCTGCGTACCAGGCCCAGCGCCGTGGCGGTAAAGGCAAATCGGCTACCGGCGTCAAGGATGAGGACTACATCGCTCACCTGCTGGTCGCCAACAGCCACACCACGCTGCTGCTGTTCTCCAGCAAGGGCAAGGTGTACTGGCTGAAAACCTACGAAATCCCGGAAGCTTCCCGCGCCGCCCGTGGTCGCCCGCTGGTCAACCTGCTGCCGTTGGACAGTGATGAATACATCACTACCATGCTGCCGGTCGAGGAATACACCGAAGGTCACTTCATCTTCATGGCCACCGCCAAGGGCACCGTGAAGAAGACCCCGCTGGAATCCTTCAGCCGTCAACGCAGCGTGGGCCTGATCGCCCTGGAGCTGGACGAAGGCGACGTACTGATTTCCGCTGCCATTACCGATGGCGAGCGTGAAGTCATGCTGTTCTCCGACGGCGGCAAGGTCACCCGCTTCAAGGAATCCGACGTGCGTGCCATGGGCCGTACCGCCCGCGGTGTGCGTGGCATGCGCCTGCCAGAAGGGCAGAAGCTGATTTCGATGCTGATCCCGGAAGAAGGCAGCCAGATCCTTACCGCTTCCGAGCGTGGTTATGGCAAGCGCACCGCTATCAGCGAGTTCCCGGAGTACAAGCGTGGCGGCCAAGGTGTGATCGCCATGGTCAGCAACGACCGCAACGGCCGTCTGGTCGGCGCGGTGCAGGTGCTCGATGGCGAAGAGATCATGCTGATTTCCGACCAGGGCACCCTGGTGCGTACTCGTGTGGCTGAAGTCTCGAGCCTGGGCCGTAACACCCAGGGCGTGACGCTGATCAAGCTGGCCAAGGATGAAAAACTGGTCGGTCTTGAGCGTGTTCAGGAGCCTTCGGAAGTTGAAGATGAAGAGCTGGAAGGCGAGGAATTCGACGGCGAGGTAATCGCAGCCGGCGATGACAACGTCGATGAGCCAACCCTCGATGCTGCCGCAGACGAAGAAGAACCGCAGGAATAAGCGGACACACAGGGGGCGGATGAAGATTCGCCCCCTTGTTGTTTGTCCGGATGGAAATATCGACAGCGATGAAAATCCAACTGTGGGAGGGGGCTTGCTCCCGATTGCGGAGTGTCAGTGGCACATAAGCTGACTGACCCACCGCTTTCGCGAGCAAGCCCGCTCCCACATTGGATCGGGTGTCGCCTGATATGTTTGCGTGACTACCACCAGATCAGAGTGAGATTGGATGTGAGCAAGAGAGCCTATAACTTCTGTGCCGGTCCCGCGGCGCTTCCTGAAGCAGTCCTGCAGCGTGCGCAGGGTGAACTCCTCGACTGGCATGGAAAAGGCCTCTCCGTGATGGAAATGAGCCATCGCAGCGATGAGTTCGTATCCATCGCCACCAAGGCCGAGCAGGACCTGCGCGACTTGCTGGACATCCCATCCGACTACAAAGTGCTGTTCCTGCAAGGCGGTGCGAGCCAGCAGTTCGCTCAGTTGCCGCTGAACCTGTTGCCGGAAGATGGCACTGCCGACTATATCGACACCGGTATCTGGGGGCAGAAAGCCATTGAAGAGGCTTCGCGCTACGGTCACGTCAATGTGGCAGGCACCGCCAAGCCCTACGACTACTTCGCCATTCCAGGCCAGAACGAGTGGAAGCTGTCCAAGGATGCGGCCTACGTCCACTACGTAGCGAACGAAACCATTGGCGGCCTGGAATTCGACTGGGTGCCGGAAGTGGGTGATGTGCCGCTGGTGTGCGACATGTCTTCGGACATCCTTTCGCGCCCGATCGACGTATCCAAATACGGCATGATCTATGCCGGCGCACAGAAGAACATCGGCCCGAGTGGCATTCTGGTCAATATCATCCGCGAAGACCTGCTCGGTCGCGCGCGCTCGCTGTGCCCGACCATGCTCAACTACAAGGTCGCGGCCGATAACGGCTCGATGTACAACACACCGCCGGCTTTTGCCTGGTACCTGTCGGGCCTGGTGTTCGAGTGGCTGAAAGAGCAGGGCGGTGTGGCTGCCATGGGCAAGCGCAATGAAGAGAAGAAACGTACCCTGTACGACTTCATCGACGCCAGCGGCCTGTACAGCAACCCGATTAACCTGACTGACCGCTCGTGGATGAACGTGCCGTTCCGCCTGGCCGATGATCGTCTGGACAAACCATTCCTGGCCGGCGCCGACGCGCGCGGCCTGCTGAACCTCAAGGGCCACCGTTCGGTCGGCGGCATGCGTGCCTCCATCTACAACGCTGTCGACATCCACGCGATCAACGCGTTGGTGGCCTACATGGCAGAGTTCGAAAAGGAACACGGCTAATGTCTGAGCAAGAACTCAAAGCCCTGCGCGTACGCATTGACAGCCTGGACGAGAAAGTCCTGGAGCTGATCAGTGAGCGTGCGCGCTGCGCCCAGGAAGTGGCACGGGTGAAAATGGCGTCCCTGGCGGAAGGCGAAGTGCCGGTGTTCTACCGACCTGAGCGCGAAGCCCAGGTGCTTAAGCGCGTGATGGAGCGCAACAGGGGGCCGTTGGGTAACGAAGAGATGGCGCGGTTGTTCCGCGAAATCATGTCCTCGTGCCTGGCGCTGGAGCAGCCGCTGAAAGTGGCTTACCTCGGCCCGGAAGGCACCTTCACCCAGGCCGCAGCCATGAAGCACTTCGGCCACGCGGTGATCAGCAAGCCGATGGCGGCCATCGACGAAGTGTTCCGCGAAGTGGCGGCCGGGGCGGTGAATTTTGGCGTGGTGCCGGTGGAAAACTCCACCGAAGGCGCGGTCAACCACACCCTGGACAGCTTCCTTGAGCACGATATGGTGATCTGCGGCGAAGTCGAGCTGCGTATCCACCATCACCTGCTGGTGGGTGAGAACACCAAGACCGACAGCATCAGCCGCATCTACTCCCACGCCCAGTCCCTGGCCCAGTGCCGCAAGTGGCTGGATGCACATTACCCGAATGTGGAGCGTGTGGCGGTGTCCAGCAACGCCGAAGCGGCCAAGCGGGTCAAGGGTGAGTGGAATTCGGCGGCGATTGCCGGCGATATGGCTGCGGGCCTGTACGGCCTGACGCGCCTGGCCGAGAAGATCGAGGACCGCCCGGACAACTCCACGCGCTTCTTGATGATCGGTAGCCAGGAAGTGCCGCCGACCGGCGACGACAAGACCTCGATCATCGTCTCCATGAGCAACAAGCCCGGCGCGCTGCATGAGCTGCTGGTGCCATTCCACGATAACGGGATTGACCTGACGCGCATCGAAACGCGTCCTTCGCGCAGCGGTAAATGGACTTATGTGTTCTTTATCGACTTCATCGGCCACCACCGCGACCCACTGGTCAAGGGTGTGCTGGAGAAAATCAGTCAGGAAGCCGTAGCACTCAAGGTGCTGGGCTCGTACCCGAAAGCGGTTTTGTGAGGCTTTGACATGAGTGGCAACTTCCTCGCCCTGGCTCAGCCGGGCGTGCAACAACTCTCGCCTTATGTTCCAGGCAAGCCTGTGGACGAGTTGGCCCGTGAGTTGAATCTGGACCCGTCCAGGATCGTCAAGCTGGCGAGCAACGAAAACCCGCTGGGCCCGAGCCCTAAAGTGCTTGCGGCGATTCGGGAAGAGCTGGCCGAGCTGACCCGTTACCCTGATGGCAACGGCTTTGCGCTCAAATCCCTGCTGGCGGACAAGTGCCGGGTCGAGCTGAATCAGGTGACCTTGGGCAATGGCTCCAATGACATCCTTGAATTGGTCGGCCGTGCCTACCTGGCACCGGGTTTGAATGCGGTGTTCAGCGAGCACGCGTTTGCGGTCTACCCGATTGTGACCCAGGCCGTGGGGGCTGATGCCCGCGTTATTCCAGCCAAGGACTGGGGCCACGACCTGCCGGCGATGCTGGCGGCCATCGACGCGCAAACCCGCGTGGTATTTATCGCCAACCCGAACAACCCGACCGGCACCTGGTTCGACGAGCAGGCGCTGAACGAATTCCTGCAGGATGTACCGGAGCATGTGCTGGTGGTGCTGGACGAGGCCTACATCGAGTACGCCGAAGGCAGCGACCTGCCGGACGGCCTCGACTTCCTGGCGGCCTACCCGAACCTGCTGGTGTCGCGCACGTTCTCCAAGGCTTATGGCCTGGCGTCGCTGCGGGTCGGCTACGGCTTGTCCACGGCGGTGGTTGCCGACGTGCTGAACCGTGTGCGCCAGCCGTTCAACGTTAACAGCCTGGCCCTGGCGGCTGCGTGTGCGGCGGTAAAGGATGCCGAGTACCTGGAAGAAGGACGTCGCATCAACGAAAGCGGCATGCTGCAGTTACAGGAAGGCTTCCGCCAATTGGGCCTGGGTTGGATACCGTCCAAGGGCAACTTCATCTGCGTCGATCTCGGCCGGGTGGCTGCCCCGGTGTTCCAGGGCCTGTTGCGCGAAGGCGTGATCGTGCGTCCGGTGGCCAACTACGGCATGCCGAATCACCTGCGTATCACCATCGGTTTGCCGGCTGAGAACAGCCGCTTCCTTGAGGCGCTGGCCAAGGTTCTGGCCCGTGGTTGATGTCACTGCATTGCAACCTGCTGTGCCTATGATTGGTCGCCTTGTGGTGGTCGGCCTGGGGTTGATCGGTGGCTCCTTCGCCAAGGGTCTGCGCGAAAGCGGATTATGCGGCGAAGTGGTGGGTGTGGACCTGGACCCGCAGTCGCGCAAGCTGGCGGTGGAATTGGGCGTAGTGGACCGCTGTGAGGCGGACCTGGCAATTGCCTGCCAGGGCGCGGATGTGATCCAGCTCGCCGTGCCGATCCTGGCCATGGAGAAGCTGCTGGCGGTGTTGGCTGGCATGGATCTGGGGCAGGCAATCCTCACGGACGTCGGTAGCGCCAAAGGTAATGTGGTGCGTGCTGCGCAGCTGGCGTTTGGTGAAATGCCGCCGCGCTTTGTGCCGGGCCATCCGATTGCCGGATCCGAGCAGAGCGGGGTGGAAGCCTCCAATGCACAGTTGTTTCGTCGGCATAAGGTGATCCTCACGCCGCTTGCGCAAACCGATCCGGCGGCGCTGGCCGTCGTGGATCGTCTCTGGCGCGAGCTGGGGGCGGATGTGGAGCACATGCAGGTCGAACGCCACGATGAAGTGCTGGCGGCGACCAGCCATTTGCCCCATCTGTTGGCTTTTGGCCTGGTAGATTCCCTGGCCAAGCGCAATGAAAACCTGGAGATTTTCCGCTATGCCGCCGGTGGCTTCCGCGATTTTACGCGGATTGCCGGCAGCGATCCGGTGATGTGGCACGACATCTTCCTCGCCAATCGCGAAGCGGTGTTGCGTACCCTGGACACCTTCCGCAGCGACCTCGACGCCCTGCGTGACGCGGTTGACGCGGGTGACGGCCATCAACTGTTGGGCGTGTTCACCCGTGCGCGGGTGGCGCGTGAACATTTTAGCAAGATCCTGGCACGCCGGGCTTATATGGAAACCGCAGTGAGCGCCGATGAGCTGACTTTCATCGCCAGCCCGGGAGGCCGCTTGAGCGGGCGTATTCGGATGCCGGGTGATAAGTCGATCTCTCATCGGTCGATCATGCTCGGTTCGTTGGCCGAGGGCGTGACAGAAGTCGAAGGTTTCCTTGAGGGCGAAGATGCCCTGGCGACTTTGCAGGCATTTCGCGACATGGGCGTGGTGATTGAAGGGCCGCACCATGGGCGCGTGACTATCCATGGCGTTGGCCTGCATGGGTTGAAGGCTGCGCCGGGGCCGATCTACCTGGGTAATTCCGGTACGTCCATGCGTCTGCTGGCCGGTTTACTGGCGGCCCAGAGCTTCGATAGCGTGTTGACCGGCGATGCGTCGTTGTCCAAACGCCCGATGGATCGTGTGGCCAAGCCGCTGCGGGAAATGGGTGCAGTGATCGAGACTGGTCCGGAAGGCCGCCCACCACTGACCATACGTGGCGGTCAAGCGCTCAAAGGTCTGACTTACGCATTGCCGATGGCCAGTGCGCAGGTTAAGTCCTGCCTGTTGCTGGCTGGCCTGTATGCACAGGGTAAAACCGCGGTCACCGAGCCTGCACCGACCCGCGACCACACCGAGCGCATGTTGCGTGGTTTTGGGTGCCCAGTGGCGGTGGAAGGCGCGACGGCGTCGGTGAAGCCGGGCCATAAATTGGCCGCGACCCACATTGAAGTGCCTGGGGATATTTCGTCTGCGGCGTTTTTCCTGGTGGCGGCGTCGATTGCCGAGGGCTCCGAGTTGCTGTTGGAGCATGTCGGTGTTAACCCGACCCGCACCGGGGTGATCGATATCCTGCGGCTGATGGGCGCAGATATCACCTTGGAAAATCCGCGTGAAGTGGGTGGCGAGCCGGTTGCTGACTTGCGTGTACGTGCTGCCAAGCTCAAAGGTATCGAGATTCCAGCGGCGCTGGTGCCGTTGGCAATCGATGAGTTTCCCGTGCTGTTTGTCGCCGCTGCCTGCGCCGAAGGTCGAACCGTACTACGCGGTGCCGAGGAGCTGCGCCTCAAGGAGTCCGACCGTATCCAGGTCATGGCCGATGGTCTGTTGGTCCTGGGTGTGAAGTGTGAAGCCACGGCCGATGGGATTATCATTGACGGTGGCCCGATGGGTGGGGGTGAGGTGCAGGCCCATGGTGATCACCGGGTGGCCATGGCGTTCAGCGTGGCTTCCCTGCGGGCCGAGGCGTCGATTCGTATCCGTGACTGCGCCAACGTTGCTACATCTTTTCCGAATTTTCTTACACTGTGTGCCCAAGTCGGCATCCGTGTTGCCCAAGAGGCTCAATTGTGAATATCAAAGCACCGGTGATTACCATCGACGGGCCAAGCGGCTCGGGCAAAGGCACCATCGCCGGCATCCTGGCCAAGCGCCTGGGCTGGTGCTTGCTGGATTCCGGCGCGCTTTACCGCCTGCTGGCGTTCGCGGCGCGCAACCATGGCGTCGACCTGACCAACGAAGAATCCCTCAAGCTGCTGGCCGCGCATCTGGATGTGCAGTTCGTCGGCGCGACGGAAGGTCATCCCCAGCGCATTATCCTCGAAGGCGATGATGTGACCGATGACCTGCGTAACGAGCAAGTCGGTTCCTGGGCGTCCCAGGTCGCCGCGCTGCCGGCCGTGCGCGATGCCTTGTTGCAGCGCCAGCGGGCGTTCCAGGAACCGCCGGGCCTGGTGGCCGATGGTCGCGACATGGGGACAGTAGTGTTTCCGGACGCGCCGCTGAAGATTTTCCTGACCGCCAGCGCCGAGGAGCGGGCGCGCCGCCGCTACTTGCAGTTGAAGGGCAAAGTCGATGGTGTTAGTCTGTCGAGTCTGCTAGATGAGATCCGTGCACGCGATGAGCGTGATACCCAGCGCGCAGTAGCCCCGCTCAAGCCGGCGGCTGATGCCATACAGCTGGATTCCACGGAGTTGTCCATCGAGCAGGTGCTGGAACGCATCATGAGCGAGATCGCCATTCGCGATATCGCCGGGTGACCAAGAAGGCTGCAGGGGACCAGTCATAGTCCTGTGGTGCTTCTTCTAATTGAAACTGACCCATACCGTCTGGGGTGTGGAGATGGGCGTATTCTTCGCCCTTATCAACAGGAATTAAAATGAGCGAAAGCTTTGCGGAACTCTTTGAAGAAAGCCTAAAAACCCTGAACCTTCAGGCAGGCTCCATCATCACCGGTGTTATCGTTGATATCGATTACCAAGCTCGCTGGGTAACCGTTCACGCTGGTCTGAAGTCTGAAGCTCTGATCCCGCTGGAACAGTTCTACAACGATGCTGGTGATCTGACAATCAATGTCGGTGACGAAGTTCACGTTGCTCTGGACTCGGTTGAAGACGGTTTCGGTGAAACCAAGCTGTCCCGTGAAAAAGCCAAGCGCGCTGAATGCTGGATTGTTCTCGAAGCAGCCTTCGCAGCTGAAGAAGTGGTCAAGGGCGTTATCAACGGTAAGGTTAAGGGCGGCTTCACTGTCGACGTTAACGGCATCCGTGCGTTCCTGCCAGGTTCTTTGGTCGACGTTCGTCCAGTGCGCGACACCACGCACCTGGAAGGCAAGGAACTCGAATTCAAGGTCATCAAGCTCGATCAGAAGCGCAACAACGTTGTCGTTTCCCGTCGCAGCGTCCTGGAAGCAGAGAACTCCGCCGAGCGTGAAGCTCTGCTGGAATCCCTGCAGGAAGGCCAACAAGTCAAAGGTATCGTCAAGAACCTCACCGATTACGGCGCATTCGTCGATCTGGGTGGCGTCGATGGCCTGCTGCACATTACCGACATGGCTTGGAAGCGTATCAAGCATCCTTCCGAAATCGTCAACGTTGGCGACGAGATCGATGTCAAGGTTCTGAAGTACGATCGTGAGCGTAACCGCGTTTCCCTGGGCTTGAAGCAGCTGGGCGAAGATCCATGGGTTGCTATCAAGGCTCGTTACCCAGAAAGCACTCGCGTAACTGCGCGTGTTACCAACCTGACCGACTACGGCTGCTTCGCAGAGCTGGAAGAAGGCGTGGAAGGCCTGGTACACGTTTCCGAAATGGACTGGACCAACAAGAACATCCACCCTTCGAAAGTCGTACAAGTCGGCGACGAAGTGGAAGTTATGGTTCTGGACATCGACGAAGAGCGTCGTCGTATCTCCCTGGGCATCAAGCAGTGCAAATCTAACCCATGGGAAGATTTCTCTGGCCAGTTCAACAAGGGCGATAAAATCTCCGGCACCATCAAGTCGATCACCGATTTCGGTATCTTCATTGGTCTGGACGGCGGCATCGACGGCCTGGTTCACCTGTCCGATATCTCCTGGAACGAAGTTGGCGAAGAAGCTGTTCGTCGTTTCAAGAAGGGCGACGAGCTGGACACCGTTATCCTGTCGGTTGACCCAGAGCGCGAGCGCATCTCCCTGGGTATCAAGCAACTGGAAAGCGATCCGTTCTCCGAGTACGTTCAAGAGAACGACAAAGGCGCAATCGTTAAGGGCACTGTGAAAGAAGTTGACGCTAAAGGCGCCATCATCACTCTGGCCGACGATATCGAAGCGACTCTGAAAGCCTCCGAAATCAGCCGTGACCGCGTTGAAGACGCGCGCAACGTTCTGAAAGAAGGCCAGGAAGTAGAAGCCAAGATCATCAGCGTTGATCGCAAGAGCCGCGTAATCCAACTCTCCATCAAGTCGAAAGACGAAGTTGAAGAGAAAGAAGCCATCCAGAGCCTGAAAGCCGCTCCGGAAGCTGAAAAAGGCGAGACCACCATGGCCTCCCTGCTGCGCGAAGCAATGGCTAAGCAGAACTAAGTTCTGTAGAGCTATAGAAAAAGGGCGACTTCGGTCGCCCTTTTTTGTGCCTGAAATTTGATGAATCAACAACATAGAACCAAGGCGTTCAGCTCAATGTCAGAACTGACTATAGTCTTCACGAAGGCTATTCGTATTGCTGACCTATAAGGGCTTGAATGAACAGGATTATTGTAATACTCGCGTTGATGGTGCTTGCAGGTTGTTCCTCCACCAGTGCCAAGACCTACGCCAAGCGCGGCGCTAGCGGTATCGAAATCGACTGCTCGGGCCTGGGGAATAAGTGGGAGAAGTGCGAGAGGCGTGCTGCCCGTGAGTGCAAGATGCAGGGCTACAAGGTTGTAACACGCTCCAGTGATGCCAAGGACGAAGAGGGTGACTACTTGTTCGGTTGGAACCCAGCAGGTGCCGTGACTCGGAAGATGTTGGTGATCTGCAAATGAGGGTGCCCGCGCTTGTAGCAGGTGTTTATTTTGCCCGCAGATTAGTTGACGCATGGGCTGTTCAAATTCATCAAGTCATGCTAAAACCTTTGAAGCGCTTTTCCTAGCTGCTTGAAAAAGAAGGGAAAAATATGACGAAGTCGGAGTTGATCGAACGAATTGTCACCCATCAAGGGCTGCTCTCATCCAAGGATGTGGAGCTGGCTATCAAGACCATGCTTGAGCAAATGTCCCAATGCCTGGCCACCGGAGATCGTATCGAGATCCGCGGCTTCGGCAGCTTCTCACTGCACTACCGTGCGCCGCGCGTAGGCCGTAACCCAAAAACCGGCCAATCCGTCAGTCTCGACGGCAAATTCGTACCCCACTTCAAACCGGGCAAGGAATTGCGCGATCGGGTGAACGAAGAAGAGGAAGAAGGCGTCTGAGTGTTTTTGGGGTAGGAGAAGGTTATGCGTGGGGTTAAGCGCGTTGTTGCGGTATTGGTTGCAGTGCTTGCGGCTTTGGTGGTTTTGGCGTTTGTGCTGGAGAACCAGCAGAGTGTTGCGTTGACGTTCCTGGGGTGGAGTACTGCGCAGATGCCGGTGGCGGTGTTTGTGGTGGTGGCTTTGATTGTGGGGATGTTGATTGGGCCGTTGTTGGGGGTGGTTGTTGGTAGGAGTCGGCATAAGGGGATTGTCTAGCTGTTGGTCCCGGCGGGTGCATTAGGGCAGCATGAATAGCAGAAATTACCGTCCGTCGGAAAAAATTCCCTAGGTATCCGCTTAAGGAGTGCTCGTTTCGCTGCAAGCCTAAGCTCTGTGATTGCTGCGCTGCCGCCAATATTGAGCCGTCGCCACTTCTAGCTGAAATTTTCCAGCTTTCAGAGCGTTGTCGCTAGGATAATCAGGATCGTCCTACATACATGTCAAGACTTGTAATATGTTAGAGAGATGGCAGAATGGAATCTGTTCTCGATAACGGGCATTTTGTGCGCTTAAAATTTGGCAGAGACGCTTGGTTTTGGCGGTCATCCAATCAGAGTAAAAAACACAATTTGTCTGCATAACGAGCCCGCAGTTTCTCTTTGAAGGCAGGTTTTTGTTGTGAGTAGTAGCTTCCGAGCCCCACCGGTACCAACCGCTACCGAAATTAATTTCTTAACGCTTTTCGATGCTGTGAAACGGCAGAAAAAGTTTATATTTGTAGTGGCGTCCACGGTGGCTTTAGCTGCGACCGCTTACGCTTTTATGGTCACGCCGGAATACCAGGTCAGTAGCCTGTTAAGGCCGGCGGCGATAAATGAATTAGATGCGTTAAATCGGTCGGAGATCTATCAACTTCCTCCCAGTCAGGCTCTGGTTAAAGTGGGCTCTTCACTTGAGTCGTATGAGGTGCGTCTAAGTTATTTCCGAAATAATCAAAAACTTTTTCAGACGTTCGTCCGCCCTGGCAGAACGCTGGAACAAAGCTTCGAAGAATTTAATCGTAATTCAATGAGGATCTCTCTTCCCGACCCTAAAAAAGGGGATCCGCTAAGTTCGTATATTCTTGTTGATATGAATTATCCAAAGGGTGTTGATGGAGTATCCATTTTAAATGGCTTTGTAAATTATGCGATCGCCAGCGAGAAAGAAAAAGTAGCGGCTGATTTGAAGGTTATTGTCAGCAATCGTCTTAATGAGCTTTCCGAAAAAATGAATGCCGCACGCGCAAACTATGAAAATGACAAAGCGGCCAGAATTGCAAAACTACAAGAGGGAAGCGACTTAAGCCGCGCTCGACTCGAAGATGAACGGCGTGCTCTACATGCTCAATTAAAAACTGTAAGGGCAGATCGAATATCGCAATTGAATGAAGCTATAGGTATTGCCAGGTCTCTAGGGATCAGAAAGCCGGCCACCCCCTCTTCCATGAGCGATGCCGATAGGGCGGGAAGTTCTAGCATTATGCGTACTGAGGTGAATAACCAGCAGACCCCGTTGTACTTCATGGGCGTTGATGCATTAGAAGCAGAAAAAACAGCTCTGCAGCGCCGCACATCTGATGACTTTACATCAGCCCGAATTGGTGAAATAGATAAAGAACTAAAATTGCTAGAGAAAAATCGTGAGATTGAAGTTCTAAAAGATCGTAAAAATGAAGATTTGTTTTTGGCTGGAGTCGAACCTCTTCGTGCAGAGTCAGCAAGATTGCGCAATCTTAACATAGATATGAATCGTTTGAAGTTAGTTGCTATTGATAGACAAGCGTTAGAGCCACTTTCTCCGATCAATCCTAAAAAGAAATTATTGATTATTTTTGGTGTGTTTCTTGGGTTGGCATTGGCAATATGTTTGGCCCTATTTCGAAGTCTTTATTCAGTTCACAATGTGGGTTCAAAAAACTCACAAATGACCCGTCTTTCGCAATAGATATTATTAATATTTATATTCGACATGGTTAATTAAATATTCATGTCGAATTTAATCTTAATGGGTCCTAAGTTATTGCAGAAGATCACAACCAATAGTACACCCTATGCTGTTTGCGCTCCCAACCCACATGGGCGTTGCCTCTGTCTATACTGAATGTTGCAGTGTGACTGATGGAGGGGAGGGGGTGAGCGATGTAGCTGTTTGGGAGAAAAGGGGTCGGGCTTTTGCATGAATGGGCTAGCAAAAAGAAGGCGTCACGGGAGTCAAGAGATGAAAGACCAGAACGGAGCGCCAAGATTCTCCGTGTTTCCTCGTCGCAGACGATGCTGGTCGTGCCGCATGTCGATGACTTGACAGGTTAGCGTGAGCGTCATTGCCTTGAGTGGGTATGACGATCTATCATGCAGAACGAAAAATAAGGTTTCAAGAGATTATTATGGAATATATGTTTGATTTTGACCTTGATTTAAGCGATCTGCGAATGCCTAAGCTATATATGGTTGGAAAAAATAATAATATAAATTCCTTGAATTTAATAAGTGCGCTTTATGAGCGTTGAGGCTCAATCCTTAGCTATTACCAAAGATACACTTTGGTATCTTCTTGCGAAAGTTATACCGGCAGTTGCAACTGCGTATGGCATATATTTGATTTCGCAAGGTATTGGGACGGTAGGTTATGGATCCTATTCGACAATGATTGTCGTTAACCTCTTCTTGGCGCAACTTTTTGGCGGATGGTTATACCAGGCAGCAATAGTTGTTGGCTTGCGGTTTAAAAAATTTAATCCAAACTTTCGAAGCTCTTTGGATTTGCTGTTGTTGCTTTCAATTAGTCTGGCTGTTATTTCTTCCTTAGTTATATTTTATTGTCTTGACTATAGCTTGAGTTATATGTTGTGTGGTGCTGCGCTGTTAGCATCACAAATGATGATATTTTTTTACCAAGCTCAACTTCAAGCTTATAGGTTAGTAAGTCATTTTGTTTGGCTGGTCTTTTTGCAATTCGGCATTCAAACATTTCTGTTGGTAACGTTTTCCCTACTGGAGATCATGAGCTTTCAACTCGTGATTTTTAGCGTTTCAATAGCAGCTTTACTAAGCGCGCTGTGTTATCTGCTGTTTTCAAAAAAACATTTAGCCAGGTCAACTGAAAAGTTGAAGTTTAAGACTATATTGAAATTTACGAAGTTGTCTTGGGTCTATTGTTTCCCTGTAGGTATCTGGTTGGTTTTTTACAACCTCTATAGTTTTTCCGATAGGGTATTTATGCGTCATGTAGGAATGGATCATGAATTAGGTATGTACTCCTCAAGTCGTGATCTATTGCTTGGTGCGGTTAGTATCGTATCAATGCCGATGCTAATGGCACTTCAACCTTTTCTTATAAATACCCTGAAAAAAACAAAAAATCTACATGCGGCTGGCGAGCTAGTTGCAGAAAAAATGAATTTTTTATTATTTTTTGGAATAATATTAAGTGGCGCACTTTTGGTAAACGTAGAGCTGCTTGGTAAAATCATTAATGAAGATGCACGAGAACTGGGCGCTTGGCTCATATTTAGTTCTCTCGCTGTTTTTCTCGGCGCGGCCTCGGTCTATGCGCATAAGGGTATGGAATTAAGTGGTAGATCTTGGGTAATGTCACTAGTTGGCGGCGTAGTAGTCATAGTTGTCTTATGCATGAACGCTTTTGCTGCATTGGAAAACAGCCTTATGTTTTTTTCGTTGGCGAATTTTTCAGGGCAGTTAATTTATTTTCTAATTCTTTTGTATTTGTCTAAGGATGTCATGCGGATTAGGTTGGATGTGATGTTCTTGCTTCAGGCAACTTTTGTTGCAGTTATAATGGTGTTGGCGGGCGAGGGTTTTAAGGTTGTCGGAGAGGAGCAACAGAATTTTGTGATTTTAAGTAAGTTTTTAGTTTGTGTTATTATTATTTTTGGTTCGTTTTTTTTGATAAAAAAAATTCGGTCAGTATTATTTTCTTTGCTAAGATATTTGGTCAGATAATATGAATAATAATGTGTCTGGGTTTTCTGGTTATGCGTTGAAGGTCGACGTTCGGCATTTAATAATATATATGCTGACGACGCTTATGGCACTTCCGTTGGTTGGCTTTTCATACGGTGAGGTAGCTATGCCGATCGCCTGGCTTGTTGCCTTGTATGGCTTTGTTGTCGCTCTGGTGAAGTTTAGAGTTGAGATGTTGTATTTGTTGGGAGCTATAATTTTTTCTGTCGTAGCAGTTCTAAGTAATTCAACATTTGTTACGGGGGAGTTGTCCATACATCCATTTTTGTCGGTATTCTATTTCTTCTTTCCTGTTTTTGGTTATTTTGCGGGGCGTTATCTGGTAAATAATGATTTCGATTTTTATCTTTTTTTAAAGGCGTACACTAATATATTTTTATTTTTTATATTTGTTTTTTCATTGTCGGTGTTCATATTTTTTGGAGGAATGGTTCGAACAGAGGGGGAGATAAATGGTTGGTTCTTCTGGTTGCCTATATATGGACTTTATGGAGTGCATTCATTTGTAGCGTTCTTATTCGTGTCCTATTATATTATAGTTCATTTTTATAGAACTTTTTCAGGTGTATCGCTGCTACGGTTTCGCTTGTTTGTTTTCGTTTTCTTATGGTTGACGATATTTTCCCTATCGCGAGAGGGTGTTTTAGGGCTTGTGGTTATTTTTATGTTTATGGGGAAAGATATTTTAAAGAGGAACCCTATCGTCTTTGTTATGGGCTCTATGTCGGCACTGCTTTTGATGTCAGTGTTGGCCTATCTTGGTTGGTCGTCACTGGAAGGAGTGTGGTCTACCAGAATTGACGGCATGGCTTCGGCGATCGAGCGTGGCGATTTAGATGAACTGAGCAGCGGTCGCTTGACCTTGTATTTTTTAGCGGTAGAACAGTTTCTCAAGAATCCTTTATTTGGAAATGGCTTTTACGGCTTTCAATTATATAATCAAAGTTTCGGCGAATATACGGATCTGACAGGCTGGAGTCCGCATAACTATCTGTTGACTTCAATTTGGAAGATGGGGATCTTACCGTTAATATTTTTTGCTGGATTTTGGATTTGTATTATTAAGAGCGTTTTTAAGCGGGTTTCCAATGATGAGCGGCGTCTGGTGTTTAGAATGCTAATTGTGCTTGGGCTATTAAATATGTTTTGGGATGCTTTCTTAGTGCCAAACGTGATGATCCTGTTTTCGTTCTTTTTAGGCGCTTTAAATCGGAAGCGTGATATGGAGCATGGTGTATGACGACGGTTGTGTATGTATGTGTTAACTACAATGGTAGCCAATTTACGCTTGATTTCGTTGATAGCGTTAAGCGTCAGGTAAGAGCCAATGCGCGTTGTGTAATCGTTGACAATGCGTCAGCTGCGAGTGATCGAAAGATTTTAGAGGATAAACTCGGGAATGATCCTGATGTGAAACTGATTTTTTCTACTGAAAATCTAGGATATTTTGGTGGCTTGAATCTTGGTATTGCATCTATTGAAAACCCAGAGTTTGTTGTGGTTGGTAATAACGATCTGAAGTTTGCTGAGGATTTTACTAAGCTTGTCCTCGAAAGAGATTATCCGCAAGATGTCCTGGTGCTGGCGCCTAATGTGACGACTACGGACGGTTACCAGCAGAATCCTCACTGTCGTACTAAAGTTGCACGTGGTCGCAAGTTCTTGTACGATATTTATTTTAAATCCTATTACGCGGCACGTGTGCTGACTTGGCTTTCTGCTATTAAAAATAAAATTTCCGGTGGGCGTAATAACTCGTTTGACCAAGCTCCTGGATATGTGCACATGGGGATTGGCGCTTGTTACGTATTGCTGCCAAGTTTTTTCAAGAAGTTTAAGCAGTTGGACAATAAAGTTTTTTTGTATGGTGAAGAAGCTATATTGGCTGGTCAGCTCGAGAATGGTGGAGGGAAAATGTACTATGACCCAGACCTGCTAGTTCATCATATGGAAAGCGCTACTTTATCAAAGCTTCCCTCTAGGAAAACGTACGGTTTTGCTAGAGAATCTTATCCAGTTTATAAAAAATACCTGTAGGTCTATATGTTTTCTAAAAAAATATTGTTAATCACTGGTGGTACTGGCTCTTTTGGTAACGCAGTTTTAAAACGGTTTCTAGATACTGATATTGCGGAAATTCGTATTTTCAGCCGTGACGAAAAAAAACAGGACGACATGCGTAAGCGCTATTCGAATCCTAAGTTGAAGTTTTATATCGGAGATGTTAGGGATTATAATAGCGTATTAACAGCTACTCGCAGCGTTGATTATATCTTTCATGCTGCGGCTCTCAAGCAGGTTCCGTCATGCGAATTTCATCCGATGGAAGCTGTCAAGACTAATGTTATCGGTACTGATAACGTCTTGGAGGCTGCCATTCAGAATGGTGTAAAGCGTGTGGTGTGTTTGAGTACGGATAAGGCCGTGTATCCTATCAATGCTATGGGTATTTCCAAAGCTATGATGGAAAAGGTGATGGTCGCAAAATCCCGTAACGTGGATGAGAAAAAGACCGTTATCTGTGGGACGCGCTACGGTAACGTAATGGCGTCGCGTGGTTCAGTTATTCCATTGTTTATCGAGCAGATTCGTGCCGGTAAACCTTTGTCGATTACTGATCCTAACATGACACGTTTCATGATGACTCTCGCTGATGCGGTGGATCTGGTTCTCTATGCGTTTGAACACGGTAATAACGGTGATTTGTTTGTGCAGAAAGCGCCTGCCGCTACGGTTGAAATACTCGCTCATGCTTTAACGGATCTATTGGGCAAGCCAGATCATCCAGTGCAGATCATTGGTACACGCCATGGAGAAAAGCTTTACGAAGCGCTACTGAGTCGTGAGGAGATGGCCTGTGCTGAAGATATGGGTGAATACTTCCGTGTGCCACCGGATTTACGTGATCTTAATTACAGCAAGTTTGTTGAGCAGGGCGAAGAAAAGATTTCCCGAACCGAAGATTATAATTCACATAATACCGAACGCCTGAATGTTCTGGGTATGCAGAATTTACTATTGAAGCTTGACTTCATGCGAGCTATTCAGCGTGGTGAGCATGCCACGCCCGAGGAGTGATCATGAGAGTTCTTATAACAGGCGCGAATGGATTCGTCGGTAGGAATCTGACTGTCCATTTAGGCGAACGAGAAGACGTCGAGGTATATCAGTTTTCTCGAGAAAATGACTTACGAGACCTTGTTTCACTCGTAGCACAGGCTGATTTTGTTTTTCACTTGGCAGGCGTAAATCGCCCGCAGGATCCGGAGGAGTTTCAAACCGGAAACGCCGATCTTACACAAGCATTATCAAGCGCCATTGTAGCCAGTGGGCGTAAAATACCTGTAGTTTATACTTCGTCGACTCAGGCGGAGAATGAAAATGCGTATGGTGCAAGTAAGCGTGCTGCTGAAGAGATTTTGCGTATTCTCAGTTCCGAGCACGGTTCGCCGGTGTATTTATTTCGGTTACCCAATGTCTTTGGTAAGTGGGCGCGTCCAAACTATAACTCTGCGGTGGCTACGTTTTGCCACAATATCGCACGCGATCTTCCTATCCAGATTAATGATCCTCACGCGAACATTACGCTTGTCTATATCGATGATGTAATCGATCGTTTTATTGCAGTGATGGATGGTGTAGTTGCGCCTGACTTATTCAATGATGTGGTACCGCATTATAATATTACAGTAGGGGAGTTGGCGCAGCAATTACAAGCATTCCGCAACAGTCGTGGTACGTTGATCACTGAGCGAGTTGGGACAGGATTGCCGCGGGCACTTTACTCTACTTATCTCAGCTATTTGCCCCCTGAAAATTTTACCTATGAGGTGCCTAAATATGGCGACTCACGTGGGGAATTTGTTGAGATGCTCAAGACGTCTGATTCTGGGCAGTTTTCTTTTTTTACTGCGCATCCTGGTGTCACGCGGGGAGGGCATTATCATCATTCCAAAACTGAAAAGTTTTTGGTTATACGCGGTGAAGCCTGCTTCAGATTTAGGCATATTGTTTCCGGTGAATTCTATGAATTATTCACTGACGGTCTGCGGCCGGTGGTTGTTGAAACAGTTCCTGGATGGACGCACGACATCACGAATGTCGGTGAGGTGGAGATGATCGTTATGCTTTGGGCAAATGAAGTATTTGACCGGGAGCACCCTGATACTTACGCCTTGTCGGTCGGCACGCAGGCTTGAGTGAAGACGCGGAGAATAATGATGAAGCAGATGAAAGTTGTGACTGTTGTAGGTACTCGGCCGGAAATTATTCGCCTGTCTCGAGTTATGGCTGCGCTGGATGAGCATTGTGAGCACGTTCTGGTGCATACCGGCCAAAACTATGACTATGAACTTAATCAGATTTTTTTTGACGATCTAGGTATTCGTAAGCCGGATTTTTTTCTAAATGCAGCGGGCGCCAGTGGCGCTGAAACGATTGGCAATGTGATCATTGCAGTTGATCGCGTGCTGGCGGAGGTGAATCCCGAGGCGTTGCTGGTACTTGGTGATACTAATAGCTGTATGGCTGTTATTCCTGCCAAGCGCCGTAAAATACCTACTTTCCATATGGAAGCTGGTAATCGCTGCTTTGATATGCGAGTGCCAGAGGAGATTAATCGTCGAATTGTTGATCACACCGCAGATATCAATCTCACATACAGCACCATCGCGCGCGATTACTTGCTGCGCGAGGGCTTGTCGCCGGACATGGTCATTAAAACGGGCAGCCCGATGTTCGAAGTGCTTCAGTACTATAGATCAGGCATTGAGGCGTCTGATGTCGTTAATCGCTTGGGGCTCGAACCCGGTAAGTTTTTCGTGGTCAGCGCACATCGGGAGGAAAACATTGATTCAGATCAAAATTTCCTAAAGTTAGTGGATGTACTAAATGCAGTTGCTGAGCATTTTGGATATCCAGTGATTGTTTCAACCCACCCTCGTACTCAAAAGCGTGTTGATGCGCTTAACATAAAATTTCATGAAGGTGTGCGTTTACTCAAACCATTGGGCTTCAAGGACTACAACAAGCTGCAGTTAGACTCCAAGGCCGCGTTGTCTGACAGCGGTACCATCAACGAAGAGTCGTCAATACTCAACTTCCCTGCTTTGAATTTACGTGAAGCGCATGAGCGTCCGGAAGGGATGGAAGAAGCGGCGGTGATGATGGTAGGCCTAGAGGTAGAACGCGTGATGCAGGGCTTACTGTTGCTCGACAGCCAGCGACGTGGCGGTGAGCGTAGTTTACGTCTTGTTGCGGATTACAGCATGCCAAACGTAGCTGATAAGGTGATCCGGATCATTCACAGCTATCGCGATTATGTTATGCGCGTAGTCTGGAAAAGGTATTAACTAAATGGCAGTTCGTGTTTTGCTTTTGACTCAGTGGTTCGATCCTGAACCCACTTTCAAAGGACTGGTTTTTGCGCGAGAGCTTGTAAATCGAGGCTTTGAAGTTGAAGTCGTTACTGGCTTCCCCAACTACCCGGGTGGCAGGATTTATCCTGGCTTTAGCATGCGCTTGATCAAAAAAGAAGTAATTGATGGAGTCAGAGTTACACGGCTGCCTTTATATCCCAGCCATGGCCAGAGTGGCGTAGGTCGAGTCGCGAATTATATGAGCTTTGCGGCAACAAGTTTATTGTATGGCTTGTTTGGTGCAAAGCGTCCGGATGTAATTTATGCTTATCATCCACCGTTGACAGTAGGCATAGCGGCGGTGTTTATCAGGTTTTTCCGCCGCGTGCCAGTAGTTTATGATATTCAGGATATGTGGCCTGATACATTGCGTGCAACGGGAATGTTTTCAAATGAAGCAGCGTTGAATGTCGTTTCAAAAGTTTGTAATTGGGTCTACCGACATGTTGACCAGTTAGTGGTTTTATCGCCGGGGTTCAAGCGTCTCCTAATCGAGCGCGAAGTTCCTGAAAAGAAAATTGAGGTCATTTATAATTGGTGTGCGGAAGATCAGATTACGGCATCTACTTATAAGATTCCGGATGGGTTTCCGAACGACTCGCGCTTCCGCGTGCTTTTTGCCGGAAATATAGGTAAAGCCCAAGCGCTTGACTCTGTTCTCGACGCTGCGAAGATTCTGCAGTTGCGGGGCAAAACCATGGTGTTTGTATTCTTGGGGGGCGGGGTTGAAGTTAAACGCTTGGAGCAAAGGGTAAATGATGAGGGGCTGAATAATGTAGTGTTCCTGCCGGCGGTTTCCATGGCGCAGGTCGGAAACTATTTGAGCAGCGCGGACGCGCTGCTGGTTCACCTTAAAAAAGACCCGTTGTTTACCATCACGATACCGTCTAAGACTCAAGCATACATGGCGGTTGGCAAGCCATTACTGATGGGCGTGGATGGTGATGCGGCTGACTTGGTCACCCACAGTGGATGTGGTCATATCGCGCAATCTCAGAATCCGGAATCATTGGTTGAGGCAGTTGAAAAATTGATGAATGCAACGCCTGCCGAACGGAATGCAATGTCTGAAAAGGGTCGTGACTTCTACCGAGCTAATTTGTCGTTGCGCAAAGGTGTCGATGGTTTTGCCGTGATTTTTAAGCGGCTTGCCAGAAAACGTAGCCAGTGAGAGTCGGCAGCGTTAAAGTGTCAGTATCAGTACAGAGTGCGGGATTGCCAGATGCTCAAGCGGTTATTTGATATAGTTGCATCGTTTTTTGGGCTGTTGTTGCTATCGCCCGTCATTGCACTTGTCGCCTGGCAGGTCCGTCGAAAGCTGGGCACCCCGGTGCTTTTTCGCCAGGTGCGTCCTGGATTGCACGGCAAGCCTTTCGAAATGATCAAGTTTCGCACAATGAAAGATGCCTGGGACGCAAATGGTGACGCTCTGCCTGACTCTGAACGCATGACCACATTTGGCACTTTTTTGCGCTCCAGCAGTCTCGATGAGCTTCCGGGCTTATGGAATGTTTTAAAAGGCGAAATGAGTTTGGTCGGGCCGCGTCCACTGCTGATGGAATACCTTCCGCTTTATAGCCCGCAACAATTTCGGCGACATGAAGTTCGTCCAGGCGTTACAGGCTGGGCGCAAGTCAACGGGCGTAATGCGCTGAGTTGGGAAGATAAATTCAAACTCGATATATGGTATGTCGACAACCACACGCTCTTGCTAGACTTGAAAATTGTGTTCTTGACATTGAAAAAAGTGATTGTCCGGGAAGGCATCAGTGCTAACGGTGAAGCAACGATGTCTAAGTTCACAGGTGGTAACCAATGAAGCGTTTAGCTATTGTCGGTGCCGGCGGTCACGGTAAAGTTGTCGCTGATACGGCAGAGTGTTGCGGCTGGGATGTTGTCGAGTTCTTCGAGGACGCATGGTCTGGACGTGAGATGAACGGCGCATGGCGAATCGCAGGTGACACCTCGACCCTGTTGAACCATCTCAGTGAATATGAGGGGGTTTTAGTGGCCATCGGTGATAATAAGGTCCGTCATGCCAAGCTTGCAGAACTCGCGGGAGCAGGCGCGCAGTTAGTTTCGTTGATTCACCCCGACGCAACCATTAGTCGGTATGCTGCAATAGGTATTGGGTCAGTTGTTTTTGCGGGCGTGGTGGTGAATGCAGATACTCAGGTAGGTCCGGGTGCAATTCTGAATACTGGGTGTAGTATTGATCACGATTGCACGCTTGGGGATGCCGTCCACATCAGCCCCGGTGCAAGGCTCGCGGGGACTGTCCGGGTCGGCAGCATGAGCTGGATAGGAATTGGCGCCTGTGTGAGGCAGTCCTTGCAAATTGGTTCCCTGGTAATGGTTGGGGCTGGTGCGGTAGTGGTCGCTGATATCGCCGACTCACAGACAGTCGTTGGTGTGCCAGCCAAACCACGTTAAGCGCGCTCTGCGGCTTGTAGAGCGCAGGTGGTCACCAGGAATTATGACAGACGAACGGACGCATACTGCGGCCCTTACTTTTATTATCGAATCAATGGGTACTGTGTTGTGTTGAATACTCCCTTTTCTCCTTGGCCCTCTTTTACTACCGAAGAAGCCGACGCGGTACGCGATGTTATCCTTTCCAACAAAGTAAACTATTGGACTGGTAAGGAATGCCGCGAGTTTGAAAAAGAGTTCGCCGCTTGGTCAACTACCGAATACGCCATTGCGTTGGCAAACGGTACTGTCGCTCTCGATTTGGCGCTATTGGCATTGGGCATTGGCGCTGGCGACGAAGTAATTGTAACGTCGCGCACGTTCCTTGCTTCGGTATCCAGCATTGTTAATGCAGGCGCTATTCCGATATTTGCTGATGTAGATCGCGACTCGCAAAATTGCAATGCACAGACAATCTCCTCCGTCGTAACCACACGCACTCGTGCGATTATATGCGTTCATCTGGCCGGCTGGTCTTGTGACATGGACCCGATCATGGAACTGGCTGATGCCCATGGTTTGAAGGTGATTGAGGACTGTGCGCAGGCACACGGTGCTGTTTACAAGGGGCGCCCGGTGGGATCCATCGGGCATATCGGCGCTTGGTCGTTTTGCCAGGATAAAATCATGACCACGGGCGGTGAGGGCGGCATGGTTACCACAAATGATCGCTCTTTATGGCTGAAGATGTGGGCGTTCAAGGATCATGGTAAGAGCTGGGAAGCGGTGTATGAACGTGAACACCCACCTGGGTTTCGGTGGGTTCACGAGGGATTTGGAACTAACTGGCGTATGCTTGAGGTACAAGCGGTGATAGGCCGCATTCAGTTACGCCGAATGCCCGAATGGCAAGCCAGCCGCTTGGCCAATGCCCGCCGTATATGGAATTGCGCTCATGAATTGAATGGACTTCGAGTGCCCTCTATCCCCGCAGATATTGTTCATGCCGCATACAAATGCTATGTGTTTGTCGAGCCTGCACAGCTGAAGCCCGATTGGAATCGTGATCGTCTCTTGTCTGAGATTAGCGGGCGCGGTGTACCCTGCTATTCGGGCTCATGTTCCGAGGTGTACCTTGAAAAGGCGTTTGACAACACCGGGTTTCGTCCTTCACGCAGGCTCCCTGTTGCTCAAGACTTGGGCGAAAATAGCTTGATGTTCCTTGTGCATCCCACGCTTGAGGCATCTGAGATTGATAAAACCTGTAAAGTGCTAAGGGAAGTCATGAGCTTGGCAGCAGTGGATTAAATCTGCGTACGGTTTACTGAATAAGTGGTCTGGCTTGTTTTTTAGCTAAAAAGCTTGCCAGTCGGCGAGATCCAGTGGCGATATAGCACAGTGAGTGCGTTGGTTCATGTCGTCAAACTGGTAACGTAAGTTGCAGGAGCGGTACGAGGTGGTTGAAGGTGTTATGGAGAAGTTGAGAGCTTTATTACTGGGTTTACCGCGTCGTCAGAAGCGTCTGATACAGGTATCCACAGACGTTGTTCTGGTTTGGTTTGCGCTGTGGATGGCTTTTGTGGTGCGGTTGGGGATCGACGAAATGGTCAACCCAGTTATTCAGCACCCATGGTTGTTTCTGACTGCTCCAGTGGTGACTATCCCACTGTTCATCCGTTTTGGAATGTACCGCGCTGTAATGCGTTACTTTGGTAACGACGCGCTGGTCGCCATTATCAAGGCAGTGAGTCTCTCCTCGTTGATTCTCGGAGTTGTCGTTTACTGGTATAGCAACCATCAGAATGTAGTCCCACGCTCCATCATCTTCAACTTTTGGTGGTTGAGTCTGATTATGATCGGTGGCTTGCGTTTGGCCATGCGTCAGTATTTCTTAGGCGACTGGTTCGCTGCATCACAACATGTACCGTTCACCAATCGTGACGACGGCCTGCCGCGTGTCGCCATATATGGTGCGGGTGCTGCCGGCAATCAATTGGTTGCAGCTTTGCGCATGGGCAGGGTGATGCGGCCCGTGGCGTTTATCGATGATGACACCAGCATAGCGGATCGTATTATTTCTGGTCTTCAAGTTTACAAACCCAAGCACATCCAACGTATGATCGATGCCACAGGTGCGCAAGAGATCCTGTTGGCTATTCCATCCTCCAATCGCGGTCGCCGTCGTGAAATTCTCAGTTTCCTAGAAGGTTTTCCGCTGCACGTACGAAGTGTTCCCGGTTTTATGGACTTGGCCAGTGGGCGGGTCAAAGTAGATGACATCCAGGAAGTCGATATCGGCGATTTGTTAGGACGAGATACAGTGCCTGCGCAGGCGGAGCTGCTCGAACACTGTATCAAAGGGCAGAGTGTCTTGGTAACGGGGGCGGGTGGCTCGATTGGTTCAGAGCTTTGCCGACAGATTCTAACCTTGCGCCCCACCACCTTGCTGTTGTTTGAACACAGTGAGTTCAATCTCTACAGTATTCTTTCGGAGCTTGAGCAACGTGTCACCCGCGAATCGCTGCCGGTGAAGTTATTGCCGATCCTGGGGTCTGTGCGCAATCAGGCAAAACTACTGGATGTAATGAAAACCTGGCATGTGGACACCGTCTACCATGCCGCGGCCTACAAGCATGTGCCGATGGTCGAACACAACATCGCTGAAGGGGTGTTGAACAATGTTATCGGTACGTTGAACACGGCGCAGGCTGCACTGCAGGGGGGGGTCTCGAACTTTGTGTTGATCTCCACTGACAAAGCGGTTCGCCCCACTAATGTGATGGGAAGTACCAAGCGTTTGGCCGAGTTGACCCTACAAGCACTTAGTCGTGAACTAGCACCAGTGTTGTTCGGTGACGTGTCGAATATCTCGAGGGTCAATAAAACCCGTTTCACTATGGTGCGTTTCGGTAATGTGCTGGGATCTTCTGGGTCAGTGATCCCCCTGTTCCACAAGCAAATTAAGTCGGGTGGTCCGCTCACGGTTACGCATCCAAAAATTACTCGTTATTTCATGACCATTCCAGAAGCGGCACAGCTAGTGATCCAGGCTGGCTCCATGGGCCTCGGCGGTGATGTGTTTGTTCTTGACATGGGCGAACCGGTGAAAATCGTCGAGCTCGCAGAGAAAATGATTCATCTTTCTGGCTTGAGTGTTCGCTCAGAGAAGAACCCGCATGGAGATATCTCAATCGAATTCTCTGGCCTGCGTCCAGGCGAAAAGCTATACGAAGAGTTGCTTATTGGCGACAATGTGGTC
Organism: Pseudomonas sp. rhizo25; assembly: GCF_031931935.1. NCBI lineage: Bacteria > Pseudomonadati > Pseudomonadota > Gammaproteobacteria > Pseudomonadales > Pseudomonadaceae > Pseudomonas > Pseudomonas sp. rhizo25. The sequence goes on from NZ_JAUJXA010000013.1 coordinate 72,978, forward strand.
GCTACGCAGCATCCGATGATCATGAGTGCCAATGAGGATCACTTGGCGTGGGATGTACTCAAAGCCAAGCTGTCAGAGTTGCTGATGGCCGTTGAGCAAGATGATTACACCCGTGTCCGCCAACTGTTGCGCGAAACGGTGAGTGGCTACTCCCCTGACGGCGAGATCGTTGATTGGATTTATCAGCAGCGCCGTCTGGAACCGTGAGTTAACACTCTGTTACTCACCCACCTTTGACACCTTCCAACCATCGCCTAAGTTAGGAAAGCAGCTTCGGAAAAGCTGCTTTCCTCTTATTGATGTTATGGAGCGTCACTAATGCAAAACACATTCATTTCCTCCCTCATCTTCGCCTTTCTCACCAGCCTCTCAGTCGCTACCACCGCAGCTCCAGTCGCCAAGCCCGGAGTAGCAGCTCCTACCCTAGCCCAGGCCGCCAAGACTGAGCAATCCACAAAGGTCAACCTCAACGCCGCCGATGCTGAAACACTACGTCGTGATTTGTTCGGCATTGGGGCCTCCAAGGCAAATGCCATCATCTCCTACCGCGAAAGCAATGGTCCTTTCACCGTAGTGGATGAGTTACTGGAAGTAAAAGGCATTGGTAAGGCATTACTCGAGAAGAATCGCGACAGATTGTTTATCAACTAACCTGGTGTACCCGAAAGGCCGGTCATTGATCGGCTTTTTCACGCTCTTAATTCTGCATCCGCCAATGCCCCAACGGCATTAAAGTTTCCTAAAGCTCGCTTCATCAGTATTCGTACCCTGCTCTGCTTCGGGTACCGCCGTTTACACGATCTAGCTATAGGTAGAACTCGCCAAGTGAATGGTCTCGTTGTATCCTTCTAATTTTTCGTATCATACTTAGCGTTCAGCATAGGCGGAGTTAAAGGCGATGGCCAAGGTTCTGTAAGCTCAAAATAGACGTACTTATTCCGATATGTTTTTGCGGAATTTGTACGCAGAAGTTATAGCGAAGCAAGGTGCTATCACGTTGCCAGGCTCCGATTACGCATAACTAATGCTTCTTTAGCTGCGCAGCGTTTTAAGTAGGTGGTTTTGCAAATGATATTTAGAAAAGATATAAACGGACTTCGAGCCTGGGCTGTAACTCTAGTTGTGCTATTTCATTTTGGAGTGGATTTTTTTAAAGGGGGGTTTTTAGGTGTAGATGTATTTTTTGTGATTTCTGGATTTTTGATGGTTGGAATAATAATTAACAGACTAGAGGTGGTCTCGCTGCGTGAACTGCCACAAGTGATATTGAAATTTTATTTTGCTAGGGCGCGCAGAATTTTGCCTGCGCTTATATTTTTAAGCGTGGTATTGATTGCCTTAGGGTGGCTGTATCTTTCCCCGCTAAGGTATCATGCGTTAGCAATCCAGATTGTTACATCTATTGGATTCGTATCTAACAATCTTTTCTTGCAGCAGAATGGCTATTTTGACATTGGTTCCCATCAGAAGATACTGCTCCATACTTGGTCTCTGTCGGTTGAATGGCAATTCTATATTGTGCTACCGTTAGTCATGAGTCTTGCGTGGATAATAAAAAGTGGCCGCAAATTTCAATTTCTAATTATCAGCATTAGCTGTTTAGCGTCGTTTGGGTATTGCTTGTATCTTTCTGAAGTAGATAAGGATGTCGCTTTTTTCTCTACCTTTTCCAGGTCTTGGGAAATGTTATTGGGAGGGTGTGTATATTTTCTTATCTCTGAAAGAAAAAAAGAATTATCTTGGCTCGCAAACGTAGGTTTTATAGTCATTATAGGCTCAGCGATATTATTGAGTGGTAAGTCGACCTGGCCGGGCCTCGCCACGCTACTGCCAGTGTCCGCAACAGTACTTATAATTTATGCGGGGTCTAATAGTTTTTGGACTTCGGGGCGACTGATTCAGTATGTTGGAACTCGATCATACTCAATTTATCTATGGCATTGGCCGTTAATCGTGTTAATTAGCTACCTAGGTCTTGATAATTCTGTAGATACGATATTTTTCGGTGTTGCTTTAACGTTTTTGTTGGCTGAGGTGTCTTATAGATTTGTTGAGCGCGGCGCAATAGAATATTTCCTACGCTTACGCATTGAGGCCAGGTTTGTTTTGTCAATCGTTTTGATTTTGTCCGTGGTATTGGTTGGCCATTTAATTCGTAAAGCAGATGGATATCCATCAAGATTGCCAGAAAGTGCTGTGGCTCTTTCGAAGTATAGGTTTGATTTTAACGACTATCGAATGGGCGAGTGTTTTTTAAACCCCGAGCAGCCTTATACAGATTTTAACGCGTGTGCTGAGCTTGATCCAAACAAGAAAGGGAGAACAGTATTACTGTGGGGAGATTCACACGCAGCACACCTTTATCCTGGTATAGTTCCTCGGATTTCAGCTAACGAAAATTTGATCCAGTTAACCGCGAGCGGTTGTCCGCCCTTTATAAATGTTGCTGTCGAAAATAGAGTTAACTGTAAGGCGATCAACAGTTTCGTAGAAAAATGGATAAAGGATAATCATCCGGACCAGGTAATATTGTCTGCACGATGGTCCTTTTACAACTGGTCTACATTAGAGAGGACTATTGATTTTCTTAAGCGAAACGGTGTCAAGGATGTAGTGGTGTTCGGGCCGGCGCCTATTTGGAGCGGTATTCTCTCTGATATTATGCTCAACAATGTATTGATCAACGGTTCGATTATTCCGGGTCGAGAAAAGCATTTTTTGATTGAGGACGCCGAAGTCAACGCTGGTATTAGGGGTATTAGTGAGAAAAGTGGGGCGCGATATGTGTCGGTTAAAGATGTGTTTTGCAATGTTGATGGATGTATGACCTATTTAGATGAGCCTAACGGGCCAGTACCTACAGCATGGGATCAGGCTCATCTATCTAGTCAGGCTTCTCAGTACCTAATCAGGAAGAGTGAGCTATTCAAATAATAATAAAAAACTAATAATTTCCCTTCCCTCGCTGAAATACAGATGCGTTAACGTACTTGTCGAATTTGCTGTTTTTTGGAGGGGGGCTTTCTAGGGTGAGTGCGAACGTATTATATCTGTCGCATGCGACGTTCAGAATGATATATTTATGGCATGACAGGAATGTGTCGAGGGAATATAGTAAGATTTGAGAAGGTCCTGATTTCTCAAAGAACTGTGTGGTGTAGGCGTCGTAAAAACACTACGATATTACCTAGGGTTTCCATGGGGCCAGTGCAAGAAGAGTATGATTAAGTGGAAATAATAAGTTTGATTGCCGCACTGTTTGTTATATTGGTTTCGTTGTTTTTTACTAAAGTTTTTCAGAAAGAACTGGTAAATCCTTCGTTTCGTAGCCGTTTTATAACTATCGATGGTTTAAGGGGCTATCTGGCTGTCTTTGTATTTCTCCATCATTCGTGTATATGGTATTACTATTTGCAGTCCGGCACTTGGGCGCTACCGCCGTCTAGATTGTTCGTGTATTTCGGCCAGGTGGGAGTGGCTTTGTTTTTTATGATTACGGGTTTTTTGTTTTTTAATCAGATTTTAAATAGTAGAACCAAAAAAATCGATTGGGCCCGTTTGTACATTTCGCGCTTTTTTCGATTAACCCCACTTTACTTTATATCCACTGTTTTGCTGTTTGTGATCGTGTGGGGTCTTACAAAAGACTCCCAACCTCAGTCATTTTCTCATAATCTCATTTCGAGTTTGAAGTGGCTTGGATTTACGATGTTTGGAGCGGCGGATTTAAACGGTTTACCTTCCACGTGGATTATTAACGCTGGTGTTACATGGACGCTACCTTACGAATGGTTTTTTTATTTGTTCTTGCCGGTTATTGCAACTTTGATGGGGTGTAGACCACCAGTTAAGTACTTTTTGTTTACTGCTTTTGCTGTTTATGTGCTGAGTAATTATGGTTATGATAAAAGTTTTGCATGGTTGTTTTTGGGTGGGATGTTTGCATCTGTGGTTGTTCGTTATGAAGTATTTAATAGGGTGGCGAGAAAAGGTGTTGTTTCGCTGTGTATAATTTTTATGTTGTTTTTTATGGGTTTTAATTATTCTGTAATTTATGTTGACTTGATTCCTCGTCTATTGCTTATTTGTGTATTTTGTTTTGTTGCGGGTGGAAATAGTATGTTTGGTGTTCTCAAACTTAAAGTGTCTATTCATTTGGGAGAGATGACTTATGGTATATATCTGTTTCATGGTTTGTTGCTGTTTTTTACGTTCAGGTTTGTCATTGGTTTCGATCATGCAAAACAGCTTTCTCCATTGGAGTTTTGGTGCGTTATTTCTGTGCTTACACCGATTTTAATAAGTTTGTGTGCGCTCGCTTTCATTTATATAGAAAAACCCTCCATGCAGAAAGTTGATGTGTTTGCATCCTGGCTTAGAGCGAAAAAGAATAATTATTAATGGTTCGGATATATTCTGCTCTTTGGGTGTTGGTTTCTTGCCTTACTTTGTTGTTTAAAGTCGCACTGTGGATTTTTAAGTAAAAGCTGATGAGCATATTGGTCAATATTTTTCTGGATTTATATTGAGTGTGTTGTTCTGAGTTTAATCTCCATCCTAAAAATAACTTTAAGTTTCTGAAGTTTGCGATTTACTCTTCATCTTTTCTTGAATGAAGAGGATGAGTTTTGGCCGTCAATGTATGAGCGAGATTGCTCGCGAGTTAATTACCACACGGCATCTTCCGCGACAGCCGGAGCGTCGATGATTTTCAGGAAGTTGAGAGGTTTGGGGATGGTAGATTTCTCCGATTTTTGCATCGGGTGCGTCATTATGAGCGGTTTAAGAAAGAACAGTGATCAGAGTATAGAGGATCGAATGGCGGCTTGAATCGGAGGTTTTTGGGACGCTAACGTTTCAACTCTCCCAGCAGCAGGTCTGTCGGGTTTTATTTTCTTTACGCTTGAGCTCAAAAAGTATTTGTCGGCTCACATCCGGCTAGATCCGATGCAACGCCAGCAAAAAATATCGATTACTCTTCCAATTATCACTCCCAACTTTGCAACATTCGTACGCGCATTCCGCTGTCAGTCTGTCCCTGAGTTTGGAGTATGTATGAGGCTGCGTGGCCGCAGTTACATTTTATTCTCACGCACCATTGGCATGAAATTTGATTGCATCATTATCCAATGATTGTTCAACAATTTTGAGGTAGTGATGACGCTCAATGTGTCTTTAGCCGACCAGATCGCTTTGGAGCTACGTGTCGACATCATCCGTGGTCGGTTATTGCCAGGTATGCCATTAATCGAGAAGGAGCTCGTCAACGCGTACAACGCATCGCGCAACACAATTCGTGAAGCGCTGCATCGCCTGGACCAAGAGGAGCTAACTCGCTATGTGCGCAATGAGGGTTTTTCGCCCAGGTCATTGCCCAGTTACGCCTGGTGTTCTGCGCCGCGCCGGATGAGCAGCGCTTCCAATCTCCCTGGCTGGAGCGCGACCATGAGATATATACGCTGCTGGCCAGCAACCAAACCCAGGCAGCCAGCGAGGCGATGAGCCTTTACCTGGACGATTCCGAACACCTTTCCCTCGCTCTGTTTGATCACCCTTGATAGAGGATTACCCCATGTACAAAGACTATCCGGCCGCTTATCAGGTCAGCAAAGGCTCAGCATTGCAGGTGGACAAGGCGTTCTATGAGCGTATCCGCGATCGCCAGGATCAGCGCACATTGATCGAACAATTCGAGGTACCGATCCGTACGGGCAGGGCATGGAAAGTACCGGCTGGGCATGTGTTCCGTGTGACCACACCATTTGGACCGCAGGTAGGCGACTTCAACGTATGGAACGCCAATGACCCGCGCGAGCGCTTGTGGGCTGCGCGCACGAGGCAATTGCAAGGCGCCCATGTCAGCACTCACGACCGTCTATGGTCGAACCTGCCCTTTTTAAGACCCTTGGTCACCATCACCGACGACAGCCTCACCAACTACGGCATCGATGAGCACGGCGGCCGCCTGCACGATTTGCTTGGCACGCGTTGCGACCCTTATGTGAACCGTATGCTGACCGGTGAGGACTTCCATCACCACTGCCACTCGAACCTGACCCGTGCGGTATTGCCTCATGGCCTGACTGAGTTCGACGTGCATGACGTGCTGAATATTTTCCAGTGCTCGGGCCTCAATCACGATGACATGTACTTTATGAAAGCCTGTCCGGCGCAGAAGGGCGATTACCTGGAGTTCTTTGCCGAGATTGATTTGCTGTGCGCGTTGTCGACCTGCCCGGGTGGGGATCTATCGCTGCCAATGTGGGGGCCTGATGCGCAGGACCCGCTGACGGTTTGTCGTCCGTTGGGGGTGGAAATCTACAGATTGGAGGATGGGTTACTGAGCGGCTGGAGCCAACCGGAACGTGCTGCCTACAAGGGGCAGCACGGGTTGCAGATTGCCAAGGCGGATTGGGAGTAACTCAAGATTCAGCGATCCTGCGCATCCTTGGCATCTGCCTGGGCATTGCGTTCTGCCACGCGTTTGCGTTGTTCGTCGGTGAGTTCCACTTTGTTGGCGCTGTCACGCAGCATCATCAGCCCACCGACGATCGACCCGATCGCTACTACCATAATCAACCACGCATACCACGGCATAAGGGCTCTCCTTGAGGCAGATGACCGTCGAAGAATTCTCCTACGGTGATAACTGCTTTGAGTTACGGGCTTTCTGAGTAGTTCATTGTAGGCCCGTTCTGCCTCGCAGGCCCTATAGTCCTGTCAACATCGCATCCGCGGGGGCATCGGCGCGGTCTTGTGCGGTGAGTTGGAAGTAGACGAAGCCCACCAGCATGAAGCCCAGGAAGATCAACCCGATCAGCGCATTGAACCAAGCCATTGCCACCAGGCACACCACCGCCAGTACCAATGCGATACCCGGCACGATGGGGTAGCCCGGTGCGCGGAAGGTGCGTTCCAGCAGAGGCTCGGTCTTACGCAGTTTGAACAGGCTGAGCATGCTCATGATGTACATGACGATAGCGCCGAACACGGCCATGGTGATCATGGCGGCGGTCAGGGTCATGCCGCCCAGGTTGATCAGGCCATCGCTGTAGATGGCGGCGATGCCGACCACGCCGCCTGCGATGATGGCGCGGTGGGGTGTCTGAAAACGCGACAGTTTGGCCAGGAAAGATGGCAGGTAGCCGGCGCGGGCGAGGGCAAAGAACTGCCGCGAGTAGCCGAGGATGATGCCGTGGAAGCTTGCTACCAAACCGAACAGGCCAATCCACACCAGCATGTGCAGCCAGCCGGAGCTTTCGCCGACTACGGTTTTCATCGCCTGGGGCAGTGGGTCGTTGATGTTCGACAAGGTGCGCCAGTCGCCCACGCCACCGGCGAAGAACATCACGCCCATGGCCAGGATCACCAGGGTCAGGATGCCGCTGATGTAGGCTTTTGGAATCGTGCGCTTGGGATCTTTAGCTTCTTCGGCCGCCATGGCCGCGCCTTCGATGGCGAGGAAGAACCAGATGGCGAAGGGGATCGCAGCAAACATCCCGGCAATTGCCGGCGCGCCGAAGGTGTCGGAACCGGCCCAGCCATTGAGGGCGAAATTGCTGAAGCTGAACGCCGGGGCGACCACGCCCATGAATACCAGCAGTTCGGCGACGGCGAGTACGCACACCACCAGCTCAAAAGTAGCGGCAAGTTTTACACCAAGGATATTCAGGCCCATGAACACAATATAGGCGCCAACAGCCGCGTGTTTCGGGTCCAGAGCCGGGAATTGCACGTTCAAATAGGCGCCAATGGCTAAGGCAATCGCCGGCGGAGCGAACACGAATTCGATCAGGGTCGCCAACCCGGCAATCAGGCCGCCTTTCTCACCAAAGGCACGACGACTGTAGGCAAACGGCCCACCGGCATGGGGAATGGCGGTAGTCAGCTCGGTGAAACTGAAGATAAAGCAGGTGTACATCGCGGCGACCATCAATGAGGTCACCAGGAAGCCCAAGGTGCCGGCCACGCCCCAGCCATAGCTCCAGCCGAAGTACTCTCCGGAGATCACCAGCCCGACGGCGATACCCCATAGATGCAGGGTGCCCAAGGTGGGTTTGAGGTGTGTGGTCATGGTGGGGTGCTCCCTGAAGGGGTTGGAATGATTCAGGGTGTTGCAGTGGACATGCCACTTCCCAAAGTGCTGTCGTAAAGCGGTGCGAGTGTCGTTGGCAGGATGGTTTGGCGTTTGAAACTGTATGGCGATGCACCAGGTGAGGGCGGTGGTGGCTGGGCTGGCGTTATCGGGAGCAAGCCCCCTCCCACATTTTGATCGCGTTGCCAACGCGCGCCTGCGGGACGTCTGACCCCTGTATAAAGCCCGCATAAAGCCACTCTTTACGCCATCTTTACGCCCCGGTCCCACCCTCGCTCTCGTTCCTTTACACCCCTCCTGCGGACAATGGCCCCACACGCGGCACTCGGCCGTTAAACGGAGAAACTTCCATGAGCGTTCTGGACGGGGTGTCACTGCTATTGGCCGTGGCGCTGTTCATTTATCTGCTGGTTGCGCTGTTACGCGCGGATCGGAACTAGGAGCAGGGCTATGCACAGTTATGACTATTGGCTGATCATCGCCTTCTTTGCCGTGGTACTGGTGCCGGCACCGTTCCTGGGGCGGTTCTATTACAAGGTGATGGAAGGCCAGCGTACCTGGCTCAGCCCAGTACTGGGGCCGGTGGAAAACGCCTGTTATCGCCTGTCGGGTGTGGATGCACAGCAGGAACAAAGCTGGCAGAAGTACATGCTGGCCTTGCTCGCATTCAACCTCGCGGGCTTCTTGCTGTTGTTCTCGATCCTGTTGTTCCAAGGCTCCCTCCCGCTCAACCCGCAAAAACTGCCGGGCCAGGAATGGACCCTGGCGTTCAACACTGCCGTCAGTTTCATGACCAACACCAACTGGCAGAACTACAGTGGTGAGGCGTCCCTGAGCTACCTCAGCCAGATGGTCGGCCTGACTGTGCAGAACTTCGTCAGTGCGGCGACTGGCCTCGCAGTCCTGGTCGCCTTATGCCGTGGGATTGGTCGCAAATCTGCCCAGACGCTGGGCAATTTCTGGGTCGACATGACCCGCGCCACCCTCTACGGCCTGTTGCCGTTGTGCCTGGTGCTGGCGCTGTTCCTGGTATGGCAGGGCGTGCCGCAAACCTTCGCCCATTACATTGATGCCGTGACGATGCAGGGCGTGGACCAAGTCATCCCCCTGGGCCCGGCGGCCAGCCAGATTGCGATCAAGCAACTGGGTACCAACGGCGGCGGTTTCTTCGGTGTGAACTCGGCGCATCCGTTCGAGGACCCGACGGCCTGGGCCAACCTGTTCGAAGTGGCTTCGATCATTCTGATCCCGGTAGCGTTGGTGTTTACCTTTGGCCACTACGTTAAAGACCTGCGTCAGAGCCGTGCCATCCTCGGTTGCATGCTGGCACTGTTCCTGATCGGCGGCGCGACGTCGCTGTGGTCCGAATACCAGCCCAATCCAACCCTGAACCACCCAGCCGTGGAGCAAACCGCACCGCTGGAAGGCAAGGAAACACGCTTTGGCACCACCGGTACCGTGCTGTGGTCGGTGACCACCACCGCGGCGTCCAACGGTTCGGTCAACGGCATGCAGGACAGTCTCAGCCCCCTGAGCGGGATGGTGGCGCTGGTTAACATGATGGTCGGAGAAGTGATCTTCGGCGGCGTTGGTGCCGGCATGTACGGCATGTTGCTCAACGTGTTGATCGCCGTGTTCCTCGCCGGCCTGATGATTGGCCGCACCCCGGAATACCTGGGCAAGAAGCTCCAGGCCAAGGAAGTGCAATTGCTGGTGGTGACCCTGCTGGTGATGCCGGTCGGTGTGCTGGTGCTGAGTTCCATCGCCGCCAGCCTGCCAGGCCCGGCAGGTGCCATCAGTAACCCCGGGCCCCACGGGTTCAGCCAGTTGCTGTACGCCTACACCTCGGCCAGTGCCAACAACGGTTCGGCGTTTGCCGGCCTCGGCGCCAATACCGCGTTCCATAACCTGATGCTTGGCCTGGGCATGTTGATCGGCCGCTTTGGCTACATCCTCCCGGTACTGGCCCTGGCCGGCAGCCTGGCGATGAAGAAGGCAGCACCGATTGGCCAGAACAGCTTCCCCACCCATGGCCCGCTGTTCGTCACTTTGTTGACCGTGACCATCTTGCTGGTGGGCGGCCTGACTTTCCTGCCAACGCTGGCGCTTGGGCCTATCGCTGAACACTTGAGCATGGCTGTTGCTAAATGAAGAGCCTAGGGGACATGAAAATGAATATGCCTGCAAAAAACGCGGCACCGGTCAAAACCCAGGAGCCTGCCAAAACCGCCATCTCGGCCCTCTGGCGTCCGGCACTGGTCCAGGCGTTCGTCAAGCTCGACCCACGCCAACTGCAACGCTCACCGGTGATGCTGGTGGTCGAACTGACCGCCATCCTCACCACCGTATTGTGCTTTGTGCCCGATACCACCGTGCCGACCTTTGTTGCAGTGCAAATCGCGGTGTGGCTGTGGTTCACCGTGCTGTTCGCCAACTTCGCCGAAGCCCTGGCTGAAGGCCGTGGCAAGGCCCGCGCCGACAGCCTCAAGGCCGGCAGCGAAGGCTTGAGCGCTCGGCGCCAGGAGACCGATGGCAGCTTCAAGGTGGTGCCGGCCACCAGCCTGCGCAAAGGCGATGTGGTGCGTGTCGCCGCCGGCGAAATGATCCCCGGTGACGGCGAGGTCGTCGAAGGTATCGCCGCGGTCAACGAAGCGGCGATCACCGGCGAATCCGCCCCGGTGATCCGCGAGTCCGGCGGCGACCGCTCGGCCGTTACTGGCAACACACGGCTGGTCTCTGACTGGCTGCTGATCCGCATCACCGCCAACCCCGGTGAGTCCACGCTGGATCGCATGATCGCGCTGGTGGAAGGTGCCAAGCGCCAGAAAACCCCCAACGAAGTCGCGCTGGATATCCTGCTGATCGGCCTGACCTTGATCTTCCTGCTGGTGGTGGTGACCCTGCAGCCCTTTGCCCACTTCGCCAATGGCAGCTTGCCCTTAGTGTTCCTGGTCGCACTGTTGGTGACGCTGATTCCGACCACCATTGGTGGCTTGCTGTCGGCCATCGGGATTGCCGGCATGGATCGCCTGGTGCGCCTCAACGTGATCGCCAAGTCCGGTCGCGCCGTGGAAGCGGCGGGGGACGTGCACGTATTGCTGCTGGACAAGACCGGCACCATTACCTTCGGTAACCGTCGCTGCTCGGCGGTGGTCGCTGCGCCTGGCGTCAGTGGCCGGGAACTAGCCGAAGGCGCGCTGCTGGCGTCCCTGGCCGATGACACGGCGGAAGGCAAATCCATCGTCGAATACCTGCGTGCCTTGCACCCGCAAGCCGAGCCGAGCCTGGATGAATTGACCGCTGTACCGTTCACTGCCGAAACCCGTTTGTCCGGTGTCGACTACCAGGGCCGAGTATTCCGCAAAGGCGCCGTGGATTCGCTGCTGGCGTTTATCGGTCAGCCACGCAGCGAGCTTCTACCGCCACTGTCGCGGGAGATCGACAAGATCGCCCAAAGCGGCGGTACGCCTTTGTTGGTGTGTGCCGATGGCAAGTTGCTCGGTGCAATTCATCTCAAGGACGTGGTCAAGCCCGGCATCCGCGAGCGTTTTGCCGAGCTGCGCAAGTTGGGGATTCGCACCGTGATGGTCACCGGTGATAACCCGTTGACCGCCGCCGCAATCGCCGCTGAAGCCGGTGTGGACGACGTGCTGGCCGAAGCCACGCCGGAGAAGAAACTCGCGCGTATTCGTCATGAACAGAACGATGGCCGCCTGGTTGCCATGTGCGGCGACGGCGCCAACGACGCTCCGGCGCTGGCCCAAGCCGACGTCGGCATGGCGATGAACGATGGCACTCAGGCGGCGCGCGAAGCCGCCAACATGGTCGACCTCGACAGCGACCCGACCAAGCTGCTGGACGTGGTGCAGATCGGTAAGGAATTGCTGGTGACCCGTGGCGCGCTGACAACTTTTTCCATCGCCAACGACGTAGCCAAATACTTCGCGATCCTGCCGGCGCTGTTCGCCTCGATCTATCCGCAATTGGGCGTGCTCAACATCATGCACTTGCAGAGCCCGCAGAGCGCGATCCTGTCGGCCATCGTGTTCAACGCGCTGATTATCGTGGTGCTGATTCCCCTGGCCCTGCGCGGCGTGCGGGTGCAGGCGGCGAGTGCGGCGGCCTTGCTGCGACGCAACCTGCTGATCTACGGCCTGGGTGGGCTGTTGGTGCCGTTCGTGGGTATCAAGGCTATCGACATGCTGCTGACCGCGCTGCACCTGGTTTGAACTCGCCCCGTTGGTTTGCCGAATTATTGAGGATTTGACGATGACTAAGATGATCCGCCCGGCCCTGAGCCTGCTGGTGCTCATGAGCCTGATCACTGGCGTGGCCTACCCGCTGGTGGTCACTGGCGTGGCGCAAGTGGCCTTCCCCGACCAGGCCAATGGCAGCCTGGTGCGCGATGCCAGTGGCAAAGTGCGCGGCTCCAGCCTGATCGCCCAGGACTTTACCGGCGACAACTGGTTTCACCCACGCCCGTCAGCCGGGGCTTTTGCGACGGTGTCCAGCAGTGCCAGTAACCTGGGGCCAAGCAATCCGGCCTTGGCGACCCGCATCTTCGAGGATGCCAGCAAGCAATCGGTGCCTGGCCAGGGCCCGGTGCCATTGGCTTCGCTGACTACCTCTGGCAGTGGTCTTGATCCACACTTGCCACCACAGGCGATTGCCTATCAACTGGCGCGGGTAGCGGCGGCGCGGAATGTGCCGGTGGCGACGTTGCAGCGGTTGTTGGATGAGCACATCGAAAGCCCGTTGGTAGGGCCGCCGGTGATAAACGTCCTGGCCCTGAACATGGCCCTGGAAAAACTCTGAACCACTGTGGGAGGGGGCTTGCTCCCGATAGCGGTGGTTCAGTCGAAATATCTGTCGCTGATACACCGCTATCGGGAGCAAGCCCCCTCCCACAGTTGATCTTCATTGACCTGAAAATACCTGCCTGAAGGAACCCGCATGAGCGACTCCGGCCGCGCCGACGCCCTGTTAGCCGATCTGCCCCGTAACGGCCGTGGCAGGCTCAAAGTCTTCCTCGGCGCCGCGCCCGGCGTGGGCAAGACCTACGCCATGCTCCAGGCGGCCCACACCCAGCTGCGCCAAGGCGTAAGCCTGATTGCCGGTGTGGTCGAAACCCACGGCCGCGCCGAGACCGAAGCCTTGCTCAGCGGCCTGCCGCAACAACCGCTGCTACGCAGCGAGTACCGTGGCGTAATGCTTGAAGAAATGGACCTCGACGGCCTGCTCGCCGCCAAGCCCAAGCTGGTGCTGGTGGATGAGCTGGCCCACAGCAACGCCCCCGGCAGCCGCCATGAAAAGCGCTGGCAAGACATTCAGGAACTGCTCGCCGCCGGCATCAACGTGTTCACTACGGTCAACGTCCAGCACCTGGAAAGCCTCAATGACCAGGTGCGTGGCATCACTGGCGTGCAAGTACGTGAAACCCTGCCGGACTGGGTGCTGCAGGAGGCCGACGAACTGCTGCTGATCGACCTGCCTTCCCGCGAGCTGCTGGAGCGCCTGCGTGACGGCAAGGTGTACGTACCGGAGCAGGCGCGTGCGGCCATCGATGCGTTTTTTACCCAGACCAATCTCATGGCCCTGCGCGAGCTGGCCATGCAAACCGCCGCCGCCCATGTCGACGACGACCTGGCCCAGGGCTACCGTCAACTGGGCCAGGCCGCGCCGGCAGTCCGCGGGCGTTTGCTGGTCGGCGTAGATGGCGATGCACAAGCCGAACGCCTGGTGCGCCATGCCAGCCGGGTGGCCCAGCGTCGGCATTTGCCCTGGAGCCTGGTGCATGTCGATAACGGCCGGGCGCGGGACGAGCAATCGCGCCTGCGCCTGCAGAACGCCCAGCAACTGGCGGAGCGGCTGGGTGGAGAAGTGGTGCTGCTGCGTGCCGGGGAAGTGGCCAAGACGCTGATCCAGCATGCCGCTGAACGCCGCGCCAGCTTGTTGCTGGTGGGGCAGTCGCGCATGCGCTGGCGGCGGCGCTTGTTCGGTGGCGGTTTGGCGGCGCGCCTGTTGCGCAATGCCCGAGGCTTGGAAATCAACGTCCTCGACAGCGATGACATGCCTGCACCACCGCGCCTGCCGGATGTACGCGGGTTGGTGTGGTTCGATTACGCCTTGGCCGTGGTTGCCACGGTGGTCGCTACTGCCGTGGCCTGGGCCGTATCCAGCCTACTACCGCTGCCGAATATCTCACTGGTGTTTCTCGCTGCCGTGCTGCTGGTGGCGGTGCGCAGCAGCCTGGGGCCGTCCCTGGTGTGCGCGGCATTGTCGTTCATGACCTACGACTTTCTGTTTATCCCGCCGAATTTTTCCTTCGCCATCCAGCGCGAAGAGGATGTGCTGACCCTGTTGTTCTTTCTGCTGATGGCGGCCTTGACCGGTAACCTTGCGGCACGTCAGCGGCGCCAGTTGCAGGCGTTGCGCGATACTCAGGAGGAAACCAGCGAGCTGCTCGACCTGTCGCGCAAGCTCACCGCTGCCACCGATCGCCAGGCGGTGATCAGTGCCGCGGCCCATCATCTGCAAGGTTGGAGTGATCTCGACCTGTGCCTGGTCAATCGCGACGGCCAAGGCGGCTGGAAGATTGAGACCGGCGGCCCATTGACCCTCAGCGAAGCCGAGCGCGCTGCCGCCGATTGGGCCTGGCAGCATGACCAGCCCGCGGGCATGGGCACCGGCACCTTGCCGTTTGGGCGTTGGTGGTGGTGGCCGCTGTCGGGTGAAGAGGGGCCATTGGGCTTGCTCGGTGTCAGTGCCAAACCGGGCCTGGAGTTGAGTGGCCAGCGTCGGCGCTTGCTCACTGCGTTGAGCCAGCCGCTGGCCCAGGCGCTGGCGCGGGCACAGCTGGGGCAGGAGTTGGAATCGGCGCGCCTGCATGGGGAAACCGAACAACTGCGCAGCGCTTTGCTTGCTTCAGTGTCCCATGATTTGCGCACGCCCTTGACCTCCATGCGCGGCAGCATCGACAGCCTGCTGGCCCTCGGTGAGGCCATTCCCCTGGAGGACCGCCGCGAGTTGCTCGAGGGTACCCGTGACGAAGCCGAGCGTCTGGATCGTTATATCCAGAACCTGCTGGACATGACGCGCCTGGGCCACGGCGCGCTGAAACTGGCGCGCGATTGGGTGTCGCCCGGCGATATCGTCGGCAGTGCCCTCGCACGCTTGCGCGCGGTGCTCGCACCCTTACAGGTGAGTACCGATATGCCGTCGGAACTGCCTTTGTTGTATGTGCATGCAGCGTTGATCGAACAGGCACTGGTCAATGTGCTGGAAAACGCCGCACGTTTTTCGCCACCCCAGGGCCGCTTGCAGTTGAGCGCGGGCGTGGCCGACAACCAGCTGTTTTTTGCCGTGGCCGATGAGGGCCCGGGAATTCCCGAGGATGAGCGTGCGAATATCTTCGACATGTTCTACACCGCTGCCCGCGGCGACCGGGGCGGGCAGGGCACCGGCCTCGGCCTGGCGATCTGCCAGGGCATGGTCGGCGCGCATGGCGGGCATATCAGCGTGGCCGATGGCATTGAAGGGCGGGGTACCTGCATTACCCTGTTTCTGCCATTGCCGACACAGCCTGCCCTGGAATAAACCTTGTAGGAGCGAGCTTGCTCGCGAAGGTCGTTAACGATAATGATGGCGTCCTGAGTTTACGCGGTGCCTATGGGTTTTTCGCGAGCAAGCTCGCTCCTACAGAGGGGTGATTTTTTAATGGATTTTGACGGATACCATGAGCCAGACCGCGACGATTCTAGTCATTGATGACGAACCGCAGATCCGCAAATTCCTGCGTATCAGCCTGGCCTCCCAGGGCTATAAGGTGATCGAGGCCGGCACCGGCAACGAAGGCCTGGCCCAGGCGGCCCTGAGCAAACCGGACTTGCTGGTGCTCGACCTGGGCCTGCCTGACATGGACGGCCAGCAAGTGCTACGCGAGTTTCGCGAGTGGTCGACGGTGCCGGTGCTGGTGCTGTCGGTACGCGCCAGCGAAGGTCAGAAGGTCGAGGCCCTTGACGGTGGCGCCAATGACTATGTGACCAAGCCCTTCGGCATCCAGGAGTTTCTCGCTCGTGTGCGTGCGTTGTTGCGCCAGGCACCGGCGGGAGAGGCCCAGGAGGCCGCCTTGAGTTTTGGCCCGCTGACGGTGGACCTGGCCTATCGCCGCGTACTGCTGGACGGTGCCGAAGTGGCGCTGACCCGCAAGGAATACGCGGTGCTCGCGCAACTGGCACGTCATCCTGGGCGAGTGATTACCCAACAGCAGTTGCTCAAGGACATCTGGGGGCCTACCCATACCGAGGACAGCCACTACCTGCGTATCGTGGTGGGGCACCTGCGCCAGAAACTCGCGGATGACCCGACCCAGCCACGGTTCATCGTGACTGAGGCGGGGGTGGGGTATCGACTGCTGGGTACTTGAGTTCACCGCTGCCTGAACAGGCCTCATCGGGGGCTTGCCCCCGATGAGGCCATCAACAACACCCAGAATTTCAGGCCTGCTCACTCTCATACCGATCCAGCGTATCCCTGGCAATCTCCCGCCCCAGGGCGATCAGTTCCGGCGCCTTGTAGAACTCGAAAAACCGGCACACCCGCTTCGGCACGTTGATCAGGATATCGGGCGGATACCCGGCGATCTTGTATTGCGCCAATGACGTCTGCATCACCTCGAAACTCTGGTTGATCAGGTCCAGCAGCGACGCAGGCCCGACGTTATCGATGATGAACGAACCCGTCGCCGACTTCGGTGCGCCGGCTTTCTCCGGTGCGGCGGCGGGTTGCTGGGATTCGGGTTCGGCTGACTCCAGCCATGGGTTGATCTCCGCTGCCTGGGCCTGCAAGGCCTCCTGCTCGAGCTTCATCAACTGCTCGGCCTGCTTGCGGCGAAACGGCAGGTGCGAACCCAGCGATTTCGCCAGGCTGTTGAAGCGGCTCTTGAACGCAGGCGGACGTGGGATCACCGGTAGCTGGTAATGCTTCTGGTTGGTGGCATTGAGGTTGACCGCGATGATCAAGTCGCAGTGGCTCGACACCACCGGCACGATGGGCAGCGGGTTGAGTAGGCCACCATCCACCAGCATGCGGTTGCCTTGCATCACCGGGGTGAACAGGCTGGGGATCGCTGCCGATGCGCGCATGGCCTGATGCAGGCAGCCCTCCTGGAACCAGATTTCCTGCTGGTTGGTAAGGTCGGTGGCAACGGCGGTGTAGGGGATACGCAGTTCTTCGATATTGATCTCGCCGACGATCTTGCGGATCTGCCCGAAGACTTTTTCACCGCGAATCGCGCCCAGGCGAAAGCTCACATCCACCAGGCGCAGCACGTCGAGGTAGTCCAGGCTTTCGATCCAGTTGCGGTACTCGTCGAGCTTGCCGGCGGCGTAGATCCCACCCACCACGGCGCCCATGGAGCAGCCGGCGATACAGGCGATGTCATAGCCGCGTCGTTCGATTTCTTCGATCACCCCGATATGGGCGTAGCCCCTGGCTCCCCCGGAGCCCAGCACTAAGGCAACACGTTTTTTCATGACCAGATCCTTCGAAAAACAGGTGCCCACAATGCACCCATCGGGGGGGCGGCTTCAATCTTCGGCTGGGCCTGCGATATTTTTCGAGGATAGCCCTTGTGCTCGGGTATGCTCTGGCAATAGGTACTACCGATTTCAGGCTAAGGACAAGGCACTTTTTCCTGTGGGCAACGTCTACAGGCTACGAATGATTTTGCTTATTTTGAGGTGTCATCAATGAAAGCCTGGATGTGTGTGCCTGTGATCGTGCTGGCCTTGGCCGGTTGTGCTGGCAAAACTGCCTACCGCGACAGCTGCGGCTCGCAATTGGACGCCGCCTGGAAAGAACTCGACCTGGCCAAGGCTGAAGGTTTCGCCGGCACCGTAAGTTATTCCAAGGCCCTGTCGCTGTTGACCGGCGCCAAGACCCAGCAACAATTCGAAGCGTTTGAAGGCTGCTCCAACAAAGCCGAAAAGGCGCGTTTCTATATTCGAGAGTCTCGCGCCGGGCGTTGACCTGTAGCGAGTAGGATTATTCATCGCAAAGTGAGGGCAGGATGTCAGCCTTGGTCAATCAGTTAGTCGCTCAGGTCATTGGCCTGGAAGTAGGGTTACTGAGCTGCCAGGCTCGCCTTGCCGCCGTCACCGACGATGAAGCGCTGCATGATTTGCGCACCACCGTGCGCCGTCTGCGCAGCCTGTTGCGTCCGTTGCGCGGCCTGCCAGGTGTCGAGCAACTCGAGTTGGCCGCCAAGACTGTGGGTCAACTGACCACGCCGCTACGCGACCGAGAGGTCCTGGCGGCGTATTTGCATCAGCATGGACATCACGACGCGGCTGATCGGCGCCTGCGCCTGCAACCCGAGACCTATCGCCAAGTGGCGCAGAGCGCAGAATTGGCGCATCTGTTGCTGATCCTGGATGCCTTTCCCCGATTTATCCGCGCAGCCCAGCACCAGAAACTGCTCAAGGGCCTGCGCCCGCGCATCGAGAAGCGCCTGGCCAAGCAATGGCAGAAACTCGCTGACGCGCTGAAGGATCCCGAACATGATCGTCACCGCCTGCGGTTGCTGATCAAGCGCGTGCGTTACGCCGCCGAGGCTTATCCCGAGTTGGACAAGTTGCCCGCCAACGCCATGTCGCGGTTGAAGAAGGCCCAGGGTGCACTGGGTGACTGGCATGACTGCTGGCAATGGCTGGCCCAGGCCGGGCACCAGCCGGACCTGCAACCCTGTGTGGCGGTGTGGCAGCGCACCATGCTCAAGGCGCAAGGTCGCGCTGATCGTGTGCTGGACAAACTCAGCGCCGATTGTTTTTGAAGTGGTCCGGTTTTTGGCCGGAATAGGCGCTGTGCCTGCCGGATTCGATGGTTAAGATCCCTCCATCGATTTTCTTGATGTGAGGTCGCCATGCGCTTTAGTGATTTGCTCGACGCTGCCCGTAGCAACCCGCTGGATGTCACCATCCCGGCCGAATGGGCCCAGGGCCGTGCCACCTTTGGCGGCCTGGTCGCCGCCCTGCAATATGAGGCCCTGCGCGCGCAGGTGCCGACGGATCGCCCCTTGCGCTCCCTGGCCATCACCTTTGTCGGCCCGGTCGCGCCGGATGTGCCCGCCAGTTATCAAGTCGAAGTGTTGCGCGAAGGCAAGGCCGTCAGCCAGTTGCTCGGCCGCGTGGTGCAGAACGGCGAAGTGGCGACCCTGGTCCAGGCCAGCTTTGGCGCGTCTCGAGCATCGGAAATTGACGTGGCGAGCGAAGCGCCGCCGGTATTCAAACATTGGGATGAGTGTCAGGAGTTGCCCTACATCAAGGGCGTCACCCCTGAATTCATGCGCCATCTGGCGATGCGCTGGAGTGTCGGCGGCCTGCCGTTCACCGGTAACAAATCCCGCGACATGGGCGGTTGGGTGCGGTTGCGCGGGGATGTGAAAGAAGAACCACTGACCGAGGCGCATATCCTCGCCCTGGTCGACGCCTGGCCGCCGGCCCTGCTGCCACACCTGAAAAAGCCTGCGCCAGGCAGCACCCTGACCTGGACCATCGAGTTCATCCAGCCGCTGCAAGACCTGACCACCCTCGATTGGTGCCAATACCACGTCAACATCGAACATGCCCGCGACGGCTACGGCCATGCGGCCGCTGCACTATGGAGCCCGACCGGCGAGTTGATCGCCCTCAGTCGCCAGACCGTGGTGGTATTCGCCTGAGCCTCAGTGCCGGTGGCGCTGCCGCCAGGCGCGCCACCAGCCACCGCTCAATACAAAGCGCGGGAAGGTCACGAACTGCTCGACCACCAGCCGTTGCACCGCGTCTTTACGGTCACTGAACGGCTCACTGGCCTGGGCCTCCAGGCTATGACCATGACGCTGCAACGCCAGGCCTGCCACGATCCCCACCACACCGACGGCGAAGCTGGCCAGACTCAGGCTGAAAACCCCCGAGACGATCAGCAGAAATCCGACGATAAACAGCGGCACGGCAATCAGATGCAGTGCCAGGTTGGCCGGGTGTTGATGGTTTTGTGGGTAGTGACGCCATTGCCAGGCGGGGAGATTGGGGTGACGTTTGCCCATGGTGGTGAATCCTCTGTCCGTTGAAACAACTTGGAAGGATTGTAGGCTGGGCTGGATAGTGGGGCGAATTAGCCTTTGCTATCGTCCTCATAGTTGCGGTCCCGTAAATAAACTCATCATTTTTATAGGTTATCGTCTGACCAGTTGACATCTCCTGGTTCAGGGCAATTTATATAGACTGACGGTCCAGATAGGGATAGCCATTTAGCCTTGAATTCAACAAGTGCATTTTTCGATTTTGCTGTGAAAAAGAAGTGCTCGCTCGCTTTCATTATTTCTATGGTGAAAATTTCCCTGAGAGGAAGGTTTGTTATTTTTAAGTCGGTGATGTTGGAACAAGACAATCCAATTCTGCATGTGTTGTATCCTTTGTCTTTCCATTTTTCCGGCAGCTGGTCAGGAAAATCTGGTATGTCAAAGCCGATACCAAAATCATTCTGATCATTTTCTATACTTAACGAGTGGATGTAGGCTTTTCCGATTTCAATAGGCTGACTGAACACTTTGTTGAAAAAGATAGAGCCATCAAGGTCATTCCAGTTTTTCATTTTTTAAGATTTTATGTCAATAGATCTGCAGGGGAGTTTCGGTCATTGTCGGGTTAGATTCAAAGACCAGAGGTGCCGTTCTGAGTATTTCTGAAACGTGCCTACTTTTGTCATATGCGTTCAACGCTGTAACCGCTTGCAATGACTGCAAGAACAGTCTCACCATTGCCAGACTTGAAGCAGTAAGTTGTAATTGCCTCATTTGGGTCAATGCACACGTTCTCCTGCGAAAGAGTAGAGGTCTTTTCCTCATGCATATCGCATACTTTACTACCCGCTGAGCTTAATCTATGAAAGGAAATTAATTTGTGGAAGGTAATTAAGAAGGTTTGTTCTTGCTGGTCCGTAAAGACCATTAATAGCTCATCTCGTTTAGCGGTCAGTTGATCGATGACTCCATCCGAAAAAGAGAATTTTCCTGTGTTGGAATGAGTTTTTTCTGTTGAAGCTGGTTTCCAGAATTTCAAGTCTAGTAAATGTCTTTCCATGTCATCCATATCATCGTCGCCGATAGAATCGTCAAAATGATGAGAAATTATCGTGCGAACCCTTGCAAGACGCTTGGTGACCTCGCAGTTGTCGATGAAGTCAGTAGTTATTCTTCTATATTCTTCCACTGCGCCAGGTTTGTCAGCATAAAAGCTGCCCATTTTGTGAAGAGATATCAATATGAATTCAATTTCTTTCAAGGCTTCAAGCGCTTCCTCGCCTGTAAGTATTATTTCTTTGTTTTTCTCTAGCATTACTTTCTTCTCGTGAATGTAGGGTTATTTGTTTCTAAATTCCCTCTTACGGTTAGCTCCATGACGTTATACCTAGGGTTTTTCACCCATTCTAATCTTGATTCAGGTACATCCATCTCAATGTAGTCTCGACCCTTGCCTTTTGCAATTTGGTATTTATCTTGGGCGTCGACAGGACTAAGTACCTTATTTTTCGCAGGCTCGAGATACACTCTATTGTTATCTTGAGCCAATATCACGCCATCTTTTTCAATTCCTTTCGATCCTTTCCTATTTGTGTAGTGCCTAACCCGAACCGTTTTCTCTGGCGTTGATGCTGGTGCGGGCAGCGTTGGCTCGCCATTGTTAGCTTTCGCGTGTTTTGTCGAATCATCGACACTATGAGTTGGTTTGCAGCCATCCCCGCCAGGACACGAGTTCAACCCCAACGGGTCTATCCAGCCTGTCGGATTTGGCGCGTATCGGTAAGCGTTGACCCCACCCGCCAACTTCACTGGGTCTGGTGTGAGGTAGCGACCAATATCCGGATTGTAGTAGCGATGGCGGTTGTAGTGCAGTCCGCTTTCCTGATCGAAGTACTGCCCCTGAAAACGCAGTGGATTGTCGATCTTGCCTACGTCGAGCCGGTCGATCTGGCCGTAGGCTCGATAGTGGGCGGACCAGACGATTTCGCCTTCGGGCGTGGTGAGTTCCTGCGGTGTGCCGAGGTGGTCGAGCTGGTAGTGGTAGGGCGTTATGGCTTTTGGGCCGAAGCCTTCCAGCAGTGCCAGTGGGCGGAAGCTGCCGGGCTCGTAGATG
>NZ_JAUJXA010000014.1:0-90067 GCF_031931935.1 Pseudomonas sp. rhizo25
GATGTCCCCGTACGCCTGTCACTCTCTCCCACCCAGCCCGACAAAATTGCACAGTTATTTCTGAACCAGACCACTAGAATAGCCACCTAACCATTTTTAGAGTCAGAGCCCTATCTATGCCCGATCCGGTTGATGCCATTGAGGCGTCAGACTTACCACTGGACGACCTGGTGGCATGCCATGAGTGCGACTTGCTGATGCGCAAGCCAATGCTCGCCCGCGGCGAAAAAGCCCAATGCCCGCGTTGTGGTTACGAGCTGTACGCTCATCGCCACAATGTCGTCGAACGAAGCCTGGCCTTGGTGCTCGCAGCCCTACTGCTGTACGTCCCTGCGAACTTTCTGCCCATCATGCAGCTCAATCTACTCGGACAGACCTCGCAGGACACTGTATGGAGCGGCGTTGTCGGCCTGTTTGATTCCGGCATGCAAGGCGTTGCCGTAGTGGTGTTCCTGTGCAGCATGGGCATTCCTTTGCTCAAGCTGCTCTGCCAATTAGCCGTGCTGCTCAGCATTCGCTGGAAGATCGGCCGCAGTTATGGGCTGCTGCTGTACCGCATCTACCACCACATGAAGGATTGGGGGATGTTGGAGGTCTACTTGATGGGCGTGCTGGTGGCAATCGTAAAACTTGCCGACATGGCTTCCATTACGGTCGGCCTGGGCCTGGCCTGTTTCATCAGTCTATTAATGGTTCAAGTACTGCTGGAGGTGGTGATGTCGCCCCACCAGGTCTGGCGAGCACTCTCAGGAGAGGATGAACATGCGGGCGATTGATGCAGGCATTCTGGTGTGTACCGAATGCCATGAATTGAACAAGCAGGAAGCGGATGCCGACGAGCAGCTCTGCACCCGTTGCGGTGCGTTGATCCATGCTCGGCGTCCCAACAGCCTTACACGCACTTGGGCATTACTGGTGACCGCGGCGATTCTGTATATCCCCGCCAACCTGTTACCAATCATGACCGTGAACTCCCTCGGCCAAGGCGATCCCAGTACCATCATGGCCGGTGTGATCCAGCTGGTGCAGCACGGGATGTTTCCCATCGCCGCTGTGGTATTCATCGCCAGTATCCTGGTGCCGACGTTCAAGTTGGTAGGCATCGGCCTGCTGCTGTTCTCGGTGCAGCGTCACCAACCACTGTCCGCGCAACAACGCATTGTGATGTACCGCTTTATCGAATTCATTGGCCGCTGGTCCATGCTGGATATCTTCGTGATCGCCATCCTGGTGGCGGTCGTTAACTTTGGGCGACTTGCCAGTGTCGAGGCCAATCTCGGTGCTGCAGCATTCGCCAGTGTGGTGATCTTGACGATGCTTGCCGCAGTAACTTTCGATCCCCGACTGATTTGGGATAACACGGAGTCGGACGACGACCATGAGTGAATTGCCTAAAGCTAAAACCCGCCCAGCCTCCAATTGGTCGGCCATTTGGGTGTTGCCCCTGATTGCCCTGATCATCGGTGGCTGGCTGGGATGGCGTGCCTATTCCCAGCAAGGCATCGAGATCCAGGTTCGCTTCGAGAGCGGCGAAGGTATCCAGGTCAACAAGACCGAAGTGGTCTACAAAGGCATGACCGTAGGCAAGGTCAAAGCCTTGGCCCTGGATGACGAGGGCAGCAATCGCGGGGTGATTGCTACCATTGAGATGAATAAGGATGTCGAGCAATACCTCAAGACCAACACCCGCTTCTGGTTGGTCAAGCCCAGCGTCAGCCTGGCCGGCATTACTGGCCTGGAGACCCTGGTCTCGGGTAACTACATCGCCGCCAGCCCAGGCGATGGCGAGCCCACGCGCAAATTCAAGGCACTCTCCGAAGAACCGCCGTTATCCGATGCCAAGCCCGGCTTGCACCTGACCCTCAAGGCCGACCGCCTGGGCTCGCTGAACCGCGGCAGCCCGGTGTTCTACAAGCAGATCCAGGTCGGCCAGGTCAAAAGCTACCTGCTGTCTGAAGACCAGAGCACCGTCGAAATCAAGGTCTACATTGAGCCAACCTACGCCAATTTGGTGCGCAAACACACGCGCTTCTGGAACGCCAGCGGCATCAGCATCGACGCCAATCTCTCGGGGGTGAAAGTGCGCAGCGAATCTCTCTCCAGCATTGTCGCCGGCGGTATCGCCTTCGCCACGCCGGAGAATCGCAAAGACAGCCCGCCCACCGACCCGAGCTTGCCGTTCCGCCTATACGAAGATTTCGATGCCGCCGCAGCGGGCATCAAGGTCAAGGTCAAGCTCACCGACTTCGAAGGCCTCCAGGCCGGACGCACCCCGGTCATGTACAAAGGTATTCAGGTCGGTAGCCTGAAAACCCTGAAGATTGATCCGGACCTGTCCAGCGCCAGCGCCGAGTTGACCCTCGATCCATTGGCCGAAGATTACTTGGTTCAGGATACGCAATTCTGGGTGGTCAAGCCGTCCATCTCCCTGGCTGGTATCACTGGCCTGGAGGCACTGGTCAAAGGCAACTACATCGCCATCCGTCCGGGTGACAAAGGTACGCCGCCCCAGCGGGAATACGTGGCTCGTGCCAAGGCGCCGCCGTTGGACCTGCGCTCCCCAGGTCTGCATATGGTGTTGCTCACCGACAGCCTGGGCTCGCTGGATGTCGGCAGCCCGATCCTGTACAAGCAGGTCAAGGTCGGCTCGGTGCAGAGCTATCAGTTTTCACGCAAGAAGAAGCAGCTGGTGATCGGTGTTCATATCGAGAAAGAATATGAAAGCCTGGTCAACGGCTCCACGCGTTTCTGGAATGCCAGCGGCGTTACCCTCAGCGGCGGGCTTACCGGCGGCATTCAGGTCAAGAGTGAATCCCTGGCCAGCCTGATGGCGGGTGGTATCGCCTTCGAAACGCCGGAACCGAATGTGCCGCTCAAACGCCGCATCCCGCGCTTCCGTCTGTTTGCTGACCGTGAGGCCGCCAACCAGCACGGGACCCTGGTGACCATCAAGGTCGACCGCGCCGACGGCCTGAGTCCAGGCACACCGGTACGCTTCAAGGGCCTGGATGTGGGCAAGATCGAGAGCGTCGATCTCAGTGCCGACATGCAATCGGTGCTGCTCAAAGCGCGTATCACCCAAGTGGCGGATCGCATCGCTCGTTCTGGCAGCCAGTTCTGGGTGGTCAAACCTGAACTGGGGCTGATGAAGACGGCCAACCTGGAAACCCTGGTCACCGGCCAATACATCGAGGTGCAACCGGCGATGAAAAATGCCGGCCCGCAGAAGAGTTTTGTCGCCCTGGCCCAGCCACCCGAAGCCGTGCATCAGGAAGCGGGCCTGAGCCTGACACTCAGCGCCGCTCGCCGTGGTTCGTTGAAGGAAGGCGTGCCGGTCACCTACCGTGAAGTCACCGTGGGCAAAGTTACCGGCTATGAGTTGGGCCAAACCGCCGACCGTGTGCTGGTGCACATCCTGATCGAACCCAAATACGCGCCACTAGTACGCAGTGGCAGCCGCTTCTGGAACACCAGTGGCTTCGGGCTCGACTTCGGCCTGTTCAAAGGTGCGACGGTGCGCACCGAGTCCCTGGAGACGTTGGTGGCCGGCGGGATCGCCTTTGCCACGCCTGATGGCGAGCGCATGGGCAACCCCGCACGGCAGCAGCAGACGTTCCCATTGTTCGACAAGTTTGAAGATGAGTGGCTGACCTGGGCGCCTAAGATCCCGCTGGGCAAATAGACCGAGGCGCGGCCATCGGGGGCAAGCCCCCTCCCACACTTTGATTTGTGAACACGGTCAAAATGTGGGAGGGGGCTTGCCCCCGATGAGGCCCTCAAAATCACTGCAAAGACAAAAAAAGGCCACGATCCATAAGATCGCGGCCTTTTTGCATTTCAGCGCAACACGTCAGACCTCATCCAGCTCCGGCTCGTCCGCCTGCACATTCACTGTCGCCTTCACCACATCATGGCGACGGATGTACTTCCAGTCCGCCTCATCGATGTAGATTCCGTTCGGCCCGCTGCCGCCTTCGAGGTCGATCGCCACCTGGGCGGACACCTGCGGCTTCACACTCGCCAGGATCGGCACGAAGCCCAGTTGCAGGCTGGTTTCCAGCAGTGCCGCCTGGTTCTTCTCATCGATGTCCGCCGCTTCGTCGAGGTAGTACGGCAAGCGCACACGACCGGCCTGGTCGCGGTCCATCAGGTGCAACAACAAGTACATGTTGGTCAGCGCCTTGATGGTCATGGTGGTGCCGTTGGAAGCCGCACCGTCGATGTCGGTATGGATTACCGGCTGGCCGTGTACCTTGGTGATCTCGAACGCCAGTTCGAACAGATCCTTTAGGCCCAGTTGGTTATGGTTGGCAGCCACCAGGCGTGCCAGGTATTCCTTGGCCTCTTCGTTCTTGTTGTCCTGCTCGGCGCTCTGGCTGAGGTCGAACACTGACAGCGTCTCGCCTTCTTCATACTGGCCGGCACTGTGGATGATCTGGTCGATATGCTTGAGGGCTTCCTTGTTCGGCGCCAGCACGATGCGGAAACTTTGCAGGTTGGAAACCTGGCGCTTGTTGATCTCGCGGTTGAACAGCGCCAGCTGGTGTTCAAGGCTGTCGTAATCGCTGCGGATGTTGCGCAGGGTCCGGGCAATGTCGGTGACCGCCGCACGGCGTGCCTTGCCGAGGGTCAGCGCTTCATCGGTACGGTGCGCATACGCGTTGATCAGCAGTTGCAGGCGACGTTCGACATCATCCTCACTGTCGAACTTGGCCACACCTTTGAGACGCACTTGTGCGTACAGCGCTTCGATCTGGCCATCGGCGCGCAGCAAGCCCTGCCAGCTGTCCTGATAGTCATTGAGCAGCGGCAGCAGGTTGTCCATGGAATCGTCGACCGGGTCCATGAACGGTGTGCCAAACGGCAGGTCTGCCGGCAACAGCTGACGACGACGCAGCGCGTCATCCAGCGTACGTTGCTTGGCTTCCATGTCGCCGATCTGGCGGCCGACCAATTGCAGCTTGGCCGACAGTTGCTGCACGCGCTCGGTAAACGCATCGCTGGAGCGCTTCAACTCGTCCTGGGCGGCTTCCATCTGCGCCAGTTGTTCGAGCTTCTCGCCTTCCTCGGCACTCAGGGTCTGGGTGCGGCGGAAGTCTTCCAGCGCCTTCTGCGCATCCAGCACCTGCTGGTACAGCGCTTCGGTCTGGGTCTTGCTCGCCGCGCGGTCGGAAACCACGGCCTGCTGGGTTTTCAGTTGCTTGAGTTCTTTTTCCAGGCGCTCTTTCTGGTCACGCAATGCGGCGCGATCCGCCAGGGCCTGCAAGGCCGGAGGCTCGATGTGCGAGATGTCGATGGACAGCCCCGGCACTTCAAAGCGCTCGCCCTTGAAGCCATCGAGGATCTGTTCCAGGGATTTGACCCACTGGCCGTCCTCGTCCAGCGTGATGCCATGCTCACCCAGCGGCAGGCTGAACAACGAACTGTTGAACAGGCGCATCAGGCGCTCGACATCCTGCTGCGAAAACTCTTCGCGCAGTTTGGCGTAGCTGTTGTTGTCGGCGTGATCGAGCTGCTGCTTGACGGACTTCAAGCGTTTTTCCAGGTCGCGCAGACGCTCGTCCAGATCCTCGGCGCTGAACTGCCGCGACTGCGCCAAGGCGCCCGCCAGTTCATCATGGGCATCCTTGGCGGCGAGCAATTGCTGCTCCAGCACCTTGACGTCATTCACCAACGCGAAGCGATGCTTGAGCACCGACAATTCGCCCAACCAGCGCTGGATGCCACTGATTTCCCGCTCCAGGCGCATCAGCTCCTGGGTGCCGCCGCGCTGGTCGTTCTGCAGCGCGTCCTGCTCGTTGCGGTAGTGTTCAGCCTGGATGGTCAGCTCTTCCTTGCGCGAACTGGCATAGTCCGACCAGGTACCCAGCAATGAATCCAGCAGCGGCGACAGGCGATGCAGTTTGCCGCGCAAGGCGTCGCGTTGTTTCACGCCATTGGCCAGCGCCTCGACCAAGGGACCGGCCGCCACCAGCGAGTTGTAGTCCTGCTCCATGCGTCGCACATCGCGGAAGGCCTCTTCGCACGCGGCGATGTAGTCGACACTGCCGGAGCGCAGGCTATGTTCGAACGCATCGAGGAACAGTTGCTTGAGCTTGGCCGCCGTGATTTCGCGCATGTGCAGCAGGTTGATAAACAGCGCACGGAAGGTCTTCAGGCTCTGTTCGCTGGTGGAGCGCAGCGGGATCAGGGTCAGGTCCAGCGGGATCGACGTATGGCCGCCCACCAGCAAGCGCCGCAGTTCATCAGGCTTGAGTTCGTAGGCTTTGAGCCCTTCGCGTTCAAGGTTGGTGAACAGTTCTTTCTGACGCAGGCAGGTGTCGTTTTTCTGGTAATGGGCCAGGTCCAGCTTGCCGGCATAGGCAAAGAACTGGTGACCGAAACCGCCGCCTGGCCCACGCCCGACCACGCCGATAACGTGCGGGCCGTGGGGCAGGGAGACTTCCACCAGGATGTAGCTGGTGTCGGTAGCAAAGTAGAAGCGCCGTGATTGCTCCAGGGTGTATTTGCCGAAACTCATGTCCGACATGCGCGCCAGGATCGGGAACTGTAAGGCGTTGATCGAGGCGGATTTACCCAGGTTGTTCGCGCCATATACCGACAGCGGCTCTTCCAGCGGGAACAGGCCCAGGCTGTAGCCGGCGGTGTTCAATAGGGCGAAGCGGCGGATGCCGTAGCGTTCCTTACTCATGCGTCGGTCTCCTGTTCTTCGGCAATGGCACGGGCCAGGGCGTCTTCTTCGCTTTCCTCATTGAAGGCGCTCAGGTCCAGCGGGTCATCGGTCTCCAGCAGTTTGTCATCGCTGTCTTCGTCGATGATCACCGGCGCCGGCAGCGGCAGTACGCTGTGCACGCTGGCGGCAAGGTCGCGGTCCTGCTGCACGGAGAGGCACACGTCGAGGAAACGGTGCATCGGCGGCAGGAAGCGGTAGATGCCATTGTCTTCGCTGGCAAAACCCAGTTGGGTCATGCGGCGCATGATTTTTTCTTCGAGCTCTTCCTGGGTCTGCACTTCGGCCTGGATAAACAGGTCGCGGTATTTCTCCAGCAGCGAAGGCAATTCATCGCGGCCCAGGCTGCCGCCGTCGAGCACCGCAATCGGGTCGCGGCCCTGGTCGGCCAGATGCTCGACGAGGATGAAGGTAAACAAGGCCAGGCGCTGGGCGGTCTTGTTGACCTGCGCGCTGGCAATGGCAGAGTCCGGTACGAAGTAGTAGAAACCGCGGGTATCGCACACCAGCTCAAAGCCGAGGGCCTTGAACAGCGTGCGGTACTGGTCCTGGAAGTTCGACAGTTGCGCGTACAGCTCCGGATCACGGCGGCTGACGTGGTAACCCTTGAACAGCTCGCGAAAGATCGGCGCCAGCTGGGACAGTTCGGATAGATCAAGATGCATAAGGCGTGCTCGCAGAATTCTCGGTGGCGTCGCTGCCGGCCGGGAGCAGGGCGAAGGAGCGCAGGCTGACCTGGTGCTCGTGGGTGTGGTAATCGCGGCGTTCCAGGCGTTCGCGCTTGAAGCGTTTCTCCCGGGACAGGCGCGAAAACCAGTACAGCAATTCGTCGGTAGCGCCGTCCGGTTCCTGTTCCAGCAGCCAGGTCATCAGGTCCGGCATCGGCAGTGCTTCTTCGCAGCGCTCGAGCATTTCCTTGACCGTACGCGGCGCGCGCTGGGCTTCGCCCTTGTGGGATTTATGCGCCTTGGGGAAACGCGCCGGTTTCGGCTCGAAATTCGCCAGGGCATACACATAAGCTTCGACCTGGCTGGCGCTGCCCAGGAAGGTGCTTTGTGGCCGGGTAAACATCGGCATTGCAGCCTGTGGCACCGCGTCCAGGCCCTTGCGGCGGATCGCCGACAGGGCCAGCGCCGCGCCACGGGTCACGGCGTTGTGTCGGCGCGCTTCTTCGCGCAGCGGCAACAGCAGCTCCCGCGCATGGCGCAAGGTCAGCTGGGCGCTGGTCTGCATTTCGAGGATGCGCGCGTGGGTACGCAGCAGCATGTCGTCGTCCACCAGATGGCCGAGACGCTGTTGCTCGGTAAGCATGCGCAGCAGCACGTTCTCGACCTTGCGCACACCTTGCTCGAAGGCACCGTCGGCGTTCACCAGCTGGATCATCGGCTCGACGTATTCGTCCCAGGTCGCCAAGACCTCGGCATAACGCTGGCGCAACGGGATCTGGCGGTCGCTGGTCTTGGCGCGGTCGGCCACGGCGGCGAGGGCCTGTTCGTCGTTGGCAAGTTTTTTCAGCACATCGCGCACGCGCATATCCAGCAGGCGCAGTTGCCGCGCCAGGTCGTGGCTGTCGCGGATGTCGAAGGCGTCCTGGATATAACCGGCCAGGCGCTCGAGGTGGCGCAGGTAGGCTTCGATTTCCAGGCACAGGCCAAGCCGGTGCTCCTTGCGAAGATAGGCGAGGAAGTCGTGGATCTGCGCGTTGAGCTCGAAACGGTTCGGGCTCTTGGCCACAGGCACCAGGATATCCAGGCGAATCCACACGTCCAGCAGGCTGGTGATATCCTGGGGCGTGCTGTCCAGTTGTTGGGCGGCCAATTGTGCGCGCAGCTCGGCAAGGCTCAGTGTGCCTTGGTCGAAGTGTTCGCACAGAGGCTCGAGTAAGGCCCAGTGTTCGGCGAGGGCGCGCAGGACGCGCTTGGGTTCGATCATGGGAATGGCCGGCTGGTTGGCGATTAAAGGTCGCGATTGTACTGCATCAGGCGCGGGAATTATCCACAGCCGGTCAGTGCACAGTGGGCGATTGTTACCGAACAACGGTAGAATCCCCGTTCTTTACTTATCCACAAGTGGCCGAGCTGTGCTTATCGAGTCCCGACGTCGCGCTTACTTGACCGCCATGCAGGTGGTCAACTGGCTGCCCCGCACCGAACTGCCGTTTGCCGCGCCGTCGCGGCCCGAGTTGTTGCAGGCGCTTGAGCCCTATGAGGCGTTCGAGTCGTCGGGGGAAGAGGCGGCCGCGCCCGTGGCGGTGGTCAAGCCCCCAGTCGAAACACGTCCGGCGGTCGAACGGGCAAAGATCGAAGTGCCACGCCCTGCGCCGGTGACCAAGGCTGCCAAGGTGGTGGAGGAGGCCGCGCCGGTGGTCAAGGCGCCGGTAGTGCCACCGCCCCGCTTTGCCCTGCAATTGCTGCGGGCCGGGCGTTGCCTGTTGCTGGTGGAGCTGCCCACCGGCGAGCGTTTCCAGTCACGCGACCCGGCCTACCTGCTGCTCAAGGACATGCTGCGCGCCGCCGGCCTGCCCGACAGCCCCCAGATCATCGGCGAGCCTGTACGCTGGCCGCTTTTGGTGCGCGGCACTATGGACCAGGGCCCCGAAGCTGCACGGGATTTCGTCCAGGGTTTTGTCTCGGCGCGCCTGGAAGACGAGCCCTGCGTGTGCCTGTGGTTGATCGGCCTGCCCGCCGTGCGGTTTGCCGGCGAAGCCAATGCCGAGGCCTGGTACCGCGAGTTGCAGGTCGACAGCCTGGGCTCGGTGTGGGCCCTGCCGGGCCTGGAATTATTAATGGAAGAGCCACAGCGTAAGGCTGATGTCTGGCAAGCCATGCGCCGGCTGATGGCGCGCTGGAAAACAACTGATGAGTGAGGCTTTATCCTTCCGCCCGATGACCGAGGCCGACCTCGACGCCGTGCTGAAAATCGAATATGCGGCGTTCAGCCACCCCTGGACCCGTGGGATCTTTCTCGACGGGCTGGGCAAGTATCAAATCTGGCTGATGTTCGAAGGTGAGCAGCAAGTGGGCCATGGGGTGGTGCAGATCATTCTCGATGAGGCGCACTTGCTG
This sequence comes from Pseudomonas sp. rhizo25, assembly GCF_031931935.1. NCBI lineage: Bacteria > Pseudomonadati > Pseudomonadota > Gammaproteobacteria > Pseudomonadales > Pseudomonadaceae > Pseudomonas > Pseudomonas sp. rhizo25. The sequence goes on from NZ_JAUJXA010000014.1 coordinate 9,796, forward strand.
AACATCACCGTTAAACCGGAAAACCAGGGGCGCGGATTGGGTTTGGCGCTGCTGGAACACCTGATGTCCCGTGCCTATGCCGCCAATGCCCGAGAGTGCTTCCTGGAAGTGCGGGACAGCAATACCGGCGCGTTTCGGTTGTACGAGCGCTATGGCTTCAATGAGATCGGTCGCCGCCGGGATTATTACCCGGCTGTCGGTGGCCGCGAAGACGCGGTCGTCATGGCCTGCACCCTGGTCGACTGAACACACAGACCAATGTGGGAGGGGGCTTGCTCCCGATAGCGATGGGTCAGTGACTTATTAAGTGCCTGACACACCGCCATCGGGAGCAAGCCCCCTCCCACATATTAAACCGCGGTTTTCAGCGGTTACCGTCTACAGGGTCAATATCGGCCAGCTCGGCCTCATCCAGGCCATTGCCGCCGCCAATCTCATCCTCATCCACAATGCTGAGGTCGAAGTCGGCAGGGTTATCCTCACCTGCTTCCCGGGCATCCCGCGCGCCATCCTCGTGGATCAGCGTTTCCGGGCTCATATCGTCATCGGTGGATTCATGATCATCCGTCGAAGCCCCGGTCAGCCCGGCTTCGCGCACCCGTTCATCGGGCATTAAAAGATCGCGCTCACGGCGTGGCAGCTCGTCGCCGATTTCCGCTGTCTGGTCTTCCTGGTCAAAATCCAGCTCGCGCATTTCACCCATGCGGTCTTCGTTATCATCAATGGGTTCCGGCTGGGTTGCGCCGTAGGGACGTCGTGATTCAGTCATGGCCAATCCTCATACTGTGGGGCTTATAGTGTGTGGACAGGCGTGGCTCCCTAAAGATTCAAGCTAATTAACACTCGGCGTGACCTGGACGAGGGGTTGTCAGTCACAAAACTGCGCATCATTCCTGAGGCTTTCCCTGATGAACGAACTACAAGACCTGCTTGATAACAACGAACGCTGGGCGGATGCGATCAAACAGGAAGATCCCGAATTCTTCGCCAAGCTCGCCCGCCAGCAGACCCCGGAGTACTTGTGGATCGGCTGTTCCGATGCCCGTGTACCGGCCAACGAGATCGTCGGCATGTTGCCCGGTGATCTGTTCGTGCACCGCAACGTCGCCAACGTGGTGCTGCATACCGACCTCAATTGCCTGTCGGTGATCCAGTACGCAGTCGACGTGCTCAAGGTCAAGCACATCCTCGTCACCGGCCACTATGGCTGTGGCGGCGTGCGTGCATCGATGCAGGACCGCCAGTTCGGCCTGATCGACGGCTGGCTGCGCACTATTCGCGATCTCTACTATGAGAATCGAGACTTGCTCGCTCAGTTGCCGACGGAAGAAGAACGTGTCGACCGCATGTGCGAACTCAATGTGATCCAGCAGGTGGCCAATGTCGGTCACACCAGCATTGTGCAAAATGCCTGGCATCGTGGGCAGAGCCTTTCGATCCATGGCTGCATCTATGGCATCAAGGATGGCCGCTGGAAGAGCTTGAACACCACCATCAGTGGTTTCGAGCAGCTCCCGCCGCAGTACCGCCTGCGTCCGCTGGGCGAAGCCTAAGGCCGCTTGTGTTCGCGCCACCAGGTCATGAAAGCCTGGCCTTCGGCGTTCAGCGGTTCCTTGCTGCCTGTGATCCAACCCCGGCAGTTCAGCTCGCCGCAATGGCAAGCGAACTGCCGGGCCAGTGCGTCTTCGGTCATGGCGTAATCAAGGGTCAGCAGGCTACCGGCGAGGATGGGTTGCACCGTCCATAGCTCCAGGTACGTGGTGTCCAGGAACACGTTCGGGTTGCAGGAGTGCTGCAACAGGCCGCAGAACCAACAATCGTACAAATGGATACGCGGCGATAGCTGCAGCGTATGCGTGCGTCGGTCGCTGACGGCGTATCCTGAAATCTGGGCAATGCGCACGCGGCTGTCAAAGGCAATGCGCGCCATGACACCGCCCGTCATCCCGTGGGTGCCTCGCTTGATCTGGAAGTGCTCGGTCGAGGGGTAACCTTGCTCCACGAGCAGCGTCTTGAAGGGATACAGGCAGCTACTCACCGCGGTTTTAGCCTTATCCATGGCTTGAGTTTTCATTACTCTCCTGAACGGGGCTGCATGGACCTGCGGGTATTAGCTGACTGCCAGTCTTGCAGCAAATGGGCGCGGCCCAAGATTCGCCGAAGTTGGATTCGATATCTACTGTCAATCTTGACAGTAGAGACGATTTATTCGCGTTAAAGCACAGGCGCCATGATGGTGGGCACTGGGGCGACATTTTTCAGCTGTTTCAACTGCGCTTTGATAGACGGTGTAGCGCACTTGGCATTGGCCTGCTCCGGCGTCAGGTGGCGCACCGAGGTGTAGAACAACTCACAGGTTTGCTCCTTGCGTGTTACTTGCCAGGTGTTCATGCACGCCTTGAGTAACACGTTCGCATCGCTGGCGGGTTTCTGGCCCATGCCGGCCTGCCAGCAGGCCGCGCTCAAATCCTGGCCCATTACTTTCAACCCGGCGTCGTCGGCCTTTTGTTCATCGCCGTCATAGCTTGCCGGGTCCGCCGCATACCAGATGTAGCTGGGGTGGTTGGCGCCCAGCACGGATACGTTTTTGCCGGCTGCCGGGCTGATTTGTGCCAGTTCCAGCACGCCCACATTCTGGCCGTATTGTTGCTTGATCCAGCTGCGCACCGGCGCGCCGAATGCCACCATCGGCAGTGACCCATTGGCGCGCAGGCTCAGTTCCCTGACCATGCGGGTCTGGTACTCGGTGAAGTAGCTGTAGACTTTTTCCAGGTCTTTACCTGCATTGGACGGCGCGGCGATGGGGGCGATATCGATGATGGTCTGGTAGGCCGGCGTTTCGCTGGCCGGGATACCGTTGTCGGTGAGCAGCGCCGCCCAGCGGTCAGTGGTGGCCGATTCCAGATAGTCCTGGGCCTGGGTGAGTGAGTAATCCGGTGGGAAGTGCAGCAGTTCAATGCTCTTGCGGTTCTCCAGGGCCATGCCCAGCGGCAGGAACAGATACCAGTTATAAGCCCACTTGCCGTCGCCGTTGAGTTGGCTGGCGCCTTGATAAGCCAGGTCCGCAGTGTTGAGCAAGGTGGTCAAGGATTGACCGTAGCTATCCGGTACGCCGCTGAAGGTCGCCGCGATCTGGCCGTCGTGGGTTTTCACGCTGACCTTGGCCCGGCTGTAACCGTCACGCTGCAGGCTCTGGCTCAAATAGTGCTCGGCGGTCTGTTCCAGTGTCCACGGCCGAAAGCAGATCACATTGCAATTATTAGGGAACGCAAACAGCTGGGTGACACGTTGCGTACTGCCCAGTGGCACCTCGATGTCGGCCTGTACGACCGCACTCGCCAGCAGTGCGGCCAGGGTGAAGGACAGCCTGGTCGGTTTAAACATAGTTGGTTCCTTGTCAGCGAGGCCCGTCTGCGCGGGATAAAAGCCCACTTGCACACAGTAGCGGTTGACCGGGAAATTCGCGTGTTAAATCGGCAGGCATGTCGTTATTGGATAAGCCCCTACAAGTTGAACTGCAAGGCGTTGGTCAGATCACCCATGGGTTTCTGGCCGCGGGCAATCATCGCATCATCACGCTGCTTGAGCCCATCCAGGGTCTCCAATTGGAACACCCGGGTGATCAAGCGCAGGATGGATGCCGTGTCATACACCGTATGGTCCACCGTGCCTTTGCGCGCAAACGGCGACACCACCAGGGCCGGCACGCGCGTGCCCGGGCCCCAGCGGTCACCCTTGGGCGGCGCCACATGGTCCCACCAGCCACCGTTTTCATCGACGGTGACCACCACTACCATGTTTTTCCACTGCGGGCTTTCTTGCAGCACCTTCAAGGCGCGGGCGATATGGCGGTCGCCGGAGGCGATATCGGCATAACCGGCGTGCATGTTCAGGTTGCCCTGGGGTTTGTAGAAGCTCACGGCAGGCAGTTTGCCGGCCTGGGCATCGGCGAAGAACTTGTTGGTAGTCGACTCATCGCCCAAGCCACCGTCGCGCAGGCGCTTGTCACGTTCAGCGCGATTTTGCGGGCCTTGCTGCTTGAAGTAGTTGAACGGTTGGTGGTGGTACTGAAAGTTCGGAATCTTGGGGATACCACCGGAATCCTTGAATTGCTCCAAAGTGGCTTGCCACGCGCCGGCGTACCAGGCCCAGTCGACGTTGCTTTTCGACAGCTTGTCGCCAATGTGCTCGTGGGTTTGCGGCACCAGTACGTTGGGCAGGTCTGGTTTGGAATAGTCCGGATTTTCCGGGTCGCGAATCCAAGTGGGCCAATACGGTGGGGCCAGGGTGTTCACCCCGTAGCCATCCGGCGTCAGTGCGCTAGGGCCGAACTGTGGCGGGCCCGTCATCGCGCTGGCCGGGGACTTGTCCAGAGGCTTGAGTCGCGTGTCGGTGGGGTCATCGCTTTGCAGCGTGGCGATCTGCGCCTTGGCCACCGACTGCGCGGCATCAGGATAGAACGGTGCCGTGGCGCTGATCAGGTATTGGTGATTGAGGAACGAGCCACCAAACGCGCCCTGGAAGAAGTTATCGCAGAGTACAAACTCCTTGGCCACGTCCCACAGGCGCAGGGAATAACGGCTCTGGGCATAATGGCCCATGACCAGGCCACCGGAATCGCCCCAGGCGACAAAACCGTCGTTTTTGCCGCCGTTGATCTGCATCTGGTTCTGGTAGAACACATGCCACAAGTCGCGGGTTACCAGGCTCAATGGCAGGTCCTCGGCGTTAGGACCCTTGAGAGCGAACGGCGCGTTGGGCAGGTTTTGCTGGAATTGCACTTCGCTTGGATAGGACACGCCGTCCACGGTTTGCGGGCCGACTTGCAACACACCGCCCCACGTGGGGGGCAGGGTGGTCAGTACACCGCCATCGCGGTCGCGCTGCTGGAAGTCCGTGGCGGATAACGCTGAAAGCGGTTTCTCCAATCCTGGGAAATCGGCAAACAGGTTGTTGAAGCTACGGTTCTCGGCATAGATCACCACCACGGTCTTCACCTGGTCGTGCAACGCCTTGTCCAGCTCTTGAGGCGTAAGTGGTCGCGGTACCGGCGTACTGGGTGCTTCGCTGGTATTGCCGCAGGCACTCAAGGTTGCACCGACCCCCAACACCGCCGCACCGCCAAGGAAGCGCCGGCGGCTGGTGTCTACCGGTGCTTGGGTGGTGGAGTCGGGGGAGGGGCGGTCTTCGTGCTCGTCACTCATTGCGGGGGAGTCCTTGGCGAGATGTTGCAAGATATTTCGCAGGACGGTAGCAACGGAGTGTGACGGAACGAAGACACACAAGTGATGGGTGGGGCGTGTCTACACAGAGTAAGCGCTGCTAGACTGAGCTTCTAATGCACATCACCGAGGTGAGTCGTGAAACCTTCAACTGCACTTGATCTACAACGAGCAGCTGTCAGAGAGGTGATTGGACGGTTCCAAATATCAAATCCAAGAATATTTGGGTCTGTATTAGCGGGTACCGACCACGAAGGCAGTGATCTTGATTTGCTGGTTGATGCGCCGCCGGGAACAACTCTTTTTGATCTTGGCGGGTTGCAGGTCGAGCTTGAGGACTTGTTAGGCGTCAATGTCGACCTGTTGACGCCTGGCGACTTGCCTTTGAAGTTCCGCGCTAAGGTGTTGGCTGAGGCCCGTCCTGTATGACAGAAAATCGCTTAGGGGATTATCTCGAGCACATAAGGCAAGCGGCCACTGACGCTATGACGTTTGTCGAGGGGTTGAGTAAAGACGATTTTTTGGAGGACAGGCGAACACAACAAGCCGTGATCATGAGTCTGATCATAATTGGTGAGGCGTCGACTAAAATCATGGACCAGTATCCGGACTTCGCTGCGGGCCATTCACACATTCCTTGGCGCAATATGCGGGCGATGCGCAATCGGATAGCTCACGGTTACTTCGATATCAACCTTGATGTTGTCTGGGACACGATACAGAGCGCATTGCCTGATCTATTAGCGCGTCTTCCTACAAAACCATGACCACACCTACTGTAACAGCGGGCGCGGTCCCCCGTGATTTATGGCATAACCGGCGGCAAATATTTCAACGTCGTCCCTAGCGCCCACAGTAAAAACAGCACCAACGGTGTGTGCACCAGCAACTGCACAAACGAAAACCCGATCAAATCCCGTGCCTTCAACCCCAATACCCCCAAGAGCGGCAGCATATAGAACGGGTTGATCAAGTTAGGCAGTGCCTCGGCCGCGTTGTAGATCTGCACCGCCCAGCCCAGGTGGTATTGCAGGTCATTGGCCACCTGCATCACATAAGGCGCTTCGATGATCCACTTGCCGCCGCCTGATGGGATGAAGAAACCCAGCACCGCCGAATACACGCCCATCAGCAGCGCGTAGGTGTCATGGGAGGCGATGGAGGTGAAGAACGTCGAGATATGGTGTGCCAAGGTCTGGCCGTCGCCGCCCTTGACCACGGTCATCAACGCGGCAATCGAGCCGTACAGCGGGAACTGGATCAACACGCCGGTGGTGGTCGGCACCGCACGGGCCACGGCATCCAGGAAGCTGCGCGGGCGCCAGTGCAGCAGGGCGCCGACCATGATGAACAGGAAGTTATAAGTGTTGAGCCCCGAAATGGCGCTGATCGCCGGCTTGGTGGAAAACTCATGAAACAGCCAGCCGGCCGCCAGCAAGGCAAGCAGAATCGTCAGCAACGGGCTGTGTTCCAGCCATTCGCCCGGGCGCGTCGGTGCCTGTGGCTTGGGCAGGTTAAAGGCCGGGTCGACACCGCAGGCCTTGGCGTCACGGGCGCTGTTGGGGCCTGGCGCGGTGGCGTAGGCGATGACCAGCGACACCACGATCAGCGCCAGCAACAGCACGCCGGATTGCCACAGGAAGATGGTTTCGGTGAACGGGATCATCCCGGTGATCGACAAAATCGACGGTGGCAAGCTGGCCGGGTTGGCCTGTAATTGCGCTGCCGACGACGACAGCCCCAGCGCCCACACGGCACCCAGGCCCAAATACGCTGCAGCGCCGGCGGCGCGGTAGTCCATGCGCAAATCCGTACGCCGGGCCAACGCCCGCACCAGCAAACCGCCGAACACCAGGGACAGCCCCCAGTTGAGCAGGGAGGCCACCATGGAAATCAACGCCACCCAGGCCACCGCCGAGCGGCCATTCCTGGGGATGCGCGCCAGGCGATCGATCAACTTCACCGCCGGGGGTGAACTGGCGACCACATAACCGCCGATCACCACAAAGGCCATCTGCATGGTGAACGGGATCAGGCTCCAGAACCCGTCGCCGAAGGCCTTGGCCGCTTCGGCCGGTGCGGCGCCCATGCCCAGGGTCGCCACGGCGACGATGATCACGGCGAGGGCGGCAAACACCCAGGAGTCAGGAAACCAACGCTCTGCAAAGTTGGAGCAGCGCAGGGCAAATCGGGCATAGCGGCTGTCTTCGATAGCATCGGCCACGAGTCTTTCCTCTTGTAGTTATTATGGGGTTTGGCAGTTTTACGGCATGTTCCTCTACACCCATTGATTTGGGAATGTAGTTATCTTCAACGATCCATGAGTAAAACAAATATATCCATCGTGATTGCCATCAATGGGCTCAGCTCATAACCTGCACGCCATTTTGTTTGCCTGCCGAGCCTGCACATGACTGCCACCTTTTCACCACGGGCGCAGCGTTTTTCCCGCTCCGACTATAAAACCCTGGGCCTGGCCGCCCTCGGTGGAGCCCTGGAAATCTATGACTTCATTATCTTCGTGTTCTTCGCGCTGACCCTCAGTCAACTGTTCTTCCCCCCTGAAATGCCCGAGTGGCTGCGCCTGTTGCAGAGCTTCGGCATCTTCGTCACCGGCTACCTCGCCCGCCCGCTGGGCGGCATCCTGATGGCGCACTTTGCCGACCACCTGGGACGCAAGCGCGTATTCAGCTTGAGTATCCTGATGATGGCCTTGCCCTGCCTGCTGATCGGCATCATGCCAACCTACGCGCAAATCGGCTATTTCGCCCCGCTGATCCTGCTGGCGTTGCGCGTACTGCAAGGTGCAGCGGTGGGTGGTGAAGTGCCCAGCGCCTGGACTTTCGTTGCCGAGCACGCACCGCGTCACCACCGCGGCTACGCCCTGGGCTTTTTGCAAGCCGGCCTGACCTTCGGCTACCTGCTCGGCGCATTGACCGCCACCTTGCTGGCACAAGTCTTCACCCCTGCAGAAATCCTCGACTACGCCTGGCGCTTGCCTTTCCTGCTCGGCGGCGTATTCGGTGTGATCGGCGTATGGCTGCGCCGCTGGCTCAGCGAGACCCCGGTATTCCTGGAAATGCAGGCACGCCGCCAAGCGGCCGCCGAAATGCCACTGCGCAGCGTGCTACGCGATCACCGTGCCGTATTGCTGCCGGCGATGATCCTCACCTGCGTGCTCACCTCGGCCGTGGTGGTGCTCGTCGTCATCACCCCGACCATGATGCAGAAAACCTTCGGCATGAGCCCCAGCCATACCTTCGCCTTAAGTGCGCTGGGCATCGTCTTCCTGAATATCGGTTGCGTCCTCGCCGGCCTGCTGGTCGACCGCATCGGCGCCTGGCGCGCAGTGCTGGTCTACAGCCTGTTGCTGCCGGTGGGGATCTTTATCCTGTATGCCAGCCTGATCAGCGGTGGCGTATGGCTGGGCGCGGCGTATGCCGTGGCAGGCTTGAGCTGTGGCGTGGTTGGCGCGGTGCCGTCGGTGATGGTCGGGCTGTTCCCGGCGCAGGTGCGGGTGTCGGGAATTTCCTTTACTTACAACATCGCCTATGCGCTGTGGGCGAGTACCACACCGTTGCTGTTGATCGCACTGATGCCGACCAGCCCGTGGATCTGCGTGGGTTACTGCGTGGTGATGGGGGCGGTGGGGGTGGCGAGTGTGGCGTTGTTTGGCAAGCGCCACACTTTGGCTGCGTGACGATCAAGTCAGGAAGTGCCAGAGCAGCAACGTACCCACTAACCCAACCACCGAAACAATCGTCTGCAACACCGACCACACCCAGATCGTCTGTTTCAACTGCAAGCCAAAGTACTCACGCACCATCCAGAACCCGGCATCGTTGACGTGGCAGAAAAACACCGAGCCAGCGCCAATCGCCAGGGCGACCAGTGAGCTTTGTGTCGCCGCCAACCCGGCCATCATTGGCGCGAGGATGCCCGCTGTCGTGGTGGTGGCGACAGTGGCCGAGCCGGTGGCTTGGCGCAGGGCCACGGCGATCAACCAGGCAAGCAACAGGTAGGGCATGTGTGCGCCTTCGGCGACCTTGCTGATGGTCTGGCTGACACCTGCGTCCAGCAGGGTTTGCTTGAGGCCGCCACCGGCGCCGATAGTCAGCAGCAACACGGCGATGGGGGCGAGGGCTTTGCGCAATGTATTGCCGACGTCGGCGCGTGGCATGCCTGCGGCCCAGCCCAGGCATATCACGGCGGCGATGACCGCCAAACCGAGGGCGATCAGCGGTTCACCGAGGAACTTCAAGGTCAGGCCAAGGGTGCTTTCTGGCGCCAGCGCGACTTTAGCCAAGGTGCTGCCGAGCATCAGGATCACCGGCAACAGAATGATCAGTAGCGACGCGCCAAAGCTGGGCTGGCGTGGGGCCTTGGGCGGCGCGCTGAACAGCGCGCCGATCTCGGCGGGTTCATCCACATGCAGGCGCTTGGACAGCCAGTTGCCGTAGAGCGGCCCGGCCAGGATCACTGCCGGCACCGCCAGGCAAAAGCCCAGCAACATGGTCAGGCCCAGGTCGGCGTGCAACGCACCCACGGCAATCAGCGGCCCCGGGTGTGGCGGCATCAGGGCGTGCAGGGTGGTCATGCCCGCCAGCGCCGGGATGGCGATTTTCAGCAGCGGTTGGTTCGACCGCTTGGCCATTACAAAGATGATCGGCACCATCATCACCAAGCCCACTTCAAAGAACAGCGGCAGGCCAATTACCATGGCTACCAGTGCCATTACCCACGGCAATGACTTGCCCTTGCCCAGCCCGAGCAAAGTGGTGGCGATGCGGTCGGCCGCGCCGGATTCGGCCATCAGCGCGCCGAGCATCGCACCCAGGGCAATGATGATCCCGGCTTCACCGAGAATCGCTCCAGCACCTTTGCTGAAGGCCTTCGCCACTTCTTCCGGTGGCAGGCCGGCGCCCACGCCGGCGATAAAGGTGCCAATCAGAATCGACAGGAAGGGCGGCAATTTGGTCGCGCTGATCAGCACGATGATGCTGGCGATGGCCAGCAGGACGCAGAGCATGAGACGGGTGTCGTGAACCATCCACGCGGCAGTCGATAAACCCAAGACAGGACTCCTTATCGAGCAGGTTGGCTAATATGTTTCTTTTTGTTTCAGCGCGAAAAGCATACCTGATAGAACCGGCCCAGGGCGCCCATGGGCGATTTTGGTGCGCCCAAAGCTAACGACGCGCTGGCGGATAGATGACAATTCTGCAAACCATGCCAGTGGATCTGGCCTATAGCTCTATGATCCGCCGCACCCCAACCCTCGAGGACATTCCATGAGCGCAGGACACAGCCACGCCCAAGTACGCGCCGGCCACGAACGCAAGTTATGGATCGCCCTGGGGCTGACCGGCAGCTTCATGATTGCCGAAGTCATCGGCGCTTTTGTCACCGGCAGCCTGGCGCTGTTGTCTGACGCTGCGCACATGATGACCGACGCCCTGGCGCTGGCGATTTCCCTGGTGGCGATCCAGGTCGCCAAGCGCCCGGCGGATCGCAAGCGCACTTTCGGCTATGCGCGGTTCGAGATTCTCGCGGCGGCCTTCAATGCACTGCTGCTGTTCGCGGTGGCGTTCTACATCTTGTACGAGGCTTACCAGCGGCTGCAGGCGCCCGCCGCGATCCAGTCCACCGGCATGCTGGTCATTGCAGTGTTGGGGCTGATCGTCAACCTGATCTCCATGCGCCTGCTCAGCGCGGCCAGCGGCGAGAGCCTCAACGTCAAGGGCGCTTACCTGGAGGTCTGGAGCGACATGCTCGGCTCCATCGGCGTGATCATTGCGGCAGTGGTGATCATGTTCACTGGCTGGGGTTGGGTCGATTCCGTGGTCGCGGCCGCCATTGGTTTCTGGGTGGTGCCGCGCACCTGGACGCTGCTCAAGGCGAGCATGAACATACTGCTGCAAGGTGTGCCGGAGGGTGTCGATATCGAGCAGGTGGAGCAGGGCATCCGCAGTGTGCCCGGGGTCAAGGACGTGCACGACCTGCACATCTGGGCCCTCACCAGCGGCAAGAACGTGCTGAGTACGCATTTGGTCGCGGATGCCTCCCAGGGCAGCGAGCAAGAGATCCTCAGTCGAGTGACGGAGTTGCTGCACGAACAATTCGATATTGCCCACGCCACGATCCAGGTCGAAGGCGAGGGTTTCCAGCATGACGACCACGACGAAGTGCATGCCTGAGCCTGGCTAACGGATTTGTAATCTTCCACCCACGGCCCTGATAAGTACCGAAAGCTACATTGCCCCTCGCTGGGAAACCTCAGCGACTTCATGGGCGTGGAACTCTCGTTATGGCAATTTCCGTTAGAACACTGTTAGGGGCGGCGGCGTTGTGGCTAGGCGCAAATGCCGTCCAGGCACAGACCCTCACCCTCGATGCAGCCTTGCAAACCGCCTTCGCCAACAACCCGGACCTGGCGGCCGCACAGTGGGAAATCGATATCGCCCAAGGCGGCCGCCAGCAGGCCGGCTTGATTCCCAACCCAGTGGCCTCCTGGGACGCCGAAGACACCCGCCGCAACAGTCGCATCACCAGCATCAAACTCAGCCAGACCCTGGAGCTGGGCGGCAAGCGCGGTGCGCGCATCGAGCTGGCCACCCGCGCCCAGGATGCCGCCGCATTGACCCTGGAGCAGCGCCGTAACCTGTTGCGCGCCGAGGTCATCGACAGCTATTACGGCGCCCTGCGCGCCCAGGAACGCCTCGACCTGGCGCAACGTTCAATGGCCCTGGCCGAACGCGGTCTGGTGGTCGCCAACGGGCGTGTCAGCGCTGGCAAATCGTCACCAGTGGAGGCCACCCGTGCCCAGGTGCAGCTGTCGGAAATTCGCCTGGAGTTGAATCGCGCCCGGATTGGCCTGAGTGACGCCTACCGGCGCCTGGCCGCCAGCACCGGCAGTGCTGCCACCGACTTCGAAGCGGTCGCCACACAAAACACCTCCGCACCGGCGTTACCTGCCGCCGCACAATTGTTGGCGCGCCTTGAGCAGACCGCTGAGCTGCGCCTGGCCGAACTGAATATTGTGCAGAACGAAGCCAGCGTGGGCCTGGAAAAAGCCCAGCGCATTCCGGACCTAGATGTGTCCATCGGCAGCCAATACGACGCCAGCGTGCGCGAGCGGGTCAACCTGTTGGGCGTGTCGATGCCGATCCCGTTGTTCAACCGCAACCAGGGCAACATCCTCGCTGCCAGCCGCCGCACCGACCAGGCCCGCGACCTGCGCAACGCCACCGAGCTGCGCCTGCGCACCGAGACCCGCCAGGCCCTGGACCTGTGGCAAACGGCGAATACCGAGGTGCGTGCATTCAACCAGCAGATCCTGCCCGCCGCACAAAGCGCGGTCGACAGCGCCACCCGTGGTTTCGAGATGGGCAAGTTCAACTTCCTCGACGTGCTCGACGCCCAGCGCACCTTGATCGCGGCCCGCACCCAATACCTCACCGCGACTGCCCAGGCCACCGACGCCTGGGTACGCATCGAACGCATTTACGGCGACCTCGCCCGGCTTTGAATTTTCCTGGAGTCTCCTGATGAATAAAAAACATGGCATGGCGTTCGCCGTCGCCTTGGGCCTGATGCTGTCCGGTTTCGCCCACGCCGACGAGGAAGAAGGCCATCTCGAACTCACCGAGCAGCAGATCCAAGCTGCCGGAATTCAACTGGCCCAGGCTCAACCGCGCTCGATCAGCACCGTGCTGACGCTGCCGGGCGAGGTGCGCTTCGATGAAGACCGCACCTCTCACATCGTGCCCCGCGCGGCCGGTGTGGTGGAGGCGGTGGAGGTCAATCTCGGCCAGTCAGTGAAAAAGGGCGAACTACTGGCGGTGATCGCCAGCCAGCAGATTTCCGACCAGCGCAGCGAGTTGGCGGCAAGCCAGCGCCGAGTCGAGCTGGCGCGCACCACCTTCCAGCGTGAGCGCCAATTGTGGCAGGACAAAATCTCCGCCGAGCAGGATTACCTGTTGGCGCGGCAAACCCTGCAAGAAGCTGAAATCGCCCTGAACAATGCCCGGCAGAAGATGACCGCCCTCAGCGGCAGCGCGGTCTTGGCCGGTGGCAATCGTTATGAACTGCGTGCTCCGTTCGCTGGGATAGTAGTGGAAAAGCATCTGGGCGTGGGCGAGGTGGTCAGTGAAACCAGCAACGCATTCACGCTCTCGGATTTGTCCCAGGTGTGGGTCACCTTCGGGGTATTTCCCAAAGACTTGAACAAAGTGCGCGTGGGCAAGCCGGTGAAAGTCAGCTCCACGGAAATGGGCACCGAAGTGCTCGGCACCGTGGCCTATGTCGGCAATTTGCTCGGTGAGCAGACACGTACCGCCACCGTCCGCGTGACGGTGCCCAACCCCGACGACGCCTGGCGCCCAGGCTTGTTCGTGGCCGTAGAGCTCGCCACCGACACCTACCAGGCCAAGGTCACCGTGCCGCAAGCCGCGATCCAGACCGTCGAGGACAAACCCTCGGTGTTCGTACGCACCGCAGATGGTTTTATCACCCGCCATCTTGAACTGGGCGTCAGTCAAAACGGCTACGTCGAAGTGCGCCAGGGCCTGGAGGCCGGCGCGCAGGTGGCGACGGTTGGCAGCTTCATCCTCAAGTCCGAACTGGGCAAAGGCTCGGCCGAACACGCCCATTGATCTGCGAGTGATTCCCCATGTTTGAGCGCCTTATTCAATTTGCCATCGAGCAGCGCATCATCGTGCTGCTGGCGGTACTGCTGATGGCCGGTGTCGGCATCGCCAGCTATCAGAAACTGCCCATCGACGCGGTGCCTGATATCACCAACGTGCAAGTGCAGATCAACTCGGCAGCGGCGGGGTTTTCACCGCTGGAAACCGAGCAGCGCATCACCTTCCCTATCGAAACCGCCATGGCCGGCCTGCCCGGTCTGCAGCAGACGCGTTCGCTGTCGCGTTCCGGATTGTCCCAGGTAACGGTGATTTTCAAGGACGGCACCGACCTGTTCTTCGCCCGCCAACTGGTCAACGAGCGCCTGCAAGTGGCACGTGGGCAATTGCCCGATGGCATTGATACCGCGATGGGGCCGATTTCCACCGGGCTCGGGGAAATTTTCCTGTGGACCGTGGAGGCCGAGGACGGTGCGCGCAAGGACGACGGTACGCCGTATACCCCGACTGATCTACGGGTGATCCAGGACTGGATCATCAAGCCGCAACTGCGCAACGTACCGGGCGTGGCCGAGATCAATACGATCGGCGGTTTCGCCAAGGAGTACCAGATTGCGCCAGACCCCAAGCGCCTGGCCGCCTACAACCTGACGCTCAATGACCTGGTCACGGCGCTGGAGCGCAACAACGCCAACGTCGGTGCCGGTTATATCGAGCGCAGTGGCGAGCAGTTGCTGATTCGCGCACCGGGGCAAGTGGCGTCCATCGACGACATTGCCAACATCGTCATCACCACCTCGGATGGCACGCCGATCCGCGTGCGTAATGTGGCTCAGGTGGATATAGGCCGCGAACTGCGCACCGGCGCGGCCACGGAAAATGGCCGCGAGGTGGTGCTGGGCACGGTGTTCATGTTGATCGGCGAGAACAGCCGCAGCGTGTCCCAGGCGGTGGCGAAAAAGCTCGAGGAGATCAACCGCTCGCTGCCCGAAGGGGTGGTGGCGGTCACCGTGTATGACCGCACCAACCTGGTAGAGAAAGCCATCGCTACGGTGAAGAAAAACCTTTTCGAAGGTGCGTTGCTGGTGGTCGCGGTGTTGTTCCTGTTCCTCGGCAATATCCGTGCGGCGCTGATCACAGCGATGGTGATTCCGCTGGCGATGCTGTTCACCTTTACCGGCATGTTCACCAACAAAGTCAGCGCCAACCTGATGAGCCTCGGCGCATTGGACTTCGGCATTATCGTCGACGGCGCGGTGGTGATCGTCGAGAACGCCATCCGCCGTCTGGCTCACGCGCAGCAGCGCCATGGCCGTTTGCTGACCCGCAGTGAACGTCTGCACGAAGTGTTTGCCGCCGCCAAGGAAGCGCGACGGGCGCTGATCTTCGGGCAGTTGATCATCATGGTGGTGTACCTGCCGATCTTTGCCCTCACAGGAGTGGCCGGCAAGATGTTCCACCCCATGGCCTTCACCGTGGTGATTGCCTTGCTCGGCGCGATGATTCTGTCGGTGACCTTCGTACCGGCGGCGATTGCGTTGTTCGTCACCGGCAAGGTCAAAGAGGAAGAAAACTGGGTCATGCGCAGCGCACGTCGGGTGTACGACCCGGTGCTCAATTGGGTGATGACGCGTCGCCCGCTGGTGTTCGGCCTGGCGCTGCTGACCATCGTCGTGTCGGGCCTGGTGGCCAGCCGCATGGGCAGCGAATTTATCCCCAGCCTGAGTGAAGGCGACTTTGCCCAGCAGGCGCTGCGTGTACCCGGCACCAGCCTGACGCAATCGGTGCAGATGCAGCAGCAATTGGAAAAAACCTTGCTGGCTGAAGTGCCGGAAATCGAGCGGGTATTTGCGCGTACCGGCACCGCGGAAATCGCTTCCGACCCGATGCCACCGAATATTTCCGACAGCTACGTGATGCTCAAACCCAAGGCCCAATGGCCCGATCCGAACAAGTCCCGCGAGGCGATCATTGCCGATATTCAACGGGCAAGCGCGATTGTGCCTGGCAGCGCGTACGAGTTGTCGCAACCGATCCAACTGCGCTTCAACGAACTGATTTCCGGGGTGCGCAGCGATGTGGCGGTGAAGGTGTTTGGTGACGACATGGCGGTACTCAACAGCACCGCCGGGGAAATCGCCGAGACCTTGCAGAAGCTCAATGGCGCCTCGGAAGTGAAGGTGGAACAGACCTCCGGCCTGCCGGTGCTGACCATCAATATCGACCGCGACAAGGCCGCGCGCTTTGGCCTGAATGTGGGTGATGTGCAGGACACCATCGCCGTCGCCGTCGGTGGGCGCCAGGCCGGTACGTTGTACGAAGGGGATCGGCGCTTCGACATGGTCGTGCGTTTGTCCGACGCGCTGCGCACGGATATCGAAGGCTTGTCACGGCTGTTGATTCCGGTGCCGGCGCTGGCCAGCAACACGTCTGGGCAACTGGGCTTTATCGCCTTGTCCCAGGTCGCCAGCCTCGACCTGGTGCTGGGTCCCAACCAGATCAGCCGCGAGAACGGCAAACGTCTGGTGATCGTCAGCGCCAACGTGCGCGGGCGTGATATCGGTTCGTTTGTCGAGGAAGCTGAAGCCGCCCTCATCGCCCAGGTGAAAGTGCCCGCCGGTTACTGGACCACCTGGGGCGGGCAATTCGAGCAGTTGAAAGAAGCCTCCGATCGCCTGCGCATCGTGGTGCCGGTGGCGTTGCTGCTGGTGTTCGGCCTGCTGTTCATGATGTTCAACAACCTCAAGGATGGATTGCTGGTGTTCACCGGGATTCCGTTCGCGCTGACCGGTGGGATCATGGCGCTGTGGCTGCGGGATATTCCGCTGTCGATTTCGGCGGGGGTGGGTTTTATTGCGTTGTCGGGTGTGGCGGTGCTGAACGGCCTGGTAATGATCGCCTTTATCCGCAACCTGCGCGAAGAAGGGCGCTCGTTGGCGGTGGCGATCCACGAAGGCGCGCTGACCCGCCTGCGCCCGGTATTGATGACTGCATTGGTGGCGTCCCTCGGGTTCATCCCCATGGCACTCGCCACCGGCACCGGCGCCGAAGTGCAACGCCCGTTGGCGACGGTGGTGATTGGCGGGATTATTTCTTCGACCTTACTGACGCTGCTGGTGTTGCCGGCGCTTTACCAGTGGGCCCATCGCCGCGAAGAAGAGGCTGCCTAAAACCTTGAACGCACCACAAAGACCAATGTGGGAGGGGGCTTGCTCCCGATAGCGGAGTGTCAGCCAGCACATGCATTAGCTGACCCGCCGCCATCGGGAGCAAGCCCCCTCCCACACTGGACCTGTGTTGTTTTCAGATTCAGGGGAAACACCAGGCTAAACCGTGTGAAACGCCCCGGCTGGCTGGTGACATGAGCATGCCCCTGGTGCAAATGCATGATCGACTTGACGATCGCCAACCCCAGTCCGTTGCCACCCTCGGCGCGGGTACGGCTGCTGTCGGCGCGGTAGAAGCGTTCGAACAGGTGCGGCAGGTGGTGCGCTTCGATACCACGCCCCGGGTTGCCCACCGACAGCGACACGCCCTGGCAGTAGGTTTCCACCAACAGCAACACGGTTGAGGCCTCAGGTGTATGGCGAATGGCATTGGAGAGCAAATTGGATATGGCCCGCTGGATCATCAGCCGATCACCAGTCACCAGGGCATCGCCGCGCAGGCTCAGGGTGACCTGCTTGTCTTCGGCACTCAGGGCAAACAGCTCCATCACCCGCTGGGCTTCTTGGGCCAGGGAGACTTCGGTGAATGACGCCCGCGCTGCCGGATGGCTGACCTGGGCCAGGAACAGCATGTCGCTGACGATACGCCCCAGGCGTTCAAGCTCTTCGGTGCTCGATTCCAGCACTGCCTTGTATTCCTCGGGCGGGCGCTGGCGCGACAGGGTCAGTTGGGCCTTGCCCATCAGGTTGGTCAGCGGCGCGCGTAGTTCGTGGGCCAGGTCATCGGAGAATTGCGAGAGTTGCTGTACGCCCGCATCCAGGCGGTCGAGCATCACATTGATGCCTTGGGCCAGTTCACCCAGTTCGTGGGGCAAGTTGTCCACGGACAAACGATGGGTCAGGTCCTGGGTGGTAACTTTCGCCGCTACTTGGCTGAACTGCTTCAACGGTGCCAGGCCGCGTTGCACCAGCCACCAGGCGCCCATGCCGATCAGGATCAACAGCAGCGGCAGCGCAATCAGTGTGGCGCGCAGGTAGGCGCTGAGCAACGCCTGGTCGTCCATGCGGTCCAGGGACAGCAGCACCCGCACGCGTTCGCCGCTGGCAAGGCGCATCAGGCTGGAGGCGCTGAGCACCTGGCTGCCATAGTTGTCGGTCCAGTTCAGGTAGCCGAGGGTTTCCCGGGGCTTGAAGTCAGTGAGCAAGGGCTCCTGGGGCTTGGCACCGATGTTGAGTAACACGCTGTTATTGGGCGCGGTGCCGACGATGGTCAGGTAGAAATTGTCGTGGCCGATGACCAGGTCCAACAGCGAATGGGGGCGGGCACGGATGGCCTGGGCATCGAGCCCCAGGGCCAGGCTGTGCTGGATCTGTTCCATCTTGCTTTCCAGGTTCTTGCGCGCCAGTTTTTCCAACTCATGGGTGAGGGCCAGGTAGGCCAGGGTGGCCAGCAGCAACACCAGCCCCGCGCCCATCAGGCTGACGGTCAGGCCCAGGCGCATCGACAGGCTGCCGGTCTTCATGGACGCGCTTCCAACACATAGCCCACGCCACGAATGGTGTGGATCAGCTTGACCTCGCTCTGGTCATCCACCTTGGCCCGCAGGCGGCTGATGGAGACTTCCACCACGTTGGTGTCGCAGTCGAAATTCATGTCCCACACCAGGGAAATAATCTGTGTGCGGGTCAGCACTTCACCGCTCTGGCGCATCAGTACGTGGAGCAGGGTGAACTCCTTGGTGGTCAGGTCGATACGCCGAGTGCCGCGATAAGCGCGATGGCGGCGCGGGTCCAGTTCGAGGTCCGACACGCGGAACACTTCCGGCTGTGGAATGTGTTCGCTGCGCCGCAACAAGGTGCGCACCCGGGCCAGCAGCTCGGGAAACTCGAAGGGCTTGACCAGGTAGTCGTCGGCGCCCATGTCCAGGCCCTTGATCTTGTCAGCCAGCCGGCCCCGGGCGGTCAGCATCATTACTCGCTGGGTGCTATTGCGCCGCAGCTCTTGCAGAACTTGCCAGCCGTCCTGGCCGGGCAGGTTGACGTCGAGAATCACCAGCTCATACGCGTGCTGCCCGGCCAAGTGCAGGCCATCGATGCCATTGGCGGCGCAGTCGACCACATAGCCGCTTTCGTTCAAGCCTTGCTGCAGGTAGTCGGCGGTCTTTTGCTCGTCCTCAACCACAAGGATACGCATGGGGGGTTACCTCTAATGTCTGGGGAGAGAAAGCGCCCATTTCCGTTTGGCAGCTGTTTTCAGGGGAGTAGGAAAAGTCTGAACGCTGAAGTAACTTCAGGGTCAACTGCGACCATCAGTCGCATAACCCTGCGGGCAAAAAAAACGCCCCAAGCGGGGCGTTAAAAACTCATCTCTTTCCAAAGGAGCTACACAAAAGCTTCAGAGATGAATGTGCTCGGTGAATAAGTTGAAGCCAGTATAGAAATTTCAACTTAACGAGAAGCTGGAGCCAATATTACAATTTTGATAGACGGCTATTTGTGAACAGATGTTAGTTAATCGCGAGCGAATGTAAGCTTACAGCGCGAGCACTGGGTATATCGGGTAGTCATTTGCTGCAGCTGCTGTGCGGCGGCACGCTGATGAAGGTTACGATTCTGCAAGCTGGCGGCCTTCTAACAAATAAGTAATGTTCTGGTGAACATGCCGTCAGGGTTCGCTGGTTAATCTCGACACTGAACTTTTCAGTCGAGGAACCCGTGATGAACTTTTATAAAGTGGCCTTAGGTGTTTTAACCGCCGTCTTATCCTTGGCTGCACTGGCCGAAGGCGGAGGGGATCGAACTTTCGCCCAGATGATGGAGCGCAACGAGAAAGCCATGGCCGCCTACGCGTTCAAAAACGGCAAGCCAGTGCCTGAGGTGCAGGCCTATCGCTATGGCATGGAGTTGGACATTGCCAAGGTGGTCAACGTGACGCCGCCGGTCCGCTCGTGCAATGCCGTGCCCTCGCGCATGACCTATGAGGACTCCAGCGGCAAGCTCAATACCCTGGAGTATCAGGTGATGGGTGTGTGCCGAAACACGGGCGGTTGAAGGATCAAAAAATATAGTGGGGCGGTGGGCTAAAGCGCTATTCAGAAAATGCCGGCAGCGCCGATGCAGCATTAATCGTCCCGCCCATTTGCCCATCGGTGCCCTATGTTCAATACCCGCCTGAAACAGGAGCTGGCCGCTCTTCGCGAAGACTTGTCGAGCTTGCTGCAGGTCAAGGAGAGCCTGGAGAACGAAATGCTATGCCTGACGCTGGATGCCGAGGGCCGGGTGGAGTGGGCCAATGCCAACTTCCTGCGAGAGCTGGTTTATTCGCTGGGTGAAGTTGTAGGGCGGGCGATTGAAGACTTGGTGCCGGCCCATGTGCGCCAAGACGAGTTCCAGTTGCGCTTCAAGCATGCGCTGGCGCGCGGCGAACATTTTGCCGGTGCCGTACGCCTGATGCGGGGCAATGGCAAGGAGGCGTGGCTGCGCTCGATTGTGCAGCCGGTGCGCAATTCGCAGGGGCGTCTCAAGCATTTTTCAATGTTCTCCAGCGACCTCACCCGCACCATCGAGAATTCGCGTGAACATGACAACCTGATCACCGCGCTGATGCGCTCCACGGCGTTGATCGAGTTTGACCTGGACGGGCACGTGCTCACCGCCAATGACCGCTTCCTCAGCAGCATGGGTTACAGCCTGGCGCAGATCCAAGGTAAACATCACCGGATGTTCTGTGAGCCGCAGGAATACAACAGCCCCGAGTACCAGCAGTTCTGGAAACGCCTGAATGCCGGCGAGTTCGTCGCGGCACGCTTCAAGCGCGTGGACAGCCATGGCCGCCTGGTGTGGTTGGAAGCCACCTACAACCCGGTGCTGGACGCCAACGAGCGACTGTACAAAGTGGTCAAGTTCGCCACGGTGATCACCGACCAGGTCAACCGCGAGCAGGCGGTGGCCGACGCCGCCAGCATTGCCTACAGCACCTCCTTGCAAACTGATGATAGCGCCCAACGCGGCACCACCGTGGTGACCCAGGCGGTGGATGTGATGCGTGACCTGGCCCAGCACATGCAACAGGCCGGCGAAGGTATTGAGGCGCTCAACGCCCAGTCCCAAGTGATCGGCACTATCGTCAAGACCATCAGCGGCATCGCCGAACAGACCAACTTGCTGGCGCTGAACGCAGCCATCGAAGCGGCGCGTGCCGGTGAACAAGGGCGTGGCTTTGCGGTGGTGGCTGATGAGGTGCGGCAACTGGCTTCGCGCACCAGCAAAGCCACTGAAGAAATTGTCGGCGTGGTGCGCCAGAACCAGGACATGGCCCGCGACGCGGTCGCCCTGATGGCTGATGGTCGCCTGCAAGCCGAACAAGGCCTGGCCCTGGCGGCCGAGGCGGGCACGGTGATTGTGGAAATCCAGGACGGCGCGCAAAAAGTGGTGAGCGCGGTCGGGCAGTTTGCCAATCAGCTGTCGAGCTGACGGGCTGGCTCATGAGCATGTTCCAGCGCTGCACTCGGTTTTGAACCCGGCAGAGCTCAATGTGGGAGGGAGCTTGCTCCCGATGAGGGTATGTCAGTCATACATCTGTGACTGACCCACCGCCATCGGGGGCAAGCCCCCTCCCACATTGGTTTTGTAGTGTTTTCAGGTACGTGGCATGCAGTCGATAGTGCGGTTTACCACGGTCTTGGCCATTTCCAGCAAGTGCCACGCGGCATGGATTCGGGCACGGTCGTGGGGTTGCAGGTGATCGCAACAATCCCACACGGTGGCTGAGGCGCTTTGGATCAAGTGGGAGATATAGAGTTGGGCGTCTTCGAAGCTGAGATTTTCGTTAACGGCGAGGCAGTCCATGGGTGGGTCGGGAAGTGCTTTGGTCATGGTGTAACTCCTATTGAGCAAGGGAGCGACCACCAACGCTGCTAAACGTAAGGTGGCAGCTGTACGCGGGTTAGCAGACCGGTCAATAGGAAAACCAGCGCACCCGGAGGTGCCCCGCGCACAGCCACCATAAACGCGGATGTGGACCATGTGCCTATTGAGTTCGGGCTGCTAAACCCGATCACTGAACTCCAGTGACGGACCGAAGACTAGCCATCGATTCCAACAGGCACAAGGCGGCGGGGATTGTCTCGGAAACGTCCTGCAATTTAAAGAGACACGGCTTGCTGGCCCTTTACAAACCATGACCAAATGCCAGCAACACCACCCCTCCCACATTTGGATCAGCGGCCGAGCATCTTTACCCAGCGCGATGGCGGCATGCCGTAGGTGCTACGAAATTGACGGGTCATGTGGCTTTGGTCGGTGAAGCCGGCGGTCATTGCTGCATCCACCAAGGGTTGGCCCTTGGCCAACAAGTGGCGCACCAGGTCCAGCCGGCGCATGGTCAGGTAACGGTAGGGGCTGGTGCCGAACAACAAGCGAAAATCCCGCGATAGCGCCCAGCGGTCGCGGCCGGCATGGTCGGCCATTTCATCCAGGGTGATGCTGCGGCCCAGGGCGCTGTGGATGAATTCACGAGCACGCTCGGCGGCGATGTAGTCGAAGGATTTGCGGCTGACGATGGCGCCGGACGCCATGCTCAGCGCCTGTGCCAGGTCGTACATGGCGTCCTGTTCCTGCATCGGGTCAATCGAGCACTCCAGGTTCTGCAACAACACTTCGCTGGCGCGGTGCAGCCGCGGGTCGGTGGACAAGCCGCCGGGGATGAACGGCAACGGTTTGCCGCCGAGGATCTGCTGGATCAGCGCCGGCTCCACATAAATCATCCGGTACTTGAAGCCTTCATCGCTGCCCGCGCGGCCGTCATGGAGTTCATCCGGGTGAATCACCATGGTGGTACCAGGCAGGCTATGGGTCATGCCGCCGCGGTAATGAAAACTCTGTACGCCGAACAAGGTGCGCCCGATGGCGTAGGTGTCATGGCGATGGGGGTCGAACGCGAAGCCGGCAAAGTACGCCTCGATGCGGTCCAGGCCACTGGCGTGCGGGGCGCGGTGCAGCCAATCGAGGGTGTGGGTGGGTTTGCCCATAGTGACTTGTCACAGGAGGAGGTTGGAATACGTTAACCGAGTCTGCTGCGGTTGTCTGCCCGGGGTCTTGTACGATTGTGCAGGCGTCGGCCGAGGCCTATGATCGCAGTTCGCCTACTGCACTGGTGGAGCCTTCCATGGATTTTTTCAACCCTGCCTATGTGACGCCCTTGGTGGCGCTCGCGCTGCTGTGGACGGTCGCCGTGGTGACGCCCGGCCCCAACTTCTTCAACACGGCGCAGTTGGCCGCCAGCTGTTCGCGACGTCACGGCGTGGTGGCATCGGCGGGCGTGGCGACCGGCACGATTATCTGGGGGCTCGCGGGTGGCCTGGGCATCAAGTCGCTGTTTACTGCCGCACCCATGCTGTACCTGGCGTTCAAGATCATCGGCGGCTGCTACCTGATCTACCTTGGGCTGAAACTGTTCAAGCGCTCGGCGCCGGCATCGGTGCAGTTGCCCGACGAGCCGCGACGCTCATTGTTTTCCGCCTGGCGCTTCGGCTTGCTGGGCAATCTGTCCAACCCCAAGGCCGCGCTGTTCGTCGCTACGGCTTTTGCTTCGACCATGCCGCCGTCCCCATCGCCTGCGCTGCTGACTCTGGCGGTCATCACCATGGCGACCTTGTCGTTCAGTTGGTACACCAGCGTCGCCCTGGTGTTTTCCAGCGAGCGCATGGCCAGCCTCTACAGCCGTTCGCGCAAGTGGCTCGACCGCTTTGCCGGCAGTTGCTACCTGTTGTTCGGTGCACATCTGGTAGCGAATCGCTGACCGGCCGTGGTAAGAAGCCTTACTTTCAACAGTGAGGCCGAGTCATGAGCAAGGTGCGGGTAGGGATTATTTTTGGTGGTCGTTCGGCCGAGCATGAGGTGTCGCTGCAATCGGCGCGCAACATCGTCGATGCCCTCGACCGTTCGCGCTTCGAGCCCATCCTGATCGGGATCGACAAGGCCGGCCACTGGCACCTCAACGACACGTCGAACTTCCTGATCAACCAGGAAAACCCGGCGCTGATCGCCCTCAACCAATCCAACCGTGAATTGGCGGTAGTGCCGGGCAAGGCCAGCCAGCAGGTGGTGGAAACCTCCGGCCAGGGGCTGCTGGAGCACATCGATGTGATCTTCCCCATCGTCCACGGCACCCTTGGCGAAGACGGTTGCCTGCAAGGCTTGCTGCGCATGGCTGACTTGCCGTTTGTCGGCTCCGACGTGCTTGGCTCGGCCGTGTGCATGGACAAAGACATCAGTAAACGTTTGCTGCGTGACGCCGGTATTGCGGTTACGCCGTTCATTACCCTTACGCGTCGAAACGCGGCTCGCACCTCTTTTGAGGCGGCTGCGAACACGCTCGGCCTACCGATGTTCGTCAAGCCCGCCAACCAGGGCTCCTCAGTGGGCGTGAGCAAAGTCGGCAACGAAGCCGAGTACTTCGCCGCGGTTGAGCTGGCGCTGGGGTTTGATGAGAAAGTGCTGGTAGAGTCTGCCGTCCAGGGCCGTGAAATCGAATGCGCCGTGCTGGGCAATGAACAACCGATTGCCAGCGGCTGCGGCGAGATCGTGGTAAGCAACGGCTTCTATTCCTACGACAGCAAATACATCGACGACCAGGCCGCCCAGGTGGTCGTGCCTGCGGCTATCAGCCATGAAGCCAGCGAGCGCATTCGCAGCCTGGCCATTGAAGCGTTTGAAGTGCTGGGTTGCGCAGGGCTGGCGCGGGTGGATGTGTTCCTGACCGATAATGGCGAAGTCTTGATCAACGAGATCAACTCACTGCCCGGTTTTACCCGCATCAGCATGTACCCTAAGCTGTGGCAGGCGGCGGGCATGAGCTACAGCGAACTGGTGAGCCGGTTGATTGAACTGGCGTTGGAGCGGCATGCGGGGCGCAAGGGGTTGAAGATCAGTCGCTGATCATAGGCCCGGGTCAGTAACGCCATCAGGCGTTACTGAGAACTTCGCGAAAAACGTCCGGCCTTATGGCCGCAATGTGTAGTAGCGAGCGCGCTGCACCAGAAGGTGCCCGACGCCCTTGTTCCCATTCTTGAAGGGTCCTTACTGACACACCCAGAAGCTCCGCAAATTTTTGTTGCGACAGCCCCGTCTTGCTTCTCGCTTCGGCAGCTTGGGTGACCTCAACGTAGTGCACTGCACCGTAATTTCCCGCTTTGACATCCTGAATGGCTGCCAGTAATTCTTCGCCGATATTGCGTTTGGCGTCACGTGCCTTCAATTTTTTCTCAGTGAGTGGCATGGTTCATTTCCTTTGCGATTTTGTACAGGACATGTGCCGGAATACTCTCAGTGGTGCCCTTGCCATAAATCAGAAGTGCTACTACTGCTCCGCACTGCAATTGAGTGGTGTAGATAATTCGTACCGATCCACTTTTGCCCCGGCCCTCCATGCTCCAGCGTATCTTTCGGCAGCCACCTGAGCGCGGAATAACGTTCCCTGAGTCAGGATGGCTGGCAAGGAAAGCCATGAAAATACCTTTTTCCTCTTCAGTCCAATAGTCGGGCCATAGTCTGCTGAATAAAGGCGATTCTATGATGGTCAACACGCGAAATTCTACGTCTTTGACGTAGCCTCTGGCAAGAAAGGGCGGGCCAGAAAATCGCAGGTGAGAAGGCACTGCTCAAGAGGGTTTTTATCGCAAAAAATGACAGGGCACTTAAGTTTGGGCGATAGGCAGGGGCCTGAGAGGTTGGCTTGTAGGCGTTTTTTTATCGGTATGTACGAGCAATCCACGAATAGATCAACGTCCTGCTCTCCGCTGGGTGATGAGTCCTCCTGCGATAGCTGGCAAACGCCGGGGAGGTGCAGTAGGTGCATACGTCACTCACCTCGATATGTTTGCGCTTGACGCCCGCCGCGTGCAGCAACAGCAGCCCATACCCGCTCAAATCAAACCAGGCACTTCCTGTTTGCCTGGCATGGGGCGGTGGAATGTGCGGGGCTTGTAGCGGTGTCGGTTGTTCAACGCTCCAAGGCGCCTGGCCGTGCTGCCATACGTGGCCTTGATCGGCCTGGAACTCGGCAATAAACGCGGCGCTCACTTCATAGCAGCACGGTTTGATCGACGGCCCAATTGCCACTCGCAGTTGGTCTACTGCAATGCCTTCATCTATGAAACGCTGCACGGCATTGCCGATGATTCCGCGCTGCAAGCCCTTCCAGCCGCCATGGATGGCCGCTACCCACTCACCGCCTGCGATCAGGATGGGCAAGCAATCGGCTGTGATGACCGCAATCGGCTGCCGGCTGCGGGTGAACACCCCGTCGGCCTCAATCGTATTGGCCAACTGACCCGGTTGCCACTCGATCACCGACGCGCTGTGCACTTGTTTGCAAATGAACACGTCATCGGGTCGCAGCGGATCATCAATCGAGCAAAAACCGTGATCGACGCCGGGGAGGGCATTGAGGTTATGGGCTTTGTGCATCGTGCATTCTCCTTTGATCAAAACACCCTAGTCGCCCAGCGCCTCGCCTTCGCGACGAGGGTCGGCGCCGCCGCTCAGCGACACCTTGCCCTGGGCATCCCGCGTGCGCACGATGGCCTGGACGCCGCTGGTCATCTCGATTTCGCTGAGGGCATGGCCTTTGTCTTTGAGCGCCTGTTTCAGCGCGGGGCTGAACAGACCGGTTTCCAACTCCGTGGCCCCGTTGCGGCTGCCGAAATTCGGCAGGCTGATGGCTGCTTGGGGATCAAGTTTCCAGTCGAGCATGGCCACCAGGGATTTGCTCACGTACTCGATGATCTGCGAACCGCCGGGGGAGCCGACGGTGGCCAGCAGCTCACCCGTCTGGCGGTCGAACACCAAGGTCGGTGCCATGGCCGAACGCGGGCGCTTGCCCGGTTGCACGCGGTTGGCGACAGGCTGGCCGTTTTCCTCGGGGATGAACGAGAAGTCGGTCATCTGGTTGTTGAGCAAAAAGCCCTGCACCATCACATGGGAACCGAACGCCGCTTCCACCGTGGTTGTCATCGATACCGCACCGCCATGGTCGTCCACCGCCACCACTTGCGAGGTGGAGATGCGCAGCGGCGAGCGGTCTGGCGCATAGGCCACTTGCACGCCAGCGGGTTGGCCGGGCTTGGCGACGCCCATGCTGCGTTCACCGATCAGCGCGGCACGCTGGGCCAGGTAATTGGGCGCGACGAGGCCGGCAACCGGTACGGGGGTGAAGTCCGCATCGGCCACGTACAGTGCACGGTCGGCAAAGGCCAGGCGCCCGGCTTCGGCGATCAGGTGTACCGCTTCGGCTGTCGGCTCAAGCCCGGCCGGCGTGGCACTCTTGACCGGTGTCATCGGCGCGATAGCCAAGCGAGGGTCGCGGGTTTCCAGTGCCTGCAAAGTCCCAAGGATCTGCGCCACAGCAATCCCGCCCGAGGAAGGCGGCGGCATGCCGCAGACCTTCCACTGTTTGTAGTCGGTACACAAAGGTGCGCGTTCCTTGGCGCTGTAGCTCTTGAGGTCGGCCACGGACAGGCTGCCGGCATTGTGATTGCCCCGCACCTTGCGTGCGATCTCATCGGCAATCGGCCCGTGGTACAGCGCGTCCGGCCCTTCCTTGGCGATGCGCTTGAACACCGCGGCCAGCGCTGGATTTTTCAGCAGCGTGCCGGTGGCTTTTGGCGAGCCGTCGGCATTCAGGAAGTACGCCGCCATCTCCGGCGATTGTGCGATAAAGCGGTCAGCCGCGATCAAGCTGTGCAGGCGCGGGGAAATAGCGAAGCCTTGTTCCGACAAGCGGATCGCCGGCTCAAACAGCTTGGCCCATTGCAGATGGCCGCTCTGCTTGTGCGCCATCTCAAGCGCGCGCAATACCCCAGGCGTGCCCACCGAGCGCCCGCCAATCTGAGCATCGGTGAAGGCCATCTGCGTGCCGTCGGCGTTCAGGAATAGGCGTTCGGTCGCACCCGCCGGCGCGGTTTCGCGGCCGTCGTAGGCATACACCTGTTGCCCATCCCACAGCATGATGAACGCACCGCCGCCGATACCGGAAGACTGCGGTTCCACCAAGGTCAGCACCGCCTGCATGGCAATCGCCGCATCGATGGCCGAACCGCCCTGGCGCAACATCTCACGCCCGGCTTCGGCGGCCAGCGGGTTGGCGGCAGCGGCCATGTGGCGTTCGGCGTGGCGGGTGCTGAGGTCGGTGCGATAGCCCGAACCCAGCTCCGGGGCCGGTGGTTGTTCGGTGACGGTAGTGTGGCAGGCCGCGAGGGCCAGGGCTGTTGCGATGACCGTCAGGTGGCGGCGGGAAATCAAAAACACGCGCTGAACTCCGTTCATTTTGAGAATGATCTGTTGTCCTTGGGGTACTGCTTTCTAAAGGTAGATCGTGCCTTGCATATACAGCACGGCCTTGCCGGAGATAATCACCCGGTCGCCTTGAAGTTCACAGCGCAACTGGCCCTTGCGCTGGCCGCCTTGCTCGGCAGTCAATTGCGATTTGCCCAGGCGCTCGGCCCAGAACGGTGCCAGTGAGGTGTGCGCCGAGCCGGTGACCGGGTCTTCATTGACCCCTACATTCGGCCCGAACCAGCGCGAGACAAAGTCAAATCGAGTGCTTTTGGCGGTGACCGCAATCCCGCGTTTAGGTAGGCCCCTGAGTCGTGCGAAATCCGGCGTGAGCGCCGCCACCTGCGCTTCATCTTCTACCAGCACGATGTAGTCATCGGTGCCAAACACCTCGGCATTTTCAATTCCCAACGCACTCAACATTCCGCTCGGCGGCTCGCAGCGCTCAGGCTGTTTGGCCGGGAAATCCATCGCCAATTCATCGCCATTGCGTGTCACCCGCAACTCGCCGCTGCGGGTGGCAAAACGAAGCACTTCGGGTGCATCGGCCAGCTTATGGATCAATACCCATGCCGCTGCCAACGTGGCATGGCCGCACAGGTCCACCTCGACTTCGGGAGTGAGCCAGCGCAACTCATAGAAGTCGCCACGGGGTACGAAGAATGCGGTTTCCGAGAGGTTATTTTCCGCCGCGATATTCTGCAGTTGCTCGTCGGGCAGCCATTCGGTGAGCGGGCACACCGCCGCTGGGTTGCCGCCGAAGGGGTGTTGGCTGAAGGCGTCGACCTGGTAGATGTCCAGTTTCACCGTGAAGCACTCCGTGTGTGAAGGGAGGCTGGACACTAACAGCGGGGTAGGGAAGCGTCAAAATACAGTTGGGACGTTTTTTTGCGCGCATAAAAAAACGGCCTACCTTTCGGTAAGCCGTTTTTAGTACTTGGTGGCTACACAGGGACTTGAACCCCGGACCCCAGCATTATGAATGCTATGCTCTAACCAACTGAGCTATGTAGCCAAGTGGCGCGCATTATTCGCCTGGAACGGCAATGCGTCAAGCCTTTTTGTCGAAAATTTTTCTACGCTTTCAACTGTTTAACGGAAAGTGCTGCTTTGGGCGACGGGCGGCAGGGGGATGTACGCCTCTCATGCGTCAACCCGATCCTTTTTAGATGCAGGCTTGATCATCAGAGTGTGGGGCGGGGAGTAGAGCGTGATCGCCGCGACAAGAGTGGATGGTTTTGGATCGGGCGGGACTTGCGAACGATTTCCATCGTGCCACGCTTGACGGTGTTGGGCAGATATCCCTGTCGCCCAACGCTTGACCGGTTAAATCAGATTACTGATGCATTGTATTGTGAGTGACCCGCTTGAGTTGCTCACGTGCCCGAGACAGGCGCGAGCGAACGGTGCCGATAGGTATATCTAAAACGTCGGCAGTGTCTTGATAGCTGCCGTCGGTCTCCAGCGAGGCGTATAAGGTTTTGCGCATCTCTGCTGGTAAGTGATCAATAGCGCTCAGGGTATTTTCCAGGCGCCGGTTGATCTCAAACTCCCAGTCCAGGCTATTGTTTTCTTCCTGGCCATGCCACAACGATTCATCGAATTCGCAATGCGCAGGCTTGGCATACATACGTCTAAAGTGATTGCGGATCAGGTTCTGCGCGATGCCGCACATCCAGGTGCTGAGCGTTGCAGTGCCACTGAAACGCTCGCGATTACGCCAGGCTTCCAAGTAGGTCAATTGTAGAAGGTCATCCGCATCTTCCGGGTTGAGCACGCGTTTGTGAATGAAGCGACGGAGTTTTTTCTGTTGGTCGTCTGTCAGGTGAAGCATGAATTGAGGCGAGCTGCCAACAAGGTGAGCTATAGCTCCAATAGGGATATTCATGATGTTTTCCTTAAGGTAGACGCTGTCGAAATGATTTCGACGGCTACCTCTTTTGCACCGCCTGTGCCAACGGAGAATCCTCTATTAACTAACTGATTTATATAAATAAATACTTTATCGGCATGGCACTTTTGTGCAGTAGTTTGCAAAAGGCATCAGAGGCTCGTGCAGGTTTTTTCACGCTGTCGGTGGGCCAGATTTCGATGGAACCATCTGCGCGGGCTCTGCCACACAGGGACAATCTCTTCCTGTACTGGCCTGCCCATGAAAGTCGAATCCACCAACGAAGTGCCAACGCCCCCTCGATTGGAACTGAACACCGTCAGCCCGGCCGCCAAGCCTGAGCCGGGCAAAGGTATCGATGATCTTTTTCTGCAATTCAGCCAGGAGATAGAGCCCAATAGCCGCACGTTGGACAAACGCAAAATCGGGGTGCGTGTGCCCCCGGTCCAGGCGTTCGCGCAGCTGTATGAGCAGCTGGGTCATCCGGCCCAGGAAAGTTTTTCGGCGATTGCACGACGGATCAGGCTGCAATTGCTGATGCAGCCCAGCGTAGATAAATTGCTGGAATCCACTGGCGGTGACCCGGCTCGTACCTTTGTGGTACTAAAGTCGGTGTTGGAGCAGGCCGATGCTGAAGCGCGCAAATCCGAAGCCGCCCTGGCGCGGGATGCCATTGCCAAGTTGGAGATCCGCTTCAAAGGCCAGATCCAGGCAGGCCTGAATATTGCCGTGGCCTTGCAGAAGGCCGGTGGCGATCCCCAGGAGCGCCAGGCGCTGCGCGCGCTCTATTACGCCAGTGTGGTGACGCGGCAATCCCTGGCGAGCATGATGCAGGCGCTGTTGGGCGTTTACGGCGACGACCGCTTTGCCCATGGGCTGAACGTGATGTCCAGTGCCTTGACCGCCGACATCGCTGCCCATGTCTCGTCTCTGCCTACGGCAATGTTGCGCACCCTGCTGGTGGGGCTGCGTAGTTGCGGTGCATTGAGCGGGGTGTTGTGCAGCTGCCGTGACTTGACCCAGAACCTGGCGATTGAGCTGCATGCGGTAAACCTGCTGCAGCGCCTGCTGGGCTACGCCAGCACCGGCATTGCCTCAAATGAAGTGATGCGCCTGGCCGAAGACATGGGGGGCAACACGTCCACGCTTGTGTCTCTGAATACGCTTTACCCACTGTTTCAAAGCTTGCCGCTGGCGCTATGGCCGGATAGCCGGTCTCGCCAAGAGGCGCTGCATAATTTCCTGTTGGTGATGGATGAGCTTGCCCGTCAAGAAGGCAAGAACCCTCGCTTTCCCGACTCGAGCATTCTGGCGTGAGCGTGCTGTCCACCATCAACGGCATACTGCTCAAGCTGGCGCAGCGTGCCGAGGTCTTGGGCGCCGTGGTGATCATGGCGATTGTGTTCATTTTCATCGTGCCGCTGCCCACTTGGCTGGTAGACATCCTGATTGCACTGAATATCTGCATTTCCTGTCTGCTAATCATGCTGGCGCTGTACTTGCCCGGGCCTTTGGCATTTTCTTCCTTCCCGTCGATTCTGCTGCTGACCACCATGTTTCGCCTGGCGCTGTCGATCGCCACGACACGACTGATCCTGCTTGAACAGGACGCCGGCGATATCGTCGAGGCCTTCGGCAACTTCGTGGTAGGCGGCAACCTGGCGGTGGGTATGGTCATCTTCCTGATCCTGACCCTGGTCAACTTCCTGGTCATCACCAAGGGCTCCGAGCGGGTTGCCGAAGTGGCAGCACGCTTCAGCCTGGACGCAATGCCTGGCAAGCAGATGTCCATCGACAGTGACTTGCGTGCCGGCTTGATCGACGGCGAGCAAGCGCGCGACAAGCGTGAACAGTTGTCTCGCGAGAGCCAGTTGTTCGGTGCGATGGATGGCGCCATGAAATTCGTCAAGGGCGACGCCATCGCTGGGTTGATCATTGTGGTGGTCAACCTGCTGGGCGGGTTTTCCACGGGGATGTTCCAGCACGGATTGAGCGCTGCCGATTCAATGGCGCTGTATTCGGTACTGACCATCGGTGACGGCTTGATTGCGCAGATCCCCGCGCTGCTGATCTCCCTGACCGCCGGCATGATCATTACCCGTGTGGCACCGGACAGGCACAAGGGCGTCACGAACATGGGGGCTGAAATCGCCCGGCAGATGACCAGCGAACCCAGGAGCTGGATGATCGCATCGGTGGCGATGCTGGTGTTTGCGATCGTGCCTGGCATGCCGACCCTGGTGTTTATCCTGATCTCGATAATGACAGGCGCCCTGGGTTATTACCTTGACCGTCGGCGTCGTAGGCAAGCTCAGCCAGAAGCCGAAGCCGTCGAGGCCCCGCGGCCCGAAGAAAACGGCAAGGAGGACTTGCGCGGGTTCGATCCGTCCCGGCCCTACCTGTTGCAGTTTCCCTCGGCCTTGCGAGGAACGCCTGAGGTGACGGATCTCATTCATGGAATCCGTCAGGTGCGAAACTCCCTGGTTGCCAATATCGGCCTGACATTGCCGCCGTTTGAGGTCGAGATCGATGACTCACTGGCCGCCGATGAGATGCGCTTCTGCGTGCATGAAGTGCCTATGGTCAAGGCGTCGGTGGTCCAGCGAGTGGCCGTGGCTCGCGCTGCGCTTACGGTTGAGCCTGAGCATGGCATACCGGGATTGGCCGAGCGCAATGAACAGGATTGGCTCTGGCTGCCACCTGATGACCCATTGCTTGATGACTCGCAGCTGGAGCGCTTCAGTGCGACGAGCTTGATCGTCGAGCGCATGAAGCAGGCGATGATGCTCAGCGGGCCGCAGTTCCTGGGGATCCAGGAGAGCAAGGCAATCCTCAGTTGGCTTGAACACAATCAACCTGAACTGGTGCAGGAACTGCAACGCATCATGCCGATATCGCGCTTTTCGGCGGTGTTGCAACGCCTGGCCAGCGAAGGGGTTCCGCTGCGCGCCGTGAGGCTGATTGTCGAGTCGCTGATCGAGTATGGCCAGCATGAGCGCGAGCCGGAAGCGCTGGCCGACTATGCGCGCATTGCCCTCAAGTCGCAGATATTCCACCAGTACAGCGAGGCCGATGGCCTGCATGCCTGGTTGTTATCACCGCATACCGAAAACACCCTGCGTGAGGCTCTGCGCCAGACCCAGACGGGAGTGTTCTTTGCACTCGACAGCGATGACAGCGCAGCGATGGTCAACCTGCTTAACAGGGCCTTCAGTGCCCGGGCCAAAACTAAAAGCGTGATGTTGGTGGCGCAAGACTTGCGTAGCCCTTTACGGACCTTGTTGCTTGAGGAGTTCAACCATGTGCCGGTGCTGTCCTTCGCCGAGCTGGGGAGCAATTCCAAGGTGAAGGTGCTGGGGCGTTTTGATCTTAGCCAGGATGAGTTGATGCACGGGACGTTGGCATGAACACATCGCTACTTGAGTATGGGGGGACGCACTGATGTTCGAACTCCGGGTGTTGGACGGTTTGCACCAAGGGGCCGCGCTGCCTTTGTTTGGCGAGCAATGGAGCCTTGGCGCCCACGGGGATGCCGATCTTTTGCTGGATGATCCAGGTATCGCCGAGCATCACGCGCGCCTGCTGTTGGCCGATGGCCGGTGGTCGGTGCAGGCTGAGGCTGGGCTGTTGAAAAACAGCGATGGGCAAATGTTGGCGCAAATCAGCGATCTGGCGCTCAACACTGCGTTCGTAATTGGCAGTGTCAGCTTGTGTGTCAGCCCGGCTGATCAGCCTTGGCTGCAAGCGTCGGCGCCCAAGCAAGACAGGCAGGTAGCGCAACCTGAGCCCCAGACGTTGCCATTGACCCTGTCGTCCATTTCGTCGACGCAGCAAAAAGGCCTGGTAAGCCTACTTCTGTTATGCGCCGCAATCATCATGGCGGTTGGTATTATCTTCAGTGGCGAGCGCGAGGCCCAGGCATCGCTGATGCCGGCAGTGATTCAGAAGCCCGGGCTGGATTCGCCCTCCGAGGTGCGCCAGCAACTGATGAAGATGCTCACCGAGCGCGAGCTGCTCCAGCGTGTCAGCTTGCAGATCGTCAATGACCAGATAGCCCTCAATGGTGTCGTTTCCCAGGAAGAAGTGGAACTGATCGCGCGTATGCTCGACCGTTTTGCCGAGCAGTTCGATACCGGCGTGCCGGTGATCAGCCGCGTACGGGTTCGCGACGTCAGGTTGCCGTTCAGGATCTTGCAGATTGTCGGTGGCCCGAACGGCCATGTGGTGCTTGAGGAGGGAACCCGGCTGTTCGTGGGCGATGAAGTGGATGGGCTGCGCCTGGTATTGATCGACAACAGCAAAGTGGTGTTCGACGGCGAGCAACGTTATGAGGTGGGCTGGTGAGGGGGTCGTTGCAGGAGCGCCTGGAGGCTTGGCAGCTGAACCAGTCCCAGGCGCTGAGCAGCTTCGCCCCGGTCACGATGCGCGGACGCATTCAGCGCGTGAACGGCATGCTGCTGCAATGCCGATTGCCCCAGGCCCGTATCGGCGACCTGTGCCAGGTCGAGAAAGCACCAGGTGACTACATGCTGGCGGAGATCATCGGGTTCGACCAGCGCGATGCAGTGCTGAGCGCCCTGGGCAATCTGGAAGGCGTGCGCGTGGGTGCCAGCGTTGAGCGGCTGGGGGTGCCACACCAGGTACGGGTCGGTGATGAGTTGCTGGGGCAGGTGCTGGATGGTTTTGGTCGCCCGATTGCGGGTGACGGTGCCGGCGCATTCGTCGAAGCGGACGCACCTGATGCGACCCCGGTGTTGTGCGAGGCGCCCCTGCCTACGGAACGGCCGCGGATCAACCGCGCACTGGCGACGGGCGTGCGCTCGATTGATGGGCTGATGACGCTGGGGGAGGGCCAGCGTGTCGGGCTGTTTGCCGGTGCCGGTTGCGGCAAGACCACCTTGTTGGCCGAGATCGCCCGTAACGTGGAATGCGATGTGATCGTGTTCGGTCTGATTGGTGAGCGGGGCCGGGAATTGCGCGAGTTTCTCGATCACGAGCTGGATGAACAGTTGCGGGCCAAGGCGGTGTTGGTGTGCGCCACCTCTGACCGTTCAAGCATGGAGCGCGCGCGCGCCGCGTTCACGGCGACCGCGCTGGCCGAGGGTTTCCGGCACAAGGGCCAGCGGGTGTTGTTGCTGATCGACTCCCTGACCCGCTTCGCCAGGGCGCAACGCGAAATCGGCCTGGCTGCCGGTGAACCCTTGGGGCGCGGTGGTTTGCCGCCGTCGGTCTATAGCTTGTTGCCGCGGTTGGTGGAGCGCGCCGGGTTGACCCGCGAAGGTGTGATCACGGCTATTTACACGGTGCTGATCGAGCAGGACTCCATGAACGATCCCGTGGCGGATGAAGTGCGCTCTCTGCTCGATGGTCATATCGTCCTGTCACGCAAGCTGGCCGAGCGCGGTCACTACCCGGCGGTCGACGTCCTGGCCAGTCTTTCGCGGATTTTAAGCAATGTCGCTGAGCCCGCGCATATCCGTGCCGGTACGGCGTTGCGGCGCCTGCTGTCGGCTTACCAGCAGATCGAGCTGATGCTCAAGTTGGGAGAGTATCAACCCGGCAACGATGCCCTCACCGACCTCGCAGTCGACAGTCGGCAGGCGGTAGACGGGTTTCTGCGCCAGGACTTGCGGGAACCTTCGCCGCTAGCCGTCACCATGAACCAACTGACGGAGCTGACTGCCCATGTCCCATTCTGAAATGTTATCGGGTGAAATCGATACCTTGCGACGCCTGCGCCGGCATCGTGCCGATCGTGCGGAGCGTGCGTTGCGTGAGGCAAAACGGGCTCAGCAAGCGCTGGTCTCGCACATCCGCGAGATGCAGGAGGTGCTCGAGCGGACTCGCCAGGAAGAGGCCCGGCAATGTGCGCAACTATTGAGCGAGCACCAGGGGCAGGTGGTGACGTTCAAGGCGCTGAAGAACTGGAGTGCCAAGGAGCAGGAGTTGTCGGCGGGCACGCAGCGCGAAGAACACCAATTGCTGCGGCTGCAAGGGCGGCAGCAAGAGCAGGTGGTGCAGGTCAACCAGGCGCAAAAGCAGGTCACTTTATGCTTGCGCCAAGTGGAAAAAATTCAAGAGTTGTCTGATTTACTGCGGCAGGAGCCGATATGAAACAGGTTGCAGTTACGACACCTGAACGTCAGCGCCCGCGCGATGAGCGTGCCCCCGAGTTCAGTGCCTTGGTGCCTTGGGAGCAACGGCGACTGTTTAGCCAGTTGTTTGACGATGATGGTCAGGGCGGGGGCGGATACGGAGCTTCTCTGAACGGAATCAAAGCGTCGGGCGATGTCGCCATGATCGAGGCGCTGACCGAGCAGTTGGCGCCGCGAATGCTCGTCGGTCCGCAATGGCCGTTGATGGCGGTCTTTCACCTCGGACGCCTTGGGCGGATCAATGCCGATATTCGTCGAGAGCAGGGCAGTTGGAGCGTTGAGCTGGACGCGGAGCAAGACGCTTCGGCGCGCTGGCTCAGTGGGGTACGCCAACAATGTGAGCAACGTCTGGCTGCGAGCATGGGTCAGCCCGTGAGTTTGTACTTGGCCAGATCGGCGCAGGCATGATGCTGCCACCTCTTATATTTCCTACGTTCAAGGCTGATATCGCGGTTGCCCGACAGCGGTTGGGGCACGGGATGCGTATGCCGTTTGAAGTCGCCGGCTCAAGTGGCGAGTTGAAAATGGAGCCTGGTGCTGCCCCTGTGGGTATCCAGCCGCTCTGTTTCGAAACGGCCTGCGGAGTATTGGCCCTCAGTGAGCCGGGACCGCAATTGAGCTTGATGGGTGAATGCCCGGTGACACTGGCGCAGGCCGGCAACGATCCGGATGCCTGGTTCTGGTCCTTGTTCCAGCATCATCTGAGCCCCCAGGTGCAGGCGCTGTTTGGTCATTTGCGTTTGCTGCCGGGCACCCGCCCCTTGAACTTTGGTTGCCGATTCTGCGTGACGCTCGGTGCGTCCCGTGTTGTCGGCTACCTGTGGCTATCTGTCGATAGCTTTCTGGCGTTATGCCAGGCGGGGCCTTGGCGTTCCATGGCTAAGCCAATGCCGGCGCAGTTTCAACTGGCGATTGATGTGACGCTGGGGCGCCTGCAATTGCCCATGCACCAGTTGCGCAGTGTGCGGGCCGGTGACGTGCTGGTGCTTGAACAGGCCTTTTTCAGTGCGTCGGGAACTGGTCATGTACAGGTTGGCAAACGGCGCCTGGTGGGCTGGATTGACGCCGAATCCGGGCCGATGCGCCTGACCCTTACTTCTATCGAGGACATGCTTGTGGACGAGGATTTTGCAGCACAGCCCTACTCAGGGCATGAGGATGAGACGGCGGTAACGGATGTGTTCGGGCATGAACCCTTCGATGAATTGAGCATGGCGCTCAATGTGCGTTGCGGTACGTTGAATCTGACGCTCGGCGAATTACGCAATCTTGCACCAGGCGCGGTGTTGGGCGTCTCCGGGTACGCCCCTGGCACAGCCGGACTCTATTACGGAGACCGCCCTCTCGGCCTGGGCCAGTTGGTTGAAGTGGACGGGCGGCTGGGGCTGCAGATGTCTCGCGTGATTTTTTCTCGATGAGTAGTTTCCAGGGAATAGATCCGGTCGTCCTGGCAATATTTCTCGGGGCGTTGTCGTTGATGCCCATGTTGTTGGTCGTCTGCACCGCGTTCCTGAAGATCGTGATTGTGTTGATGATCACCCGCAACGCCATCGGTGTGCAGCAGGTGCCTCCGGGGATGGCGATCAACGGCATTGCGCTGGCGGCCACCCTGTTCATCATGGCGCCTGTCGGTTACGAGATGGCCGAGATCGTCAAGGTTTCCCCCCTGGACCTGACCAGCGTGAGCGCCCTTCAACAGACGGGGACGGAGGCGATCAAACCGTTGCGCACGTTCATGTTGCGCAATATTGACCCGGATATTCTGACCCACCTGCTGGAGAACTCCGCACGCATGTGGCCGGCGCAGATGGCGCAGGAAGTCCAGCGTGAGGACCTGATCCTGCTGGTGCCGGCCTTTGTATTGTCACAGTTGCAGGCGGGGTTTGAAATTGGCTTTCTGATCTATATCCCTTTTATCGTGATTGACCTGATCGTCTCCAATCTCCTGCTCGCGCTGGGTATGCAAATGGTATCGCCGATGACCATTTCCCTGCCGCTCAAATTGCTCTTGTTCGTGATGGTTTCCGGGTGGTCGCGATTGCTCGACAGCCTGTTCCTTTCCTATCTCTGAGTGGCTTATGGAACCGATCGTACTGTTCAAGCAGGGCATGCTGCTGGTGGTTATGTTGACCGCACCGCCGCTGATTGTGGCGGTGGTGGTAGGGGTCATGACATCCCTGGTCCAGGCGCTGATGCAAGTGCAGGACCAGACGCTGCCTTTCGGTATCAAGCTGGTGGCAGTGGGTATCACTTTGATCATGACGGGGCGCTGGATCGGTGTGGAATTGGTCCAGTTGATGAACGTGACCTTCGACATGATCGGTCGCTCGGCCCTGCACTGAGGTTTCGCCTGTGCTGCTTTATCTTGAGTATTTGCCCAGCTTGCTGGTCGCCATGGCGCGTATCTACCCCTGTGCCTTTCTCGTGGCGGCATTCTGTTTCCAACATATACGAGGCATGCCCCGGCACACCATCGTGATGGTCATGGCACTGCTGCCGGCGCCGGCTGTTCATGCGATGCTGGAGGGCCAGGAACTCTCTGCGCTGCTGCTTGGTGGGCTGGTTCTGAAAGAGCTGGCCCTGGGGATTTTGCTCGGCGTATTGCTGTCGATGCCGTTTTGGATGTTCGAGTCGGTTGGTGCGCTGTTGGATAACCAGCGTGGCGCCTTGGCCGGCGGCCAGCTCAACCCCTCGTTGGGGCCGGACGCAACGCCGGTCGGGCACTTGTTCAAGCAACTGGCGATTTTTCTGTTGATGGCCAGCCTGGGGCTGGGAGCGTTGACCCAAGTGATCTGGGACAGCTACCTGGTGTGGCCACCGACGGTGTGGTTTCCGCTGCCCGCTGCCGATGGGTTCAGTACATTTGTCGACCTGCTCGGGGACACCTTTACGCATATGGTGCTCTATGCCGCCCCCTTCGTTGCGGTACTGCTGTTGTTGGAATTCGGCATTGCGCTGCTTGGGGTCTACAGTCAGCAATTACAGGTGAGTACTTTGGCGCCGCCCCTCAAGTGCCTGGCGGGTATTGGTATCCTGTTGCTGTATTTTGCGTTGTTACAGGACCTGATCGTCGGGCGCATGGGCTCGCTCACCGACCTCAAGCACTCCCTGGGAGTAATGTTCAAGGTCTCGGTACCATGAGTGATTCAGGGGAAAAAAAGCACCCCGCGTCAGCCAAGAAACTGCGTGATCAGCGTAAGAAAGGGCAGGTCGCCCAAAGTCAGGATGTGGGTAAGCTGCTGGTGCTGACGGCCATCACTGAGATCGCCTTGTTCACCGCCGAGACCAGCCTGCAACGTTTCCAGCAGTTGATGTTGTTGCCGATTTCACGCTCGACCCTGCCTTTCCCGCAGGCGCTGGAAGAAGTGATGGTTGAAGGCGTGATGATGTTTTTTTCATTCGCGCTGCTGATGGCCGGGGTGGCGATTATTACGAAGCTGGTCAGCAGTTGGATGCAGTTTGGGATCCTGTTCGCCCCGGACACCCTGAAACTCGATTTCAACCGTCTCAATCCGCTCAGTCAACTCAAGCAAATGTTCTCTGTACAGTCACTGATGAACCTGTTGATGAGTGTGATCAAGGCGACGCTCCTGGGCCTGATCCTGTACGTGGTGATCTGGCCTTCACTGGGAGTATTGATCAACCTGGCCACCAGCGACCTGCAAAGCTATATCCTGGCGTTGATCGCTTTATTCCGCCATTTGCTGCATGCCTGCCTGGGGTTATTGCTGGTGTTGGCACTTATTGACCTGACCATGCAGAAGCACTTCTTTGCCAAGCGAATGCGCAT
The DNA here is from genome assembly GCF_031931935.1 of Pseudomonas sp. rhizo25. Lineage (NCBI taxonomy): Bacteria > Pseudomonadati > Pseudomonadota > Gammaproteobacteria > Pseudomonadales > Pseudomonadaceae > Pseudomonas > Pseudomonas sp. rhizo25. The sequence continues at coordinate 50,000 of NZ_JAUJXA010000014.1, forward strand.
GACTCAAGTGGAAGTCGTCAAAGAGTACAAGGATATGGAAGGCGACCCGCATGTGAAGGGACAACGCCGCGCCTTGGCACAGCAATTGGCCCAGGAGGAGCCGAAGGTCAAGCTGCCCAAGCTGGAGGAGTCCGACATGCTGGTGGTCAACCCGACGCACTTTGCCGTGGCTTTGTATTACCGTGCCGGCGAAACGCCGTTGCCTCTATTGGTGGAGAAAGGTACCGATGATGACGCCCGTGCGTTGATCGCCCGGGCCAAGAGGGCGGATGTGCCGGTGATCCAGTGCGTCTGGCTGGCGCGTACGCTGTATACGAAGAAGCTGGGGGCGAATATTCCTCGCGAAACCTTGCAAGCCGTGGCGTTGATCTACCGTACCTTGCGCGAGCTTGATGATGAAGCCAAGCGTGAGACCCTGGAGTTGCCAGAGCTTGATCTACGTTGACTAGCGCGGGGTGCGTGCATCCAGGGTTGCAAGGCTGGCCAGCGACAACATTCGGCTGAGGGTCCTGTCGAACAGGGTGCGCTGCGGGGGCAGCGCATGCCAGATCACCAGGGCGTCCTGCGCGTCGATGTAGATGAAGCAACCATCGAATGCCACGGTTTGCTCGAAACGGCGCTCCAGCACCTGCTGTAATTGTAACGGTCGCAATGTTTCGCGTGTCACGTGCAGGGCCAGTCCTTGGCAGGCTCCGGCCTGCATGCCACTGACTGTCACGCCCGGAGCGAGTGTCAGGTGAGCGGCAGAGCCGCCCACCAGGCTGTCGAGGAAGACCTGACGCTGATCGTCCGGCATTCCTTGAGCGCTCATCGTTCCAGTGACACTGTCTGATAGTCCGCCCGTTCCCCCGCGGGGCCGGGTTCGACGCGCATTTGCGGCGGCCACCAGATCACCAGCTTATCCATGGTCGATTGGGGGCGTGAGCAGGAGTCGCCCTTGCAGGTGGGCGTACAGCCGACGACGAGCAGTGCCGCGCCGATCAGTGAGGCGTATAGCAAGCGGTGTTTCATGGCTTGGCCTTCTGGGTTGGAGTGATCAGAGAGGGGCGCGGCACGCTGAGGTGTTCATCCTTCACCACCGGGCGCATGGCGATGAACACTTCTGCTTCTTCGCCTGGCTTGAGCCAGGCCCGTGGCCAGACACTGACGGCCAGGGTTTGTGCATTACTGCATTCCTTTTCGTCGATACGCACATTGCGATTGAACTGGTTGCGCAGCACGACCACTGCCACGTTGTACTGCGAGCCCGCATACCACTGGCTGCGTTCGGTGTTCAGCGCCAGCAGGTTGCGAGTGCTGCACAGGGTGTTCAGCCCCAGGGGCATCGGCGCTGCCTTGAAGGCCTTGGGCACTTCACCGCTGACCAGGTGCGCCAGGGTGCTGATAATGTCACTGCGCTTGATCACCGGCTGGTGAGGGTCATAGCGCCTGACCAGTGGCGCGAGAGCGGCCTGCAATTCGACCTGGTCGGCCTGCGGCAAGTAGCGTGACGGGTCGGCCTGGTCGCCAATGACGCGGGGCGTGAGGATGAACAAGCGTTCACGCCGATTGTTCTGTCGTTCAGTCGAGGAAAACAGTGCCTTGCCTAATAGCGGGATATCACCCAGCAGCGGTACCTTGCTGAGTCTGTCCGTGCTTTCGGTGACATGGAAACCGCCGACTACCAGTGAGCGTTTTTCCGCCATGATGGCCTGGGTGCTGACCTTGCCTCGGCGCACATCGAAGCTGTCGGGGGTGGGGTTGGCTTCTTCGAAGTTACCGTCCTCGATATCTACCAGCAGCTGGATTTGGTGGCCTCCACGGCTAGTAATCACGCGTGGCACTACCTGGAAGCTGGTTCCTACGGTAATCGGTAGAATCGTTGCGTTTTCCCTACCGCGAGACAGGTATTGGGTTCGGTTGAAATCGATCACTGCTGGCTGGTTTTCCAGCGTCAGCACTGACGGATTGGACACCATGGTTGCCAGGCCCTTGGCCTCCAGCGCGCGTATGTCAGCCTCGAAGCGGTCACGGTTTCTAATGGTCAACTGAGTGTTGCCGGGAGCCACATCCGCTCCACCACTGAAGCGACTGTTCTGAAAGCCCCACTTCACACCGAATTCGCGTAGTTGCGTGCGCTCGATATCGAGGATGATCGCATCGATTTCCACCAGTTTACGCGCCACATCGAGTTGGGTAATCAGCTCTCGGTACATCGCCTGCCGTTCCGGCACGTCATAAATCAGGATGGCGTTATTGCGCAAGTCGGCTTCGACGCGGATACGGGCTAGGCTCACTGGGGCTCGCGGGGTGATTGACATGCCTGCATCGGGCGAGCCGTTCACCGCGTTTGCCGCGGACGAACCGAGCATTTGCCCCAACAGCGGATTGCTCAGGCGTGGGGTCATGGAGGTGACGAATGGGGGCTGCGTGCTGGAACGCTGAGTCTGCGCTGAAGGCATCGAGGTTGAGCGCGGCTCCAGCAGCCCACGAAGCATGGTCGCCACACCGGGGATGATGATTTTTTCGTTGCGGTATTCCATCTGGCGATCCGCCGCGCTGGCGAATTTCAGCGGATAGCTCAACACGCTCTGTTTTTCATCCGCGGAACGGCGCTGGCTGCTGAATCGCTTGATCTGTTCGATATAAACTTTGGGGCCGGAGACCAGCACGACACCGTCCTCCGGCAACTCGCCCCAGCCGAACCGACTGTCGAGCAGGCCTATGTCGGTGAGCGCCTGCTTGAGATCGGAAATGGTCTCGGACGAGACCTCCAGGCGCGCGGACTCTTGCTGGTCGAGGGTGCTGACATAGAGTGTGTTGTTGTACATGTACCATTGGAAACGGTGCTCGACCCCAAGCCGGTCGAGCAATGACTGCGGCGTATTGGCGCGTATCTTGCCGTTGACGTTACCTTCGAGCAGACCCTCGACTTGAAGTTGCGTACCAAACGTCTGGGCAAAATCCTCCAGCACTTCGCGTACGGGCTTATGCTGTGCTTCATAAGCGTAGGCAGTGTTTTTCCATTCGGGCGGAATGGCGGCCAACGTGTTGTCCAGCGGCAGCAGCCATCCGGGTAGCATGATGAGCCAGCCCCAGGCGGCGCGACGTGTGGTAGTAGATAGGTGAGGGCGCAAGCATTTGTGCTTGTCGATTTTATCAGGCATGGGAAGGTCTCTTGTTAGTGCGGTATCGAGCGCAGTGACGTGGGAACGAATGCGCGTGCAGGCCGGGCCTGGCGCGCAACGATGGCGCGCCAAGTGTCGCGTTGGTTAAGAAGGGATTCGAGGCACTTCACGGGCTGTTCGCCGTGGCCCATCTCCACACATTGAACAAGCCAAAGCGCACCGGTGAGGGGTGACTGCGCCAGAGCACCGTGAAAATAGCTCAGGCTGGGGCCCCCCAGGCGCATCCAAGTTCGTAGCGAGGCGTTGTCCGCGCCCGCCTTTGTCAACTGGACCTCTATCAGCAGTTTGTTCGAGACACGCCGAAAGTTGATTTCGTCGTCATTCTCGAACAATGTGAGCTGCTCTTCTTGGCCGTTCAACCAGCCGCCAATGAGTGTGTGCAACTTACTGCACACCATCCAGGGCTGTCTTAAGCAGCGTATGCCTGGAGCGGACTTGTTCGTTGAAAGCGATGATGGAGAGTTTCTGTTGTTTCACTAGATCGCTGAAATACTCGATGTCGCCATCGAATGCTTCAGTGTCTTTATAGGCGGTATTCACACGCTTGGTGTCAGATTGAACCTGCTTCAACAGGTGAGTGTTCAGGTTTCCGTAGAAGTCCATGAGTTTTACTCCAGATGTGTCTGAACTGTGTGGCGGGTTGTTTGTAACCAGTTCCATCGGCGGACATGTTTTTTAAAAATATCGCTGCCTTCATCGCTTTTTCGTTGATGTTTCCTACGCGCTCGCAAACAAAATTTCGCGCATTGATGCCCAGTCGATGCGGAAGTCGCCTTCCTCTGTTTCCAACAGCAACGTTTGAGGTTTGACCTGGTCATCAGGACGAAGCCTCCAAAGCGTAGAGTCCAGTTTGGCCAGGGCTTGGGCGATGTGATCGTGCTCAAGGGGGTGGCAAACCAGCGTTGCCTTGATCGGGGGGATTTGCGTCGCTACCAGCTGTTTAATCAATGCCGAAAGGCGTTGGGGCTGAGGCACTTCCTCCAACAGGCAGTGGAAGGCTTGGTTGGCGATGGAGGTGGCGTAGTGCTCGAGGTTGTCGCACATCGCCTGGCGTTGGCGCTCCCAGGCGCTGAGCTGCGCGTTGGCCCGTGACCAGAAGTCGAGACTGGCCTGTTCAAGCAGTTCTTCGCGATGTTCAGCCGCCTGGTGCAAGAGTTCGTCGGCTTGGGCCTGGGCGCTACCCAGTAGCTGCCCGGCCCGCGAGCAGTCGGCAAGCATTTCCCGGGTAATCAAAACCTTTGGCTGGCCGGGGACACCGTTGTGCAACTCAATTCTGCGTAGGGTCAGCATCGACAAGGCTCCGATTTTTTGCAGTTAACGATGGGTGAGTTCGCTATGCGTTGCGGCGATACGCCAGACAATCGCTTGCCAAAGCGTATTGAGCCGGCCATGGGCGTCGTCAAGTGACAGGTATGTCCTTTCAATTGCCTGCACCCGATGGGGGGCCAGGCGCAACCGCAGACGCTGCCAGACAGCAGGTTCGACCCAGGCCCGCAGCAATTGCAGTGGATCGTCGTCCGGTTGCAGCAAGGCCCCGGGATGCAGAGCCTTGGCAAGGCGTTCGCACCACTTGCGGTGTTCGTCGCACAAGGGGCTGTCGAGGTTGGGATGGCACGTGAGGTCCAGTAGCGCTATTGCCAGATCAATCTGCTCCGGTGATGCCAGTGCCAAGCCAAGCACCGTTGCACACGGGGCAGGAGGCAGACACGGCTCTATGCCCAAGGCGGCACATGCCAGCCCGGGCCGGCTGCGACACAAGGGCAGCACTGCGTCATAGGTGTGGGCGCTGGTTGCGTCCGGGTGCGAAGACTGCCAGGGATTGGCCCACCATTGTGCCCAAGCCAGGTGATCACTCATTCGACGGTTGAGCCGGGGCTACAGCTGGCGTTGACCGTTGGACTCTGATGCGCCAAAACAGCACAGCGACCAGCGTCAGTATCGCGCCGGCAATCAATAGGCCGACACTGGTGCGCCAAAAACCGACGTCCTCCTCAGGGATCAGGAAAGGGCCGAAATAGATCAATCGTTGTTGTTCCTGATAGACCGAAGCCGGCACGAAAACGACCGTAAGCTTTTGCGCGTTATCCAATGCAGTGCTCATGCCGGGAATGCTGCTGGCTACCATCCTGCGTACACGGGCCCTGATACTGTCGGGCTCCAATCGCGGGTCATGCTTGATGAACACCGAGGCGGAAGCAGGTTGGACGGGCTCACCGGGAGCCACGCGTTCGGGCAGCACGACGTGCACACGAGCGACGATGACGCCATCGATGTTTGACAGGGTCGCCTCCAGCTCCTGGGACAGGGCGTAGATGTACCTGGCACGTTCTTCCAGCGGCGTGGAGATGACGCCTTCCTTGCGGAAAGTATCCCCCATTGTGGCGCGGGCGACCTTGGGCAGCCCTACGGCTTCAAGCGTGCGAACGGCGCGGCTGATATCGGCTACATTGACCCGGATCACCACACCGTCCTTGGCAGGCACTTTTTGTGCGCGTATGTGTTTGTCAGCCAGTTCCGCGATGACTTCATTGGCGTCTTGTTCGGACAGTTGGCGATGCAGTTCGACACTTTCACTGCAGCCGCCCAGTATCAGCGACAGCGAGAGAACGAGTCCGATCGAAAGAAAACGAATCATTTTTTCCTACTGCAGGTTGCTGACTTTTTCGAGGCATTGCGCGCCCTTGCCGACGCACTTCACCAGAGTTTGGGTCAGCAGGACGGAGTCTGAAAGATGGGAGGCATAGTTGAGTCGATTTTTTTCCTTGAACTCATTGTTGAAGTCCTTGAGGCCTTTGCTCATGCCACTTTTCGCCTTGTCCAGATGCTGCAAAGCGTCGGTCAGGGCATTCGATGTCGGCGCGGCGCTAACCCGTTGCATCGAGGGTTCCAATTGCGAGCTGAAAAAGCTCACATCTTCGCCTTGGGGCGTAGGCTGGGTAGGGGACCTACGGGGTGTCAGGCCGCTTTGATATTCGCGTAATACGTCGACTTCTATTTTCATATAGACCTCCTTGGGAAAACCGCCCTTTTAATGAAAAGGGCGGTCAAGCGATTTAACGTATTGCGTCGATGTTCTTTTTCTTCTCAGTGATCTTGAAGGACTCAATACTTTCCTTCAAAGATTCACGAGCTGCTGCTTTCCTTTCCTGCTTGAGGTCTTCGTTTTCTCCGCCGCCGGGGCTTTGGAGAGGGGGTTGGTAGGTGTTTGCGCTGGCGCCAGTAACATTGCCCATAGTTAAACTCCGCTATTTAAGAAACGATATTTGAGCCCGATTTTCTAGTTTCAGTATTGATGCTTCCAATAGGTACTAAATATATCAGGCTCGTACTTATGTGGCTCAGGCTTGACTATGGTTCCAATTTTTACTTGAAGGATGTGTCTGGAGTTTTCTTGGGTGCATATCGGCTGGGCAGTGGGCTACTGTATTTCTAACTGTTTCATCCGATAGTAGAGCGTTCGCTTCGCCATGCCCAACTCTGCCGCCACCTCGTCCACGCAGTAGGAATGGCGTCTCAAAGCCTCTTCAATCAGGGCTTTCTCGATTTGTTGCAGGCGTTCTTTCAGGTTCGTTGGCGCGTTTGTAGCGTTCGAGGGGGAGTCTGAAAGCGGCGCCAGTCCCAGCACGAATCGCTTGGCAGTGGAGCGCAGTTCACGCACATTCCCCAGCCAAGGATGGCACAGCAACTGTTGGACCAGCTCGCTGCAAGGGGCTGGGGCCAGGCACTTATAGTGCTCGGCTTCCTCTTGAATCATATTCAGGAACAACGGGACGATTCGGTCACGGCGGTTACGCAGCGGAGGAAGATTGATGTTCACCACGCTCAGGCGGAAATACAAGTCGCGCCTGAATTTCCCTTGCTCGACCATCTCATGCAGCGATTGCTGTGCAGAGGCGATGACTCGCATGTCTACCGGGATGAACCGGGTGGAGCCCAGGCGTTCGACGCCCCGCGACTCCAGCACACGTAGCAGCTTGGCTTGCATGGAAAGTGGCATGCTGTCGATTTCATCCAGATACAAGGTGCCCAAATGTGCGGTTTCGATAAACCCCGCGCGTGACTGCACTGCTCCGGTGTAGGCGCCGCTGTTGACGCCGAATAGTTGGCTCTCTGCAAGGCTTTCCGGGATGGCGGCGCAGTTGACTGCGACAAAATGACCGCGTCGACCCGACAAACGATGGACCCGTTGGGCGAGGGTATCCTTGCCAGTGCCGGTTTCTCCCAGTAACAAAATATCGATATCGAGCGCTGCAGTACTCTTAAGCGTGCGCTCGATTTCCAAGGCTTCAACGGAGGGGAGGTATGTCTCATTTGTTATTGTGTAAGAAGCTGACATAGTCCAGGTGCTCCACTATCGCTATCACTTCACTGTTGATAGAACGCTGTTGGCGTGCAGCCAGTAGAGCCTAAATAATCAAAAAAGTCATCGTGTCTGTTAACGTGAAAAGGCTGAAAAATAACGTGAGAAATATTAACTATTTCAGTGCGCTGTTTTGTTCAAGTGGTTTTTCGGTGGTTATAGCGTGTTTAGCGTAGGAGAAAACTTAAAGGCGGGAGGATTGCGTGGATAAGTTTTTTTAGAGCCCTGGTTAAGTAGTTTTTTCATACGTTGAATTTGCACTTGTTTCAAATGTTGAAACAAACAGCCACAAAAAAGCCGATGCAATGCATCGGCTTTTTTGTTCGGTACAGGGGTTACAGGTTTACTTATACGTTGAAGCGGAAGTGCATGACATCCCCATCCTTGACAATATAGTCCTTGCCTTCAAGGCGCCATTTACCGGCTTCCTTGGTCCCAGCCTCACCCTTGTACTGGATGAAGTCGTTATAGGCGATGACTTCGGCGCGGATGAAGCCTTTTTCGAAGTCGGTGTGGATCACGCCGGCAGCCTGTGGCGCAGTCGCACCGACCTTGACGGTCCAGGCGCGGACTTCTTCGACACCGGCGGTGAAGTAGGTCTGCAGGTTGAGCATCTCGTAGCCGGCACGGATCACACGGTTCAGGCCAGGCTCTTCCAGGCCCAGGGCCTCGAGGAACATGTCTTTTTCTTCGCCGTCATCGAGCTCGGCGATTTCCGCTTCGATCTTGTTGCATACCGGAACGACGATGGCACCTTCTTCCTCGGCGATGGCCTTGACCACGTCGAGGAGCGGGTTGTTCTCGAAGCCGTCTTCGGCAACGTTGGCGATGTACATCACCGGCTTGGTGGTCAGCAGGTGGAAGCCCTTGATCACAGCCTTCTCGTCAGTGCCCATGGTCTTCATCAGGCTGCGTGCCGGCTTGCCTTCGGTGAAGTGAGCGATCAACTGCTCCAGCAGGCCCTTCTGGACCACGGCATCCTTGTCACCACCCTTGGCGTTGCGTGCGACTTTCTGCAGTTGCTTTTCGCAGCTGTCGAGGTCGGCGAAGATCAGTTCCAGATCGATGATCTCGATGTCGCGTTTCGGGTCGACGCTGTTCGAGACGTGGATCACGTTCTCGTCTTCAAAGCAGCGGACCACGTGGGCGATGGCGTCGGTTTCACGGATGTTGGCCAGGAACTTGTTGCCCAGACCTTCGCCTTTCGAGGCACCGGCGACCAGGCCAGCGATGTCGACGAATTCCATGGTGGTCGGCAGGATGCGCTTGGGGTTGACGATTGCCGCCAAAGCTTCCAGGCGTGGGTCCGGCATCGGCACGATACCGCTGTTGGGCTCGATGGTGCAGAAGGGGAAGTTCTCTGCCGCAATACCGGACTTGGTCAGGGCGTTGAACAGGGTGGATTTGCCGACGTTGGGCAGGCCGACGATGCCGCAATTGAATCCCATGGTGTTTCCCCTCGGGTAAGAGTCAGGCCTTCTGGCTGTGCAGGTTTTTCATCGCGCGGTTCCATTCACCGGCGAAGATATCCGGCAGCACGCCGAGGGCAAAATCGATGCTGGCATCGAGTTTTTCCTGTTCGGCGCGTGGCGCACGACCCAGGACGAAATTTGAAACCATACTGGCAACGCCTGGGTGGCCAATGCCGAGCCGCAGACGGTAAAAGGTATTCTGATTGCCCAACTGCGCGATGATGTCACGCAGGCCATTGTGCCCGCCATGCCCGCCGCCTTGCTTGAGCTTGGCAACCCCGGGTGGCAGGTCCAGTTCGTCATGGGCCACCAGGATTTCTTCGGGTTTGATCCGGAAGAAGCCCGCAAGCGCCGCGACAGCCTGGCCGCTGCGGTTCATGTAGGTGGTGGGAATCAGCAGACGAACATCCTGACCCTGGTGCGAAAAGCGCCCGGTCAGGCCGAAATATTTGCGATCGGCCACAAGATTGACGCCTTGGGCGTGGGCGATGCGCTCAACAAAAAGGGCCCCTGCGTTATGCCGGGTCTGTTCGTATTCGGCGCCTGGATTTCCCAGGCCAACGATCAGTTTAATGGCAGTCACGACAGGGGCCCTTCCTTTGGAGTTGTGGATAACATCGCTACACCGGCGTGCGGCGAAAGTAGACGACAGGAGCTCACTTATCCAGAGATAAACTTCGCGTTGTTGCCCGCTTTCTCGCTACGTTCGGTCCGCGATGTTCCCTCAAGCTCCTTCGTTGCAGAGTGTATTACTCGGCAGCGGTTTCGCCGGCTTCATCTTCTGCTACAACACGTGGCGCGTGGACGTTGGCAACAGCCTTGTCGTCGTTGTGAGCCAGTGCAACGAACTCAACGCCTTTAGGGGCCTTGAGGTCGGACAGGTGGATGATGGTGCCGATTTCAGCAGCCGACAGGTCGACTTCGATGAACTCAGGCAGGTCTTTCGGCAGGCAGCTTACTTCCAGCTCGGTAGTGGTGTGGGAAACAACGCCACCTTTCTTGACCGGAGCTTCTTCACCAACAAAGTGCACAGGCACGATAGCGGTCAGTTTCTGGCCGGCTACAACGCGTACGAAGTCAGCGTGCAGTACGTGGCCCTTGGAAGGGTGGCGCTGCAGGGCCTTGATGATAACGTTCTGCTTCTTGCCGCCAACGTTCAGTTCGATAACGTGGCTGTAGGCAGCATCGTTTTCGAGCAGCTTGGCTACTTCTTTAGCCAGCATGCTGATGGACTCAGGGGCTTTTTCGCCACCGTAGACTACAGCTGGAACCAGGCTTGCGAGACGACGCAGGCGGCGGCTCGCACCTTTCCCCAGGTCGGAACGCACTTCAGCATTCAGGGTAAAATCGTTCATGTTGTATCTCCAAAATAACCACATTCGCCCCAGCGTTTGCGACCAGCGCTAAAGGCGATATGGGCAAAAAAGCCCCGCCCCAACAGAATGCTGGGGCGGGGCGCTTTTCGTCAGTGAGGTGCTCCGAAGGTTTGACCCTTAACGGAACATCGCGCTGATCGATTCTTCGTTGCTGATGCGGCGAACCGCCTCGGCAACTACCGGCGCAATATCCAGTTGACGGATACGCGAACAGGCTTGAGCAGCAGCGGACAACGGGATGGTGTTAGTCACCACCAGTTCGTCCAGCATAGAGTTCTCGATGTTCTCGATCGCTCGGCCCGACAGCACAGGGTGTGTGCAGTAGGCGAAGACTTTTGCCGCACCGTGCTCTTTCAAGGCTTTGGCCGCGTGGCACAGGGTGCCGGCGGTGTCGACCATGTCATCAACCAGAATACAGGTACGCCCTTCGACATCACCGATGATATGCATCACTTCAGAGTGATTGGCTTTTTCACGGCGTTTGTCGATGATCCCGAGATCCACGCCCAGGGATTTGGCGACAGCCCGTGCACGCACGACGCCGCCAATGTCCGGGGACACGATCATCAGGTTTTCAAAGCGCTGGTCTTCGATGTCATCCACCAGGACGGGGGAGCCGTAGATGTTATCTACCGGAATATCGAAGAACCCCTGGATTTGGTCAGCGTGCAGGTCAACCGTGAGAACACGGTCGATACCCACCACGGTCAGCATGTCAGCAACGACTTTCGCGCTGATAGCCACACGTGCGGAACGCGGACGGCGATCCTGACGGGCATAACCAAAGTAAGGGATTACAGCTGTGATTCGAGTCGCTGAGGAGCGGCGGAAGGCATCAGCCATCACGACGAGTTCCATCAGGTTATCGTTGGTCGGAGCGCAGGTCGGCTGAATAATGAAGACGTCTTTACCGCGGACATTTTCATTGATCTCGGCTGTAATTTCGCCGTCGGAGAATTTACCGACAGAGATGTCACCGAGAGGGATATGCAGCTGACGTACGACACGCCGAGCCAGATCGGGGTTGGCATTCCCCGTAAAGACCATCATCTTGGACACGCGCAGTACCTAGAGGCTGAGGGTAACCTGGATGAGTATTAGAAAATGGCAGGGGCGGCTGGATTCGAACCAACGCATGGCAGGATCAAAACCTGCTGCCTTACCGCTTGGCGACGCCCCTGTATCTGTTGCAACGAGTGCCCAGCACTCGATTCCTTTTAGAGCAGACTTTGCAGCTTGCGATGCAACATCGAAACGTTGCTTCCCTTTGCTACAAACCCTGTAAGGGTCTCTGTAAGAAGGGCCGAGACTTTATCAGCTTCAGCTTTGCTTGGGAAGCCCCCAAACACACAACTTCCAGTTCCGGTTAATTTTGCTTCGGTAAATTTACCTAACAAATTCAAAGCGTTACGTACTTCTGGATAACGCCTTGCTACAACCGGTAAGCAGTCATTTCGACTGTTTCCCTTGGGAACGGGGCGCACTTTAATGGGAGAAGAGTTACGTGTCAACAACGGATCTGAAAAAATTTCTGCTGTACTTACAGATACTTGCGGCACAAGCACGACATACCAAGGTTCTTCGGGCTCTACAGGGGTGAGTTTCTCCCCCACGCCTTCGGCAAACGCGGCGTGCCCACGCACGAAAACCGGGACGTCGGCGCCGAGTGTGAGGCCCAGTGCAGCCAGGCGGTCGTGGTCCCAGCCCAGTTGCCACAGGTGATTGAGGCCCAGCAATGTGGTTGCGGCATTTGAGCTGCCGCCACCGATACCTCCGCCCATAGGCAGGATCTTGTCGATCCAGATATCGATGCCGAGCGAGGTGCCAGATTGTTGCTGAAGTTTTTTCGCAGCCTTCACAATCAGATTGCTATCGTGGGGCACACCTTCGAATTCGGTATGCAGATGGATCACGCCATCGTCGCGTACGGCGAAGGTCAGCTCATCGCCGTAGTCGAGGAATTGAAACAGCGTCTGCAATTCGTGGTAACCGTCTTCACGGCGCCCGAGGATGTGCAGCATCAGATTGAGTTTGGCTGGCGAGGGCAGGGTCAGGCGTTCAGTCACGTTATTGCCCCAGCTTGCGCGGTTGCCAGTCCTTGATCACCAGCGTGACGTCAAGGTCGGTGCCGTGCAGCTTGATGCGTTCGGGCAGCCAATAACCGCCTTGTTCAACGTAGCTCAAGTACTCCACCTGCCAACCATCCTGCTCCAGCGTGGCCAGGCGGCTATCGCCGTTGAGGCTCAGGCGACTCTTGCTATCGGGCGCCGGCAAGCCGCGTACCCACCAGACCAGATGCGAGACAGGCAGCTTCCAGCCGATCTGCTGCTCCAGCAGTTCTTCCGGAGAGCTTGCTTCGTAGCGGCCCTGGTTGGCCACTTCCAGGCTCACTTGCCCCGGTCGGCCGGTCAGGCGCGCCGCGCCCCGGCCCAGCGGGCCCGAGAGACGAATATCGTAGTAGTCCTGGCGTTGCAGCCAGAACAGGGTACCGCTGCCAGAGTCTTTCGGCGCACGAACGCCGACTTTGCCCTCGATCTGCCAGCCATCGATACTGCTCAGTTGGTCCTTGTGTTGTTTCCATTGCGCCGGGCTGCCCTGGCCTTCAACGGATTCGCGGCTGCCTATGCCCGCGCAACCGGCGAGCAAGGCGATGAAGCTGAAAACAATAATGTGGCGCAAGAACATAAGCTTAAAGGGTCTCGGATCCGGTCAGGCGCTTGATGGTGCCGCGCAGGATGGGGCTTTCGGGTTGTTCCTTGAGGAATTTTTCCCAGATTTGTCGCGCTTCGCGCTGCTTGCCTTTAGCCCAGAGCACTTCGCCCAGGTGTGCGGCAACTTCTTGATCGGGAAAACGCTCCAGTGCCTGGCGCAGCAAACGCTCGGCTTCGTCGAGGTTGCCCAGGCGATAGTTCACCCAGCCCAGGCTATCGAGCACGGCCGGGTCTTCCGGGTTGAGCTGGTGGGCTTGTTCGATCAACACTTTGGCTTCGGCATAGCGCGTGGTGCGGTCGGACAAGGTGTAACCCAGGGCATTGAGGGCCATGGCGTTGTCCGGGTCGCGCTTGATGATCAGCCGCAGGTCTTTTTCCAGCTGGGCCAGGTCATTGCGTTTTTCCGCCTGCATGGCGCGGGTATACAGCAGGTTCAAATCGTCAGGGTATTGCAGCAATGCTTGTTGCAGCAGCTTCCAGGCGCGTTCGCCCTGCTTGTTGGCCGACAAAGTCTCGGCCTGGATCAGGTACAGCTGGATAGCGTAGTCCGGCTCAGCATCGCGGGCCGCGGCCAGGCGTTTTTCCGCCTCGTCGGTACGGCCGTTGCTCATCAGGATGTCGGCCTGGCGCAGTTGGGCCGGCAGGTAGTCGTTGCCGGGGCCGACCTGGGCGTATTCCAGCAGAGCTGCCTGCGGGTCGTTGCGCTCTTCGGCGATGCGGCCAAGGTTCAGGTGCGCCGAGTCCACGTGGCTGTCACGCTCGATCAGCTCTTCCAGGTAGCCCTTGGCCTCATCCCAGGCCTTGGCTTCCAGGCAGACCAGTGCCAGGGAATAACGCAGTTCGTCGTCGTCCGGGTATTGCTGGACCAGATTGGCGAACTGCACTTTGGCGTCCTCCATGCGGTCCTGCTCCACCAGCATGCGTGCGTAAGTCAGGCGCAGGCGCTTATCGTCCGGGTATTTCTTGATGCTTTTTTCCAGCAGCGGAATCGCTTCCTTGCCGCGGTTGAGGTTTTGCAGCAGGCGTGCGCGCAGCAGGATCGGCGCGATCTCGCCGTCTTCCGGTGGGTTTTGTTCCAGCAACTTGAGTGCGGCGTCGGCTTCGTCATCCTGTTGCAACAACAGGGCCTTGCCGAACACCAGTTGGCTGTTCTTCGGGTGTTTTTGCAGCAGGCGGTCGAAACTTTTCATCAGGCCATTGCGCGTGTCCTGGTCGGTGTCGGCGGCCGACAGCGCAAGGAAGTCGAAATGTGTGTCGCCCTTGCCCTGCAGGACTTTCTCCATATAGACCATAGAGTCGTCATAACGGCCCGCACGTGCCAATTGCACCGCAGCTGCACGTTGGGCTTCCAGGTCGTCCGGGGCGTTTTTTGCCCAGATCAGCGAAGTGTCCAGCGCAGCCTGGTCGGCGCCCAGGTATTCGGCGATGCGAAAGGCTCGTTCGGAGATGCCCGGGTCCTGGGTGTTGATGGCCTGGGTTACATAATTATCCAGCGCAATATCAAAACGATTGCGCTGGCCGGCCAATTCAGCGGTCAGCAGGCTGTAGATCGTTTCTTCACTGAACGAGGAATAAACCTTGGCCTTTTCAGGGGCGGGGGTGCTGTCTTCCGCCGGCGGCGCAGCGTCCGGCGAAACGGGTGCCATGGCCTGGCAGCCGCTGAGGAAGACAAAAGCAAGGAGCAACGCGGAAGATCTATTCATATAGGAAGAGGACGACTAACCTGCGGTCGGATCATCATGACACAAGCCTTCGGCCAAACATAACCGGGGCACTCGGAATACGACTATTGCTGCCTTTGTAGGAGCGAGCTCGCTCGCGAAGATCGTCAACGATAGCGCGGCAAGCCTGGCACTCAGCTGTATTGCTACGTTTTTCGCGAGCAAGCTCGCTCCTGCAGGGTGCATTTATAGGCATAAGGTATAGGGACAATAGACGACGGTGGTTGTTCTGGATCTTTCGAAGTAGGACAATTGTCGGCTTCCCGACATCATCAGCGATATTGAATGGCCTTCCTCGCACTCGGTATTAACCACAAGACTGCCTCCGTAGACGTGCGCGAGCGCGTGGCGTTTACGCCAGAGCAGTTGGTTGAGGCCCTGCAGCAGCTCTGCCGGCTCACCGACAGCCGCGAAGCTGCGATCCTTTCGACCTGCAATCGCAGCGAGCTCTATATAGAGCAGGAACATCTTTGCGCGGATGTCGTACTGCGCTGGCTGGCCGATTATCACCATTTGAGCCTCGATGACCTGCGCGCCAGTGCCTATGTGCATGAAGAGGATGCGGCAGTTCGTCACATGATGCGCGTGGCGGCCGGCCTCGATTCGCTGGTGCTGGGCGAGCCGCAGATTCTTGGCCAGATGAAATCCGCCTATGCCGTGGCGCGTGAGGCCGGCACTGTCGGCCCGTTGCTGGGCCGGCTGTTCCAGGCTACGTTCAATTCCGCCAAGCAGGTGCGCACCGACACGGCTATCGGCGAAAACCCGGTTTCCGTGGCCTTTGCCGCCGTGAGCCTGGCCAAGCAGATTTTCAGCGATTTGCAGCGTAGCCAGGCCTTGCTGATTGGCGCCGGGGAAACCATCACCCTGGTGGCCCGTCACCTGCATGACCTGGGCGTGAAGCGTATTGTGGTCGCCAACCGTACCCTTGAACGAGCGAGTATCCTTGCCGAGCAGTTCGGTGCCCACGCCGTGCTGCTGTCGGATATCCCGGCTGAATTGGTACGCAGTGATATCGTCATCAGCTCCACCGCCAGCCAGTTGCCGATCCTTGGCAAGGGCGCGGTCGAAAGCGCGTTGAAGCTGCGCAAGCACAAGCCGATCTTCATGGTGGACATCGCCGTTCCCCGGGATATCGAACCCGAAGTCGGCGAGTTGGACGACGTTTACCTCTATAGCGTCGACGATCTGCATGAGGTGGTTGCCGAGAACCTCAAGAGCCGCCAGGGCGCCGCCCAGGCCGCCGAGGAAATGGTCAGCGTCGGCGCCGAAGATTTCATGGTGCGCCTGCGTGAATTGGCGGCGGTGGATGTGCTCAAGGCGTATCGTCAGCAGGGCGAACGCCTGCGTGATGAAGAGTTGCTCAAGGCCCAGCGGATGCTGGCCAACGGCAGCGGCGCCGAAGAGGTGCTGATGCAATTGGCCCGTGGCCTGACCAACAAGCTGCTCCACGCTCCCAGCGTCCAGTTGAAAAAGCTTACTGCCGAAGGCCGCCTCGATGCGCTGGCCATGGCCCAGGAACTCTTTGCCCTCGGTGAGGGCGCGTCAGACAGCTCTTCGGATAAAAAACCGCAATGAAAGCGTCACTGCTCAATAAACTGGACGTGCTCCAGGACCGTTTCGAAGAACTGACCGCCTTGCTCGGCGATGGCGAGGTCATTTCTGATCAGGCCAAGTTCCGTGCTTATTCCAAGGAATACGCAGAAGTTGAACCCATTGTAGCTACCTACAAAAGCCTCACCAAAGTGCAGGCCGACCTTGAAGGCGCCCAGGCGCTGCTCAAGGACAGCGACCCTGACATGCGTGAAATGGCCGTGGAAGAAGTCCGCGAAGCCAAGGAAAAGCTCGCCGAGCTGGAAGGCGACCTGCAACGCATGCTGTTGCCCAAGGACCCGAACGACGGGCGCAACGTGTACCTCGAAATCCGTGCCGGCACCGGTGGCGACGAGGCCGCGATTTTCTCCGGCGATCTGTTTCGCATGTACTCGCGCTATGCCGAACGACGCGGCTGGCGGGTCGAGATCCTGTCCGAGAACGAAGGTGAACACGGCGGCTATAAAGAAGTCATTGCACGGGTCGAAGGTGACAACGTCTATGGCAAGCTGAAATTCGAATCCGGCGCCCACCGCGTACAACGTGTACCGGCGACAGAGTCCCAGGGCCGTATCCACACCTCGGCGTGCACCGTGGCGGTGCTGCCCGAGCCGGACGAGCAGGAGGCCATCGAGATCAACCCGGCGGACTTGCGCGTGGATACCTACCGCTCATCCGGTGCGGGTGGCCAGCACGTCAACAAAACCGATTCGGCAATCCGTATCACTCACTTGCCGTCGGGCATCGTGGTGGAGTGCCAGGAAGAACGCTCCCAGCACAAGAACCGTGCGCGGGCCATGTCCTGGCTGTCGGCCAAGCTGAACGACCAGCAGACCAGCGCCGCCGCCAACGCGATTGCCAGCGAGCGCAAGCTGCTGGTGGGCTCGGGCGACCGTTCCGAGCGTATCCGTACCTACAACTTTGCCCAGGGCCGGGTCACCGACCATCGGGTCAACCTGACCCTATACTCCCTGGACGAGATTCTCGCCGGTGGCGTGGATGCGGTGATCGAGCCGTTGCTCGCCGAATACCAGGCCGATCAACTGGCGGCGATAGGTGAATAAATGACCATCATTGCCAGCCTGCTGCGTGCCGCCGACCTGCCCGATTCGCCGACTGCGCGCCTCGACGTGGAGTTGCTGCTGGCCGCTGCCTTGGGCAAGTCGCACAGCTACCTGCACACCTGGCCGGAAAAGATCGTCAGCAGCGAAGATGCGCTGACCTTTGCCGGCTACCTGCAGCGCCGCCGCAGCGGTGAGCCGGTGGCGTATATCCTCGGCCAGCAGGGCTTCTGGAAGCTCGACCTGGAGGTCGCGCCGCACACGTTGATCCCGCGTCCGGAAACAGAACTGCTGGTGGAGGCCGCCCTGGAGTTGCTGCCCGCCACGCCCGCCAACGTCCTCGACCTGGGCACCGGCAGTGGCGCCATCGCCTTAGCGTTGGCCAGCGAACGCCCGGCCTGGCAGGTCACGGCCGTCGACCGCGTGCTGGAAGCAGTGGCCCTGGCCGAGCGCAACCGCCAGCGCCTGCACCTCAATAACGCCACGGTGCTGAACAGCCATTGGTTCAGCGCCCTGCAAGGCCACAGCTTTGACCTGATCATCAGCAACCCGCCGTACATTGCTGACAATGATCCGCACCTGGTGGCCGGCGATGTGCGTTTCGAACCCGCCACCGCCCTGGTGGCGGGCCCTGATGGGCTGGACGATTTGCGCCTGATCATCCAGCAGTCCCCAGCTCACTTGCGTGCCGGTGGCTGGTTGTTGCTCGAACACGGCTACGACCAGGCCCCGGCGGTGCGCGACCTGCTGCTGAACCAGGGTTTTGAAAGCGTACATAGCCGTATCGACCTCGGTGGTCATGAACGTATCACCCTGGGGCATCGCCCATGCTGACCGACCAGGAGCTGCTGCGTTATAGCCGGCAGATTCTGTTGCAGCATGTCGACGTCGACGGCCAATTGCGCCTGAAACAGAGTCGCGCGCTGATCGTCGGCCTGGGTGGCCTGGGCGCACCGGTTGCGCTGTATCTCGCCGCCGCCGGCGTGGGCGAATTGCACCTGGCCGACTTTGATACCGTCGACCTGACCAACCTGCAACGCCAGATCATCCACGACACCGACAGCGTGGGGCAGACCAAAGTCGATTCGGCCCTGCGTCGCCTGAGCGCGATCAACCCGGAAATCACCTTGGTCGCCCATCGCTCCGCGCTGGATGCCGACTCGCTGGCCGCCGCCGTCGCCGCAGTGGACGTGGTGCTTGATTGCAGCGACAACTTCTCTACCCGCGAGGCGGTCAACGCTGCCTGTATCGCCGCCGGCAAGCCGTTGATCAGTGGCGCGGCGATTCGCCTGGAGGGGCAATTGTCGGTGTTCGATCCACGGCGCGCCGACAGCCCGTGCTACCACTGTTTATATGGGCATGGCAGCGACACCGAACTGACCTGCAGCGAAGCCGGGGTAGTCGGGCCGTTAGTGGGCCTGGTCGGCAGCTTGCAAGCGCTGGAAGCCTTGAAACTGCTGGCGGGTTTTGGCGAGCCACTGGTGGGCCGGTTGTTGCTGATCGATGCCCTGACCACGCGCTTTCGCGAGCTGCGCGTCAAGCGTGACCCTGGTTGCAGCGTCTGCGGGCCCCAGCATGGTTAAGGGTGCGCCCATCGGTGTGTTCGACTCCGGCATTGGTGGCCTGACGGTGCTGGAGGAAATCCAGCAATTATTGCCCCATGAGTCACTGTTGTACGTGGCCGACTGTGGGCATATACCTTATGGCGAGAAAACCCCGGCATTCATTCTCGAGCGTTCCCGTTCCGTCGCTGAGTTTTTCCGCGAGCGCGGCGCGAAGGCGTTTGTGATTGCCTGTAACACGGCCACCGTCGCCGCCGTTGCCGATTTGCGCCGGGACTACCCCGATTGGCCGTTGGTCGGCATGGAGCCTGCGGTCAAGCCCGCCGCTGCCGCCACGCGCAGTGGCGTCGTCGGTGTGCTCGCTACCACCGGCACCCTGCAAAGCGCCAAGTTTGCCGCCTTGCTCGACCGCTTCGCCACCGATGTGCGAGTGGTTACCCAGCCGTGCCCGGGCCTGGTGGAGTTGATCGAAACCGGCGACCTGGACAGCCCTGTCCTGCACAGGTTGTTGCAGGGCTATGTCGAACCACTGGTCGGCGCCGGTTGCGACACCATCATCCTAGGTTGCACCCACTATCCCTTTCTCAAGCCACTGCTGGCGCAGATGCTGCCCCCCAACATTATCCTCATTGATACCGGCGCCGCCGTGGCGCGCCAGCTCAAGCGCTTATTAGGTGAGCGCGACCTGCTGGCCGCTGGCGATCCTGAACCTGCACAGTTCTGGACCAGCGGTGATCTGTTTCACTTAAGAAATATCCTACCGACACTATGGAAACAGCCCGGAATTGTGCGAAGCTTTGCTTCGTGAAAATTTCGTGAAATGCGCTGAAAAAAGCTGAACTTCCGTCTATGCCTCAGCTTCTATAGCCAGTTAGCCTGTTTAAAACCATATAACTTCGTTCGGAAAGGATGTTTCTTATGAAGCGCTTGTTCTGTTTGGCTGCGATTGCGGCCGCTGTGTTGGGACACTCTGTTTCAGCCCAGGCCGCTGGCCTGGAGTTCGGGTTGGGGAGCACCAGTGATTCGACGTTGACCTATCGACTGGGCCTGACCTCGGATTGGGATAAGAGCTGGATGCAAAGCAACGTTGGCCGTCTGACCGGCTACTGGAGCGGCGCTTATACCTATTGGGAAGGTGATGACCGTGCAGGGGCAAGCAGCCTGTCGTTCTCGCCGGTGTTTGTGTATGAATTTGCCGGCGAGTCGGTCAAACCTTATATCGAAGCCGGTATCGGGGTGGCACTGTTCTCCCGCACCCGTCTGGAAGACAACAACATCGGCCAATCTTTTCAGTTCGAAGACCGCCTGGGTTTCGGCCTGCGCTTCAACGGCGGGCATGAAGTGGGCATTCGCGCCACGCACTATTCCAACGCCGGTATCAGCAGCAATAACGATGGGGTAGAGAGCTACTCGTTGCACTACACCATGCCGCTGTAAGCAATGTAGGAACGAGCTTGCTCGCGAAGAACGTCAACGATAACGCAGTGAATCTGGGTTGACGTGGTGCGTTCAGATTTTTCGCGAGCAAGCTCGCTCCTACAGGTCAGCGATAGACCGTGGCGATGCCTTCGCGCTCTTCCAGGCATTCCGGCGCACCCATCTCAAACTCCCGGCAGATCAATGGCCGAAGCGCGTAAATCGTGCACATCATCGTGTCCCGGTCCAGCGCGGCGCACCAGCCGTCGTCCAGGCGCAGCATCACTTCACCGCCCCAATCGTCGGTATCGATAAAGCGCTGCGGCACGCCGGTGTCGGTGATCAGCATGACCTCCAACTGGCAGCAGCAGGCCGCACACGTCGAGCAGGTGACGGCAGGTTCGGTGATTTGAATATGGGGGATGTTGGTCATAGGCGCGCAGTGTAAGGCAAGTCGGTCAGGCGCGTATTAAAGCTCGGACGGGCGTCAATTCTCCAATCCCCGTGCGACCCTATGCAGCAAGGGAAACAGCATGGCCCATAACAACGCCAGGCCGATCAATGTGGCTGGGGTTGCGTAGCCAAAACTCACCCCCGCCAACTGGCTGCCTGCGTAATAAGACAGAGGCCCGCCCACCGCGCCCAGCAGGCTGGCAAGCCACCAGGGCCGTGCGCTCCAGGCCAGGCAATGGCGCAAGGTTGTGGCCAGCAATGCCCATAACAACATCAACCAGAATGGAATCATCGGCCCGGGCTCGCTGAAGTGGAAAACTCCCAGGGTGCGTAATAGCGTGTCCAGCAGCGTGCCTGCGAGTGTCACTGTCACGATAAGCACGCCGTCATCAGCCGGCGAACTTATCCACAGCCAATGGATTCCCAGTACCGCCACGCCCACCAGCAGCCACAGGCTATCGCCGCCGAGCACGCAGGCAAACCAGCCGCACTGGAACAGTACAGCGTTGGCCAAGGGTTTAAGCACTGAAGCGCCCGAGCAACGGTGGGTTGATCGCCGCCGGTTTGGCCAGCAGCAATTGCGCCGTACCAATGGTGCGTTCCATGAAGCCGCCCTCGCAGTAGCACAGGTAAAACTCCCACAAACGCAGGAAGTACTCGTCGTAGCCCAATTCGGTGAGGCGGCCATGGGCGCGACGAAAGTTCTCATGCCACAGGCGCAGGGTGCGTGCGTAGTGCAGGCCGAAGTCTTCCATGTGCAACAGGTTCATGTCTGTGTCGCGGCTGACGATCTGCAGCATGTTTTGTACACAGGGCAAGGCGCCGCCAGGGAAGATATAGCGCTGGATAAAGTCGACGCTGCGCTTGGCCTGCTCGAAGCGTTGTTCGCGGATGGTGATGGCTTGTAGCAGCATCAGGCCGTCGGGCTTGAGCAAATGGGCACATTGCTTGAAATAGGTGGGCAGGAAGCGATGGCCCACTGCTTCGATCATTTCGATCGATACCAGCTTGTCGTACGTGCCGGTGAGGTCACGGTAGTCGCTTAGCAGCAAGGTCACTTGATCTTGCAGGCCCAGTGCCTGGATGCGTTGCGCGGTGTAGGCGAACTGCTCCTTGGACAAGGTCGTGGTGGTGACCTTGCAACCGTAGTGCTGCGCCGCATACAGCGCCATGCTGCCCCAGCCGGTGCCGATTTCCAGCAGATGATCGCTGGGCTTGAGCGCCAGCTTCTGGCAGATACGCGCCAACTTGTTCAGTTGCGCCTGTTCCAGGGTGTCATCGGGCGTCAGGAACTGCGCCGCCGAGTACATCATGGTGGGGTCGAGGAACTCTTCGAACAGGTCGTTGCCCAGGTCATAATGGGCGGCAATGTTTTTCTGCGCACCCTTGCGCGTGTTGCGGTTGAGCCAATGCAAGCCTTGGGTGAACGGCCGGGCCAGGCGTGCCAGGCCACCCTCCATGGCGTCGAGAACGTCCAGGTTGCTGACCATCACCCGGACCACGGCGGTAAGGTCCGGGCTGGTCCAGTAACCGTGGATAAACGCTTCGCCGGCACCGATTGAACCATTGGCCGCCACCAGGCCCCAGGCCGCCGAGTCGAGAA
Source organism: Pseudomonas sp. rhizo25 (assembly GCF_031931935.1). NCBI lineage: Bacteria > Pseudomonadati > Pseudomonadota > Gammaproteobacteria > Pseudomonadales > Pseudomonadaceae > Pseudomonas > Pseudomonas sp. rhizo25. The sequence continues at coordinate 72,492 of NZ_JAUJXA010000014.1, forward strand.
TCTGGATCTCCCCCAGCAGGTGCGCTTCCCGGGCGCCGAAGACTTGCCGCTCGCCGTCTTCGATGATCACCAACTGACCATGACGCAATTGGCTGAACTGGCGCAGCACGCCCTTGCGTAACAGGGCGGCGGTCACACCGTTGACGTTCAGGCGGTTGGCCTTGACCGATAAGCTAGGGGATTTCATGTTGGCGATCCTTGGTGTACCCGACTGCGGTGCGAGAGACGCCGTCGGCGGCTCGGTGGGAAAAAATCGGTGTGCGCTTGAGCAACAGGCGCAAGGCTTGCCAGTAGATCGCCAGGCAAGTCTTGGCAGTCATCCAGGGAAAACGCCATAAATAACCATGCAGGCTCGCGCGGCTCAGAGGTTGGCGTTCCAGGCTCAGGGTGGCGTCGAAGAGTTTTTGCGTGCCCTGCCAGTCGGCCATGTGCACGCCGAGCCTGGCGGCGGGCGGGCTGAAACTCATGCGGTATTCAAGGTCGCGAGGCAAAAAGGGCGACACATGAAAAGCCTTGGCCACGGCGAAATGCTGGTGCTCATCGGCGGCGAGCGCCTGGGCCGGCAGCACGTAGTGATAGCGCTCGCGCCAGGGGGTGTTGGTCACTTCACACAGGATCGCGGCCAATCGTCCGTCGGCCTCGAAGCAGTAGAAGAAACTCACAGGATTAAAAGCCAGGCCCCAACTGCGGGCCTGGGTCAGTAGGCAGATAACGCCCTGGGGTGTACGCCCCAGTGCCTTGCCGACTTCGTGGCGCACGGCATCGCTCAAGCTCATGCCGTGGCGGGTGAATTCACGCAGGTAGTCCTGCTGGCGGAAACCGAAGGGCGCCAAGCGACTTCGGCCGGCCAGGGGCGACAGCCCAAGCACTTCATTCTCTTCACTGAGGTCCAGGTACAGCAGGCCGATGCGGTAGCGAAAGGCGTGGGCCTTGGGCGCAAACCGGCGATGGGCGATCCAGCCGCTGTACAGGGCGCTGTTCACAGGGTTTCCCCAAAGGCTTGGGCTACGCGCAGGGCGCTGACCACACCGTCTTCGTGAAAGCCGTTGGCCCAGTAGGCACCGCAGTAGAAGGTGTTGCGCGCACCGTGCAGTTCTTCCCAGCGGGCTTGAGCGGCCACGGCGGCCAGGCTGTACTGCGGATGGGCATAGGTGTAGCGCGCAAGGATCTTCAACGGGTTGATCATCTGCGTCTGGTTGAGGCTGACGCAAAAGGTGGTGGCGCTGTCGATACCTTGCAGAATGTTCATGTCGTAGGTCACAGCGGCCTGGGGCTGCTGCTTGCCGGTCAGCCGGTAATTCCAGCTGGCCCAGGCCAATTTGCGCTCGGGCAGCAGGCGCGTATCGGTGTGCAGCACCACGTCGTTGTTGGCGTAGGGCAGGGCGCCGAGGATCTCCTGTTCAGCCTGGCTGGGATCGGCGAGCAAGGCCAGGGCCTGATCGCTGTGGCAGGCGAACACCACACGGTCGAAGGTTTCGCTGCCGGCGGGACTGTGGATAACCACGCCATCGTCCATGCGTTGCACCTTATGCACAGGGCAATTGAGTCGTATCTGTTCGATAAAGCTGCGGGTCAGCGGTTCGATATAGCAGCTGGAGCCGCCTTCGATCACGCACCATTGCGGGCGGTTGCTCACCGAGAGCAAGCCGTGGTTCTTGAAGAAGCGCACAAAGAACTGCAGCGGAAAGTTGAGCATGTCGACCAGGGACATCGACCAGATCGCCGCGCCCATCGGCACGATGTAGTGCCGGATAAACCTGGGGCCATAACCGCCGGCTGCGAGGTAGTCGCCGAGGGTCATCTCGGCGCTGATGCGCTGCGCTTGCAGGTCCAGGGGGGCCTGGCGGTTGAAGCGCAGGATATCGCGCAACATGCCCCAGAAGCCCGGCGACAGAAGATTGCGGCGCTGGGCAAACAGGCTGTTAAGGTTGTTGCCGTTGTACTCGAAACCGGTGCTTTGGTCGCACACCGAAAAACTCATCTCGGTGGGTTTGAATTGGACGCCAATCTGGCCCAGCAGGCGGATGAAATTAGGGTAGGTCCAGTCATTGAACACGATGAAGCCTGTATCCACCGCATAGCTTTTTCCCTCGACCGTCACGTTGGCCGTATGGGTATGCCCGCCGATGCAATCACCCGCTTCGAACAACGTAATGTCGTGGCGGCGGCTGAGCAGATAGGCGCTGGTCAGCCCGGCGATACCGCTGCCGATGATGGCGATCTTCACAGATCGTCCTTGTGCGGCGGTGGGCTGCGCAGCATGCGCTTGCCGATGATCAATTGCGCCCGGTTGGGCAGCTTGGACAACGGCCACAGGGTGGCGATGAACATCGCCGGGAAAGCGATCTCCAGCGGGCGCTTTTCCAGTTTTGCAAAGATATGCCGCGCTGCCTTGTTGGCGGACCAACTCAGGGGCATCGGGAAATCATTGCGCTCGGTCAGCGGCGTGTCCACAAAGCCAGGGCTGATCACCGTGACGTCGATGTTTTCCGGCGACAGGCTGATGCGCAGGGATTCGAACAGGTAGCGCAGCCCGGCCTTGGACGCGCCATAGGCTTCGGCGCGGGGCATTGGCAGGTAAGTCACGGCGCTGGCTACGCCCACCAGGTGCGGGGTAAGCCCGGCACGCAACAGCGGCAGCGCGGCCTCGATGCAATAACTGCTGGCCAGCAGATTGGTGCGCACTACGTGCTCGATGATCGAGGAGTCAAATTGCCGGGCGTCGACATATTCACAGGTGCCGGCATTAAGGATCACCGTGTCCAGGGCACCCCAGGCCTCGCCGATACGTTCACCGATCTCGCGCACGGTCTGGCTGTTGGTCAGGTCGCCGGCCACCACCAGCACTTGCCCCGGATAGCGATGGGCGAGCGCTTCCAGCGGGCCTTTGGTGCGGGAGCTGAGTGCCACGTGGGCGCCGCTGTTGAGCAACTCCACGGCCAGCGCGGCACCGATGCCGCTGCTGGCGCCGGTCAGCCAATAACGTCGGGGTGCAAGGCTCATCCCATTCTCCTTTTCAACCAACTGACGATACGTCCGAGTACCGGTACGTGTTCATAGAGCAGGGCACCGGCATCGAAATAGTCACGATGACGATAGACCTTGTCGTGCCACATCAAATGGGAACAGCCCTGCACTTGAATCACCTTGCCGCCCGAGAGGCGCGGGTGGCGAAACTTCATGGTCCAGCGCAGGTAACCTTCGCCTTCGGCCACGGCATCGAAGCCGTGGAAGTCGAACTGCAGTTGGCTGACGTTGCTGTACAACTCGGTGAAGTAGCGCCGCAGCGCAGGCAGACCATGGACTTCATGCAGTGGGTCGGTAAACGCGATGTCCTCGCTGTACAGGCTGTCGAGCAGATGCAGGTTTTGCTTGTCCAGCGTGGCGAAGCTGTGGGCGAAGCGGCGCAGGAAGTCACTCATGATCGGCCATCTCCTGGCGTGAAGGCAGGCTGCGAAAGGCCGCCAAGGCACGCTCCCGGGACTGCTTCAGGTCGACGATGGCCGGCGGGTAGTCTGCCGCGCCAAACAAGCCGGCCGCTGCGGGGTTATGCACCTCTTTTTTGTTCAGAGCGGCGAGCTCCGGCAGCCAGCGCTTGATGAAGAGGCCGTCGCCGTCGAATTTTTCCGATTGGCTCAGCGGGCTGAAAATCCGGAAGTACGGTGCCGAGTCGGTGCCGGTCGATGAACTCCACTGCCAGCCGCCGTTGTTGGCCGCCAGGTCGCCGTCGATCAGGTGCCGCATGAAGAAGCGCTCACCTTCGCGCCAGTCGATCAGCAGGTTCTTGGTCAGGAACATCGCCACGACCATGCGCAGACGATTGTGCATCCAACCGGTTTCCAGCAGTTGGCGCATGGCCGCGTCGATGATCGGCAGGCCGGTGCGCGCCTGTTGCCAGGCGGCCAAATCCTCAGGTGCGTCGCGCCAGACTAGCGCTTCGGTTTCCGGGCGAAAGGCGCGGTGCCGGGATACCCGGGGGTAGCCGACCAGGATATGTTTGTAGAACTCGCGCCACAGCAACTCATTGATCCAAGTGATGGCGCCGATGTCGCCGCTCTCGAACTCGCCCTGGTTGGTTTGTAGCGCGGCGTGCAGGCACTGGCGCGGCGACACCACCCCGGCGGCGAGGTAGGCGGACAACTGGCTGGTGCCGGGTTTGGCTGGGAAGTCGCGCTCGTCCTTGTAATAGCTGATCTGCTGGTCGGCGAAGGCGTCGAGACGGCGACGCGCTTCGTCTTCACCGGCGGGCCAGAGGGCGCGCAAGCTGTCGCTGGGCGGCTCGAAACCTGCCACCGTTGTCGGCACAGGATCGCTTTGCAACTCAAGCCTGGCCTGTGCCTTGGGCGTTGCCACCAGGCGGGGCAGGGCAGTGTGCAGGCGGTTGTAGCAGACTTTGCGGAACTGGCTGAACACCTGGAAGTAGGTTCCGGTCTTGGTCAGTACGCTGCCCGGCTGGAACAACAGCTGGTCCAGATAGCTGTGAAAGGTCACCCCGCTCGCTTCCAGGGCCTTGGCCACGGCAGCATCGCGCTGGCTTTCGTGGATGCCGTATTCCTCGTTGACGTGCACCGATTCAACCGACAGTTGCCGGCATACTTCGCTCAGCACTTTCGGTGCCTGGTCCCAGGTCGCCGCGTGGCGGATCAGCAGCGGGATGTTCAGTTTGTCCAGCGCCTGGCCCAACTGCCGCAGGTTGCGCAGCCAGAAGTCAACTTTGCACGGCGCGTCATCATGGGCCAGCCACTGCTCGGGCGTGACCAGGTAAATGGCCGCGACCGGGCCGCGCTGGCTCGCGGCAGCCAGGGCTGTATTGTCGTGCAGGCGCAGGTCGGTGCGCAGCCAGATCAAATGCATTTAGACAATTCCACGCTGGATCAGTAACTGGTGGGCCGACAACGGATCTTCGGCCACGGACAATTCAGGGATCTCAAGGGTTAATGCGGCCAACTCGGCGTGGTGGATGCACACCGTTGAGCCGGCAATCAATATTGGGCAACTGACGCCGCCCAATAGTTTTGTGAGTGCCGACAAATGGAGGGCCTTGCTTGAGTACAGCAGCACGGCACGCGGTTGCAGATGCTCGACCGCCAGTGCCAATTCGCCGGCCGGCAGCGGCCAGTCAAATACTTCCACTGGGCAATCGGCACTGCTGGCCAGCCAGGCGCTGAGCCACAAGTGCGGTTCCAGTGGCAAGTCGGAATGGTTGATCAGCAGCAGCGGTGCGCCGTGAAGCTGGCGATTGTTGTGATAAATCCGCGCGCCGAACTTGCTGCGCAGCCAGGACAGGAAAAACACCCGCTCCATCTGCGCGCCGAACTGGCCCTGCCAACGCTGCTCCAGCTCCCTGAGCAGCGGCAGCATCAATTGTTCGCACAAGGTACGCGGCGGGTAGAGCGCCATGGCTTGGTTGAAAGCATCGTCGACCCGGCGTTCCGCCAGCTCGCTGATGGCACTGAGCAGATGCTGGCGCAGGCTGTGCCATTCGTTTTCCATCGGCTCGGCATTGGGTTGGGCCGAATCGATCAAATCCTTGACCTGGCTGACCGGCACGCCGCGATTGAGCCATGTGAGGATGGTATGGATGCGTTGCACGTGTCCGGCGCTGAACAGCCGATGCCCCTTGGGCGTGCGCTGGGGCACGATCAGGCCATAGCGGCGTTCCCAGGCGCGCAGGGTCACGGCGTTGACGCCGGTCTGGCGTGCCACTTCGCGGATCGGCAACCAGCCGTTTTCCAGGGCCAGGGCAATGTCTTCGCCGGGTTCGTCGAGCAAGGCAGGGTTCATGGGTTAGATCGCATTACGCAGGCTGAGGTTTTCCGGGTGCGGTTGCAGGTAGGCCTGTTGCGCGATGTAACGGTCCGGATGTTGGCGAAAGTGATGCTTGAGCAGGGTCAGCGGTACCACCAGCGGCACAATGCCGTGGCGGTATTGGCCGATGACGGTCTGCATTTCCTGTTTGTCATCGTCGCTGATGGCCTGCTTGAGGTAGCCGCTGATGTGTTGCAGTACGTTGGTATGAGTGCCGCGGGTGGCGCACTTTTTCAGGCCTGCCATCAGCTCGCTGAAGTAGCCGTGGGCCAGTGCCTGCAGATCGACTTCCTTGCCCATGCTGCCGAGCAAATGCCCCAGGCTTTTGTAATGCGCGGGGCTGTGGGCCATCAGCAGGTATTTATAGCGCGAGTGGAACGTCAGCAGGCGGTGGCGGGTGAGGCCCTCGGCCAGCAATTGCTGCCAACTGGCGTACACGAAAACGCGGCTCAGGAAGTTTTCGCGCAGTACCGGATCATTCAGGCGGCCGTCTTCTTCCACCGGCAGGTTGGGGTGGCGTGCGCAGAATGCCCGGGCGTAGATACCGCGCCCGCCAGCGTCGACAGGCGTGCCGTTGTCGCGGTACACCTTGACCCGTTCAAGGCCGCAGGACGGCGACTTCTGCATGAAGATGTAGCCGCACAGGTCGGTGTGTTCGCGGGCCATTCGCTGGCCGTAGTCGTCCAGAGGCTGCGTGACGTTGAGTTCACGGTTTACTGTGCCAACGGCCTGCGGCGCGGCAGGATCGCCCACCAGGCGGATCGGCTCCCGAGGGATGCCCAGGCCGATGGCGACTTCCGGGCAAAGCGGCACAAAATCGAAATAGTCGCTGAGGGTCTGGGTGCACAGCAGGGATTGCTTATGCCCACCGTTGAAGCGCACGTTTTCACCCAGGAGGCAGGCACTGATGGCGATCTTCGGTTTTGCATTGCTGGACATAAGCAAACCTCTGCAAGAATCCTGTACAAGTCGAATAATCCGTACAACTAATCTCATCATAGATTCGATGTTGTACAAGTCAATTAATTTGTATAGGTTTTTACAGGCGAGCTATTTCCAGCCCATATGCCAGGCCTCAGGGTCCTTCAACGTTTGCCAGGGCAAGCGCTCAGCGCGTCGGGTCAGGATGGCCTGCAGTTCGATCTCCAGCACAGTGCCTTCTTCATCACGAAATATTTCAGTGACCAGAAAGTGTTTTTCCTTGTGGCGGGGCTGTGCTGCCGTCCATTTCGACAGCAGCAGTTTGGCGGGGTTGATACGATTCATTGCGAGTGTTCGATCAAGCGCCGCGCCGCTTCCTGACCGCTGAGCCAGGCACCCTCCACGCGGCCGGAGAGGCACCAGTCACCGCAGACGAACAAGCCCAGATCGGCGTCGGCCAGCACCCCGAATTCATGGCTGCTGGACGGCCGGGCGTAGAGCCATCGGTGTGCCAGGCTGAATGACGGCGCGGGCATGGCGCAGTGCAGTAACTCAGCGAACGCACCGTGCAAGTGTTCGATCACCGCTTCCTTGGGCAGGTCCAGATGGGCCTTGCTCCAGGCGCTGGTGGCGTGCAGCACCCAGGTGTCGAGGGTGGTGTCACGCCCGGGTTTGCTGCGGTTGCGCGCCAGCCAGTCGAGGGGGCTGTCTTGCACGAAACAGCCTTCCATCGGCGTATCCAGGGGGTGATCGAAGGCCAGGGCAATGGCCCAGGTCGGGTCCATCTTCACCCCGGCCGCAGCACTCGCCAGCTTGGGCGCGGCGGCCAGCAGGGCAGTGGCCTGGGGCGCCGGTGTGGCGATGATCACGTGGCTGAAGGGGCCGTAGCTGTCACCATCGGCGTCGAGCAGGTTCCAGTGATGCGTGCCCTGGAACACCTCAGTGATACGGCAACCGAATTCCACCGGCAAGTCATCAAGCAACGCGCGCGTAATGGCGCTCATGCGCGGTGTGCCGACCCAGCGGATCTGTTCATCGGGAGAGGGCGTCAGCTGGCCGGACTTGAAGTTGTACAGTTGGGGCTTCCACTGCTCAGCCCAGCCGTTGCTTTGCCAGCGCTGCACTTCGTTGACGAAGCGCCGGTCACGGGCGGTGAAGTATTGCGCGCCCATGTCCAGCGCACCGGCGTCACTGCGCTTGCTGGACATGCGGCCACCGCTGCCGCGGCTTTTATCGAAGAGTTGTACAGCGTGCCCCGCGTCTTGTAACGCTCGGGCGGCGGAGAGACCGGCGATGCCGGTACCAATGATCGCGATGGGAACAGTCATGGGAGGCCTCGTTTTACCGTTGGGTACAGACTACGCCGACACCAATAGCTGTACAATATTGTTTTTTGGTATAAGTTTTGGCGTGCCTGAATGTGTGGCGTGACCTATGGTTAAAGTTAAGGCTTAAACATCCGTCACGCTCGATTATCAAATTGATCCCTGCTTATAAAATAGACCAGTGAGCGGCGGCGAAGGTTACATGAGGAGAGTCCCATGCATATTTTGCTGACCGGCGGTACCGGCCTGATTGGCCGTCTACTCTGCAAGCACTGGCTTGCCCAGAGCCATCGACTGACGGTGTGGAGCCGACAACCAGAAACGGTTGCCCGGGTGTGCGGTGCGCAGGTGCTTGGGGTTGCTCACCTGCAGGAGGTGATCGGCACGGTGGACGCGGTGGTCAACCTGGCGGGTGCCCCCATTGCCGATCGGCCCTGGACCCACAAGCGCAAGGCGTTGCTGTGGAGCAGTCGCATCAGCCTCACCGAAACCCTGCTGGCGTGGGTGGAGAGCCTGGAGCAAAAACCTGCGGTACTGATCTCCGGTTCCGCCGTGGGTTGGTATGGCGACGGCGGCGAGCGCGAATTGACTGAGGCCAGCGGCCCGGTACTGGATGATTTCCCTAGCCAGCTGTGTATTGCCTGGGAAGAAACCGCCCAGCGTGCTGAAGCCCTGGGCATACGTGTGGTGCTGGTGCGCACCGGCCTGGTGCTGGCGGCCGAGGGCGGCTTTTTGTCGCGCCTGTTGCTGCCGTTCAAACTGGCGCTGGGCGGGCCGATCGGCAAGGGCCGGCAGTGGATGCCCTGGGTGCACATCAAGGATCAAATCGCCCTGATTGATTTTCTTCTGCACAAGGAAGACGCCAGCGGTCCTTATAATGCCTGCGCGCCTCACCCGGTGCGTAACCGCGAGTTTGCCAAGACCCTGGGCCAGGTGTTGCACCGCCCGGCATTCATGCCGATGCCGGCCTTCGCGTTGAAGGTTGGTCTGGGAGAGTTGTCCGGCCTGTTGCTGGGCGGGCAAAAGGCACTGCCCGAGCGGCTGTTGGCGGCGGGTTTCACTTTCCAGTTCACTGAATTGCGTGCGGCTCTGGACGACTTGTCCAGCCGCCTCTAGAGATAGGATGTTGCATGACGGATCACGCGTTGTTACTGGTCAACCTGGGCTCGCCAAAGTCCACTTCGGTGGCCGATGTGCGCAGCTACCTCAATCAATTCCTGATGGATCCCTACGTGATCGACTTGCCTTGGCCGGTAAGGCGCTTGCTGGTGTCGCTGATCCTGATCAAGCGTCCCGAGCAATCGGCCCATGCCTACGCATCGATCTGGTGGGACGAGGGTTCGCCGCTGGTGGTGCTGAGCCGTCGCCTGCAACAGCAGATGACCGCGCAGTGGACCCATGGCCCGGTGGAGCTGGCGATGCGATATGGCGAGCCGTCCTTGGAAACCACCCTGACGCGCTTGGCCGCCCAGGGCATCCAGAATGTCACGCTGGCGCCGTTGTATCCGCAGTTTGCCGACAGCACCGTGACCACGGTGGTGGAGGAGGCCAAGCGTGTGGTGCGCGACAAGAAACTGAATATCCAGTTTTCGATCCTGCAACCCTTCTACGATCAGCCGGAATATCTGGATGCTCTGGTGACCAGCGCCCGCGCTCACCTGGAGCAGGATTACGATCATTTGTTGCTGAGTTTCCATGGCTTGCCCGAGCGGCATCTGAAAAAGCTCGACCCTACTGGCGGGCATTGCTTCAAGGATGCCGACTGCTGCAAGAATGCGTCACCTCAAGTGCTCGCCACGTGCTATCGCGCGCAATGCTTCAGCGTTGCCCGGGATTTTGCCGAGCGCGCCGGTTTGCCCGATGGCAAATGGTCGGTCGCGTTTCAATCGCGCCTGGGTCGGGCGAAGTGGATCGAGCCCTACACCGAGGCACGCCTGGAGGCGTTGGCCCAGCAAGGCGTGAAAAAGTTGCTGGTCATGTGCCCGGCATTTGTCGCCGACTGCATCGAGACCCTGGAAGAAATTGGTGATCGCGGTCGCGAGCAGTTTCGCGCGGCAGGGGGCGAGGAGTTGGTGCTGGTGCCGTGCCTGAATGATGACCCGCAGTGGGCGGCGGCGCTTAATACCCTGTGCGAACGAGCGCCCGTTGCCTTGTAGTCAAGCCTTGCGGTGACTCAAATGTGGGAGGGGGCTTGCTCCCGATAGCGGTGGATCAGTGACAGATATACTGACTGACACACTGCGATCGGGGGCAAGCCCCCTCCCACATTTAGTCCAATGTTCGTCAGAGATTGAGGGTCAAGCTGACTGTGAGGTTGCGCGGCTCGCCGGGGTTGGCCCAGTACCTGCTGTAGGAGCGCTCGTAATACTTCTCATCGAACAGGTTATTCAGGTTCAACCCCACGGTGACATTCTCCGTCGCCTTGTAATGGGCGAGCAAATCCACGGTGTGGTAAGCCGGCAGCTCAAAACCTGTACCCGCTTCACCAGAACGATCACCCACGTAGGTTAACGCCGCACCCAGGTCCGAACCGCGCAACGCGCCATCCTGGAATTCATACACCCCCAACAGACTGCCACTGCGCTTGGCCACGCCGAGAATGCGGCTGCCGGTGGGGATTTCTTTGTCGCCCTTGGTCACTTCGGCGTCGATATACGCGAAGGCGCCGATCACACGTATGGCGTCGGTTACTTGCCCGGTCACTTGCAGGTCAAAGCCCTGGCTGCGGGCCTTGCCCATGGCGCGATTGGTGTCGGTCGCCGGGTCCAGGGCCAAAACGTTTTCCTTTTCGATATGAAAGGCGGCCAGGGTGGCGCTGAGTCGCTCGTCAAACAGTTCGCTCTTGATCCCCACCTCATAGCCCACGCCTTCTTCTGGCTTGAAGGATTTGCCACCGGCATCCAGGCCGCTGTTTGGCTTGAACGAGGTGGACGCGTTGGCAAATACCCCGACTTGTGGCGTGAGTTGGTAGAGCAGGCCGGCGCGCTGGGTAAAGGCGTCGTGGGTCTGGCGACTCTTGACGTGGTTGCGGGCGAAGTCGTCGGTGCTTTGTTCGAAATGTTCGAAGCGCGCTCCGATCATGCCACGCAGGCGATCAGTGAAGATGATCTGGTCTTGTAGATTCAGCGCGTGGCTTTGGGTCTGTTCGAAGAAGTCGGTACCAGAACGTTTGCCATTGGGTTTGGGCTGGCCATAGACCGGTTTATAAATATCGATAGGGTAGTCGCCGCCGATCGCTGTCACGCGCTCCTTCTTGCGGTAGTCCTCGTATTCGGTGCCGATCAGCAGTTCATGCTGCCAACTGCCGATATCGAACAGGCCGCGCAGTTCCAACTGGGTGATGCTGTCGTGCCAGCCCGTGGAGCGTTCACGGTAGCGGCGGTTGACGGTGTGGCCATCCGCGTTAAGCGCACGGCTTTCCGACGCGTCACCCCACAGGCTACCTTGCTTGTAGTGGCTGGCCAGGCGCAGCTTCCAGGCGTCGTTGAGGTGGTGTTCCAACGCCATCTGGATGCGGTTGTTGTGGTTATCGATGTTGCCGTCGTTGGGCTCGCCGAGGAAGGTTGAATGGGACATACCCGTGTTGGCGACGATGCCGCGGTCGAAGGTGGAGCTGTGGCGCACGAATTCGCTTTCTACGAGCAGGTGGGTGTCGGGGTCGAGTTGCCAACTGAATGAAGGCGCGACGAGCACCCGTTTGCTGTCGACGTGATCGCGAAAGCTGTGGTTGTCTTCCACCGCCAGGTTGACACGGGACAATACGCGCCCTTCGCTGTCCAGCGGTGTATTCACATCCAAAGCGGTGCGGTAGCGGTCCCAACTACCGGCGCTGGTCTGCAGGGTGGTGAAGGCCTCGGGCTGGGGTTTCTTGGTGACGATATTCACCGTGCCGCCAGGGTCGCCACGCCCATACAGGCTGGCGGCGGGCCCCTTGAGCACTTCAATGCGTTCGATATTGGCGGTATCGGGTGTGCTCGGGTAACCGCGGTTGGCGCTGAAACCATCCTGGTAGAACTCGGACGTGGTGAAGCCGCGCACGCTGTATTCGTAGAGGGTCAGGCCGCCGAAGTTGTTCTGCTTGGACACGCCGCCGGCAAATTCCAGTGCGCGTTCCACACTGGTGCTGCCCAGGTCCTTGAGCACTGTGGCGGGAATCACGCTGATCGATTGCGGGATATCGCGCAGGGCGGTGTCGGTCTTGGTGGCACTGGCTGTGCGAGTGGCGCGGTAACCTGTGACCGGCCCGATGGCGGATTCATAGGCCTCGGAGGTCACGCTGATGGTGTCCAGTTCCAGGGTATTTTCTTCGGCGTAGGCGGGGTCGAGCAGCAAACCCAGGGCCAGGCCGGCCGAGGGCACAAACTTGCGAGGCGGCATGATAGAACGTTCCAATGACGATATTGAAACAATATAACATGACTAATGAGAGTGAATGCTATGAAACCTGCCCATCAAGCGCCCTCGAACGGGCGCCTGATGTGCGTAGGCTATTGTTCTTCTTTCACCGGTGCCGTTGCCGGCGGTGGGCGCAGGCCGATTTCCGCCGAGAGCTTGATCTCCTTGCCGTTGCGCATGACCTGGATCGCCACCTTGTCGGTCGGCTTGATCCGTGCCACCTGGTTCATTGACTTGCGGCCATCACCGGCCGGGGCCCCGTCGATACTTAGAATCACATCGCCCAGTTGCAGGCCGGCCTTCTGCGCCGGGCCGTCGCGGAAGATCCCGGCAACCACGATGCCCGGGCGCCCGGTCAAGCCGAACGACTCGGCCAGTTCCTTGGTCAGTGGCTGCACTTCAATGCCCAGCCAGCCACGAATCACCTGGCCGTGTTCGATGATCGACTTCATCACTTCCATCGCCAGCTTCACCGGGATCGCGAAACCAATGCCCTGTGAGCCGCCGGACTTGGAAAAAATCGCGGTATTGATGCCCGTCAGGTTGCCATTGGCATCTACCAGCGCTCCGCCGGAGTTGCCCGGGTTGATGGCAGCGTCGGTCTGGATGAAGTCTTCGTAGCTGTTAAGGCCCAACTGGTTACGCCCAGTGGCGCTGATGATGCCCATGGTGACCGTCTGGCCAACGCCGAACGGGTTGCCAATGGCCAGCGCCACATCACCCACGCGCAAACCGTCGGAGCGACCGAGGGTAATGGACGGCAGGTTCTTCAAATCGATCTTCAGTACCGCAAGGTCGGTTTCCGGGTCACTGCCCACCACGCGGGCCAAGGTCTCGCGACCGTCACGCAGGGCCACCACGATCTGGTCGGCGCCGCTGGTCACGTGGTTATTGGTGAGGATGTAGCCTTCGGGGCTCATGATCACCCCGGAACCCAGGCTGGACTCCATGCGGCGTTGCTTGGGGCCGTTGTCACCGAAATAGCGGCGGAACTGCGGGTCTTCGAACAACGGATGCGCGGGTTTGTTGATGACCTTGGTGGTGTAAAGGTTAACCACCGCAGGTGCTGCAATGGTGACCGCGTCGGCATAGGTCACCGGGCCTTGGACCACCGTGCTGGTCTGCGGGGCCTGTTGCAGGTTCACATCCAGGGTAGGCAGGCCCACCCATTGGGGATAACGCTGGATAATCAGCATCGCGATCAGCACGCCAGCCAACAATGGCCATCCAAAAAAACGCAGTGCCTTGAGCATCAAGTAAGTCCTGACAGGTTGCAGGGGGCGGAAGAGCGCCCATAATGTCGCGCATTATACGAGGCTGCGAGGCCTGCGAACGGGATATTTAGGAGTCTTTTATGGCCGTCCCCCTTACCACCCTCGTCGAGGAAGCGGACCGCTACCTCGGCAGTGCAAAAATTGCTGATTACTGCCCCAACGGCCTGCAGGTCGAGGGGCGCCCGCAGGTGATGCGCATCGTCAGCGGCGTGACCGCCAGCCAAGCATTGCTGGACGCAGCCGTCGAAGCCAAGGCCGATCTGGTGCTGGTGCACCATGGCTATTTCTGGAAGGGCGAGAACCCGTGCATCACCGGCATGAAGCAGCGCCGCCTGAAGACCCTGCTCAAGCATGACATCAGCCTGTTGGCCTACCACTTGCCTTTGGACCTGCACGCCGATGTCGGCAACAACGTGCAACTGGCGCGTCACTTGGACATCACCGTCGAAGGCCCGCTGGACCCGAGTAACCCCAAGATCGTCGGCCTGGTTGGCTCCCTGGCTGAGCCTCTATCGCCCCGGGACTTCGCTCGCCGCGTGCAGGACGTGATGGGCCGCGAGCCACTGCTGATCGAAGGCAGCCAGATGATCCGTCGCGTCGGTTGGTGCACCGGGGGTGGCCAGGGCTATATCGACCAGGCAATTGCCGCGGGTGTCGACCTCTACCTGAGCGGTGAGGCGTCCGAACAGACCTTCCACAGCGCACGGGAAAACGACATCAGCTTCATCGCCGCCGGCCATCACGCCACTGAGCGCTACGGCGTCCAGGCGTTGGGCGACTACCTGGCGCGACGCTTTGCCCTGGAGCATCTGTTCATCGATTGTCCGAACCCGATCTGAATGTGGGAGGGGGCTTGTCCCCTCCCACACGAGCCCCCCATTTCAGGTCAAACTCGGCGGCATATTCATATACCGTTTCGATCTAGTTGGCGCCCTGAATAGAAGCAGGTGCTGTGCTAGCATGCCTCGCTCGAACACGGCCCGCTGGCCGTCCATAAGATCGTTTTTCCGTGAGTAACCATGGTCGACAAACTGACGCATCTGAAACAGCTGGAGGCGGAAAGCATCCACATCATCCGCGAGGTCGCCGCCGAGTTCGACAACCCGGTGATGCTCTACTCGATCGGTAAAGACTCCGCCGTGATGCTGCATCTGGCACGCAAGGCCTTCTTCCCAGGCAAGCTGCCGTTCCCGGTGATGCACGTCGACACCCGCTGGAAATTCCAGGAGATGTACAAGTTCCGCGACCGCATGGTTGAAGAGCTGGGCCTGGACCTGATCACCCACGTCAACCCCGATGGCGTGGCGCAGGGCATCAACCCGTTCACCCACGGCAGCGCCAAGCACACCGACATCATGAAGACCGAGGGCCTCAAGCAGGCCCTGGACAAGCATGGTTTCGACGCAGCGTTCGGCGGCGCCCGTCGCGATGAAGAGAAATCCCGTGCCAAAGAGCGCGTGTACTCGTTCCGCGACAGCAAGCACCGCTGGGACCCGAAGAACCAGCGTCCGGAGCTGTGGAACGTCTACAACGGCAACGTCAACAAGGGCGAGTCGATCCGCGTGTTCCCGCTGTCCAACTGGACCGAGCTGGACATCTGGCAGTACATCTACCTGGAAGGCATCCCGATCGTGCCGCTGTACTTCGCCGCCGAGCGCGACGTGATCGAAAAGAACGGCACGTTGATCATGATCGACGACGACCGCATCCTCGAGCACCTGTCCGACGAAGACAAAGCCCGCATCGTCAAAAAGAAAGTCCGTTTCCGCACCCTTGGCTGCTACCCGTTGACGGGTGCGGTGGAGTCCGAAGCCGAAACGCTGACGGACATCATTCAGGAAATGCTCCTGACGCGAACTTCCGAGCGCCAGGGCCGGGTCATCGATCACGATGGCGCCGGCTCCATGGAAGACAAAAAACGTCAGGGTTATTTCTAAGGGGTTGTCATGTCGCACGTATCTGATTTGATCAGCGAGGACATCCTCGCCTACCTGGCCCAGCACGAGCGCAAGGAAATGTTGCGCTTCCTGACCTGCGGCAACGTCGATGACGGCAAGAGCACCCTGATCGGGCGCCTGCTGCACGACTCCAAGATGATCTACGAAGATCACCTGGAAGCCATCACCCGCGATTCGAAGAAATCCGGCACCACGGGCGACGATATCGACCTGGCCTTGCTGGTCGACGGCCTGCAGGCCGAGCGTGAGCAGGGCATCACCATCGATGTTGCCTATCGCTACTTCTCTACCGCCAAGCGCAAGTTCATCATCGCCGACACCCCCGGCCATGAGCAGTACACCCGCAACATGGCCACTGGCGCGTCTACCTGCGACCTGGCGATCATCCTGATCGACGCCCGTTACGGCGTGCAGACCCAGACCCGTCGTCACAGCTTCATCGCCTCGTTGCTGGGGATCAAACACATCGTGGTGGCCGTCAACAAGATGGACATCAATGGCTTTGATCAAAGCGTCTTCGAGTCGATCAAGGCCGATTACCTGAAGTTCGCCGAAGGTATTGCGTTCAAGCCGAGCACCTTGGCCTTTGTACCGATGTCGGCGCTCAAGGGCGACAACGTGGTGAACAAGAGCGAGCGTTCGCCCTGGTACACCGGCCAGTCGCTGATGGAGATACTTGAGACCGTCGAGATCGCCAACGACCGCAACTACACCGACCTGCGTTTCCCGGTGCAGTACGTCAACCGCCCGAACCTGAATTTCCGTGGTTTCGCCGGCACCCTGGCCAGCGGCATCGTGCACAAGGGCGACGAAGTGGTGGTGCTGCCGTCGGGCAAGAGCAGCCGGGTCAAATCCATTGTCACCTTCGAAGGTGAGCTGGAAAACGCTGGCCCAGGCCAGGCCGTGACCTTGACCATGGAAGACGAGATCGACATCTCCCGTGGCGACCTGCTGGTGCATGCCGATAACGTGCCGCAAGTGACCGACGCCTTCGACGCTATGCTGGTGTGGATGGCCGAAGAGCCGATGCTGCCGGGCAAGAAATACGATATCAAGCGCGCCACCAGCTACGTGCCGGGCTCCATCACCAGTATCGTGCACCGCGTGGATGTGAACACCCTGGCCGAGGGCCCGGCGAGTTCGCTGCAACTCAACGAAATCGGTCGGGTCAAGGTCAGCCTCGACGCCGCCATCGCGTTGGATGGCTATGACAGCAATCGCACCACCGGCGCCTTTATCGTCATCGACCGTTTGACCAACGGCACCGTGGCTGCGGGCATGATCATCGCGCCGCCGGTCAATCATGGCGGTTCTGCGCAGCACGGCAGTCTCGCGCACGTCGCCACCGAAGAACGCGCCCTGCGTTTCGGCCAGCAGCCGGCCACGGTGTTGTTCAGCGGGCTGTCCGGCGCTGGCAAAAGCACCTTGGCCTACGCGGTTGAGCGCAAGCTGTTCGATATGGGGCGTGCAGTGTTTGTACTGGACGGCCAGAACCTGCGTCACGACCTGAACAAGGGCTTGCCTCAGGACCGTGCCGGGCGTACCGAGAACTGGCGCCGTGCAGCTCACGTAGCACGCCAGTTCAACGAGGCTGGCTTGCTGACCCTGGCCGCATTCGTCGCGCCGGATGCCGAAGGCCGTGAGCAGGCGAAGGCGCTGATCGGCGCTGACCGTCTGCTGACGGTCTATGTGCAGGCCTCGCCGCTGGTGTGCGCCGAGCGTGATCCGCAAGGTTTGTACGCGGCGGGTGGGGATAACATCCCGGGTGAGTCTTTCCCGTACGACGTGCCGTTGAACGCCGACCTGGTGCTCGATACCCAGGCCTTGTCGCTGGAAGACAGTGTCAAGCAAGTGCTGGAGTTGTTGCGCCAGCGCGGCGCGATCTAAGGGTTGGC
>NZ_JAUJXA010000015.1:0-89580 GCF_031931935.1 Pseudomonas sp. rhizo25
GGCGCTACAAAAAAGCCCGCCACCGATGACTCGGTGGCGGGCTTTTTTACATCTTCAAGATCGAGCGCGGTCAAATGTGGGAGGGGGCTTGCCCCCGATAGCGGCGGGTCAGCTACGGCTGCATCAACTGATACTCCCTCATCGGGGGCAAGCCCCCTCCCACAGGTTGATCATCGCTTGCTTGGGAATTCGGTGTGAAGCTGATCCAGTAACGCATCCTTGTCTTCCCACAGTTGGTTGATCCAGCCCTGGAACGCCAACCGATACTCTCCATCCTGCTCATAATTCTTGCCAATGAATTCGGCCGGAATCTGCACCTCTTCAAACTGCACCACTACGTCCTTCACATTCCCGCACAGCAAATCCCAATACCCTGGGCGTCCGCCAGGGTAGTGAATGGTCACATTCACCAGTGACTTCAACTGCTCCCCCATGGCATCCAGCACAAACGCAATGCCGCCGGCCTTGGGCTTGAGCAAATAGCGAAATGGGGAGTTTTGTTGCGCATGCTTGCCCGGCGTAAACCGCGTGCCCTCGGCGAAGTTGAAAATGCCCACCGGGTTGTCGCGAAACTTCGCACAGGTTTTGCGGGTGGTCGCCAAGTCCTTGCCTTTCTTTTCCGGGTGCTTCTCCAAGTAAGCCTTGCTGTAGCGCTTCATAAAGGGAAAGCCCAGTGCCCACCACGCCAGGCCGATCACCGGCACCCAGATCAATTCCTGCTTGAGGAAGAATTTCAACGGGCGAATACGTCGATTGAGCACGTATTGCAGCACCATGATGTCGACCCAGCTCTGGTGGTTGCTGGTCACCAGATAGGAGTGCTGATAGTCCAACCCCTCGAGACCAGTCAGGTGCCAGCGCGTGCGCCGTACCAGGTTCATCCAGCCCTTGTTGTTGGTCACCCAGGCTTCATGGGTATGGTTCATCAGCCATTCGCTGAAGCGCTTGGCGAACGGCAACGCCTTAAACAGCGCGACGATAAACAGGAACGAGCACAGCAGGATCGTGTTCAGTGCCAGCAACAGCGAAGCGATCACCCCGCGCACGGCGGCAGGTAGAAAATCCAGCATTTAGATATCCATAGGTCGGTTAGCGGCTTGGATCGCCGTCAGGGCGATGGTGTACACGATGTCGTCTACCTGGGCGCCACGCGGCAGGTCGTTGACCGGCTTGCGCAGGCCCTGGAGCATTGGCCCCAGGCTTACGCAATCGGCGCTGCGTTGTACGGCTTTGTAGGTGGTGTTGCCGGTGTTGAGGTCCGGGAACACAAATACCGTGGCCTTGCCCGCGACCTGGCTGTTGGGGGCCAGTTGCCGGGCGACGTTTTCGTTGGCGGCGGCGTCGTATTGCAGCGGGCCGTCGATCAGCAGCGAACTTTGCTGCTCGTGGGCGAGCAGGGTGGCTTCGCGGACTTTTTCCACTTCCTCGCCGCTGGCCGAGTCACCGCTGGAATAGCTGATCATTGCCACCCGTGGCGTGATGCCGAACGCGGCGGCGGAATCGGCGCTTTGCAAGGCGATTTCCGCCAGTTCCACGGCGCTTGGGTGTGGGTTCATCACACAGTCGCCGTACACCAGCACCTGCTCGGGGAACAGCATGAAGAACACCGACGATACCAGGGTGCATCCGGGCGCGGTCTTGATCAGTTGCAGGGCAGGACGAATGGTATTGGCGGTGGAGTGAACAACCCCGGAGACCAGGCCGTCCACTTCGTCCAGGGCGAGCATCATGGTGGCGATCACCACGGTATCTTCCAGCTGTTGCTCGGCCATGGGCGCGT
Source organism: Pseudomonas sp. rhizo25 (assembly GCF_031931935.1). Lineage (NCBI taxonomy): Bacteria > Pseudomonadati > Pseudomonadota > Gammaproteobacteria > Pseudomonadales > Pseudomonadaceae > Pseudomonas > Pseudomonas sp. rhizo25. The sequence continues at coordinate 1,781 of NZ_JAUJXA010000015.1, forward strand.
TGAGGCTCTTGGTTTTGCGCAAGGCAACCATCGGCTCGACATAGCGCTGACGAATCAGGTCCGGGTCGAGAATCTCCAGGCCCTCAGGCAGCTCGATACCCTGGGCGCGGGCGACTGCTTCTACATCCTCCGGCTTGGCCAGCAGGACGCAACGGGCAATGCCCCGGGCCTGACAGATGGCGGCGGCTTGCACGGTCAGCGGCTCGCTGCCTTCGGGCAACACGATGCGCTTGTTGGCGGCCTGGGCGCGTTGGATCAACTGGTAGCGGAACACGGCCGGCGACAGGCGCATCTCCCGTGGCGTACCGCAACGCTGGTGCAGCCAGCGCGCATCGAGGTGGCTGGCGACGAAGTCAGTGATGATCTCCGCACGCTCGCGGTCATCGATGGGGATTTCCTTGTTGAGGCTATTGAGCTGGTTGGCAGTGTCATAGGAGCCGGTGCTCACCGACAGCACTGGCAGCCCGGCCTGGAAGGCGCCGCGGCACAGGTCCATGATGCGTGGGTCGGGCAGCGTGTCGCTGGTCAGCAGCAGGCCGGCCAGCGGCACGCCGTTGATCGCGGCCAGGCTGACGGCGAGGATGATGTCGTCGCGATCCCCCGGGGTTACCACCAGCACGCCGGGCTTGAGCAACTCCACGGTGTTGCGCATGGTGCGCGCGCAGATGATGATCTTGGTCATGCGCCGGCTTTCGTAGTCGCCGGCGTTGAGGATCTGCGCGCCCATCAGGTCGGCCACGTCACGGGTGCGCGGGGCGTTGAGCTCGGGCTGGTAGGGGATGCAGCCGAGCAGGCGAAAGTCACCGCTGCGCAACAGCGGCGAGTGCTCTTTCAGGCGCGCCGAGAAAGTCTCCATGCTTTCGTCGGTGCGTACCTTGTTGAGGATCACGCCCAGCACTTTCGGGTCTTTCGGGCCGCCGAACAATTGCGCCTGCAATTCCACCCGGCCAGAAAGTTCGGTGAGTACCTCGTTTTCTGGTGCCGAGACCAGGATCACTTCGGCATCCAGGCTCTTGGCCAGGTGCAGGTTGACCCGTGCGGCGTAGCTGGCGCTGCGGGTCGGCACCATACCTTCGACGATCAGCACGTCCTTTCCCACGGCGGCCTGCTGGTAGAGGGTGATGATTTCTTCGAGCAGCTCATCGAGCTGGCCGTCACCGAGCATGCGTTCTACGTGGGCAAGGCCCAAGGGTTGGGGCGGTTTGAGCCCGTGGGTGCGTGCCACCAGTTCAGTGGAGCGCTCCGGGCCGGTATCGCCCGGGTGTGGCTGGGCAATCGGTTTGAAAAAGCCGACTTTAAGGCCGGCCCGTTCCAGGGTGCGCACCAGCCCAAGGCTGATGGAGGTCAGGCCCACACCAAAATCGGTGGGCGCGATAAAAAAAGTCTGCATGCGGATTCTCTGGAGGTGCATGGCTTGGGTGGCGCTCTATGTTTGAGTGCCTACCGCGGATCAGGCGCCAAGGTTAGCGTTATTCGCGCGCTTGCGCACACCAGCCGCACGCAAAGGGTTGGCCTATTTTTTCAAGGCGTTGCGCAGGGTCAAGTACCCAGGCGCGTGACTGCCATGGCGGCTGGTGGCGCAAGTGCTGGGTGTGGCCGCAGGACAGTTCGGCGACCCAATGCCGATCGTCGTCCTGATGGAAACCGGTGATGAGGGATGCCGTTGATCGGCCCCGTCCGTCCGGGTTCTGTTCGCTTTCAGGCAAATCCTTGTTTAGACTTGTCCGTTCTTCATTCTTATGCAAAAGGTCTCGCCCCATGACGATCGCCGCTAACAAGGCTGTCTCCATCGACTATACCCTGACCAACGACGCTGGTGAGGTCATCGACAGCTCAGCCGGCGGCGCGCCGCTGGTCTACCTGCAAGGCGCAGGTAACATCATCCCCGGCCTGGAAAAGGCCCTGGAAGGCAAGAGCGTCGGTGACGAGCTGACTGTCGCCGTAGAACCTGAAGATGCCTACGGCGAATACTCCGCCGAGCTGGTCAGCACCCTGAGCCGCAGCATGTTCGAAGGCGTTGATGAGCTGGAAGTGGGCATGCAGTTCCACGCTTCCGCGCCGGACGGCCAAATGCAGATCGTCACCATCCGTGACCTGGACGGCGACGACGTGACTGTCGACGGTAACCACCCTCTGGCAGGCCAGCGCCTGAACTTTCAAGTGAAGATCGTTGCCATTCGCGACGCTTCCCAGGAAGAAGTAGCTCACGGCCACGTCCACGGTGAAGGCGGTCATCACCATTGATTGTGGTTTGATCAATAGGTAGCAAAAACGCCCCGACTGGTTCGGGGCGTTTTTTTTTGCGTTTTAATGTGGGAGGGGGCTTGCTCCCGATAGCGGTGTATCAGTACCAGATATTCTGACTGACACACCGCTATCGGGAGCAAGCCCCCTCCCACAAGGGAAGTTGTGATGAATCTTTGGGCAAACAAAAATGCCCCGGACCTTTCGGTACGGGGCATTTCTTAACTGTTTCGCAACCAGGGCTGCGTGGCAGTTGTTACCACTTAGGCAGCAGCAGGAACGCTCAGAGCCTTGATGTGGCCATTCAGGCGGCTCTTATGACGAGCGGCCTTGTTCTTGTGGATGATGCCTTTATCGGCCATACGGTCGATAACTGGCACGGCCAGAACGTAAGCAGCTTGGGCTTTTTCAGCGTCTTTGGTGTCGATGGCTTTAACTACATTCTTGATGTAGGTACGAACCATGGAACGCAGGCTGGCGTTGTGGCTGCGACGCTTCTCAGCCTGTTTTGCACGTTTTTTGGCGGAAGGTGTGTTGGCCACCGTCGAGCTCCTCGAAAGACTTTTTAGGAAATAGCAAACAAAATAGGCCGCGAATCATGCCGATGACTTGATGGGTTGTCAAGGGCGGCTGATGCGAACTGCTGAGTGGTCGATCTGAAGAGGCGGGTGATTTATTTCCGGCGCTTGACCTGTAAACTCGCGAGCTTTGGCTCTGTGCTGTTGCAGGCGCGCAGTATCGCATAAGTGGGCGCTTTGTTCGCCTGCTCTTTATCTATAGGCGCAAACTCTTTCAATGAATCTGCTCAAATCGTTGGCTGCCGTCAGCTCTATCACCATGATCTCCCGGGTTTTAGGGTTTGTGCGTGACACCCTGCTGGCGCGCATCTTTGGCGCCAGCATGGCCACGGATGCCTTCTTTATTGCCTTTAAACTCCCCAACCTGTTGCGGCGGATCTTCGCCGAGGGTGCGTTTTCCCAGGCCTTCGTGCCGATCCTGGCCGAATACAAGACCCAGCAGGGCGAGGAGGCGACCCGTACCTTTATTGCCTACATCTCGGGCCTGCTGACCCTGGTGCTGATGCTGGTGACGTTGATCGGCATGCTCGCCGCACCCTGGGTGATCTGGGCCACAGCCCCGGGATTTGCCAATACTCCGGAAAAATTCGCACTGACCACTGATCTGTTGCGAGTGACCTTTCCTTATATATTGCTGATCTCACTGTCATCCCTGGCCGGGGCGATCCTCAATACGTGGAACCGTTTCTCGGTGCCCGCCTTCGTGCCGACCCTGCTTAACGTCAGCATGATTATTTTTGCGCTGTTCCTGACGCCGTATTTTGATCCGCCGGTCATGGCCCTGGGCTGGGCGGTCCTGGCCGGAGGCCTGGCGCAGCTGCTGTACCAGCTGCCGCACTTGAAGAAAATCGGCATGCTCGTGTTGCCGCGCCTGAATCTCAAGGACACCGGTGTCTGGCGCGTGATGCGCAATATGCTGCCGGCGATCCTCGGGGTGTCGGTGAGCCAGATTTCGCTGATCATCAACACCGCGTTCGCTTCGCTGCTGGTCTCGGGCTCGGTGTCGTGGATGTATTACGCTGATCGCCTGATGGAGTTGCCGTCCGGCGTGCTTGGCGTGGCGTTGGGCACGATCCTGCTGCCGACCCTGGCGCGCACCTACGCCAGCAAGGACCGCCAGGAGTATTCGCGAATCCTCGATTGGGGCCTGCGCCTGTGCTTCCTGCTGGTATTGCCATGCGCCCTAGCCCTGGGGATCCTCGCCGAACCGCTCACGGTCTCGCTGTTTCAATACGGAGAATTCGATGCGCATGACGCCTTGATGACCCAGCACGCGCTGGTTGCCTACTCCGTCGGCCTGCTCGGCATTATTGTGATCAAGGTGCTGGCACCTGGTTTTTACGCGCAGCAAAACATCCGCACCCCGGTGAAAATCGCAATTTTCACGCTGATCGTCACGCAGCTGCTCAACCTGGTCTTTATCGGGCCTTTGGCCCATGCCGGGCTGGCGTTGGCGATCAGTGCCGGCGCCTGCATCAATGCCGGCCTGCTGTTTTACCAACTGCGCAAACAGCAGATGTACCAGCCACAGCCGGGTTGGGGAGTGTTCTCCCTCAAGTTGCTCGTGGCAGTCGCCGCGATGTCCGCCGTGCTCATTGGTCTGATGCACTTAATGCCGGCCTGGGGCCATGGCGATATGCTGGAGCGCTTCATGCGCCTGGGGATATTGGTGGTTGCAGGGGCGGCGGTGTACTTCGGCATGTTGCTGTTGCAAGGTTTCCGCCTGCGGCATTTCAATCGCAAGTCGCTGGGATAGAGAGTTTGCCGCGATAAAACGGGTGTTTTATCGAATCGACCCATTTGGCCTGCGCTGTTGCCTGTCGTCCGGGGCTGGGTGTGGTTATAATCGACCACTTTATGAGCAAGAAGCGCGTTATGCAGCTGGTTCGAGGTCTTCACAACCTGCGCCCCGAGCATCGGGGCTGCGTCGCCACTATTGGCAACTTTGACGGTGTTCACCGTGGTCACCAGGCTATCCTGGCCCGGCTACGCGAGCGTGCGGTCGAGTTGGGCGTGCCCAGCTGCGTGGTGATTTTCGAGCCACAACCGCGGGAGTTCTTTACCCCGGAAACGGCGCCGGCCCGTCTGACGCGCCTGCGCGACAAGCTGCAACTGCTGGCCGAAGAGGGTGTGGACCGCGTCCTTTGCCTGGCTTTCAACCAGCGCTTGCGTAGCCTCAGCGCCACCGAGTTCGTTGACCGTATCCTGGTGGACGGCCTGGGGGTGCAACACCTGGAAGTCGGCGACGACTTCCGTTTCGGGTGTGACCGGGTCGGGGATTTCGATTTCCTGCAACATGCCGGCGTCAATCAGGGGTTTACCGTCGAAGCCGCGCAAACCGTCGAACTGGACGGCCTGCGTGTGAGCAGCACCCAGGTGCGTAACGCCCTGGCTGCTGCCGACTTCGGCCTGGCCGAGCGTTTACTCGGTCGCCCGTTCCGCATTGCCGGGCGGGTATTGCACGGCCAGAAGCTGGCGCGCCAATTGGGCACGCCAACTGCCAACGTGCAACTAAAGCGCCGTCGTGTACCCTTGACCGGGGTTTACCTGGTGAGCGTCGATATCGACGGCCAATCGTGGCCGGGAGTCGCCAATATAGGCGTCAGGCCCACGGTTGCAGGTGATGGCAAGGCCCACCTGGAAGTTCACCTTTTGGATTTTGCCGGTGATTTATACGACCGGCGTTTGACGGTGGTTTTCCACCAGAAGCTGCGTGAAGAGCAGCGTTTCGCCTCCCTGGAGGCGTTGAAAACGGCGATCAATGCGGATGTCGCCGCCGCCCGTGCACTAGCCGCACCTAGCGCCCATCGCTAACCGAAGAGCCTTAAATGACCGACTATAAAGCCACGTTAAACCTTCCGGACACCGCCTTCCCAATGAAGGCCGGCCTGCCACAGCGCGAACCGCAGATCCTGCAGCGCTGGGACAGTATTGGCCTGTACGGAAAGTTGCGCGAAATTGGCAAGGATCGTCCGAAATTCGTCCTGCACGACGGCCCTCCTTACGCCAACGGCACGATTCACATCGGTCATGCGCTGAACAAGATTCTCAAGGACATGATCATCCGCTCGAAGACCCTTTCGGGCTTCGACGCGCCGTATGTCCCGGGCTGGGACTGCCACGGCCTGCCGATCGAACACAAAGTCGAAGTGACCTACGGCAAGAACCTGGGCGCGGATAAAACCCGCGAGCTGTGCCGTGCCTACGCCACCGAGCAGATCGAAGGGCAGAAGTCCGAATTCATACGCCTGGGCGTGCTGGGCGAGTGGGACAACCCGTACAAGACCATGAATTTCAAGAACGAGGCCGGTGAAATCCGTGCCTTGGCCGAAATCGTCAAAGGCGGTTTCGTGTTCAAGGGCCTCAAGCCCGTGAACTGGTGCTTCGATTGCGGTTCGGCCCTGGCCGAAGCGGAAGTCGAGTACGAAGACAAGAAGTCCTCGACCATCGACGTGGCGTTCCCGATTGCCGACGACGCCAAGCTGGCCGAGGCCTTTGGCCTGGCGAGCCTGAGCAAACCGGCTGCCATCGTGATCTGGACCACCACCCCGTGGACCATCCCGGCCAACCAGGCGCTGAACGTGCACCCGGAATTCATCTACGCCCTGGTGGACGTCGGTGATCGCCTGCTGGTGCTGGCCGAGGAAATGGTCGAATCGTGCCTGGCGCGTTACGAGCTGCAAGGCTCGGTGATCGCCACCACCACCGGTTCCGCACTGGAACTGATCAACTTCCGTCATCCGTTCTATGACCGTCTGTCGCCGGTGTACCTGGCGGACTACGTGGAACTGGGCGCCGGCACCGGCATTGTTCACTCCGCGCCAGCCTATGGCGTAGACGACTTCGTGACCTGCAAAGCCTATGGCATGGTCAACGACGACATCTTGAACCCGGTGCAGAGCAATGGTGTGTACGTGCCGTCCCTGGAATTCTTCGGCGGCCAGTTCATCTTCAAGGCCAACCAGCCGATCATCGACAAGCTGTCGGAAGTTGGCGCGCTGCTGCACACCGAAACCATCAAGCACAGCTACATGCACTGCTGGCGCCACAAGACCCCGCTGATCTACCGCGCCACCGCGCAGTGGTTTATCGGCATGGATAAAGAGCCGGTCCAGGGCCAGACCCTGCGCAATCGTGCGATCAAGGCGATCGAAGACACCCGGTTCGTCCCGGCCTGGGGCCAGGCGCGCCTGCACTCGATGATCGCCAACCGTCCGGACTGGTGCATCTCCCGCCAGCGCAACTGGGGCGTGCCGATCCCGTTCTTCCTGAACAAGGAAAGCGGCGAGTTGCACCCGCGTACCGTCGAACTGATGGAGGTCGTGGCCCAGCGTGTCGAACAGGAAGGCATCGAAGCCTGGTTCAAGCTGGACGCCGCCGAACTGTTGGGCGACGAAGCGCCGCTGTATGACAAGATCAGCGACACCCTCGACGTGTGGTTTGATTCGGGTACCACCCACTGGCACGTGCTGCGCGGCTCGCACCCTATGGGCCACGAGACCGGCCCGCGTGCTGACCTTTACCTGGAAGGCTCGGACCAACATCGCGGCTGGTTCCACTCGTCGTTGCTGACCGGATGCGCCATCGACGACCACGCACCATACCGTGAGCTGCTGACCCATGGTTTCACCGTCGACGAAAACGGCCGCAAGATGTCCAAGTCCCTGGGCAACGTGATCGCGCCGCAAAAGGTCAACGACACCCTGGGCGCCGATATCATGCGTCTGTGGGTGGCCTCGACCGACTATTCGGGCGAGATGGCCGTCTCGGAGCAGATCCTGCAGCGCAGCGCCGATGCCTACCGTCGCATCCGCAATACCGCACGCTTCATGCTGTCGAACCTGACCGGTTTCAACCCGGCTACCGACCTCCTGCCCGCCGAGGACATGCTCGCCCTGGACCGTTGGGCCGTGGACCGCACCTTGTTGCTGCAGCGTGAGCTGCAGGAGCACTACGGCGAGTACCGCTTCTGGAATGTTTACTCGAAGATCCACAACTTCTGCGTGCAGGAGCTGGGCGGTTTCTACCTCGACATCATCAAGGACCGCCAGTACACCACCGGCGCTAACAGCAAGGCGCGCCGCTCGGCGCAGACCGCGCTGTACCACATCAGCGAAGCGCTGGTGCGCTGGATCGCACCGATCCTGGCGTTCACCGCCGACGAGCTATGGGAATACCTGCCGGGCGAGCGTAACGAGTCCGTCATGCTCAATACCTGGTACGAAGGCCTGACCGAACTGCCGGCCGACTTCGAACTGGGCCGTGAGTACTGGGAAGGCGTCATGGCGGTCAAGGTCGCGGTGAACAAGGAGCTGGAAGTCCAGCGTGCGGCCAAGGCCGTGGGCGGCAACCTGCAAGCCGAAGTCACCTTGTTTGCCGAGGAAGGCCTGACCGCCGACCTCGCCAAGCTGAGCAACGAACTGCGCTTCGTGCTGATCACCTCCACCGCGAGCCTGGCACCTTTCGCCCAGGCCCCGGCGGATGCCGTAGCTACTGAAGTGCCGGGCCTCAAGCTCAAAGTCGTCAAGTCGGCCTTCCCCAAGTGCGCCCGTTGCTGGCACTGCCGTGAAGATGTCGGTGTGAACCCTGAGCATCCGGAAATCTGTGGTCGTTGCGTAGACAACATCAGCGGTGCTGGCGAGGTTCGCCACTATGCCTAACTCAGCCAGTCGTTTTGGACGTCTGGGCTGGCTCGTACTGAGCCTGCTGGTCCTGGTCATTGACCAGGTCAGCAAGGCTCATTTCGAGGGCTCCCTGGAAATGTTCCAGCAAATCGTGGTGATCCCGGATTACTTCAGCTGGACCCTGGCCTACAACACCGGCGCCGCCTTCAGCTTCCTGGCTGACGGCGGTGGCTGGCAGCGCTGGTTGTTTGCCCTGATTGCCGTGGTGGTGAGTTCAGTGCTGGTGGTCTGGCTCAAGCGCCTGGGTCGCGACGACACCTGGCTGGCTATCGCCTTGGCCCTGGTGCTGGGCGGTGCGCTGGGCAACCTGTATGACCGCATCGCCTTGGGCCATGTGATCGACTTCATCCTGGTGCATTGGCAGAACCGCCATTATTTCCCGGCGTTCAACTTTGCCGATAGCGCTATTACCGTCGGTGCAATCATGCTGGCGCTGGATATGTTCAAGAGCAAGAAAACCGGAGAGACCGTCAATGACTGATCAGGTATTGGCTGAGCAACGCATCGGCCAGAACACGGAAGTCACTTTGCATTTCGCATTGCGCCTGGAGAATGGCGACACGGTCGATAGCACCTTCGACAAAGCGCCGGCGACTTTCAAGGTGGGCGACGGTAACCTGTTGCCGGGTTTTGAAGCCGCCCTGTTCGGCTTCAAGGCTGGCGACAAGCGTAAGCTGCAGATCCTGCCGGAAAACGCATTTGGCCAGCCCAACCCGCAAAACATACAGATCATCCCGCGTTCGCAGTTCGAAGGCATGGATCTGTCGGAAGGCTTGCTGGTGATTTTCAATGATGCGGCGAATACCGAACTGCCTGGCGTGGTGAAAGCTTTCGATGACGCGCAAGTGACCATCGACTTCAACCACCCGTTGGCCGGCAAGACACTGACCTTTGACGTCGAAATCATCAACGTCAAAGCGCTGTAACTGACCGTACACGGTCTAAAATGTGGGAGGGGGCGTGCTCCCGATAGCGATGTATCAGCTAAGTATTTGCAGATTGATATACCGTTATCGGGAGCAAGCCCCCTCCCACCTTTGATCTCCATTGTCGGTTGAGTCGGCGTTAAATTCGACTCAATGTGGCTGCAAGACACGAGGCACAGCATGCAAATCAAACTCGCCAACCCCCGTGGCTTCTGCGCCGGCGTGGACCGGGCGATCGAAATCGTCAACCGCGCCCTGGAAGTCTTCGGGCCGCCGATTTATGTGCGTCATGAAGTCGTCCATAACAAGTTCGTGGTCGAAGACCTGCGTGCACGCGGCGCGATCTTTGTCGAAGAGCTCGACCAGGTGCCCGACGACGTTATCGTCATCTTCAGTGCCCACGGTGTGTCCCAGGCGGTGCGTACCGAAGCGGCAGGCCGTGGCCTGAAAGTGTTCGATGCCACTTGCCCGTTGGTGACCAAGGTGCACATCGAAGTGGCGCGCTACAGCCGTGACGGCCGCGAATGCATCCTGATCGGCCATGCCGGTCACCCGGAGGTCGAAGGCACCATGGGTCAGTACGACGCCAGCAACGGCGGCGCCATCTACCTGGTGGAAGACGAAAAAGATGTTGCCAACTTGCAGGTGCACAACCCGGATCGCCTGGCGTTCGTGACTCAGACTACCTTGTCCATGGACGATACCAGCCGTGTAATCGATGCCCTGCGCACACGATTCCCCGCGATTGGTGGCCCCCGCAAGGACGACATCTGCTACGCCACGCAAAACCGCCAGGATGCGGTCAAGCAACTGGCGGATGAGTGCGATGTGGTGCTGGTGGTCGGCAGCCCGAACAGCTCCAACTCCAATCGCTTGCGTGAGCTGGCCGAACGCATGGCCACACCGGCATACCTGATCGATGGCGCCGAAGACATGCAGCGCAGTTGGTTCGATGGTGTCGAGCGGATTGGCATCACCGCGGGCGCCTCGGCCCCGGAAGTCCTGGTGCGCGGCGTGATCCAGCAGTTGCAGGCCTGGGGCGCCACCGGTGCTGATGAGCTGGCTGGTCGTGAAGAGAACATCACGTTCTCCATGCCCAAGGAACTGCGGGTCCGCTCGCTGCTCTGACGCCCGACGTACTGGTATAGCCTCGGCATAATGCCTGCTCGGTTTTCACACTGCGCAGGCTGATGCGCCCGCTGGGCGCCAGCACTACCTGGTACAGGCTCTGTGCCTGGCTTGTGTCGCACACATGCACGGTGCCGGCACGGAAGCCCCCGCCGGCAAAGACCGGCTCCCCCAAACCGCTGAAACGCACCTGGTTCGTGACCGGGCCATTGCCCGCGATTAGCACATGCCCGCTGTCCTGTCGTTCCAGCAATACCGGGTTATCTTCGTCCAGGTGACCACGCCCACTGATGTCCAGTATCACCCGCCACCCCAGGCTCCAGTCCTCGTCCCGCGCGTGAATGACCACCGCCTGATTGCGTGCGATGGCCTCGGTGCGTGCGTAACGCAGGCCAGCAGCGAGTGATTGGGCCACGCTTTGTCGCTGCTGTGATTCAAGCAACCCTTTGAAGCCTGGCACGGCCAGTTGTGCAAGAAAGCTGGTCACGATCAGCCCAAGCAGCATTTCAATCAGGGTGAACCCTCGTTGTGTCATGTGCGTTCCCTCCGTGGACGCGAGTGGGTCTTCAAGTTGCAGACATAGGTATAGCCCTGGGCTCCTGGCGATGAATGATGGCCTTTATGTCCAAAGTATTTCCCTTTGTTCCTGGAGCAGCGCCGCTTGAAAACCGACGCTAGTCTTGGGTCGTACAGCAGGTTTCGCCTGCTTTTTTCCGGCCTTCGACATGGATGACGACGGTAATGCCCGCCTGCCCGAAACGTTTTTTCCTGCGCGCTTTCCAGCGGCGCCAATCCGGCATGACCTTGATCGAGGTGCTGGTAGCGCTGCTGATCCTGGCCATTGGTCTGATGGGCACTGCAATGCTCCAGCTCAATGCGCTCAAGTACACCGACAGCGCCAGGATGACCAGCCAAGCCAGTTTTATCGCCTACGACCTGCTTGACCGCATTCGCGCCAACGCCGGTGCAGACTACTCGTGGGGCAGCGCCGAGCCCGCGCCGCGCAGCACTTCGACTGCCAGTGTGCGTGACTTGGACCTGCACGATTTCGAGGCCAATATCATTGGTTTCGCTGGCGAAGGCGCTAAAGGGTCGGTGGCTTTAAGTGGGCATGAGGTCACCATCAGCATCAGTTGGCAGGACGCTCGGGCGGCAAACAGGCCTGGAGCGCGGGAAACCTTCACCCTGACCAGTCGTATCGCTAATGATCAGGGAGCGTTGCAATGAATCGTCTTGCTCGAGGTTTCAGCCTGGTGGAATTGTTGCTGGCACTCGCCGTAGGGCTAGTGCTGGTGCTGGGTGCGAGCCAGGTGTTAATCAGCTCGCGACTGACCCATGCCAGCCAGCAGGCCGCAATGGTGCTGCAGGATGATGCGCGGTTTGTCCTGAGCAAGATTACCCAGGACATACGCCAGGCAGGCATGCTGGGGTGCCTGGCCACGGCCGTCATCGACAACGCGCCTGCCGCCTTTGATCGGCCGATAAGCTGGGAGGCGTCGGCGAGTACAAAGTCACTGACATTGGTTACGGCGAGCGTCGGTGAGGGTGCTGGCAAGCCCGATTGGACAGTGCTGTCCGACTGCAAGGAGGTGGCCCAGGCTTATGCCGGGGCACCGCCTGCCGCCGCACCTGGCCAGATCCGCTTTGGCATACGCCAGCTTACCTACACCTACGAAACAGGCCAGTTGAAGATCAGTACGCCGGCAACACCTGCGAAAGCCGTACTGATGGATAACGTGCGGGCATTCGACATCAGCTTTGGCATGGCGGCCCAACCGGCATCAACGGTTGTGGTGCGTTACGACAGCCACCCGGTTGCCGCATCGTTGATACGCAGCGTGCGCATCCATATGACACTGCAAGACCCGTCTGGACGGGTGAAGGATCAGAGCTACAGCGTCGTGGCCGCGCTGCGAAATCGGCTGGGTTAGGCGTGATGATCATGCTTGGCGGGCTTCATGTGCGGCAGGCCGGGATGGTGTTGCTGATCTGTCTGGTATTCCTGCTGCTGTTATCGCTGGTGGGGTTGTCATCCATGCAGGGGGCGGTATCCCAGCAAAAAGTCGCAACTAGCCTGTGGCATCGCAATCAATCATTTCAACATGCCGAAAGCGGCCTGAGGTTGGGCGAGTGGGCGGTACAGAGGGCAGGCGGGGCATTGCCCATCTGCCACTCGGTCATCACCTGTGCGCCGCCCGTTGAAGCTTTTTCGTTGGTGCGCGCCGGCCCCAACCCTGTATCCGCGGTCTTCTGGGTTGCGCTGAAGGGTGGATTCTATGGCGTTCAAGCGCTGGGTATGGGGGCCGATGTGGTCCATCTACCAGCTTATGCCCCAGCGGCACTGTTCCGGGTAACCGCGGTCGGGCTCGCAGGCCAATCACGCACGGTGCTGGAGACGGTCTACGCACGTGTGGAGGAGGGCGGCAACGTCAGGTTTCGACGGGTCTTATGGCGGCAACTTCAATAGGGAGCAATAGAATGGGCATGGATAGCCGGGGCTTTAGCCTGATCGAGTTACTGATCGTGGTGGCGATCATCGCGTTGCTGGCTGGGGTCACCTATCCCGGATATATCGGACAGATAAAAAAAGTATATCGAGCGCAAATCGTCGCGTTGTTGAGCGAGCAGGCCCAGCACTTGGAGCGTTTTTATACGAAGAACGGCACTTTTATTGACGCAAGCAGCGTCAGTGCGGGCAATGATCATTATAGAATCAGTGTCGTGTTAAACCCCCAGGATTTTGACCTGCTCGCTACGCCTGTTGTGGATTCGGTGATGGCGGGTGACGCGTGTGCAGCTTTCGGCTTGACCAGCACCGGTATGCGAAGTAATCCGGGAGCGGCGCCTGATATGTCGCGCAAGCTCTGCTGGGGGCAATGATGAGCGTGCTTGAAGAGTGGGCGCCGGGCGCGTCCTTCCCTGTTTATCGGCTGGATCAAATAATGGCTAAGCAACAGCAAGTGGTGATTGTCGGCGGCGGAGTCATCGGTCTGTTGACGGCGTACAACCTCGCCAGGGAGGGGCAGACGGTCATACTGCTGGAGCGGGCGGGGCTTGGGCAGGAGTCTTCGTGGGCGGGTGGCGGGATTGTTTCGCCATTGTATCCATGGCGCTATAGCCCGGCGGTCATCGCCTTGGCCCATTGGTCCCAGGATTTTTACCCGCAATTGGCGCAGCGCTTGTTTGCCGCTACCGGCGTGGATCCCGAGGTGCATACCACGGGCCTGTACTGGCTTGACCTGGATGATGAAGGCCAAGCATTGGCCTGGGCTGCGCGTGAAGAACGGCCATTAAGCAAGGTGGATGTGTCGGCGGCCCATGATGCAGTGCCGGTATTGGGAGGCGGCTATTCCCGGGCGATCTACATGGCCGACGTGGCCAATGTACGCAACCCGCGCCTGGTCAAATCCCTGAGGGCTGCGCTGCTGGCATTGCCGGGTGTGACAATACAAGAGCATTGCGAAGTACAAGGATTTGTCCGCGAGGGTGACAGCGTGGTGGGCGTTAACACCGCTGCAGGGCAGGTTCCAGGTGATCAGGTGGTGCTCGCTGCCGGGGCCTGGAGTGGGCAATTGCTGGGCACGTTGGGCTTGGCATTACCCGTAGAGCCGGTCAAAGGTCAGATGATTCTGTACAAATGTGCGTCTGACTTTTTATCCAGCATGGTCCTGGCCAAGGGGCGGTATGCGATCCCACGACGTGATGGGCACATCCTGATCGGAAGCACATTGGAGCATGAGGGGTTCAACAAGACGCCGACCGAAACTGCGTTGGAAAGCCTCAAGGCCTCTGCGGTAGAGCTGATTCCGGCCTTGGCGGCCGCCGAGGTGGTCGGGCATTGGGCAGGGTTGCGGCCTGGCTCGCCGGAGGGTATCCCGTATATCGGTGAGGTTCCTGGGTTCAAGGGGTTGTGGCTCAATTGCGGGCATTACCGCAATGGCCTGGTGCTAGCGCCGGCCTCCTGCCAGTTATTCGCTGACTTGCTGTTGGCGCGGGCCCCGATCATCGATCCCGCGCCTTATTCGCCCGCCGGTCGCCTCAACGCTGGATAGACTTCGGCCCTTGTTCCAAGTGTGCCTGGGTGCAATACCACGCCTGGCTTGAACTCAGTGCGCGATCCTGCGGCAGATGCACGCCGCAGTGGGCGCAACGCACCATCAGCGCTGCATTCGGCTCAGCAGGCCGTTGCTGGCGCGCTGTAGGGTTTTTGAATTTGCGCCAGAACCATACCGCGGCAGCAATGACGGCAATCCAGAACAGTAGACGAAGCATAATGGGCAGTTTCTCGGCAATGCGCCAGTTTAGCCAAGGTGGCCACGGGCGCACAGCGCAATAAATACTCGCTCATAAAAAAGGGAGCTCCTCAGAGCTCCCTTTTACGTTGCGTCGAACAATCAGTCGAACACACCGAAGGTCATGTAGCTGAACCACGAACGGTCTTCGTTGTTGCCAAGGGCCTGCGGCTCCTCTTCTTCGATGACGTCGCCGTTCTCGTCGTGAGGCTTGAGGTCCGAAGGAATGGCGTCCTTGGCATCCTGGTACTGCTTGATCACGTCCTGATTGGCGCGGGTTTCGCCCGGCGGCAACGGTGGGCGGGATTCGATCAGGCCCAGGGTGTATTTGCTCAGCCAGGAACGGTTGTCCGCTTCGGCCACCTGAGGCACGAACTGGCCGTCTTTCAGGCTTGGGTGGTCAGGGTAGTTGAGTTTCAAGGTTTCCAGGCTAGTGGTCGCCAGTGTATCGAGATGCAGACGCTGGTAAGCCTCGGTCATGACTGCCAGGCCGTCACCCACGGAGGGGGTTTCCTGGAAGTTCTCCACTACATAGCGGCCACGGTTGGCGGCTGCGACGTACGCCTGGCGGGTCAGGTAGTAGTGGGCTACGTGGATCTCGTAGGACGCCAGCAGGTTGCGCAGGTAGATCATGCGCTGCTTGGCGTCCGGCGCGTAGCGGCTGTTCGGGTAGCGGCTGGTCAGCTGGGCGAACTCATTGTAGGAGTCGCGGGCAGCACCCGGGTCGCGCTTGGTCATGTCCAGCGGCAGGAAACGCGCCAGCAGGCCAACGTCCTGGTCGAACGAGGTCAGGCCCTTCATGTAGTAGGCGTAGTCCACGTTCGGGTGCTGCGGGTGCAGGCGGATAAAACGCTCGGCAGCGGACTTGGCAGCTTCCGGCTCGGCGTTCTTGTAGTTGGCGTAGATCAGCTCAAGCTGGGCCTGGTCGGCATAGCGCCCGAACGGGTAACGCGACTCCAAGGCCTTCAGCTTTGCTGTGGCGCTGGTGAAGCTATTATTGTCCAGATCTGTCTGAGCTTGCTGGTACAGCTCGACTTCGCTCAGGTTTTCGTCGACGACGTCCTTTGTTGACGAGCAAGCAGCAGTCATGGCGAGGATGGCGATCAGCAGCAGGTGTTTCACTTGCATGGCGGCTTGCGTCCCTATGACGGCCGCTGTCTTGGGCGGGGCCGTCCTGTTATGATGAGCGCCCCGTTGAAAGCCTCGGGGCAAAAGACGCCGTATTTAACCACAAGCGCGCAGCCGAAACCAAAGGCTGTGCCACGCCTAGTCTGAGCATGTCCGATAAAATTGAACTTCGCGCAGAGGTGCCGTCCGAATTGGGCGGCCAACGCCTCGATCAAGTCGCCGCACAATTATTCGCTGAGCACTCGCGCTCGCGCCTTTCCGCCTGGATCAAAGACGGCCGCCTGACTGTGGATGGAGCGGTTATCCGCCCGCGAGACATAGTCCATGGCGGTGCGATTCTTGAGCTGACTGCCGAGCAGGAAGCCCAGGGAGAATGGGTCGCCCAGGACATCGAGCTGGATATCGTCTATGAAGACGACGACATCCTGGTCATCAACAAACCCGCGGGCCTGGTGGTTCACCCGGCCGCCGGGCACGCTGATGGCACCTTGCTCAATGCTCTGTTGCACCACGTGCCGGACATTATCAATGTCCCGCGCTGCGGCATCGTGCACCGCCTGGACAAGGACACCACCGGTCTGATGGTGGTGGCCAAGACCATCCAGGCGCAGACGCAGCTTGTTACTCAATTGCAGAGCCGCAGCGTCAGTCGTATCTACGAGTGCATCGTGATCGGCGTGGTGGTGGCCGGTGGCAAGATCAACGCCCCCATTGGTCGCCACGGCCAGCAGCGCCAGCGTATGGCGGTGATGGAAGGCGGCAAGCAGGCCGTCAGCCACTACCGTGTGCTGGAGCGTTTCCGTTCCCACACCCATGTGCGGGTCAAGCTGGAAACCGGGCGTACCCACCAGATTCGCGTGCACATGGCGCATATCAACTTCCCGTTGGTCGGAGATCCTGCCTACGGCGGTCGTTTCCGAATTCCGCCGGCGGCGAGCCAAACCATGGTTGAATCGCTGAAATCCTTCCCGCGTCAGGCACTGCATGCCCGTTTCCTGGAGCTGGATCATCCGACGAGCGGTAAGCGAATGAGCTGGGAATCGCCGCTGCCAGACGATCTGGTCTGGTTGCTGTCGCTGCTCAAGCAGGATCGCGAGGCGTTTGTCGGATGAATGACTGGCTGATTCCTGACTGGCCCGCGCCGGCCGGGGTGAAAGCCTGCGTCACCACCCGAGCGGGCGGCGTCAGTCTGGCGCCGTTCGACAGCCTTAACCTGGGTGATCACGTTGAGGACAGCCTGGAGGCCGTCCTTGAAAATCGCCGCCGTCTGACCGACGCGTTCAATATTCAGCCTGCCTGGTTGCGCCAGGTCCACGGTACCAACGTGGTTGAGGCTGATCCGGGCCGTACTGTCGAGGCAGATGGCAGTTGGACCAGCACCCCTGGCATCGCCTGCACATCCATGACCGCCGATTGCCTGCCTGCGCTGTTCTGTAATCGGGCGGGCACCCGGGTTGCCGCAGCCCATGCCGGTTGGCGTGGCTTAGCGGCTGGCGTGCTTGAGGCCGCGTTCGAAAGCCTGGATACCGCTCCCGAAGACGTCTTGGTCTGGCTCGGTCCTGCCATTGGCCCGCAAGCCTTTGAGGTCGGCCTGGAAGTGCGTGAGGCGTTCATGCAGCAACTGCCGGCCACCGCTGAAGCCTTTGTTCCCAGCCACAACCCCGGCAAGTTCATGGCTGACATCTACCAGCTGGCGCGCCTGCGTCTGGCAGTACGCGGTGTCACCGCCGTGTATGGTGGCGGTTTATGCACCGTGACCGACCCGCGCTTCTTTTCTTATCGCCGCAGCCCGCGTACGGGCCGATTTGCCTCCCTTATCTGGCTTGAACGCTAGACTGTCCTGATCTGTATCAACCATCCGCCGCTTGAAACCCCCAGAATCCACCCCATCTATAAGGGTATCTGGCAGGTTTCTTCATTCAGGATGTGTTTGTTCATAGCTCCGGCCTGCTCAAAAGGAAGGTGACTAATGCGTATTGATCGTTTAACCAGCAAATTGCAGTTGGCCTTATCGGACTCCCAATCCCTGGCGGTCGGCCTCGACCATCCGGCGATTGAGCCTGCGCACCTGATGCAGGCGCTCCTGGAACAGCAAGGTGGTTCCATCAAGCCCTTGCTGATGCAGGTGGGCTTTGACGTCAACAGCCTGCGCAAGGAGTTGAGCAAAGAGCTCGACCAACTGCCGAAAATCCAGAACCCTACCGGCGACGTGAACATGTCCCAGGATCTGGCGCGCCTGCTCAACCAGGCCGACCGCCTGGCCCAGCAGAAAGGTGACCAGTTCATCTCCAGCGAACTGGTGCTGCTCGCCGCCATGGACGACAACAGTAAGCTCGGCAAATTGTTGCTGGGCCAGGGCGTGAGCAAGAAAGCCCTGGAAAACGCCATCAACAACCTGCGTGGGGGCGAGGCGGTGAACGACCCCAACCATGAGGAGTCGCGCCAGGCCCTGGACAAATACACCGTCGACCTGACCAAGCGCGCCGAAGAAGGCAAGCTCGATCCGGTGATCGGTCGTGACGACGAAATCCGCCGCACTATCCAGGTTCTGCAACGCCGCACCAAGAACAACCCGGTGCTGATCGGTGAGCCTGGCGTGGGTAAAACTGCGATTGCCGAGGGCCTGGCCCAGCGCATCATTAATGGTGAAGTGCCGGACGGCCTGAAAGGCAAGCGCCTGTTGTCCCTGGACATGGGCTCGCTGATCGCCGGCGCCAAGTTCCGTGGTGAGTTCGAAGAGCGCCTGAAATCGTTGCT
This sequence comes from Pseudomonas sp. rhizo25, assembly GCF_031931935.1. NCBI lineage: Bacteria > Pseudomonadati > Pseudomonadota > Gammaproteobacteria > Pseudomonadales > Pseudomonadaceae > Pseudomonas > Pseudomonas sp. rhizo25. Next base: position 20,518 of record NZ_JAUJXA010000015.1, read on the forward strand.
TAATGAATTGTCGAAGCAGGAAGGGCAGATCATTCTGTTTATCGACGAATTGCACACCATGGTCGGCGCCGGTAAAGGCGAAGGTTCCATGGACGCCGGCAACATGCTCAAACCAGCCTTGGCGCGGGGCGAACTGCACTGCGTCGGTGCGACCACGCTCAACGAATACCGCCAGTACATCGAAAAGGACGCCGCGCTGGAGCGTCGCTTCCAGAAAGTCCTGGTGGAAGAGCCAAGCGAAGAGGACACCATTGCCATCCTGCGTGGCCTGAAAGAGCGCTATGAGGTCCACCATAAGGTGGCGATCACCGACGGCGCGATCATTGCGGCGGCCAAGTTGAGCCATCGCTATATCACTGATCGTCAGTTGCCGGACAAGGCTATCGACCTGATCGACGAGGCCGCCAGCCGTATCCGCATGGAGATCGACTCCAAGCCGGAAGTACTCGACCGCCTGGATCGGCGCCTGATTCAACTGAAGGTCGAATCCCAGGCGTTGAAGAAAGAAGAGGACGAGGCGGCTAAGAAGCGCCTGGAAAAACTCCAGGAAGAAATCGTCCGCCTGGAGCGTGAGTATTCGGACCTCGAAGAAATCTGGACCTCGGAAAAAGCCGAAGTACAGGGTTCGGCGCAGATCCAGCAAAAGATCGAGCAGTCCCGCCAGGAACTGGAAGCGGCGCGCCGCAAAGGCGACCTGAACCGCATGGCCGAGTTGCAGTACGGGGTGATCCCGGACCTGGAGCGCAGCCTGCAAATGGTCGACCAGCATGGCAAGCCTGAGAACCAGTTGCTGCGCAGCAAAGTGACCGAGGAAGAAATTGCCGAAGTGGTCTCCAAGTGGACCGGTATTCCGGTGTCGAAAATGCTCGAAGGCGAGCGCGACAAGCTGCTGAAGATGGAAAGCCTGTTGCATCAGCGCGTCATCGGCCAGGAAGAGGCCGTGGTCGCGGTGTCCAATGCTGTACGACGTTCCCGGGCTGGTTTGTCCGACCCGAACCGCCCGAGCGGCTCGTTCATGTTCCTCGGCCCGACCGGTGTGGGTAAGACCGAGTTGTGCAAAGCCCTGGCCGAGTTCCTCTTTGATACTGAAGAGGCCATGGTACGGATCGATATGTCCGAATTCATGGAGAAGCACTCGGTGGCCCGCCTGATCGGCGCACCACCAGGCTACGTGGGCTACGAGGAGGGCGGTTACCTGACCGAAGCCGTGCGGCGTAAGCCTTACTCGGTGATCCTGCTGGACGAGGTCGAGAAGGCCCACCCGGACGTGTTCAACATCTTGCTGCAGGTACTGGAAGATGGACGTCTGACCGACAGTCACGGGCGTACCGTGGACTTCCGTAATACGGTGATCGTGATGACCTCCAACCTGGGCTCGACCCAGATCCAGGAGCTGGTGGGGGACCGTGAAGCCCAGCGTGCTGCGGTCATGGATGCGCTGACCTCGCACTTCCGTCCGGAGTTTATCAACCGGGTGGATGAGGTGGTGATCTTCGAGCCTTTGGCGCGGGATCAGATCGCGGGTATCACCGAGATCCAACTGGGTCGCCTGCGCAGCCGCCTGGCTGAACGCGAGCTGGACCTGGAGCTGAGCAGCGAGGCGTTGGACAAGCTGATCGCGGTCGGGTACGACCCGGTGTATGGCGCACGGCCTCTGAAACGTGCGATCCAGCGCTGGATCGAGAACCCGCTGGCGCAACTGATCCTGTCGGGCAGCTTTATGCCGGGAACCCGCGTCACGGCCACGGTGAAAGACGACGAAATCGTCTTCCATTAAGGCCTGCATCTGGCGTAATAAGAAGAGGCCCCGCATTGCGGGGCCTTTTTTTTCGCTAGGGCGTTGAACTGTAAGGCAAAGGCTTGTAAAGTGCGCCCCGCAGCAACGTCAGCCCACGGGTTTCTTCTCCCCAAGAAGAAATCAGAAAGAAGCGCAAATCATTGTCTTAAAAGCAATTTAAGGGGTTGACAGGGGCTTTTAAGATTGTAGAATAGCGCGCCTCAGAGACGCTAACGTAGCGATACGGACAGGGTCGAAGAGAAGGTTACACAGCAGTAAATTTGAAATATGTAGTTCCGTGATAGCTCAGTCGGTAGAGCAAATGACTGTTAATCATTGGGTCCCAGGTTCGAGTCCTGGTCACGGAGCCAATTTCAAACCGGGGTATAGCGCAGTCCGGTAGCGCGCCTGCTTTGGGAGCAGGATGTCGGGAGTTCGAATCCCCCTACCCCGACCATATTTGGGTCGTTAGCTCAGTTGGTAGAGCAGTTGGCTTTTAACCAATTGGTCGTAGGTTCGAATCCCACACGACCCACCATTTTTGAGACCAGTCCAGGCTGGAATCGAATCTTAAGATCAGAGGCCAAAAGCACTGATCGAAGAAGGCGACTGAAAGGTCGCCTTTTTTTTACCGGGGTATAGCGCAGTCCGGTAGCGCGCCTGCTTTGGGAGCAGGATGTCAGGAGTTCGAATCCCCTTACCCCGACCATATTAAAAATCCTCGTATCGAAAGATACGGGGATTTTTTTTGCGCGCGAATCCTGAGCTCACCGCAAAGCAAATGTGGGAGGGGCTTGCTCCCGATAGCGGTGTGTCAGTTAATGAATACTTAGCTGATCCACCGCTATCGGGAGCAAGCCCCCTCCCACAGGTATTATGCGTTGTTAGTGGAGTTTGAGGCGCGGTTCGGTGCCTCGGCCAATCTTGCTCCCCAACATCAGCATCGCCGTACGGAAGAACCCGTACAGCGCCATCTGGTGCATGCGATACAGCGACACATAGAACATCCGCGCCAGCCAGCCCTCCAGCATCACACTGCCGGTCAGATTGCCCATCAGGTTGCCCACCGCTGAGAAGCGCGACAGCGAAATCAGCGAACCGTAGTCGGTGTACTTATAGGTCGGCAGATCCTTGCCTTCGATGCGCAATTTCAGCGATTTAGCCAACAGCGAAGCTTGCTGATGTGCAGCCTGGGCCCGTGGCGGCACATTGCGGTCGGTGCCGGGTTGTGGGCAGGCAGCGCAGTCACCAAAGGCGAAGATGTTTTCGTCACGGGTGGTTTGCAGGGTTTGCAGCACTTGCAGCTGATTGATGCGGTTGGTTTCCAGGCCATCGATGTCTTTGAGGAAACCCGGTGCGCGAATCCCGGCCGCCCATACCTTGAGGCTGGCGGGAATCACTTGGCCGCTGCTGGTGATCAGGGCGTCGGCAGTCACTTCACTGACCGCCGAGTTGGTCAGCACGGTCACCCCGAGTTTCTCCAGGGTTTTATGCACCGGCCCGCCGATGCGTTCCGGCAGCGCAGGCAATACCCGCGGGCCGGCTTCGATCAGGGTGATGTGCATGTTCTCTGGCTTGATACGGTCCAGGCCATAGGCGGCCAGCTCATGGGCGGCGTTATGCAGCTCGGCGGCCAGCTCGACGCCGGTGGCGCCAGCGCCAACGATGGCAACGCTGATTTGTTCAATGGCATCGGTCTGCCCGGCATGGGCGCGCAGGTAGTGGTTGAGCAATTGCTGGTGAAAACGCTCGGCCTGCTTGCGGGTGTCGAGGAACAGGCAATGTTGTGCCGCACCCTCGGTGCCGAAGTCGTTGGTGGTGCTGCCCACGGCAATCACCAGGCTGTCATAGCCCAGTACGCGTGCAGGCACCAGTTCGCGACCTTCTTCGTCGAGAGTGGCAGCCAGCTGGATTTTCTTCTGTTCGCGGTCAAGCCCGCTCATGCGCCCCAGCTGGAACTCGAAGTGGTTCCATTTCGCTTGGGCAACATAGTTGAGTTCATCTTCAGAAGAGTTCAGCGAGCCGGCAGCTACTTCGTGCAGCAGGGGCTTCCAGATGTGGGTCAGGTTGGCGTCCACCAGCGTGATGCTGGCCTTGCCGCGCTTGCCCAGGGTCTTACCCAGGCGGGTAGCCAACTCCAGGCCGCCGGCGCCGCCGCCGACGATAATAATACGATGGGTCATGGGGATATCTCGCAAGGCTAAAAGAAATCGGAGCAGTTACCCTCGCGAGCGCCAGGCAGCTCATAGCGTCAGGTAACTCAATAGGCGGCTCAGCACACCGAGCCCGATCACCACTACCAGCACCGCGCAGAGGAGCAGCCACGGCCGGAAAGGCTTGCGCTCGACTCTATTCTGGGAGAGTTGCAGGTACTCTTCGACATGCTGTTGGTCATCGGGGTTCAGGCGGCTGGTCATAAAGGCCTCGTCAGGTAGACGTTGCAAAAGGGCGCCACGTTACAGCCAGGGGTTGGCGCTATCGCCATAAGCGTAGCCGGTGCCTGTGTCACAGGCTGATGCCAACGTCGAATACTATGCTGCGCCCCAGGTTGTTGCGCAAGAAATCCGGTGCATCCGGGTGGGCGAACAGCACCCGGGCGAAGGTTGGGCCCACCAACGACAGCGAGCGCCAGCCTTGGCGCAAATACTCGGTGGGGGGCGGGAAGTGGCTGTTGAGGTCCAGCACTTCGCGTTTGAGGCTGGCAAAGGCGATGAGATCCAACTCTCCCAGGTCCATGCCGCGCTCTTTGTAGTTGTGGGCTTTTTTACGCAGTGTCGGCGCCAGGCGCAGCAGGAACTCATGGGCCGGGATGCGCCGTGGCTTGGCTTCGCGCCGCACCAGCTGGCTCAAGGAGAAAGCGCTGCGCCTGCGCAGCAACTCGTCGCGCCATTCGTCGTTCAGGCGCCGGCCTTCGTCCAGCACGAAAAACACCTCGAAGCTGGCGTCGCGAAACAATACATCCGGTGGCTCCTGGCCGGCAGCGTGGAATTCTTCGACGCGGTAGGGCACATTCAGGCCTTGCAGCAGACGCTGGCAGACCCAACGCTCACGCTCCCATTTGCGGGCATTGGATAGAAACGCATTGGCTTGTTCGGCTGCTACGGTGAGCAGGCGCAAATAATCTGAGTCATCCATATTCGCAGCTTAGCGTTCAAATGATGACCACAGGAAGTCTTGCTTTAAAACGCAGGTGTAGACTGGTCACCTGGCAGCAGGCCCAAGGATGAGGTGTGTGGTGAGGCTTATTATAAAGGTAGCGCATCCGTGATCAGTGCAGCTGTTCTGGCGCCATCGACCCTCGGCATCGGCTGGCTGTTGTATGCGCCTGTGCTGATGTGGGCGATGTTGCGCTCGCCGTGGGTCGAATTGTTCGCCGACCGACGGCGCCAGCATTTGCTGTTCGGCACGGTGTTCGCGCTGTTCACGCTGTGGCTGGTGCGACGGGATTTCGATACCGGGGTCTCTTACCACTTTATCGGCATGACCGCCGTCACCTTGCTGCTGGATTGGCCGCTGGCAATCGTCGGTGGGTTTGCCGCTCAGATCGGCCTCATGCTGCTGGGGCGCCAGGACCTGGCCGCGCTCGGCGTCAATGGCCTGCTCCTGATCGGGTTGCCGGTGCTGGTCACCGAAGGCTGTGCGCTGCTGGTCGAGCGGGCGCAACCGCGAAACCCCTTTGTGTATATCTTCTGTTCCGGTTTTTTTGCCGCAGCGCTGTCGGCCTTGCTATGCCTGTTGGCCGGGCTGGGTTTATTGTGGTTTGACGGCCGCTTTGCGATGCCGCAATGGCTGGAAGACTTTGTGGGCTACCTGTGGCTGATCATCTTTCCCGAAGCCTTTATCAACGGCATGGTCATCAGCGCATTGGTGGTGTTCTGCCCGGAATGGCTGGAGACCTTCAACCGTACCCGCTACCTCTCGGCGCCTTGGAAGGACGACGATTCACGGCGTTGATCCAGGTCAAATGCCGGGCAACGGCGCAGGTCCATGCTCTGCAAAATTTTCAGGAGCACGGATCATGAGTGTGTATGAGTGGGCACGGCAGGAGTTGCGCAGAAGCCAGGATGCGGCGCAGGAGATCGGTTTTGACCCAGGCTTGACCTTGCGCGCCATGCTCAGTGCAGTAGTGCAGCAAAGCAAGGGCGTACGCAGTTTTGAAGACCTGGCCGACGAGCTGCAATACCTCGCAGAAAACCTCGACGACCAGCAGGAATATGCCTTTATGCGGCCTTAGTGGCGCGGTGGCAGGTCTTCGGAAAACAGCTCGTCTTCGGCATCCGGGGCCACGGGGATCTTGTGTTCCTCGGCGGCCCAGGCGCCCAGGTCGATGAGTTTGCAACGGTCCGAGCAGAACGGCCGGTTGAGGTTTTCCGTTTTCCATTCCACGGGGGCACCGCAGGTTGGGCAATCGACGGTCAAGGGTTGGCTCATGGTCGGCCTCCACGCAAAGTAAGGTAAAAGTGGTGCAGTCGCTCGACCTCGCCATGCAGCCAGGCAAGGTCCTGGTCATTGACCAGTACATCATCGGCATGGTTCAGGCGGTCTTCGCGGCTGGACTGGGCCTTGAGAATCGCCTGCACCTGTTGTTCGCTGATGCCATCGCGCTGCAGGGTACGCTGAATCTGCAGCGATTGCGGCACGTCGATCACCAGGATGCGCTGGGTCATGCTGTATTGGCCTGACTCGATCAGCAGCGGTGACACCAGGATCGCGTAAGGCGAACGGGCGCGTGCCAGGTGACTGCGAATTTCCTCGGCAATCAACGGGTGCAGCAGTGCTTCCAGCCACAGGCGTTCTTCAGGGACCTCAAAGATCAGTTTACGCAGCGCGGCGCGGTCCAGCTGGCCGTCGGGGTGCAGCACGCCGCTGCCGAAATGCTCGGCGATGCGTGCCAGTGCCGGTCGGCCAGGCTCCACGACCCAGCGAGCAGCATGATCGGCATCCACCAGGTCGATGCCCAGGTGGATAAAGTGTTCGGCCGCAGCGCTTTTGCCGCTGCCAATGCCGCCCGTGAGGCCAAGAATCCAGGGTGTTGCGACAGAAGTGGTCATCTGAAACCGACAGACTGCAAATAGAAGTCGGTTATTTGACCACCCCAGAGCAATGCAATCCAGCCGGCAATTGCCAGGCAGGGACCAAAGGGCAGCGGAGCTGACGCTTGGGTCTTGCGCAAACGCAGCAGGATCAACCCGGCGATCAGGCCCAGCAATGAGGCCATCAGTAATGTCATCGGCAGTATCTGCCACCCACCCCAGGCTCCCAGCAATGCCAATAACTTGAAGTCGCCATGGCCCATGCCATCTTTACCGGTGACCAGCTTGAACAGCCAGAACACGCTCCACAGGCTCATGTAGCCAATGACCGCGCCCCACAGCGCATCGGGCAAGGTCGCCAGCAGGTCGGCGCTGTTGAGGATGAGTCCCAGCCATAGCAGCGGCAGCACCAGCGCATCTGGCAACAATTGATGGTCGAGGTCAATCAGGCTCAGGCCCAGTAAGCCCCAGCTCAGCAGCAGCACCGCGCCGGCCTGCCAGCCAAGGCCGAAGTGCCAGGCAACGGTGGCCGAGACCAACGCGCAGGCCAGCTCGGTTAAGGGATAACGAAGGCTGATGCGCTCACGGCAATGGGCACAACGCCCCCTGAGCAACAGGTAGCTGAGCAGTGGGATATTTTCCCAGGGCCGAATCGGCTGTTCGCAACGGGTGCAGCAGGAATTCGGGCACATCAGGTTATAGGGCGGCCCGCCGGGTGCGGCAGGCAAGCCGAGGATCTCACGGGCTTGGGCACGCCATTCGCGCTCGAGCATTTTTGGCAGTCGCCACACCAGCACATTGAGGAAACTGCCGACGATCAGGCCTGGCACCAGTGCCATGGCAACAAAAAACCAGGGCCGTTCGGTCAGCAGCAGGATCAAAATGCCGTACCCAGTTGAAAGACCGGCAGGTACAGGGCGATCACCAACGCCCCGACAATGCCCCCCAGTACCACCATGATCAGCGGTTCCATCAGGCTGGTGAGGTTATCGACCAAGGTGTCCACGTCCGCCTCGTAGTGGTTCGCGACTTTTTCCAACATTCGGTCCAGCGTGCCGGATTCTTCACCGATGGCCGTCATCTGGATCGCCATGCCTGGAAACAGGCCACTGCTGGCCATGGACTGGTTCAATTGCATGCCTGTGGATACATCGTGGCGCATACGTTCAATTGCCTGTTTGAATGGTCCATTGCCGACGGCGCCGGCCACCGAGCCCAATGCCTGCACGAGGGGCACGCCCGCTGCGAACGTGGTTGAAAGCGTGCGGGCGTAACGAGCGACGGCAGAGTTGTGCAGCAGTTTGCCTGCCAGGGGCATTTTCAACAAACCCGCTTCCAGCCGATGGCGAAAGCCTGGGTAAGCACGGTAAGCCTGACGAAGCCCTGCCAGCGACGCACCCAAGCCCAGCGCCAGCACCCACCACGCCTGTTGCAGGAATTCGGACAGGGCAATGACTGCCAAGGTAAACCCGGGCAATTGGCCGTTGACCCCGGCGAACAGGTTCTGGAATTGCGGCACTACGTGTATCAACAGCACCGCGCTGACCAGCGTGGCAACCACCAGTACCGCAACAGGGTAGGTCATGGCCTTTTTGATCCTGGCTTTGAGCCGTTGGCTTTTCTCCAGGTGAGTCGCTATTCGCTCCAGCAGCAATTCCAGGGCGCCGGCCTGTTCCCCGGTGGACACCAAGTTGCAGTACAGGTCATCGAAATAACGGGGATGTAGGCGCAGCGCATCGGCCAAGCTGTTGCCACTGGCGATCTGCTGTTTCAAGGCTTCGACCAGGTCACGCACCTGCCGGTTCTCGACGCCCTCTCTGATGATGTCGAAGGCTTGTAGCAGCGGGATACCGGCCTTGAGCAATGTGGCCAACTGGCGGGTGAACAGGGCGATATCCGCAGGCAATATACGTGGGGCGAATGTCGGCCGTGGCGCAGGCTTTTTGCGCACACGCTCGGGGTAGATCCCTTGCTGGCGCAATTGTGCCTTGATCAGCGCAAGGTCATTGCCAGCAATTTGCCCGGACACCCTGCGTCCCTTGCGGTTGATGCCTTCCCAGGCGTAGATCGTTGATGTGTCATTCATGTCGGGTTCGTGCACGCAGGTAGTGAAGAATTTACAGCTTAGTCAGGGAGCGTGTCCGGGCAGGCTGGCGTTCAGGAATAAAATGTCAGAATGTGCGTCCTGTACGCGATTGGCCGCTTGGGCATGAGTACACTGGCGCCGTTGCACACTACGGGGCGCAGGACGCGCCTTGTCATGGTTCTATTCTGGAGAGTGAAAGAGATGCGTCAAAAAGGCTTTACTTTGATCGAGTTGTTGATCGTCGTGGCAATCATCGGCATTTTGGCCACCATCGGTTTGCCCATGTACACCAAGCACCAGGCCAAGGCCAAGTTTACGGCGGGGCTGGCGGAAATCAGCGCGTTGAAGGCTGGCTACGAAGATACGATCAACCAGGGCACTGTGCCCACTCTGGAGTTGATCGGTGGCACCAGCCCGACGGCCAACTGCAAGATCGAGGTGACAGGCGATGTGGCCTCGGGTGCAGGTTCCATCCGTTGTGAAATTCTCGATGCGCCGGCGCCCGTGCTGGGCAAGACCATTACCCTGACCCGCAGCGCCACCACCGGCTGGACCTGCGCCACCACGGTTGAGGCGCAGTACGCTGCCAAAGGCTGTGGCACCAACGGCGCGTGACGCCGCCGGGCGGTGAGCGAGTCAGTTGCTGCATGCCCGATGCAGTGCTAGCTTTAGCCCACTGCCCGTGTAGCTCAGCCGGTAGAGCAGCGCACTCGTAACGCGAAGGTCGCAGGTTCGATTCCTGTCTCGGGCACCAAGGCACCACCGCTTCAAAGGCAATGTTTTCAGATGATCCCAGAATGGTTCTGAAGGCCAGACGAGCTGGCATTCGTGCCCGCTCTTTTGTATCTGCGCAACCTTGATGACCCAGATGCATCCCCATTCCTCGATCTAAGAGAACGACATGACCACGACTGAGATGACCCAGGAAGTTCGGCACCAAGCAGCTCTCGAAAAATATCTCGAGGAGTCGCCGCAGCTTAAAGAAGAGATCAAGGAACTGAGCGCTGACGACCAGCGTGACCAGATCCAGTGGGCATTTGAGGACGAGGCCGAGAGCCAGGGCTACCAGCCTTGGGAACTGACCCTCAAGTACACCTCGACGCCTGAAGAGTTTGAAACTGCACGGCTGGCCTTGCACAAAGAGGCGGCCGAAGTGCTGGGTGTCGAGTGGGACGAGTACTGCGAGATGAATAACCTTGTAGTTTAAAGCAGCCTGTAGGCGCGAGCTTGATCGCGAAAAACGTTAACGATAACGCGTGAACTTTGATTGCACGCGGTGCCCTTGAGGTTTTCGCGAGCAAGCTCGCTCCTACAGTCAAGGCACTTTAGATACTCAGACGCATCGACAGATCCACCGCCTTCAGATCCTTGGTCATCGCGCCGATGGAAATGTAGTCCACTCCGGTTTCAGCGACAGGCAGCAGCGTGGTTTCGTTGATCCCGCCGCTGGCTTCCAGCTTGGCCTTGCCGGCGTTCAGGCGCACGGCTTCGCGCATGTCGTCCAGGCTCAGTTCATCCAGCATGATGATGTCGGCACCCGCCGCCAGGGCTTCGCGCAATTCTTCCAGGCTTTCCACTTCGATTTCTACCGGCTTACCCGGGGCGATCTTGTGGGCAGCCGCGATGGCCTGGGCAATACCTCCACAGGCGGCAATGTGGTTTTCCTTGATCAGGAACGCGTCATACAGCCCGATGCGGTGATTATGGCAACCGCCGCAGGTGACTGCGTACTTCTGCGCCAGGCGCAGGCCCGGCAATGTCTTGCGGGTGTCCAGCAGCTTGACTTGGGTACTGGCAACAAAGTCCGCCAGGAACTGCGCACGGGTGGCGACGCCTGACAGCATCTGCAGGAAGTTCAGCGCACAGCGTTCACCGCTGAGCAGCGAGCGTGCCGGGCCTTCAAGGTGGAACAGCACCTGGTTGAGGTTGACCCGTTCACCGTCGGCCACCTGCCAATGCACGGCTACCCGTGGGTCCAGTTGGCGGAACACTGCATCCACCCACGCCGTACCAGCGATAACGGCCGCCTCGCGGGTAATGATCGTCGCCTTGGCCAGCCGTTCGACCGGGATCAACTGCGCGGTGATGTCACCACTGCCGATGTCTTCCAGGAGTGCGCGGCGCACGTTGGCTTCAATTTCGGCGGTGAGGTCGGCGAGACGGAGATTCGGCATAACAGGCTCCACAAACAAAGTGCCTCGATTATAGGGGCTGCATGCGTTTGAACCCAGGCTCGCCACTCAATTACAGCGCAAAGGCATAGTTTGCTGGCGCAACTACCCTCATTTGCAAGATAATCTCGCGCCTTGCGATTGGCGTCATAGCTTTGACGTCCTGGTGGTAGCCGGGTGTTTGCAGTGCCTCCCGGGCCTGCCCCCGTTCTTCCCACCTCTCAACACCGCCGTTTCAGGAGGCCAGGATGCACAATGACGGAAAGGTGGTGCCTTTCAACAGGGCGCAGGCCACGACATCGCCGCTCGCGCGCCTGCCGGTGGTGGTGTTGCAGGTGCGTGACAAGGCGGCGCAACAGTTGCAACAGGGTTTGCAGGAGTTGTTCGATAACGCCGACGACACCCTGTTCGAAATGGCTGACAAGGCCCGCAGCACCGTCGACCATCATATTTTCTTCGAGGCCATGCGTGACCTGCGCCTCAAGCGCAAGAACTTCGAGCGCGTATTCATGGAGCAGCTGTTTGCCGCCTTTGGCGACCTGGGCTTGGCCGGGCGCGGCGACATGCACCTGGTGCCGGTGGTGTCTTACGAAGGCGTGCCCGGTACAAGCGCTGATGAGGCGGAAAAAGCCGTGGCCCTTGAAGCGATGCTCAGTCGAGTACGGCATCGCGATGGGGTGGCACTGGGGCAGTTGAGTGCGCGATTCAGTGAATTGCTTGGCAGGCGCCTGGATGACCATGAGAACCCACTGGGGCCGGCCTTGCTTTGCGAGTTCTTCCTGCAGGCCGGACGCAGCCTGGGGGTGGAGATCCGGGTTAAGCTGATCATACTCAAGCTGTTTGAAAAATACGTGCTCAGCGACGCTGACCTGCTGTACGCCGAAGCCAATCAGCTACTGGTCGCCACTGGGGTACTGCCCGAACTCAAGGCCGTTCCGTCCCGTCGTCCCGGTGGGCCTGCGACCCGTGAACAGCACCACCCCAGCCAGTCGATCGCCGAGCCGCCGTTCGAGCCAAGCGGACAAGAGGCCTTCAGTGCCTTGCAAAAGTGGCTGGTGGCCGTGCGTGGCAGCGTAGCGCCGACCCTCGAGGCCAGTACCGAGCCGCAACCGATCGCCACCCGCGACCTGCTGCGCCTGCTGTCGCATTTGCAACAGTACGTCCCGGAGCCCGACGCCGAGGACGATTTTGACCTGCGCAATCAGCTTGAGCAGCTACTGACTCGGGTCAGCGTCAAGAGTGGCAGGTCGCGGGTGCTGGAAGAGGCTGACGAAGATGTAATCAACCTGGTCGCCTTGCTGTTTGAGTTCATTCTCGATGACCGCAGCGTGCCGGATGCTTTCAAGGGTTTGATTGCCCGCTTGCAGATTCCGATGCTGAAAGTCGCGGTGCTGGACAAAAGCCTGTTCAGCTGTGCGAACCATCCGGTGCGCCGCTTGCTCAATGAAATCGCGAGCGCCGTCATAGGATGGAGCCCGCCGGGGAACAACCCGCACGATTACCTCTACCTGCGTATCGAGCAGGTCGTACAGCGGTTACTGAATGAATTTGTCGAAGACACGGCAATTTTTTCCCAGCTGCTGGCGCAGTTCAGCGCGTTTACCGCCGATGAGCGCAGGCGTAGTGAGTTGCTGGAGCGGCACACCCATGAAGCCGAGCAAGAGCGCCTGCGTACCGAGGCTGCTCGCCGGCGTGTGGCGCAAGCGATCAATCGACGGATTATGGGTAAAACCTTGCCGCAGTTTTTGCTGCGGTTCCTGCAGCAGGCCTGGAGCCAGGTGCTGTTGTTGACCACGCTCAAGCACGGCGAACAATCCCTGCCATGGCAAACGGCGCTGCGCACCATGGATGAGCTGATCTGGAGCGTTGGCCTGCAGGGAGACACCGAAGCAGGTCGGCGTTTGCTCGAGCAATTACCTGGGTTGCTCAAGGCGCTGCGTGACGGCCTGGCCAGTGCGGCGTTCGATTCGTTCAGCACCCGTGAGTTTTTCCAGCAGTTGCAGGCCATGCATGTACAGTCGTCAGAGGGCGAGGGCGTCGATGTGCTGGTCGAAGTCCGCGAACCTTTCGTCTTCAGCTCGAGTTTGCCGCCACCCCAAGAGCCTCTGCCCGATGATGATTCCGATTTGCTCAAGGTCCAGCAGTTGCGTATAGACACCTGGATTGAGCTGCAGCAAAACGACGCCCCCATCCTGCGCTGCAAGTTGACGGCGATCATGCCGCCTGCCAATACCTATGTATTTGTTAGTCGCACAGGGCTCAAGGTTCTGGAGCAAACCGCCGGGCAATTAGCCCTGGCCTTCAAGCGTGGCGCGCTGCGCACGTTGGATAATGGCTTGCTGTTCGAACGTGCGCTGGCTGCGGTGGTGGGTAACCTGCGTCAACTCAATCGCGGCAAGTGATCGCAACCGCGGGGCGGAACGCGGCATACTGGTAACACTTAGTCTCATTCAAGGAGCCTGTATGCAGTTGGACCCCGCCAGCGGCTGGTGCCAGGGCATCCGTCACTGCCCTTCGCCCAACTTCAACGAGCGCCCTGAAGGCGAAATCTCGCTGTTGGTGGTGCACAACATCAGCTTGCCCCCAGCGCAGTTCGCGACTGGCAAGGTGCAGGAGTTTTTCCAGAATCATCTGGACGTCTCGGAACATCCCTACTTTGAGGGTATCGCGCACCTACGTGTGTCTGCGCATTTTCTGATTGAGCGTGACGGCATTGTGACGCAATTTGTTTCCTGTCGGGACCGAGCCTGGCATGCAGGTGTTTCCAGCTTCGAGGGCCGCGAAGTGTGCAACGATTTTGCCCTTGGGATCGAGCTGGAAGGTACGGACGAACTGCCGTATACCGAGGCCCAGTACAGGTCGCTGATCGACCTGACACGCCAGCTGCTGGCGGCCTACCCGAAAATTACCCAACAACGTATTTGTGGTCACAGCGACATCGCCCCGGGGCGCAAGACCGACCCGGGCCCCGCTTTTGATTGGACGCGCTTTCGTAGCGCCCTGCAGGATGGAGGACACGAAGAATGAGTTTCCTGGTGTTGGTGCTGGCGGTCTGGATTGAGAAGTTCTCGGCCTTGCGCCTGCGGCTGCAGCGCGACGGCGGATGGCTGCGTGAGCTGGCCAGGCTGGAGGCGAGCCCGCGCATGGGCAAGCGCCCCTGGCTGATCCTGCTGATCATGGTGCTGCTGCCCGTGGCGTTGCTGGCGCTGTTGCTGCTGGTGCTGGAGCCGGTGGCCTATGGCCTGCTGGCATTGCCGGTGCACTTGCTGGTGGTGATCTATAGCCTGGGCCGTGGTGATCTGTTGGCAGGGCTGGGACCGTTTCGTGACGCCTGGCGACGCGGTGACCTGCAAGCTGCCGAACACGTGGCCGAGCGCGATCTGAATCTTGGCGCGGACAGTGGCGAGCAATTGCTGGAGCGCGTCCAGGGCTACTTGCTGTGGCAGGCGTATCAAAGCTTTTTCGCGGTGATCTTCTGGTATTTCCTGCTAGGTCCGGTAGCCGCCTTGGCCTATCGCCTGTTAGCCCTAGCCAGCGAACATAGCCAGAACCCCTTGGTGGCCGAGCGCGCCACGCAGCTGCGCCACGCGTTTGACTGGTTGCCGGTACGCCTGCTGGCGGCGAGTTTTGCCTTGGTGGGCAATTTCGTCGGGGTCAGCCGTGTGATGCTCCACGAACTGCTGAGCTGGGACATCAGCGCTGCACAGCTGATGGAAAAAGTCGGGCTGGCCGCCGCCGAAATCCCGCCGCCGGTGGTGGGTGCCGATGGCATCAACAGCCTGGATCGCCTGTGGGAGCTGTTGCTGCGTGCGGCGGTGCTGTGGTATGCCGGTTTTGCCATCTGGACCGTGTTGCCCTAAGCATTGTGGGAGGGGGGCTTGCTCCCGATCTAACTGATGCACCGCGATCAAAATGTGGGAGGGGCGGTGCGACGATTCGACTTGCCCCCGATGGCGGCCTGACAGCCGACCAGGATGTTGGATCAGACCGTGTACATATCCATTGCTGCGGTAACGGCGGCTATTGGTTCCGCTTTTACAGCGGGTCACTTTTGAAAAGCGCAAAAGTAACCAAAACGCTCTTGCCCCACCACTCGGCACCTCGCCCAGGCTCGGTGTGCCCGTAATCCGCCATGGATTTGGGGGGCCGCCGCCACGCGCCATCCATGGCGCGGGGCGGCTAAACCGGCATCCCTGCCGGTTTACCCCCCAAATCCCTGTCGAATTCCGGCCAGCGTGGTTTAACGGGGCGCCTAAGATCAAAGGCAGATCAAGATCAAGAGCGGCTCGCTTCGCATCGTGGTTACTGGCGGTCGCTATGTCAGGGTTGTGTAGATATCCGTGGCTATCAGGGGCAAGCCCACATTGGGTCTCCGCTCGCGCCGTTAACCTTACGTTACAAAACTCCCTTTCAAATTGAGCTATACAGACAGAGCGCCAAATAGTGGCTATCTGCCGCCGCCCTGCGCCTCAATAAAAATAAAAGAAGGGGAGGTCACCTGTGAAGAGCTTGCTCTATCCCGCCGTAGCGCTGATGAACCGCCTGAGCTTCGGCATGAAGTTCAGCCTGATCAGTGTGCTATTCCTGCTGCCGATGCTGGCGACCAACTACTATCTGGTGCGTGATTCCTGGCGCGAATTCCAGGGCACTCGCATCGAACTCCAGAGCCTTGACCTGCTTGGCAGCAGCCTGGTGTTGCGTCGCGACCTGGAAACCCTCAACAACCAGGTGCAGATTAACGCCACGCTTGGCCAATCTGGCAAAGCCGCTGACCTTGAGGCCAGGATCAGCGATCTGGAGCAAAGTGTGCTGGGCCGCCTGCAAGGCTTGAGCGCCGTGGCGAGCGAACCCGAGCACGTCACCGTTTTTGAAAGCAAGCGCGACGAGTTGATCGCCGCGTTCAAGGCGCAGCAACAGGAAAGTTCGTTGCTCAACAAAACGGCGCTGATCGGCAAATTACTTAACCAAGCCCAGATGCTCAGCCAGATTATTGCCAGCCAAGCCGGCTTGAGCCGTGACGCGCAAAGTGATCTTCGCCAGCTCTCCGATCTGGTCACTACTGTCACCCCGCAAGTCACCCAGGCCCTTGGGGAGGGGCGTGCGATGGGTGCGTATTCCCTGGGCCAGGGCTTTATCAATTCTGCTTCCAGCACACGCTTTGACGAACTGCTGCAGCAGTTGGAAAAACTCCAGGGCGAATATGGCTTGAAACTGCAGGACGCGCTGGGCGCCAGCCGTGCCGCACACGCTACCCTCGACACCCTGGCGCAAGCCAGCCAGGCCAGCCTCAAGCAAGGCAGCGAATTGTTCGAAGAACAGGTGGTGATGGCCGAGACCCTCGACACAGCGTGGCAGGGGTTTTACGACAGCGTCAGCCAACTGATGGCCAAGACATATCAACTGGATGACGCCACCTTGGCGTTCATCGGGCAGCAACTGGAGCAACGCCTGGCACAAAACCGACTGCACATGGTGCTGCTGGTCGCGGCCCTGGCGGCGGTATTTGCGCTGATTTTCTACTTATATGCAGGCTTCTTCGTTTCCACTCGTACCACCTTGCGTCGCCTGGGGGCAATGATGGACAGAGTGGCGGCAGGTGACATGACGGTCACCTTCGTGGCCCAAAGCCGCGATGAGCTGGGGGACTTGGGCCAGGTGTTCAATGGCACCGTGGCCAAGATCCACGACTTGATCGAGCGCGTCGGGCATACGGTCAGCCAGGTCGAGCTGCAGGCCGGCCAGGTCCAGGCGGTTTCGGCACAGAGCAACCAGGCGGTATCCGGTCAGCGCAGCCAGATCGAACAAGTGGCGACGGCGATGAACCAAATGTCGGCCACTGCCCAGGAGGTGGCGCGTAGCGCGGCGGCGGCAGTCAACAGCGCCCAGAGCGTCAATGATGAAACCGTCAGTGGGCGGGCGCTGGTGCAATCACAGCAAGGCGGCATCGCACGCCTGGCTTCGGAGCTTGATGAGTCGGTGCGGGTGATCAACCAGTTGGCCGCCGACAGCCAGGACATCAGCAGGGTCTTGGAAGTGATCAAGAGCATCGCTGAGCAGACCAACCTGTTGGCGCTCAACGCGGCCATCGAAGCCGCCCGCGCCGGTGAACAGGGCCGAGGTTTTGCCGTGGTGGCCGACGAGGTGCGCACCCTGGCCCGACGCACCCAGCACTCCACCGAAGAAATCGAACAAATGATCAGTCGCTTGCACAGTGGCGTCGGCGCGGCGGTGAAGGCCATGGGCAGCAGCCATGAAATGGCGAGTGGCACGGTGGGGCAGTCGGAAAAAGTCCAGCAAGCCCTGGAGAATATCCTCGGCGCCGTAGGGATGATCGTTGACCAGAACCAGCAGATTGCCGCTGCCGTCGAGCAGCAAACGGCGGTCGCCCAAGACATCGACCAGAATATTGTCGAAATCAATCGCGCTGGCGAGCATGCGGCGCAAGGTGCCCAACAGACCGAAGCGGCCAGCCGGCAATTGTCGGCGCAGGTCATTGAGTTGAAGCAATTGATCGGGGCGTTTCGAGTGTAGGAATTTTCTGTGGGATTGAGCTTCGGATTGCGTGGCGCATATCCTGATTTGTCGGACTGTGTTTTATCGCGGCGTGGTTAGGTGAGAATTTATTTCATCCGTCACGGTCACGAGGAGACACGACGATGGCCGCTGCAATCGGTATCAAGGGGCATTGCGCCCAGTGCGACATGACGTTTGAACTCAAGCCTTGGCAATTGAATGCCATTGCTGTTGATATACCTTTTGACTGTACGTATTGCCACTGCGGCTTGCAGCTGTGTTGCCTCAAACAGTTGCGTCGGTTTCGCGCTCTCGACCAGTGGGCGTTGGTGCGCCCGAGCATGATCATGCTGACGTGCGCGACCTTGGTGGTGGCCCTGGTTGCAGAGTGGTTGGGGCTGCTCAGCATGATTGCGCAGTTCAACCTTTCACTGGTTACGGTGTTGATTCATTTCCTGGTGGTGCGCTACGCCCGTCATCGACAGCGGATGACCTTGAAGTTGCAGGTCATCAGCCCGCTACCAGTTGAACAACTCGCACGCATTGCGTGTGCTCGTCTCAGCCAGCAATGAAGGGCTGATTGCCATGCGCTGCGCCAGCGCTACGCAGATGTCCGGCAGGTGCTGCGGGCTGTTGCGCTGGTTGGGATACATGGCCGGGGCCATATCCGGCGAATCGGTTTCCAGCACAACAGCGTCAAGGGGCAACTGGGCAAGTACCTTGTGCATGCGCAGGGCTTGGGGCCAGGTGGCGGCGCCGCCCAGACCAAGCTTGAAACCGAGCTTGATGTACTCGCGGGCCTCCTCGACGCTGCCGGCGAACGCATGGATGATCCCGCCCCGCGGCAGGCGGATGCGCTTGAGGGTGGCAATCACGGCGGCGTGGCTGCGGCGTACGTGCAGCAAGGCCGGCAGTTGGAAATCCGCCGCAAGTTTCAACTGGGCTTCAAACAGGCTTTGCTGGTGCTCGCGGTCGAGGTGCTCAAGAAAGTAATCCAGGCCAATTTCGCCCACGGCGCATAGTTGCCGGTGGCCTTGCAGGCGGGTCAACCAGTCCCCCAGCTCCAGCAGGTCGGCAGGGCGATGTTCATCGAGATACACCGGGTGCAAGCCGAGGGCCGCGAACAAGCCGTCGTCCTCCTGCACCAAATCCCACAGCCGCTGCCAATTTCTCTTGTATACGCCCAACACCACCATGCGCTGTACGCCGAGTTGACGGCTATAGGCGAGGACTTGCGGGCGATCGTGGTCGAAATCCGCGAAGTCCAGGTGGGTGTGGGTGTCGATCAGCTCCACGCTCAGGCCTCGTGAATACGCTGCTTGAAGGTCCGCCCAATGGCGTGCACGCCCGGTTGGTACTGTTCTTCCTCAATGGCGGCCAGGGCCAGGCGCAGGGCGGTCTCGGCGATCAACTGGTGTTGCTGGGCCATGGCGTTGACCGGCAGTGGCAGGAAATCCAGCAGTTGGGTATCGCCGAAGGTGCCCAGGCGCAGGGGGCGCGACCTGAGGGGGAAGTCATGCAGTGCGTCGAACACGCCTTGCAGCAGTACGTAGGAGGTGGTCACCAGCGCGTCGGGCAAATGCCCCAGGCGTTGCAGCAGTTGTTCCATCAACTGTCGGCCGCAGTCACGGCTGAAAGCTTCGCCCTGTTCGATGATCACTTCGCCGTTGAAGCCTTGCAGCGCTTGACGGAAACCGGCGGTACGCTCCTGGCTGATGCTCAGTTCGGGGTGTGCGCCGATCAGCGCGATCTGCTTGGGCAGCGGTTGCAGCAGGCTGCTGGTGAGTTGCTGGCAGGCCTGGCGGTCATCGCTGACCACCGAGCAGAATTGGCCAGGCTCCATGACCCGGTCGATGGCGATCACCGGCAACCCCTTGGCTTGCAGCTCGCGATAGCTGTCATCCGTGGCTGGCAGGCAACTGGCGACGAACAACGCATCGCAACGCCGCGCACGGAACAGTTGCAGCAGTTGGCGTTCACTGGCGGCTTCGTCATCGGAACTGGCAATCAACAACTGGTAGCCCCGCGCCCGTGCACCTTGTTCCAGCAGCTTGGCGATGCGTGCGTAACTGGGGTTTTCCAGGTCGGGCAAGATGAACCCCAAGGTGCGCGTATGCCGGCTGCGCAGCCCGGCGGCTTGGGGATTGGGCGTAAAGCCATGGGCCTGGACCACGGCGCGCACACGCTCAACGGTTGCATTGCTGATGCGTTGCTGTTCGGCCTTGCCATTGATGACATAGCTGGCGGTGGTCACGGACACACCGGCCAGACGTGCGATATCACTGAGTTTCAAACCGGGATTTCCTTGTTTTTTAGAGCGTGCCCCGACATTTTGTCCAATCGTAACCGATTCCAGCCCACGACCAATGTCCCAGAGCAAGCGCCGAGTGGCCCTTCTAGCTTGCGCAATTAACGCGTAATCTGCCATAAATTCTAGATTAAACGTTTCAGCAGGCGTATTTTTACGATGTTCGCCACTGAGTGACCACTGCCAATTGACCACTCAGTCAGTTATTTTTGAACGTCTCGCGCTGATCAATTCAAAACAATACCTAGTGCGCACATCGCACTAACTAGGAGAACGGCATGCTTGAGCTCACCGTAGAGCAGATATCCATGGGCCAGGTGGCTGTGGATAAGTCTGCTGCCTTGCACCTGCTCGCTGATAAATTGGTGGCCGATGGCCTGGTTGCCGAGGGTTATCTCAGTGGCTTGCAAGCCCGTGAGGCCCAGGGTTCGACTTTTCTCGGCCAGGGCATCGCCATTCCCCACGGCACGCCAGAAACCCGCGACCAGGTATTTTCCACCGGTGTGCGTTTGCTGCAGTTCCCCGAAGGGGTGGACTGGGGCGACGGCCAGGTGGTCTACCTCGCGATTGGTATCGCGGCTAAATCCGATGAGCACCTGCGCCTGCTGCAACTGCTGACCCGCGCCCTCGGTGAAACCGACTTGGGCCAGGCACTGCGTCGGGCCGGCAGCGCCGAAGCCTTGTTGAAGCTGTTGCAAGGCGCCCCCCAGGAGCTGGCGCTGGATGCGCAGATGATCAGCCTGGGCGTATCTGCCGATGATTTTGAAGAGCTGGTATGGCGCGGCGCACGCCTGCTGCGTCAGGCCGACTGCGTGAGCAATGGTTTTGCTGCAGTGCTGCAACAAGTTGACGCGCTGCCCCTGGGCGATGGCTTGTGGTGGTTGCACAGCGAGCAGACGGTCAAGCGCCCGGGCCTGGCGTTTGTCACGCCGGACAAGCCCATGCGCTACCTCGGCCAGCCCCTGCACGGCCTGTTCTGCCTGGCGAGCCTCGGTGAAGCCCACCAAGCCCTGCTTGAACGCCTGTGTGCCTTGTTGATTGAAGGGCGCGGCCAGGAACTGGGGCGTGCCACCAGCAGCCGTGCGGTGCTGGAAGTGCTGGGCGGCGAACTGCCTGCGGATTGGCCCAGCGCCCGCATCACCCTGGCCAACGCCCATGGCCTGCATGCGCGCCCGGCCAAGATCCTCGCGCAATTGGCGAAGAGTTTCGACGGCGATATCCGTGTGCGTATTATCGATGGCCCGGTGGGCGCCGTGTCGGTCAAAAGCCTGAGCAAGTTGCTCAGCCTTGGTGCGCGTCGCGGCCAGGTGCTGGAATTCGTTGCCGAGCCGACGATTGCCGGCGACGCATTGCCCGCGCTGTTGGCCGCGATCGAAGAGGGGCTTGGCGAAGAAGTCGAGCCATTGCCGAGCGTGAGCGCCCAACCTGCCCAGGTCGATGTCGAGCCGGTACTCAGTGCGCCACTGAGTGGTAGCCAGCTCCAGGCCATCGCCGCCGCGCCGGGCATCGCCATCGGCCCGGCCCATATCCAGATTCCACAGCTGTTTGATTACCCCATGCGCGGTGAGTCTGCCGCGATTGAGCGCCAGCGCCTGCACACGGCCTTGAACGAGGTGCGCCAGGATATCCAGGGCCTGATCGAACGCAGCCTGGCCAAGGCCATCCGCGAGATTTTCATCACCCACCAGGAAATGCTCGACGACCCGGAACTGACCGACGAAGTCGACACCCGCCTCAAGCAGGGCGAAAGCGCCGAAGCCGCCTGGATGAGCGTGATCGAGGCCGCCGCCAAGCAGCAGGAAGCGTTGCAGGACGCGTTGCTGGCCGAGCGCGCCGCCGACCTGCGCGATATCGGCCGTCGAGTGCTGGCGCAACTGTGCGGTGTCGAAACCATTCAGGCGCCCAGCGAGCCCTACATCCTGGTGATGGATGAAGTCGGCCCTTCAGACGTGGCACGCCTGGACCCGGCCCGCGTCGCCGGTATCCTTACCGCTCGCGGCGGTGCCACCGCCCACAGCGCCATCGTCGCTCGCGCCTTGGGCATTCCTGCCTTGGTCGGCGCAGGCGCTGCAGTGTTGCTGCTGAACGCCGGCACACCGCTGTTGCTCGACGGTCAGCGCGGTCGCCTGCATGTCGACCCGGACGCTGCCACTCTGCAGCGGGCCGTGGTCGAGCGCGATACCCGCGAACAACGCTTGCAGGCGGCGTCGGCCCAGCGCCATGAACCGGCGCTGACCCGTGACGGTCACGCCGTGGAAGTGTTCGCCAATATCGGCGAAAGCGCCGGGGTGGCCAGTGCAGTGGAGCAGGGCGCCGAAGGCATTGGCCTGCTGCGCACCGAACTGATTTTCATGGCCCACCCCCAGGCACCGGACGAAGCCACCCAGGAGGCCGAATACCGTCGCGTGCTCGACGGCCTCGACGGGCGCCCGCTGGTGGTACGCACCCTCGATGTGGGCGGCGATAAACCTTTACCGTATTGGCCTATCGCCGAAGAAGAAAACCCCTTTCTTGGCGTACGCGGCATTCGCCTGACCTTGCAGCGCCCCAAGATCATGGAAGCGCAACTGCGTGCGCTGCTGCGTTCGGCGGATAACCGACCGTTGCGCATCATGTTCCCCATGGTCGGCAGCGTGGATGAATGGCGCGCAGCCCGGGACATGACCGAGCGCCTGCGCCTGGAAATCCCGGTGGCTGATTTGCAGTTGGGCATCATGATCGAAGTGCCGTCAGCCGCCTTGCTGGCGCCGGTACTGGCCAAGGAAGTGGACTTCTTCAGCGTCGGCACCAATGACCTGACCCAGTACACCCTGGCCATCGACCGTGGTCACCCGACCCTGTCGGCCCAGGCCGACGGCCTGCACCCGGCGGTGTTGCAACTGATTGACATCACTGTGCGTGCCGCCCATGCCCACGGCAAATGGGTCGGAGTCTGCGGCGAGTTGGCGGCGGATCCATTGGCCGTGCCGGTGCTGGTCGGCCTGGGGGTGGATGAGTTGAGCGTGTCGGCCCGCAGCATTCCTGAAGTGAAGGCGCGTGTACGTGAATTCAGTCTGAGCGAGGCCCGGGGCCTGGCGCAACAAGCACTGTTGGTTGGTTCGCCTGCCGAAGTGCGTGCCCTTGTGGAGGCCGTGTAAATGGCGAAGATTCTGACCCTGACGCTGAACCCGGCGTTGGACCTCACGGTGCGCCTGGCGCGCCTGGAACCGGGTGCAGTCAATCGCAGTGAAGCGATGCTCACCCATGCGGCGGGCAAGGGCGTGAACGTGGCGCAAGTGCTGGCGGACCTGGGCCATGACGTCAGCGTCGGCGGGTTTCTCGGTGAGGCGAACCCCCAGGCTTTCGATGCGCTGATCAGCCGCCGTGGGTTTGGCGATGCGTTCGTTCGCGTGCCCGGCGAAACCCGCAGCAATATCAAGATTGCCGAACAGGACGGGCGTGTCACCGACATCAATGCGCCGGGGCCGCTGGTGAGTGAAGAGGCGCAACACGCACTGCTCGATAAGGTCGCAATGATCGGCGCGCAATTTGACGCAGTGGTGGTGGCCGGGAGCTTGCCGCGTGGCGTCAGCCCGCAGTGGTTTCAGGGGCTGCTGCAGCAGTTGAAAGGCCTCGGTTTGAAAGTCGCCCTGGACACCAGTGGAGAAGCGTTGCGCACCGGTTTGCAGGCCGGCCCGTGGCTGGTCAAGCCCAATACCGAAGAGCTGGCCGAAGCCTTGGATAATGCCACCGATGCCATCGGCCAACTGCATCAGCAGGGCGTCGAACATGTGGTGGTCTCCGACGGTGCTGCGGGTGTGACCTGGTACCGCCCGGGTGCAGCGCTGCACGCCACGCCGCCCAAGGTGACGGTGGCCAGCACCGTGGGCGCCGGCGACTCGCTGCTGGCCGGCATGCTTCATGGCTTGCTCAGCGACGAAGCAGCCGAACAGACATTGCGCCGCGCCACGGCGATTGCCGCGATGGCCGTAACGCAGATCGGCTTTGGCATCAGCGATGACGCGCAGTTGGCGCACCTAGAAAGCGGCGTCGATGTACGCACGCTGACAGAACAATAAGAGGGTTTGTGATGAAGTTAGCCATTGTTACCGCCTGCCCCAACGGCATGGTCACCAGTGTGCTGTGCGCCCGCTTGTTGGACGCCGCCGCCCAGCGCATGGGCTTGCACACCAGTGTCGAAGTCGTCGACGTGCAGCGCCCGGAGCGCCAGTTGTCCCAGGCCACCCTCAATGACGCGGAATGGGTGTTGTTGGTCAGCAGCACACCGGTGGACATGCAGCGGTTTGTCGGCAAGCGCGTGTTCCAGACCACCCCGGCCCAGGCCCTGGCGGATGTAGAGGCCGTATTGCGTCGCGGCGCCGAAGAAGCCCAGGTATATGTCACCAGCGGCGCCCCGGTGGCGGCGAAAGATGCGCCGCGTATCGTCGCGATTACCGCCTGCCCGACGGGCGTGGCCCACACCTTCATGGCCGCCGAAGCCTTGCAGCAGGCCGCCAAACGCCTGGGTTATGACTTGCAGGTCGAGACCCAGGGCTCGGTGGGCGCCCGCACGCCGTTGAGCCCGGAGGCCATCGCCAATGCCGACGTGGTGTTGCTGGCGGCCGATATCGAAGTCGCCACCGAGCGTTTTGCCGGCAAGAAAATCTACCGCTGTGGCACCGGTATTGCCCTCAAGCAATCCGAAGCCATCCTCAACAAGGCCCTGGCCGAAGGCACAGTGGAAAGCGCAGCCAGCGGCGCGCCGGCCAAATCGGAGAAAACCGGCGTCTACAAACACTTGCTCACCGGCGTGTCGTACATGTTGCCGATGGTGGTGGCGGGGGGCTTGCTGATCGCCTTGTCATTCGTGTTCGGCATCCATGCCTTCGAACAGCCCGGCACCTTGGCGGCAGCGCTGAAAAGCGTCGGTGACCAGGCATTCCTGCTGATGGTGCCGCTGCTGGCAGGCTACATTGCCTATTCGATTGCCGACCGCCCTGGCCTGGCGCCGGGCATGATCGGCGGCTTGCTGGCGGGTACGCTGGGCGCGGGCTTTATCGGCGGCATCCTGGCGGGTTTCGTCGCGGGATACTGCGTCAAGTTGATAAGCCGTGCGGTGCGACTGCCCCAGAGCCTGGAGGCGCTCAAGCCGATCCTGATCATCCCGTTGCTGGCGAGCTTGTTCACCGGTCTGGTGATGATCTACCTGGTCGGCCCGCCTGTCGCCCGGTTGCTGTCCGGCCTGACCGATTTTCTCAGCACCATGGGCACCACCAACGCGGTGCTGCTGGGTATTTTGCTCGGCGGCATGATGTGCGTGGACTTGGGTGGGCCGATCAACAAGGCGGCGTATGCGTTTTCCGTGGGCCTGTTGGCGGCGTCGAGTGGTGCGCCGATGGCCGCGACCATGGCTGCCGGCATGGTGCCGCCGATTGGCATGGGCATCGCGACCTTGCTCGCCCGACGCAAATTCGCCCAGACCGAGCGCGAAGCCGGTAAGGCGGCGATGGTCCTGGGCCTGTGCTTTATCTCCGAGGGCGCGATCCCGTTCGCGGCCAAAGACCCGCTGCGGGTGATCCCGGCCAGCATTGCCGGTGGCGCCTTGACCGGTGCGCTGTCGATGTACTTTGGCTGCAAACTCGCCGCGCCCCACGGCGGCTTGTTTGTTCTGGTGATCCCGAATGCGATGAACCATGCATTGATGTATTTGCTGGCGATTGTGGCGGGCAGCGTGTTGACGGGGTTGGTGTATGCGCTGCTTAAGCGACCGGAAGCTGTGGAACTGACGGTCACTGCTGCCAAGGGCTGATGGGATTCAAAATATGGGAGGGGCTTGCCCCCTCCCACATTTGGATTTTCCTTGGCTGTAAGGGTGGTGTCATATCTGCTTCATCCCCGCATGCTTTAGTGACCCTTTTGATACTCAAGAGGGCACCTGCATGAGCGACTTCGATCTCGGCCGCCGCCGTGTGATGCAAGCCGTCGGCGCTGGTCTGTTGTTGCCGGGCCTGGCCCCGGCGGTGATCGCTTCGGTGAAGGACCGGCCGCAACTCACTGACGGGGTGCAGTCCGGCGACCTGCTCGGCGACCGTGCGATGATCTGGAGCCGCAGCGACCGCCCGGCGAAGATGGTGGTGGAGTGGGACACCCGCAGTGTGTTCAGTAACCCACGCAAGTTCATCTCGCCCCTGGCCGACAGCCGCACCGACTTCACCGCCCGCGTGGAACTCACCGGTTTGCCGGTGGACCAGGCGATTTTCTATCGTGTGCATTTCGAAGATGCCCAGACCGGTGTCGCCAGCGAACCCTGGTTCGGCCACTTGCGCAGCGTGCCGCAACAGCGCCGCGACATCCGCTTTGTGTGGAGCGGCGACACCGTCGGCCAAGGCTTTGGTATCAACCCGGACATCGGCGGCATGCGCATCTACGAAGCCATGCGCCTGCGCCTGCCAGACTTCTTTATCCACAGCGGCGACACCATCTACGCCGACGGCCCGGTGCCCGCGCAACTGGTCACCGAAGGCGGGCGCATCTGGCGCAACATCACCACCCAAGCCAAGAGCAAAGTCGCCGAGACCCTGGATGAGTATCGCGGCAATTACCGTTACAACCTGATGGATGAGAACGTGCGCCGCTTCAATGCCCAAGTGCCGCAGATCTGGCAGTGGGACGATCACGAGGTGATCAATAACTGGTCTTCCAGCAAGCAGTTGGACGAGCGTTACCAGACCCGCGACATCAATACCCTTGTCGGTCGCGCGCGCCAGGCCTGGCTGGAATATTCACCCATGCGGCGGCAGAGCGCAGACGGTGGCGGGCGTATTTATCGCAAGCTCAGCTATGGGCCGCTGCTGGATGTATTTGTGCTGGATATGCGCAGCTACCGTGGGCCGAATGACGACAACCTGGGCGGCGAGAAACCGTTCCTGGGTCGCGAACAGTTGGATTGGCTCAAGCGAGAACTCAAGGGGTCGCAAGCGCAGTGGAAGGTCGTTGCCGCCGATATGCCCATCGGCCTGGGCGTGCCTGACGGTGAGGTAAGCCCTGGCGTGCCACGTTGGGAGGCTATTGCCAATGGCGACCCTGGCCAGGCGCAAGGGCGTGAGTTGGAAATCGCCGAGCTGCTGGGCTTTTTAAGAGCGCAACAGGTGCGCAACCATGTGTGGCTGACGGCCGATGTGCACTATTGCGCAGCGCACCACTATCACCCGGACCGGGCGGCGTTCCAGGATTTCGAGCCGTTCTGGGAGTTTGTGGCCGGGCCGTTGAATGCCGGGAGTTTCGGGCCTAATCCGCTGGATAAAACCTTTGGCCCGCAGGTAGTGTTCGAGAAAGCTCCGCCTGCGCAAAACACTTCGCCGTTTGCTGGCTTTCAGTTTTTTGGTGAAGTGCAGATTGATGGGCAGACGGCAGAATTGACCGTGATTTTGCGCGACCTGGACGGGCTGTCAGTGTTCGAACAAAAGCTGCAACCCGTCTAGGCGATCGTTCCCACGCTCCGCGTGGGAACGATCAGGGCCAACAAAATCTCAGTACACATCCCGGCGATAGCGGCCCTGTTCAATCAAGCGCTCCACCGCCTCATTACCCAGGATATCCACCAACGCCTGATCCACCCCCGTCGCCATCCCCTGCAGACTGCCGCATACATAAATCGCCGCGCCATCCGCCAGCCATTTGCGCAGCACATCGGCCGATTCGCGCAGGCGATCCTGTACGTAGATCTTCTCTTCCTGATCCCGGGAGAACGCCAGGTCGAGTAAGGCCAGGTCGCCACTGGCGAGCCAGCCTTGCAGTTCGTCCTGGCACAGGTAGTCACGGGCGATCTGGCGTTCGCCAAACAGCAGCCAGTTGCGCTGCTGGCCATCGGCGATGCGTGCCTTGAGCAAGCTGCGCAGGCCCGCCAGGCCGGTGCCGTTGCCCAGCAGGATCAGCGGCACCGGCGCATCCGGCAGGTGGAAGCCGCTGTTGCGGCGCAGGCGCAGACTGATGCCCGAACCGATGGCCGCATGTTCCGTCAGCCAGCCAGAGCCAAGGCCCAGGCTGCCGTCGGGATGGCGTTCCTGGCGCACGATCAGCTCGAGCACACCGTCGCTGGCGATCGAGGCGATGGAGTATTCGCGCATGCCCAGGGGGACCAGTGCGTCCACCAAGGCTTGGGCATGCAGGCCGACCAGGTGCGCGCGGTTGTCCGGCAATTGGCGGGTGGCCAGGGCTTGGTCGAGGGTGTGCGCCAAGCCGTCGATCAACACGCCGTCGCTGCCGGCCAGGCCCAGGCCGTGGAGGAAGTGATCAATGGCCCAGGGGCAGTTTCGCGGCAGGATTTCCACTAGGTCACCGGCCTGCCAGCTTTGCGCCGTGGGCGGTGTGAGGCCCAGCAGATAGACGTCGGCGCCGACGCTGCCAGGGTTGAGCAGGGTGCGTTGGCTCAGTGTCCAGGTTTCATATTGGGCGGGTTGCCAAGCCGCCGCTGGCGCGTGACCGGTGAGTTGGCCGAGTTGCTGTTGCCAGGTCAGCAAGGCCTCAGTGTCGCCGCTGTCGACTTCCACCGGGGCGAACAGTGCATTGCCACCCTGGTTGGTCAGCCAGAAATGCAGGCGCCGGGCAAAGCCGCAGAAGTGTTCATACTGACGATCACCCAGGGCCAATACCGAGTAGTTCAAGCCTTTGAGCGGTAAATCCTGACCGAGCACTCTGCGCTCAAAACCCCGCGCGTTGTCGGGGGCTTCACCGTCGCCGAAAGTGCTGACCACGAATAACGCATGTTCCGACTGGCTCAGGTCGTCTTGGCTGAGGCTGCCCAGGGGCTGCACCTTCACCGGCAGGCCCGCGGCTTGCAACTGGCCTGCCGTTTGCCATGCAAGTTGTTCGGCAAAACCGCTCTGGCTGGCAAAGCCGATCAGCCAGGCCGGCGCATCGCTGTGATTGGTCGTCAGGCCCTGGCGGGCATCGCGCACCTGGCGCTTCTTGCGGCGGCGGTCGAGGTACAGCAGCCAGCCGGTGATAAAGAACAATGGCATTAGCAACGAGCTGACGGTGAGGATGATGCGTCCGATCAGGCCGAAATAGCTGCCGGTGTGCAGCGCATAGACACTGGTCAGTAATTGCGATTTGAGGCTCTTGCTGGCGTAGCGCTCGTGGGATTTGACCTCGCCGGTGGCCGGGTCCAGGTTGATCTGGTTCAGCGCACGGTCATGGGGCGAGTCTTTGAGCAGGTAATACACGGTGGCCGGTTGCCCGGCGACGGCTGGCATGCGGATGTTGTAGGCACTCAGGTCGGGGCCGGCAC
The DNA here is from genome assembly GCF_031931935.1 of Pseudomonas sp. rhizo25. Lineage (NCBI taxonomy): Bacteria > Pseudomonadati > Pseudomonadota > Gammaproteobacteria > Pseudomonadales > Pseudomonadaceae > Pseudomonas > Pseudomonas sp. rhizo25. The sequence goes on from NZ_JAUJXA010000015.1 coordinate 49,674, forward strand.
TGCTGTAGATGCTGCTCCAGATCGCGTCATAGTTGGCTACCGGAGCAGGGCCGGCAGGTGGCGGGCCGCGTTTGCGCATGCGCTCGTTTTGCGGCGCGTCGGAGAGTAGTTTGGTCATGCCCTGGTTGTACCAGTCGTAGGACCAATACAGTCCGGTCAGTGCCGCCAACAGATAAAACAGCAGACACCAGGTGCCGAATACCGAATGCAGGTCCCAGTTGAAACTGCGGCCCTTCTTGCGCCAGTCCAGGGTCAACCATACCCGCCAGTTTTTTACCTGGCGCGGCCAGCGCAGATATAAACCGGAGAGGCAGAAAAACACCAGGATCAGAGTGCAGGCGCCGGTGATGTTGCGCCCGGTTTCGCCGACGGCGAGGAAGCGGTGCAGTTGCAAAATAAAACCAAACACATCCTGGCCGACGGCGTCGCCCAGGTAGTCGCCGGTATAGGGGTCGAAGTAGCGCATCTGGCCACGACGCTCCCCCGGCGGCGGGGTGAAGGACACCCGGGCGGCGTTGCCGCTGTCGCTTTCCACCCACAGCATCGCAACGCTCTTGCCTTCGGCGGCCTCCAGCTTGCGCACCAGTTCGGCAGGCGGCAGCACGCCGGCTTCGCGCTTCTGTACGCTGAGTACCGTAGGGTTGAGTGCTCGCAGGATTTCATCCTGGAACGAGTACGCGGCCCCGGTGACCCCCATCAAGGCCAGCACCAGCCCGGCAGTGATGCCGAAAAACCAGTGCAACTGGAACAGGGTTTTCTTCAACACGTCGGGCCGCCTCGCTCATCTGGATATCTATTTCACGGCGCGCATTATGCCGTGGGTTAACGAGAAAAATTCTGTTTTACACACAAAAGCCCCACGCATCCGATGCGTGGGGCCTTGGGTCGGAGCATTGACCGCTTTTAGAAGTGGAAGCTGGTGGTCAACAGCGCGGTGCGCCCGGCCGCCTGGTTGGCGAAGTGCGCCGAGTAGGCCTTGTCGTAGTAGGTCTTGTCGGTGAGGTTCTGCACGTTCAGTTGCAGGTCGACGTTCTTGGTCAGCTTGTAGCTGGCCATGGCGTCATAGCGGGTGTAGGACGGCACGTACACGGTGTTGCCGGCATCGCCGTAAACCTCATCGACGTAGAACGCGCCGCCGCCGACGGTCAGCTTCGGCGTGATGTCGTAGGTGGTCCACAGGCTGAAGGAGTTCTTCGGCGTGTTGGGCATCTGGTTGCCTTTGTTGGACCCGGCACTCACCACACCGTTACGCCCGTTGAGGCCGGACTTGACCAACTCGCTGTCCAGATAGGTGTAGCCGGCGAACACTTGCCAGTGATCGGTGAGCTTGCCGCTGGCCGACAATTCCACGCCGTCGACCTGAGACTCGCCGCCGTTCTCGTAGGTGAGGGCATCCACCAGGATGCGGGTGTTTTTCTTCTCGGTACGGAACACGGCAGCGGTCAGGGACAGACGATCATGGAACAGGTCCCACTTGGTACCCAGTTCATAGTTGACGGTTTCTTCAGGCTGCAAGTCGCTGGTTGCCGCACCGGCAGACAGCGGGTTGCCGTCGGCACCTTCACCTACCAGGCCACCGGCTGGTGAGGCCGAGGTGGCGTAGGAGGCGTAGATGCTGCCGTTTTCCAGTGGTTTCCAGACAAGGCCGGCCTGCCAGTTGAAGAACTGGCTGTCATCCTTGATCTTGGTGCGTCCGGTAGTGGCGTTGGTGTTGGCTTCGGTATCGAAGGTGTCGTAACGCAGGCCGACGTTCAGCAGCCATTTCGGATCCAGCTCGATGGTGTCGAACACATAGGCGGCGCGGCTGGTGGCCTTGGTGTTGGTGCCGTTGTAGTTGCGCGCGACACTGCCGTTCCAGGCGTCGTCTGGGTTCGGGTTGCCGAGTGAGGTGCACTGGCCGCCCACGCTGCCCTTGGCCGGGCTGCACACCGGGTTGGCATTGGGGCTGACGGTATAGCCGCTGACGCGGGTTTCTTCACCGGTAAATTCCAGGCCGGTGGAGTAGCTGTGCTTGAAGCCCAGGGCCTGGAAGCTGCCGAACAGGTCGGTCTGGTTAGTGGTCGTGGTGGTTGTGGACACGCGGCTGTTAGCGCGACGCCATACGGTGCCGAACTTGTTGACGTTGAGTTTGCTGTCATCCGGTTGGGTCAGCACATAGTCCTGACCGGTGCTGCCGTGACGCAGGGTGTTTTTCAAGGTCATGTTGTCGTTCAGGTCGTGCTCGATGGAGAACGTACTGATATCAGCGCGAGTTTTACGGAAGTCGCGGCTTTTCAAACCGTAGAAATTGTTGCTGTCGCCGCCATCGGTGGGTTTGTCGTGCACGTGGGCAGTGGCAGTCGACGAACCATAGCCATAGGGAATGCCCGAATCCGGCAAGTCATCGCTTTCCATATGGTAGTAGCTGAGGTTGACGCGGGTCGGCGTGCCCAGGCCAAACGTCAGCGACGGGGCCACGCCCCAACGGTCGTAGTTCACCGCATCGCGGCCGGCAACGTTTTGTTCGTGGCTCATCAGGTTCAGGCGGAAGGCGGCACTGTCGTCGAGGAATTGGCGGTTGACGTCGAGCACGTAGCGGCGGGTCTGGTCGGAACCGTAGGTGAAGCCGCCGTTGGTGAAGTCCCGCGCTTGTGGGGTCTTACTTACCAGGTTGAGGCTGCCACCGGCCGACCCACGGCCGCCGAACGAGGAGTTCGGGCCTTTGCTGACCTCGATCGACTCGATGTCGAAGATCTCACGGCTCTGGCCGCCGGTATCGCGCACGCCGTCCAGGTAAGTGTCGCCCTGGGCATCAAAACCACGAATGAACGGGCGGTCGCCCTGTGGGTTGCCACCTTCACCGGCACCAAAGGTAATGCCCGGTACGGTGCGCAGGGCATCCTGCAACGAGGTAGCGGCGGTGTCCTTGAGTACTTGTTGCGGCACCACGGTGACCGAACGCGGTGTGTCCACCAGCGGCGCGGTGTATTTCTGAGAAGAGGCTTTTTCCACCTGATAGGAGGTGTTGTCCTGGTCCTGGCCGGTAATGTTGGTGGCGCCAAGTGAGATAGGGTTGCGCTCGCCTTTCTGCTCGGTGTTTTCCGCTGCCTGCGCCAGGTGGGCGGCAGAGCTGGCACTCAAGGCTACACCGATGGCCGAGGCCAGCATGCGTGGTGAACTGGCTGGTGTTTTTATAAGAATGCGCGACATGACGTGTCCCTTCCCCAAGGATGTGAGGCCGCGGAATATAGGGCCAACAAGACTTTGTATCAATTGCGAGATATTGCTATTCGCATCGAATTTACATTCTTTACACTTTTTTCTTACGGTTTTTGCAATCTCGTTCGTCCCCGAGTTTTACAGGGTAGATAAGAATCAATACTATTGGCGCCTCTCTGATTGCAGGTATTGCCTCATGTTGCTGCACATTCCCGGCCTGTTTTCTCGCGAGGAGGTGCTGCGCATTCGCCAGGCCCTGGAAGAGACCGAGTGGGCCGACGGCAAAATCACTGCCGGGCATCAGTCCGCCAAGGCCAAGCACAACCTGCAATTACCCGAAGGCCACCCCCTCGCCAAGGAAATCGGCGCGGCCATGTTGGAACGGTTGTGGAACAACCCATTGTTCATGTCGGCGGCGCTGCCGCACAAAGTCTTCCCGCCGTTGCTCAACTGCTACACCGCTGGCGGCAGTTTCGACTTTCATATCGACAACGCCGTACGCCAACCCAAAGGCAGCCCCGAACGTGTGCGTACCGATCTGTCGTCCACGCTGTTCTTCAGCGACCCGGACGAATACGACGGCGGCGAACTGGAAATCCAGGACACCTTCGGCCTGCAGCGGGTCAAGCTGCCCGCCGGCGACATGGTGCTGTACCCCGGCTCCAGCCTGCACAAGGTCAACGCCGTGACCCGTGGCGCCCGCTATGCTTCGTTCTTCTGGACACAAAGCCTGGTGCGCGAAGACAGCCAGCGCACCTTGCTGTTCGAAATGGACGGCGCGATCCAGCAACTGACCCGCGACGTTCCTGACCACCCGGCACTGATCCAACTCACCGGTACCTACCACAACCTGCTGCGCCGCTGGGTCGAGGTCTGAGATGGGATTTTTATTGCGTCGCCAGGAAGTGCTCAACGTCGAGCAATTGCAGTCCATGCTCGACGATTCCCCGGTGCGCGCTGCCCAGGCGATCCTGATCGCGGCCAGGGAAGGCGTGGTCGACGCCCAGGCGTTGCTCGGGCAGATCCTGCTGGAAGGACGTGGTATTGCGCGCGATGAAACGCTGGCATTGCGCTGGTTCCGCATCGCCGCCCAGGGCGGGCATTCGATGGCGCGCAATATGACCGGGCGCTGCCTGGAGCATGGTTGGGGCTGTGCCGTCGATGAAGCGGCGGCAGCGCGGGAATATCGGCTGGCAGCCGAAGCCGGGTTGGATTGGGGCCAGTACAACTACGCCAACCTGTTGGCCACCGGCCGCGGCGTTATGCAAGACCAGGCCCAAGCGCTGACGTTTTATCGCCAGGCCGCAGGGCAGGGCCACGCCAAGTCGATGAACCTGGTGGGGCGTTATCTGGAAGACGGCCAGTATTGCCTCAGGGATCTTGAGGCAGCCTTTGAATGGTACCGGCGCTCCGCCGAAGCCGGGGATTTTCGGGGGCAATTCAGCCATGCAGCGGTGCTGGCGGACAGAGGCCAGATCGACGCTGCGCTGGAATGGCTACGCAAGGCGTTGGCGGCTGGGAATCTCAAGTTCCTGCGAACGGCGTACGAGGCGCTGGCGCTGGCCAATGACCCGCAAATTCGCGCCATGGCCGGTGCCTATCAACAACGTGCCGCGTCCTTTTCCTGAGGCAAAAAAAACCCATGACTTGTCATGGGTTTTTTATAGGCGGCGGTCTTACACGTAGAACGATTTCAACGGCGGAAACCCGTTGAACTCAACTGCGCTGTAGCTGGTGGTGTAGGCACCGGTCGACAACCAGTACAAACGATCACCAATCGCCAGGTTCAACGGCAAACCGTACTTGTAGTTCTCGTACATGATATCGGCGCTGTCGCAGGTGGGGCCGGCGATGACCACTTCTTCCATCTCGCCTTTCTTCTCGGTCCAGATCGGGAACTTGATGGCTTCGTCCATGGTTTCGATCAGGCCGGAGAACTTGCCCACATCGGTATACACCCAACGCTCGACGGCGGTGCGCGATTTACGTGCAACCAGCACCACTTCACTGACCAGGATGCCGGCGTTGGCGATCAACGAGCGGCCTGGCTCCAGGATGATTTCCGGCAGGTCGTCGCCGAAATCTTCCTTGAGGAAACGGATGATTTCTTCGGCGTAGGTCTCCAGGCTGTTGGTGCGGGTGATGTAGTTGGCCGGGAAGCCGCCGCCCATGTTGATCAGCTTCAGCTCAATGCCATCTTCTTCTTTCAAACGTTCGAAGATCACCTTGACCTTGGCGATCGCCGCGTCCCACACGCTGATGTCGCGCTGTTGCGAGCCGACGTGGAACGAGATGCCGTACGGCACCAGGCCCAGGTCGCGGGCGAGGATCAGCAGGTCCATGGCCATGTCGGTCTGGCAGCCGAATTTGCGCGACAAAGGCCAGTCGGCCGTGGTCGAGCCTTCGGTGAGGATGCGCACATACACTTTCGAACCCGGCGCGGCCTTGGCGATGTTGCGCAGGTCGGCTTCGGAGTCGGTGGAGAACAGGCGCACGCCCTTCTCATAGAAGTAGCGGATGTCCTTGGATTTCTTGATGGTGTTGCCGTAGCTGATACGGTCGGCGCTGACGCCGCGGTCCATGACCTTGTCCAGCTCGTAGATCGAGGCGATGTCGAAGCTCGAACCCTTGTCTTTCAACAGGTCGATGATCTCCACGGCCGGGTTGGCCTTGACCGCGTAATACACCTTGGCGAATTCGAAACCGGCACGCAGGTCATCGTAGGCCTGGCTGATCATCGCGGTGTCGATCACCACGAACGGGGTTTCTTGCTTGTCGGCGAACGCCTTCATTTTGTCAAAGGTGGCGCGCGCGAAATAGTCTTCGACGTTGATCGACATGCTGGGGACTCCTAGGGGCAAACTGTATTAATCAATGGGTACAACTGAACGTCCTCCGTATCCCCACTTTGGTTCGCCTACTTCCCAAGGCATGTCGCCGAAAGCAAAAAGGCCACGGGGTAAGCTTCCCTTGGCCTTGCTGTCTCGTCGTCAGTACTTGAGCCGGATGGATCGTTTCCAGCATGGACGTTCGGCGCGAACTTTAGGGCTTGACGGGCGTGGGATCAACTAAAAATGTCGCGTTTTTGCACGCGTTCGTCGTACGGCCGCGTGCAGCTACTTATGTAACCGACCGGTGTGACGGATTGATGTTCCCCGCTGAGTGGGAATTGAGGACATTTCCCTGACTCACCGAGGGGCAAATGTGGGAGGGGGCTTGCTCCCGATAGCGGTGTGTCAGTCACTTCTCAGTCACTGATTCACCGCTATCGGAGCAAGCCCCCTCCCACATTTTTTATCCCTGTTGTGTCAGGTCAGGCCAGGGCGGTCTCGGCCGGCGAGACAATACTGGTCTTGCCGCCACGGGACTTGCCGGAACTCAGGTACTCGGCAATCGACTCCTGGGTCACTTCACCCAGGAACACCCGCTCCGCATCCATCACCGGCAACCACGAGCGGTTGAACTCATACATGCGCGACAGCAGGATGCGCAAATGCTCGTCGTACGCGGCGGTGGCGTTGAACTCACGCAGGTACTGGCCGCAGGTACCGGCTTGACGGTGCAAGTCGCGACGGCGTACATAACCCAGCGCCTTGTTCTCGGCACAGGTGACCACCACGTAGCGGCGGTCGTGCTCGTCCATCAGCTCCAGGGCATCGGCCACCGGGGTTTCCGGGCTGACCGACGGGGCGTTGTCCGCCGCGTCTTCGGCCTTCACCAACAGCAGGCGCTTGAGGGTGCTGTCCTGGCCCACGAAGTTGCTGACAAACTCGTCGGCCGGGTGCGCCAGCAGCGTGTCCGGGTGGTCGATCTGCAACAACTTGCCGGCGCGGAAGATGGCGATCTTGTCACCCAGCTTGATCGCTTCGTCGATGTCGTGGCTGACCATGATCACGGTCTTGTTCAGCGCGCGCTGCATCTCGAAGAACTCGTTCTGGATCATTTCGCGGTTGATCGGATCGACCGCGCCGAACGGTTCATCCATCAGCAACAGCGGCGCATCGGCCGCCAGCGCACGGATCACGCCGATACGCTGTTGCTGGCCGCCGGACAGCTCACGCGGGTAGCGATGCAGGTACTGCTTGGGCTCCAGCTTGATCATGCTCATCAGTTCGCGGGCGCGGTCGTGGCATTTTTGCTTGTCCCAACCGAGCAGCTTGGGCACGACCACGATGTTTTCCTCGATGGTCATGTTGGGAAACAGGCCGATCTGCTGGATCACGTAGCCGATGTTGCGGCGCAGGGTCACTTCGTCCAGGTCAGTGGTGTCTTCACCGTTGATCAGGATCTTGCCCGAGGAGGGCTTGATCAGGCGGTTGATCATCTTCAGCGTGGTGCTCTTGCCGCAGCCCGACGGGCCGAGGAATACACAAATCTCGCCTTCGTTGACGGTCAGGCTTACATCGTTGACGGCGGTAATGGTCTTGCCGTTGCTTTGAAAAGTCTTGGACAGGTTTTGAAGTTCGATCATTTGAGCAATCCTTTTGGAGTCAGCGAGTGTTGCAGCCATTGCAGAAGCAGGTCGGCGAAGATGGCCAGGAGACTGACCAGCACGGCGCCGACAATCAGCATCGACATATCGCTGCGGCTGATGGAAGCCAGAATAAGTACACCCAGGCCACCGGCACCGATGGTGGCGGCGATGGTCATCACGCCGATGTTCATCACCACGGCGGTGCGCACCCCGGCGAGGATCACCGGCACGGCGATGGGCAGCTCGACCATGCGCAGGCGCTGGCCGAAGGTCATGCCGATGCCTTTGGCGGCCTCGCGAATGCCTGGCTCAACGCCGGTGAGGGCCAGGTAGGTGTTACGCATGATTGGCAGCAGGGAGTACAGGAACACGGCGGTGATCGCCGGCATCGGCCCCAGGCCCTGGCCGAACTTGGAGTAGAACGGCAACAGCAGCCCGAACAGGGCGATGGACGGCACGGTCAGCAGCACCGTAGCGCTAGCCTGCAACGGACCGGCCAGGGTCGGGAAACGAGTCATCAGTACACCCAGGGGCACGCCGACGACGATAGCCAGGATCACTGCGATGCCGACCAGGGTGATGTGCTGCCAGGTGAGTTGCAGGACTTGGGCCCAATCAAGATGGGAAAAGGCGTTCAAAAATTCCATGTCTTCTCCTTCTTAGTTGATCGGATGTTGGCGCAGGAAATCGGCGGCGACAGCGGACGGGCTTTCGTGGTCGACGTCGACCCGCGCATTCAGCTCGCGCATGGTTGCGTCGTCGAACAGCTCGGCCAAGGGCTTGAGCTCTGCGGCCAATTGAGGATGCTGGTCGAGATATTCCTGACGGATCACCGGAGCTGCGGTGTAGTCCGGGAAGTAATGCTTGTCGTCGGCCAGCAGCTTCAATTTGAACGCGTTCAGGCGGCCATCGGTGGTGTAGACCAAACCGGCAAACACCTGGCCATTACGCAGGGCGGTGTAGACCAGGCCAGCGTCCATCTGCCGAGTGTTTTTGCGCGTGAGGTTCATGTCATACAACTTGACCATGCCGCCCATGCCGTCGGAACGGTTGGCGAACTCGGTGTCCAGGGCCACCAGTCGGTTTTCCTTGGTGTCCTCGGCCAGGGCCTTGGTCAGGTCGCTGATGCTGTTGATCTGCGGAAATTCCTTGGCCACGTTTTCCGGCAGTGCCAGCGCGTAGGTGTTGCTGAATTTCGACGGCGAGAGCCAGACCAAGCCTTTTTTCGCGTCGAGTTCTTTCACCCGGGCGTAGGACTGTTCGCTGTCGAGTTTCTCGTCCACGTGGTTGTAGGCCACCAGGGACACGCCGGTGTATTCCCAGATCAGGTCCAGTTGTCCGCTTTCCTGGGCACTGCGCGCCAGGTTGCTGCCCAGGCCACCCGTCACACGGGCGTCGTAACCTTTGGTGCGCAGGTACTGGGAGGTGATTTCGGCAAGCAGGGTCTGCTCGGTAAACACCCGGGCGCCAATGCGAATCACCGGTTTTTCAGCGGCTTGCGCAATACCTGCAAACAGCAGGACGCAGCCTAATATCAAGCTTAGTTTTTTCATGTCGATTCCTTTCCTGGCGTTAAGACGGGCGCAACCCGCGTTCCAGCCAGAGGCGGCTGGCCATGGTCACCAGGCCGTCAAGCAGCAATGCCAGCAGCGCGGTGCACGCGGCGCCGAGCAACAGTTGCGGCTGGTTGTTCAGGGCGATGCCGGGGAAGATCAGGCTGCCGAGGCTGTTGGCGCCAATCAGGAACGCCAGTGGGGCGGTGCCGACGTTGATCGCCAGGGCCACACGTACACCGCCGATGATGATCGGCACTGCGTTGGGCAGTTCCACGCGAAACAGCACCTGACGCGGCGTCATGCCGATGCCGGTGGCGGCTTCCTTGAGGGAACCCTGGACGTTTTTCAAGCCTTCGTAGGTGTTACGCACGATGGGCAGGAGGGAGGCGAGAAACAGCGCGAAGATGGCCGGGCCGCTGCCGATGCCGAGGACGCCGAGGGCGATGGCCAGTACGGCCAGGGGAGGGACGGTGTTGCCGATGTTGAAGATCTGCATGAAACGTTCTGCACGCCCGACCATGTTGGGTCGGCTGAGCAGGATACCAGCGGGGATGCCCACAATCAGGGCTGCCAGCATGGAGACTAGGACAAGAATCAGGTGAGCTTGCAGGTAAAACAACAAATCGTCGCGGTACAGTTCGATCGTGTTGATGCCGATCCAGTGGACCAGCAGGGCCAGGAGCGCGACGACAACCGCGCCTCCTATCAGCCCTTTGCCATAGCGAATAGCCACAGGCGGACTCCTTTTTTTCTTTTGTCGGCGAACACATTCTCCGGCGGCAATGCCATTCCTGGCTGTCGGCGAATAGGTTCGCGAAAAGCAGCTCGCCGATACTGGCAATGCAGTATGCGATCAAGCCATGAGCGCAGCCTCGTCAGGCTAACTTGCTGATATTTCAGCCCCTGTTCCGAGTGCGGTAGCAGGGGAGTGGACGTCTCGACCTTTTAAAAGGTTCCACACTTGGGCGCATTTAGCCACCCCCAATGGGCTCAACGGTGGTCCGTACCCCCTCGTTTGCGCTATACTCGTCGCCCTTTTTTGACTCACCTGCCAGGCGATTTCCCATGACCCACCAGGCCGCCGAAGTCGCGAAACGCCGCACTTTCGCCATTATTTCCCACCCCGATGCCGGTAAAACCACCATCACCGAAAAGCTGTTGCTGATGGGCAAGGCGATCGCGGTAGCCGGCACGGTGAAATCGCGCAAATCCGACCGCCATGCCACATCCGACTGGATGGAGATGGAAAAACAACGGGGTATTTCCATTACCACGTCGGTCATGCAATTCCCGTATCGCGACCACATGGTCAACCTGCTCGACACCCCCGGCCACGAAGACTTCTCCGAAGATACCTACCGCACTCTGACCGCGGTGGACTCGGCGCTGATGGTCCTCGACGGCGGTAAGGGTGTCGAGCCACGTACCATTGCGCTGATGGACGTTTGCCGCCTGCGTGACACGCCGATCGTCAGCTTCATCAACAAACTCGACCGTGATATCCGCGACCCGATCGAGTTGCTGGATGAAATCGAAGCCGTCCTGAAGATCAAGGCCGCGCCGATCACCTGGCCGATTGGTTGCTACCGCGACTTCAAGGGCGTTTACCACCTGGCCGACGACTACATCATTGTCTACACCGCTGGCCATGGTCACGAACGTACCGAAACCAAGATCATTGAAAAGCTCGACTCGGACGAAGCCCGCGCCCATCTGGGTGACGAGTACGACCGTTTCGTCGACCAGCTGGAACTGGTGCAGGGCGCCTGCCACGAATTCAACCAGCAGGAATTCCTCGACGGCCAGTTGACCCCAGTGTTCTTCGGTACCGCCTTGGGCAACTTCGGCGTCGACCACGTGCTCGACGCGGTAGTGGACTGGGCCCCGCGCCCGCTGGCGCGTGTCGCAAACGAGCGCACCGTGGAACCGGTCGAAGAGAAATTTACCGGCTTCGTGTTCAAGATCCAGGCGAACATGGACCCCAAGCACCGCGACCGTATCGCCTTCATGCGTATCTGCTCCGGCCGCTACGAAAAAGGCATGAAGATGCGCCACGTGCGCACCGGCAAGGACGTGCGCATCGGCGACGCCCTGACGTTCTTCTCCTCCGAGCGTGAACAGCTCGAAGAAGCCTACGCCGGCGACATCATCGGCCTGCACAACCACGGCACCATCCAGATCGGCGACACCTTCACCGAAGGCGAAACCCTGGGCTTTACCGGTATCCCGCACTTCGCCCCGGAACTGTTCCGCCGCGTGCGCCTGCGCGACCCGCTCAAGTCCAAGCAACTGCGCCAAGGCTTGCAGCAGTTGGCCGAAGAAGGTGCTACCCAGGTGTTCTTCCCCGAGCGCAGCAACGACATCATCCTCGGCGCCGTCGGTGTGCTGCAGTTCGATGTGGTCGCCAGCCGCTTGAAAGAGGAATACAAAGTGGAGTGCTCCTACGAGCCGATCACCGTGTATTCGGCGCGCTGGATTGATTGCAGCGATAAGAAGAAGTTGGAAGAGTTCTCCAACAAGGCCGTGGAAAACCTGGCGATCGACGGCGGTGGTCACCTGACCTACCTGGCCCCGACCCGGGTGAATCTGGCGTTGATGGAAGAGCGCTGGCCGGATGTGAAATTCCGCGCGACCCGCGAGCATCATTAAAAACAAATAATCCCTATCTATGAACAGAAGGCCCCGCACGTTGATAGTGCGGGGCATTTTTTATTTCACTGCTTTTTTTGTGTCTACTGTCAATGTTGACAGTAGACACAAAATAGGGTGGCACCTAATTTATAGGCGGTAACTCAGTAAGTCTGAATGTTCTCAGCCTGATGCGGAGGTGTGCAATGGAAAATGCAAGTAAAGCTGCCAGTGGGCAGGTTAGTTACACGGTCGGTACAGGCACAGTCATATATGGAGTGTCTGATATGTATGACGGTGGCGATTCTATTGTCATCGTGACAGGGAATACCGGTTCAGAAGGGGGAAGTATCCAATTATTTTTCAATGGTGGAAAAGAGTTCTGGCTGCGTAACAGCCCGTTGAGCGGAACATTAATTGCAGAATATATTCCGCAGTGGGATAACGGTCGAAAATGGCTGGGGATTTCCGGTACCGTAGAGGCGGTAGTGAGTGCCGAGAGAAAACTGGCTATTGTTGCCTTTACTTTTATGGCTCGTCGTAACCAAAGTTCCGAAACTGTTGAAATTACCGGGCGTCTTTATTGCAATGCGTTTGCTTAATGCTTTAGCAGAGGTGGGTTGCAATAAGTAGTGGATTTTAGCTGTTTGCTTTTTGGTAATATATGGGCGGGTCTTAAGTCTAATTTGTCATAAGTATTTGCGGTAAGCGCACATCCAATTTAGCGTTTTGGGTGTGCCGCTCGCCCATCGGCGAATTTGGAGAACCCTATGTTTATAACGCAACGTGCTATCCCTCTAATAATGTTGGCACTTCTCGGGGGAACGGTTGCCTGGGCGCACGAGTTGCAAGTAGCAACTGCGTTGGCACCCACCTGGAAAGAAACCGGCCCCGTCACCAAGAAAAAGCAAAGCGAGGCCAGCTCCGGTAGCTGGCAGCCCCAGGCCCAGCCTGCACCCAAGGAAGATTAGGAAAACCCCTACAACGAAGGCGAAGACAGCGAAACCTACGACGACGGCAATAAGTGAAGCCTGGCGAAAACCCGGCATCGGGACTAGCGTCAACGCTGGCGACGGTGAAGCACTGCCGTGCGGGATTCATCTACTGACTGGACGGAATCAACCATGAGTATTTTTCAACGCGTAGTGCTGTTGATGAAGGTGCTGGTGCTGTTGTCGTTGGGGATGTCGACGGCCTGGGCGCATAACCCGGTGCAGAGCGTAGGGGTGGTGACGAGTGGCCAGGCATCGGACTTGCAGTTGGCCAAGTCCGAAGCCGAACCAGGCGATCAAGGCCAGGGCGGCAGCGAGGGTGATGATGGCTCGACTACCGACGAGCCTGACAGCGACGACGCAGACGAAGGCGACAGCCAGACGTAGTCTTGCTGAAAAGAGCGCGCCTCCCGTCAGGCTATAGCTGGCGGAAGGCGCTTTTCAGACCTCAGGCGGTGACTTAGAACGAGGTGGTCACCGACGCGAAGTAAGCCCGGCCCGGCTCGTTATAGGTCTGTGCACCGGCATCCTCGGCATTGCCTTTGCGCGACAGGCGCTTGTCCAGCAGGTTGTTGATACCGACACGCACGCTCAAGTTTTTGCTGAACTCATAACCACTGCTCAGTCCCATCAGCCCATACGGGTCGACATCCTGCTGGGCGCTGCGGTCATAGCTGTTGGCGCTGCGTGAGTTGAGTGTCGGCGCTTCCTGCTTGCCGTAGTAGGTGCCGCTGACCTGGAAGGACAGCTTGTCGGTGGCTTGCCAGTCCAGCGTGGTGTTGACGGTGTACTTGGGGATGATGCTCAACGGCTCGCCGGTGTCTTTGTCCTTGGAGTCGATCATGTAGGTCAGGTTGGTGTTCCAGTCCAGATCGCTGCGCAGGCTTACGAACAGGTTGCCTTCAACCCCCTGGACCAACGCGGGCCCGCTGTTTTCCCACTCCAGCACGCGGCGACCATTGCCCAGGCGGAACGCCGCCTCGTTACTGGCATTGATCTTGTTCTTGTAGTCATTACGGAAGTACGTCGCGCTGGTGCGCCAGGTGCCCTTGTCGTAGGCCAGGCCGATTTCTTTATTGACGCTGATTTCCGGTTTCAAGTCCCGATTACCCACCAGGTAGCAACCGCCCATGTTGGCTTCGCTGGCGTTGCAACCGTTGCCTCGGCTGTACAGCAAATAGTTAGGGTTGGACTGATACAGGTTCGGGGTCTTATACGCCCTGGCAATACCGCCCTTGAGGCTCAGTTCATCGGTCAACTGGTGCGAGGCGTTGAAGCTGGGGCTCCAGTTGCCGCCGTATTCTTCATGATCGTCGTAGCGCAGGCCCGGGGTGATGATGGTCTTGCTGCCCAGTTCGATGTTGTCCTCGGCAAACAATGCGTAGCTCGATGCGGTGGTCTTGGTGCTGTTGCGGCTGACCCCAGGAATGGCGGGGACGCCGCCGGTGCCCGGGTCATAACTTTGCGGGCGCAACGAGCCGGGATCGTTCATCGATTCGTAGAGGTATTCGCTGCCCAGGGTCAGCACCTGTTCGGTGCCCAGGCTCAGTGGCAGGTTGACCTCGGCGGTGGCCCGGGTATTGCGCAAGCGTGATTCGAAACGACCGGCGCTGGCCGAAGGCGCACCCTCGCCGGCACCGGCCAGGCCTTCGTTGAGACGCTCGTTGCGGGTCAGGTCGTGGGTCAGCGAGGCCAGGGTCGAGCCCCAGTCAAATTCACCACGGTGGGTTGCAGAGAAGCTGCTGCGTTGAATCACACTGGTTTCCTTGCCCACCAGGCTTTCAACGAATGCGCCACCGCCGTTGAGCATGGTGTCGCCGGCAAAAATATTACCCTGGCGGCTATAGCTGGCTTCCAGGTCGAGGGTTTGCTCTGGTGTGAATTGCCAGCTCAGCAAGCCATTGACGTCTTTATTGCGTACGCCTTCGCGGCCAGCGACCAAAGAATCAGGCGTCGCTTGGGCTGCGCGGTTGATGTCGGCGTCATCGGCGTCGGTCTTGTTCAGGCCGCCATAGACGCGGAATGCGAGACTGTCGGTCAGCGGGCCGCTGAGATTGAAGTTGGTACGTTTGCTCGCGCCTTCGGCGTCATTTTCGGGGAAGGCGGTGTAGGCGGTCAGCGAACCGTGCAATTGGTCGGTCGGGCGTTTGGTGATGATGTTGATCACCCCGCCCATGGCCCCGGAGCCATAACGAGCGGCGGCCGGGCCGCGCAGGATTTCAATGCGCTCGACTTCTTCGGCCGGCACCCAGTTGGTTTCGCCACGGGTATCACGGTCACCGCTCCAGCCATAACGCACGGCGTTGCGTGAGGTGGAGGGTTTGCCATCGATCAGGATCAGGGTGTTTTCCGGGCCCATGCCGCGCAGGTCGATCTGACGGTTATTACCGCGGCTGCCGCTGGAGCTGTTGCCAGTCAGGTTGACGCCTGGCTCGCGGCGGATGATCTCCGACAGGTCGTTGGTGGGCGGGCGCTTCTTGATGTCCTCGGCGGTGATGATCGATACGCCAGGGGCTTGCTTGAGTTCTTCGGCAGCGGTGCCTAGTACTCGCGTTTCTTCCAGCACCAAGGCTTGAGGTTGGCCATCTACAGGCAGGTCTGTCGCTTCGATCGGCACTTTATCGCGCTGTTTTTCCACACTCTCCGCCAACAGCGCGGGGGACGAAAGGGTAGCGATAAACGCCAGCGATAGATGGCTGAGCCTGAATTGAGACGACATGTCCACAAAGTCCTTTACGAGGGGCGATTGAACGAGAGGCGTCTGAATTTTTCGCGTAGCCAACCGTGGCTTGGCAGCCAGTATCCAGCGCCCTCTTTGTGTCTTGATGGTATTGATTCTCAAATAAAAGTAAATTGCATTTACAATCTATACACTTTCCAGAGGGCTCTGACGCAATGTTTTCAAGGCCGGAGGCATTGAAAGGCGCAGGGCCATCTGTATTTTCTTTGCTACAAACGCGCAAAAAAAAAGCCCCTCCGGCCAGACTGATGCGCAATCTGGCGGGAAGGGCGATGGAACTCATTGAAGCTGCAGCCCCTGTAGGAGCGAGCTTGCTCGCGAAGACCGCATGCACACCGCGTTAAATCAGAATGCCCGCGTTATCGTTGACGTCTTTCGCGAGCAAGCTCGCTCCTACAGTGGGAGGCTGTGTTGCTTCAGGCCACGAATTGCTCCGCGTAGTGGCAAGCCACCTGACGATTATCCAAAGGCCTCAATAACGGCTCCTCACTGCTGCAACGCGCCGTGGCATACGGGCAGCGCTTGTGGAACGCGCAGCCAGGTGGCGGGTTCAGCGGGTTGGGCAGTTCGCCGACGATTTTGATCTTCGGCTTGTTCGGGTCCGGGTGAATGGTCGGTGTGGCCGACAGCAGCGCCTGGGTGTAAGGGTGCAGCGGGCGGGCGTAGATGTCTTCCTTGGGGCCTACTTCCACCGGGCGGCCGAGGTACATCACCATCACGTCGTCGGCGACGTGTTGCACCACCGCCAGGTTGTGGGAGATGAACACGTAGGCAGTGTTGAACTCCTGCTGCAGGTCCATGAACAGGTTGAGCACCTGGGCCTGGATCGACACGTCCAGCGCCGAGGTCGGCTCATCCGCCACCAGCACTTTGGGTTGCAGCATCATTGCCCGGGCCAGGGCGATACGCTGGCGCTGGCCGCCGGAGAACATGTGCGGGTAGCGCTGATAATGCTCGGGGCGCAGGCCCACTTGCTTCATCATCGCCTGCACTTTTTCGCGGCGCTCGGCGGCGGACAGGTTGGTGTTGATCAGCAACGGCTCCGCCAGTTGATCACCGACTTTCTGGCGTGGGTTCAACGATGCATAGGGGCTTTGGAACACCATTTGCACGTCTTTGCGCAATTGCTTGCGCTGGGCCTTGTCGGCGCCAGCCACCTCTTGCCCGGCGATTTTCAACGAGCCAGACGATGGCTCTTCAATCAGCGTAAGGGCACGGGCCAGGGTGGATTTGCCGCAACCCGACTCGCCCACAACCGCGAGGGTCTTGCCGGCTTCCAGCTCGAAGGACACACCATTGAGGGCACGCACGGTGGCGTGGCCCTTGAACAGGCCACGGGACACTTCATAGTGACGGGTGAGGTCGCGGGCGGTAAGTACGACGGCCATTACGCCACCTCCTGGTTCAGCGGGTAGAAGCAGCGGGCGAGGCTGTTGCTTTTCGGGTCAAGGCTTGGACGCTGGGCGCGGCAGGAGTCCTGCACATACGGGCAGCGCGGTGACAGCAAGCAGCCCTGAGGACGGTCATAGCGACCTGGCACGATGCCCGGCAGCGTGGCCAGGCGCGTGGCGCCGAGGCTGTGTTCCGGGATCGCCTTCAGCAACGCTTCGCTGTACGGGTGTGCTGGAATGTCGAACAACTGCGGCACCTGGCCAACTTCCACGGCCTGGCCGGCATACATCACGCACACGCGCTGGGCGGTTTCGGCCACGACAGCAAGGTCGTGGGTGATCAGCACCAGGCCCATGTTCTGCTCTTTCTGCAGGGCCAGCAGCAGTTCCATGATCTGCGCCTGGATGGTTACGTCCAATGCGGTGGTCGGTTCATCGGCAATTAGCAGTTTCGGCTCGCCGGCAATTGCCATGGCGATTGCCACGCGCTGGCTCATACCGCCGGACAACTGGTGCGGGTAGGCATCCATGCGGCTGGCGGCGCCCGGGATTTCGACTTTTTCCAGCAGCTCGATGGCACGCTTGCGCGCTTGCTTGCCGGACATTTTCAAATGCAGGCGCAGCACTTCTTCGATCTGGAAACCCACGGTGTAGCTGGGGTTCAGCGCGGTCATCGGGTCTTGGAACACCATCGCCAGGTCTTTGCCGACGATCTGGCGGCGCTGGCGGTTGCTCAGCTTGAGCATGTCCTTGCCGTCGAAGTTCAGGGCGTCGGCGGTGACGATACCGGGGTGCTCGATCAGGCCCATCAGCGCCATCATGGTCACGGATTTACCCGAACCCGACTCGCCAACAATCGCCAGTACTTCGCCTTTGTCGACGGAGATGTCGAGGCCATCGACCACCGGCACGGCGGTCTTATCGCCGAAGCGTACGTTGAGATTCTTGATTTCTAACAGTGACATGGGAATCTCCTCAGGCGGCGTTCTTGAGTTTCGGGTCCAGCGCGTCGCGCAGGCCGTCACCCATCAAGTTGATTGCCAGCACGCTGAGCAAAATGGTCAAACCAGGCAGGCTCACGACCCACCAGGCGCGTTCGATGTAGTCCCGAGCCGAGGCCAGCATGGTGCCCCACTCCGGGGTTGGCGGTTGTACGCCAAGGCCGAGGAAGCCCAGGGCGGCGGCATCGAGGATCGCCGACGAGAAGCTCAGGGTGGCCTGGACGATCAGCGGCGCCATGCAGTTAGGCAGCACGGTGATGAACATCAGGCGTGGCAGGCCGGCGCCGGCAAGGCGGGCGGCTGTCACGTAGTCGCGGTTCAGTTCGCCCATTACCGCCGCGCGGGTCAGACGTACGTAGGACGGCAACGACACGATAGCAATGGCGATTACGGTGTTGATCAGGCCAGGGCCGAGGATGGCGACAATCGCCACGGCCAACAGCAGCGATGGCAGGGCCAGCATGATGTCCATCAGGCGCATGATGGTCGGGCCAAGCAAGCGCGGGAAGAACCCGGCGAACAGGCCCAGCAGGATGCCCGGGATCAGCGACATCACCACTGACGACAAGCCGATCAGCAACGACAGGCGCGAACCCTGGATCAGGCGCGAGAGCAGGTCACGGCCCAGTTCGTCGGTGCCGAGCAGGAACTGCATCTGCCCACCTTCCAGCCAGGCTGGCGGGGTCAGAAGGAAGTCGCGGTATTGCTCGCTGGGGTTATGCGGTGCAACCCACGGGGCAAAAATCGCGCAGAACACGATCAGCAGCATGAACAGTAGGCCGGCAACCGCGCCTTTGTTCTTGGAGAAGGCTTGCCAGAATTCTTTGTACGGGGACGGGTACAGCAGGCTCTGATCGACTGCTGACACTTGAGTAGGTGTGGTCATGGTCATGATCTCAGCGCTGGTGACGGATGCGTGGGTTGGCGAAGCCGTAGAGGATATCCACCACGAAGTTCACCAGGATCACCAGGCAGGCGATCAGCAGAATGCCGTTTTGCACCACCGGGTAGTCCCGTGCGCCAATGGCTTCGATCAGCCATTTGCCGATGCCGGGCCACGAGAAGATGGTTTCGGTCAGTACCGCACCGGCCAGCAGCGTGCCGACTTGCAGGCCGACCACGGTAAGTACCGGAATCAGCGCGTTGCGCAGGCCGTGCACGAATACCACGCGTGCCGGCGAGAGGCCCTTGGCCTTGGCGGTACGGATGTAGTCCTCACGCAGAACTTCGAGCATCGACGAACGGGTCATCCGCGCGATCACCGCCAGCGGGATGGTGCCCAGCACGATGGCCGGCAGGATCAGGTGGTGCAGGGCGTCCCAGAACGCGTCCGGCTCGTCGGCCAGCAGGGTGTCGATCAGCATGAAGCCGGTGCGCGGCTCGATGTCGTAGAGCAGGTCGATACGCCCGGAAACCGGGGTCCAGCCCAGGCTTACCGAGAAGAACATGATCAGGATCAGGCCCCACCAGAAGATCGGCATCGAATAGCCCGCCAGGGAGATGCCCATCACCCCGTGGTCGAACAGGGATCCTCGTTTCAAGGCCGCGATCACCCCGGCTAACAGCCCTAGGATGCCGGCGAACAACAGGGCGGCCATGGACAGTTCCAGGGTCGCAGGGAAAAGGGCGGTGAACTCGGTCCACACGCTGGTGCGGGTGCGCAGCGATTCGCCAAGGTCGCCCTGGGCGAGCTTGCCGACGTAATCCAGGTATTGCGCATACAGCGGCTTGTTAAGGCCAAGGCGCTCCATTGCCTGAGCGTGCATTTCGGGGTCAACCCGCCGCTCGCCCATCATGACTTCTACGGGGTCGCCTGGAATCATGCGAATCAACGCAAAGGTCAGCAACGTGATGCCGAAGAACGTGGGGATCAATAACCCCAGTCGGCGGGCAATAAAACTAAACATCTTGGTGTGTACCTCAATCAGCCGGTTAGGCAGGTTCGGCACCGTCAATATCGACGGCGCCGAGCGTTTTTCTTATTTACTTCACCTGGGTGGTGGCGAAGTTATTGTTCGTCAGCGGGCTTTGGGTATAACCCTCGACGTTCTTGCGCATGGCGGTAAACATTTTTGGATAAGCCATGGGTATCCACGGCTGGTCCTTCTCGAAAACATCCAGGGCTTGTTCATAGAGTGCGGCCCGTTGCTGGGGTTCAGCGATGGCGCGCGCCTTGTCGATCAAGTCCTGAAACTCTTTGTTACACCAGCGGGCGTAGTTTTCGCCGTTTTTCGCCGCATCGCAACTCAGGTTGGGGGTCAGGAAGTTGTCCGGGTCGCCGTTATCCCCGGCCCAGCCGGCGGAAACCATATCGTGCTCACCGTTTTTAGCACGCTTGAGCATCTCGCCCCATTCCATAACTTTGATGTTGACCTTCAGGCCAATCTGAGCCAAATCCGCCTGCATGCGCTGGGCGCCAAGCATCGGGTTAGGGTTGGTCGGGCCGCCGCCGTTACGGGTGAACAGACTGAACTCGGTGCCTTCCGGCACGCCGGCTTCCTTGAGCAGGGCGCGGGCTTTGTCGAGGTCGCGAGGTGGGTTCTTGAGCTTGTCGTTGAAGCCCAGTAGGGTCGGTGGATACGGACCGGTGCCGACCACTGCATTGCCTTTGCCGTACAAGGCATCGGTGTAGCCTGCCTTGTCGAACGCAATGTTGATCGCGTGACGTACCCGTGGGTCGCTCATGTACTTGCGGGTAGTGTTCAGGGCGGTGTAGCTGGTAGTCATGGCCGCCAGCTCATCGACTTTCAGGTTCGGATCTTTCTTGATGCTCGGCAGATCATCCGGCTTGGGATAAAGCGCGATTTGACATTCATTGGCCTTGAGCTTTTGCAAGCGCACGTTGTTATCGACCGCAATGGCCAGGATCAACGGGTCGGCGGGCGGCTTGCCACGGAAGTATTCCGGGTTGGCCTTGAAGCGCACCTGAGCGTCTTTCTGATAGCGGATGAAAATGAACGGGCCGGTGCCGATCGGCTTGCTGTTGAGTTCGTCGGTCTTGCCGGCGGCGAGCAGCTTGTCGGCGTACTCGGCGGAGTGGATAGCGGTGAACGGCATTGCGACATCGGCCAGGAACGGTGCTTCAGGGCGCGTCAGGGTGAAGACGACGGTGTGGTCGTCAACCTTCTCGACACTCTTGAGCAGTTCCTTGAAACCCATGCTTTCAAAATAAGGGAAACCGGTGGTGGACTTGTTATGCCACGGGTGTTTCGGGTCCAACTGGCGCTGGAAGCTCCACAGCACATCGTCGGCATTCAAGTTGCGCGTGGGCTTGAAGTAATCGGTCGTGTGGAACTTGACGTCTTCGCGCAGGTGGAACGTGTAGGTCAGGCCGTCATCACTGATTTCCCAGGACTTGGCCAGCGCGGGAACCACCTCGGTCGTACCCGGCTTGAAATCCACTAGACGGTTGAACATGGTTTCAGCAGCGGCATCAGCGGTTACGGCGGTGGTGTACAGCACCGGGTCGAAACCTTCCGGGCTGGCTTCGGTGCAGACCACCAGCGGTTTGGCCGAAACGCCGATTGCCACGCTCAACAGCGCGGCAGCCATGGCGGCTTGTAGTGGGAGCATTTTCATTCAGAGCCCTCTGCAATCGATGGAACCAGAAAAGCGTAGACGGCGAGGCTCGTCCTGAGCCCGCCGTCTACCTGGCGCTAATTAAAGGATGTTGAATGGGATGGTGGTAACCAGACGGAATTCCTTGATGCTGCCATCGGACTGGAACTCGCTGCCACGGTGTTCAACGTAGGTGGCGCGAATCGCGGTGGCCTTGAGCGGGCCACTCTGCACCGCGTAGGAAGCGCCTACACCGTATTCCTGGTGCTTCTCGCCGTCCTGGGACTGGATGCCGTCGTAGGCGAACTTGGCGCGGCCATTGTTGCCGGTGTAGTGGGTACCGTCGATGCCCCAGCCGCGGGCCGAGTAGGCATTGAACTTCAGGCCTGGTACGCCGTATTCAGCCATGTTGATGGCATAGGCGATCTGGAAGGATTTCTCGTTCGGGCCGTTGAAGTCCGAGGTCAGGGAGTTGGCCAGGTAGATGCCGTTGGTTTCGTGCAGGTAGTCGAAGTACTCGTTACCGTTCACTTGCTGGTAACCGAAGGTCAGGCTGTGTGCCTGGTGAGTCAGGCCCAGGGACAGGGAGAAGGTATCGTTGTCGATTTCCCCCATCTCTTTTTTGCCTTCGTCGACAGTCTTGTAGTAGTTGAAGCCGGTGGTCAGGCCCAGTTGCTGAGCGTCGCCCAATTCGTGGGTAGCGCCGAAGTAGTACTGGTTCCAGAAGTCCTTCACGTTGGCGGCGAAGAAGCTGGTCTTCAGGCTTTTCAGCGGCTGGTAGTTCACGCCCAGGGTGGACACTTTGTCGGTTTCTGCGCCATTGCCGTATTCGGTACGGAATTTCGACAGGCTCTGCTCGCTACGTGGCGAAACGCGGTCAAACACGCCGCCCTGGAACGACAGGTTGCTGAACTCTTCGCTGTTGAAGCTCACACCCTGGAAGCTTGAAGGCAGGGCACGGTTGCCGATGGTGTCGACGATGCCGCTGCTGAAGTTCTGGCGACCGGCGGTCAAGGTGGTGTTGGACACGCGGAACTGCACGTTGGCCAGGCCCAGTTTGCTCCACTGGTCGACGGCGTCGCCGTTGGAGTCCGCCAGGGTACGGTTGGAGCCACCCTTGATGTCACGCTTGCTGCGGTCCAGTACCAGGGCGTTGTAGACCGCTACTTCGGTCTTGACCCCAACGGTGCCCTGGGTGAAACCCGAGCTGGCGTTGAGGATGGTGCCCTGCACCCAGTTGGTACGGTTGCGATCAGTCAGCGTCTGGCCGTGTTTCTGGTAGGCGAAGGTGCCCCCACGGTATTTGCTTTCATGGGAGTACCAGTTACGCGTGGTGCCGCCCAGGCTGAAATCTTCAATGAAGCCCTTGGCCTCGCCTTGGGCGCTGGTGCCGGCCAATGTGGTAGGAACGAAGTCCTGGCTGGCGGGTTCAGCATAGGCGGTCGCCGTGATGCTGCTGATGGCCAGGGCCAGAAGCGCTTTGCTGCTCAGTTTCATGGGTGAAGCTCCTTTGGTTCTCTTTTTTATGCCGGTCTTTTTAGGTGAACCGGCTATTGGGTGTGGAACTCGTTCAAGCCTTTGCAAACGTTTGGCGTAGGAATTTTCCTGACAAAAGCCTGCACGTTTGCCGAGGAGCCGACTTGGCTCCCCGCAATCCGGTTATTTTCTTATGGGGTAATGCTGACGCCCGAGAACACGTTGCGGCCGAAGGGGCTCACCTTGAAACCTTCGACTTTGGCGCTTAACGGCTGGTTGACCGTCGAGTGGGCGATAGGCGTGATCGGCACCTGCTGCTTGAGCAGTTGCTGCGCCTGTTTGTACAGAACAGTCCTTTGTTCGCGGTCGGTCACGACCTTGGCTTGCTTGATCAGCTTGTCGTACGCCGGGTCACACCACATGGAGTAGTTGTTCCCGCCGATGGCGTCGCAGCTGTAGAGGGTGCCGAGCCAGTTGTCCGGGTCACCGTTGTCGCCGGTCCAGCCGATCAGGCTGACATCGTGCTCACCGTTCTTGGTGCGCTTGATGTATTCGCCCCATTCGTAGCTGACGATCTTGACCTTCAGGCCGATCTTGGCCCAGTCGTTCTGCAGCATCTCGGCCATCAGCTTGGCATTGGGGTTGTAGGGACGCTGCACCGGCATGGCCCACAGGGTGATCTCGGTGCCTTCCTTGACGCCGGCAGCCTTGAGCAATTCCTTGGCTTTTTCCGGGTTGTAGGCGGCGTCCTTGATGCTGTCGTCATAAGACCACTGCGTCGGCGGCATGCCATTGACTGCCAGTTGCCCGGCACCCTGGTACACGGCGTTAAGGATGCTCTGCTTGTTCACCGCCATGTCCAGCGCCTGGCGCACTTCAAGCTGATCGAAGGGCTTGTGGCGCACGTTGTAGGAGATATAGCCGAGGTTGAAGCCGGGTTTGGTCAGCAGTTGCAGGTTCGGGTCAGTCTTGAGCGCTTCGACATCGGCGGGGCGTGGATGCAGGGTGACCTGGCATTCGCCGGCCTTGAGCTTCTGTACCCGCACCGAGGCATCGGTATTGATGGCAAAGATCAATTGGTCCAGCTTGACCCGGCTCGGGTCCCAGTACTGTTTGTTGCCTACATAACGGATCTGCGAGTCTTTCTGGTAGCGCTGGAACACGAAAGGGCCAGTGCCGATCGGCTTCTGGTTGATGTCGCTGGGCCGTCCTTGTTTGAGTAGCTGTTCGGCGTATTCGGCCGAGAGGATGGCGGCAAAGCTCATGGCAATGTTCTGCACGAACGCGGCGTCGACCGTGTTCAAGGTCATCACCACGGTGTAGGGGCCGGTTTTTTCGACCTTGGCAATATTCTTGTTCAGGCTCATCCCGTTGAAGTACGGAAACTCCGTGGGGTAGGCCTTACGGAACGGGTGGTCGGGATCAAGCATGCGGTTGAAGGTAAACAGCACGTCGTCGGCGTTGAAGTCCCGCGTCGGCTTGAATTCCTTGTTGCTGTGAAACTTCACCCCTTCACGCAGGTGAAACGTATAGGTCAGCCCGTCTTCGGAGATATCCCACTTGGTTGCCAGCCCTGGCACCACGTCGGTGGCGCCTTTTTCGAACTCGACCAGGCGGTTGTACAACGGCTCTGCGGCATCGTTGTCGGTGGCGGTGGTGTATTGAGCAGTATCAAAGCCTGCCGGGCTGCCTTCGGAGCAAAACACCAGGCTCTTCTTTTCGGCGGCTTGGCCCATGGTAGCCACGGCCAGCAGGCTGGAGGCAAACATCGCGGATAGAACGGTGGTATGGCGCATGACAATCCCGATCCTTGTTTGTAGTTATCAACAGCGAACCACCTCTCTGGCGTACGGCCAGGGAGACATCACTGATCCCACACACAGCAAGTGCCCTTTCCCAGAATGATGCCTCTGCTGTCCTACGACGTTATGGGACGAGGACACTGCAGTAAATGCGTCAATTCTGACTGGCCTTGTAGGTAACGGAGACACGGGTCGCAGTTCGTTGCTGTAGGACGGCAACGCTTTCAATCGTGGTCTGTTTCCTATAGCCCGGGCAGATGGAATAACGGCGACGTTATGAAACGTCGCCGCTATTGATCCTTACTTGCCGCTGACGCTAACGCCGTAGAAGGAGTTCAAGCCAAACGGGCTGATCTTGAAGTCCTGTACGGTATTACGCATGGGTTGATACACCGTCGAGTGCGCGATAGGTGTCATCGGGACTGCATCTTTGAGGATATGTTGCGCCTGCTTGTACAGCTCGGTGCGTTTGGCGACATCCGACGTGGCTTTGGCCTCTTTCACGATGCCGTCGAATTTTTTGTCGCACCACTTGGAGAAGTTGTTACCAGACAGCGAGTCGCAGCCGAACAGTACGTTCAGCCAGTTGTCCGGGTCACCATTGTCGCCGCTCCAGCCAATGATCATGGCCTGGTTCTCGCCGCCTTTGGAGCGCTTGATGTACTCGCCCCACTCGTAGCTGGTGATCTTGACCTTCAGGCCGATCTTGGACCAGTCGTTCTGCAGCATCTCGGCCATCAGCTTGGCGTTCGGGTTGTACGGACGCTGGACCGGCATGGCCCACAGTACGATTTCAGTGCCTTCCTTGACGCCAGCTTCCTTGAGCAGCGCCTTGGCTTTTTCAGGGTCGTACTTGGCGTCTTTGATGCTGGTGTCGTAGGACCATTGGGTCGGCGGCATGGCGTTGACGGCCAGTTGACCGGCGCCCTGGTACACGGAGTCAATGATCTGCTGCTTGTTCACCGCCATGTCCAGCGCCTGGCGTACGCGCAGGTCAGCCAGCGGGTTTGGCTGGTCGCTGCCCTTGACCTTGTCCATGACGTTGTAGGCAACGTAGCCCAGGTTGAAACCGGCCTGGTGCGGCAGTTTCAGGTCCTTGTCTTCGCCCAGGGCCTTGAGGTCGGCCGGACGTGGGAACAGGGTGATCTGGCATTCGTTTTTCTTGAGCTTCTGGATACGCACCGACGGGTCAGTGGTGATCGCGAAGATCAGGTTGTCGATCTTCACATCTTCAGGTTTCCAGTAGTCCTTGTTGCCGGTGTAGCGAATGTTCGAATCTTTCTGGTAGCTCTTGAACACGAACGGGCCAGTGCCGACCGGCTTCTGGTTGATGTCGGCGGGCTTGCCTTCCTTGAGCAGCTGCGCGGCATATTCGGCGGATTGGATCGACGCGAAGCTCATGGCCAGGTTCTGGATGAAAGCCGCGTCCACGGTGCCAAGGGTGAACTTGACGGTGTGGTCATCGACTTTCTCGATGTTCTTGATGTTGGTGTCCATCCCCATGTCCGTGAAGTACGGGAACTCGGTGGGGTAGGCCTTACGGAATGGATCGTCTTTGTTGATCATCCGATTAAAAGTGAACAGTACGTCGTCTGCCGAGAATTCACGAGTCGGCTTGAAGTACGGGGTGGTATGGAACTTGACGCCTTCGCGAAGGTGGAAGGTATACGTCAGGCCATCCGGGGACACGTCCCAACTGGTGGCCAGGCCAGGAACTACGGCGGTGCCGCCACGTTCGAACTGGCTCAGGCGGTTGAACATGGTTTCGGCCGAGGCATCGAAGTCTGTTCCGGTGGTGTACTGGCCTGGGTCGAAACCGGCCGGGCTCCCTTCGGAGCAGAACACCAGGTTAGTTGCCGCAAGGGCTGCAGGGGCGGCGGCCATAAGGCCCGCGCTCACTAATAACGGAAGGACTGCGTGTTTAAGCATGTTGGCCTCATGATTTGTTGTCATTTTTGGTGGTGAGGGCGACCTCGTGAGTCGGCCTGCGGATACTTATGCAGGCGCCATACCCAATGCAAGATGCAGAGCGGCCAGGAGCGGCAAACAGTGGTACGAACGTACAGGAATGTCGCAATTATGAAAGTTTCGACACAAATATGCCTGTTTGGAGGGTTTTTTCGGTGCAACAGGTGCACCAAAAAAGCCCAGCCGAGGCGTCTAGCGCACTCGGTTGGGGCGCTGTTGTTACTTATCTAGACCCACACCATAGAACGGCGTGAGCCCGAAGGGGCTGATCTTGAAGTCGCGTACTTCCTTGCGCAAAGGCTGGAAAACCGTCGAGTTCGCAATAGGCGTTATAGGTACTTGTTCCTTAAGGATTTTTTGTGCCTGTTGATACCACTTGATGCGCTGCTCGCGGTCGTTGCTGACCTTGGCCTGCTGCACCAGCGTGTCGTAGGCCGGGTTACACCATTTGGCGTAGTTGCTGCCCTTGACCGCGGCACAACTGTAGAGCACGCCAAGCCAGTTATCGGGGTCGCCATTGTCGCCAGTCCAGCCATAAATCATCGCATCGTGTTCACCATTCTTGGCGCGTTTTATGTACTCGCCCCACTCATAGCTGACGATGTTGGCCTTGATGCCGACCTTGGCCCAATCCTGTTGGATCATTTGCGCGGACATTCGCGCATTCGGGTTGGAGGCGCGCTGCACGGTCATCGCCCAAAGATTGATGGTGGTACCTGGTGCAACCCCTGCTTCTTTTAGTAGCAACCGCGCCTTGGACGGATCGTAGGGCGCGTCTTGGATTTTCGGGTCATAAGACCACTGCGCCGGTGGCAATGCGTTCTGCGCCAATTGTCCGGCGCTCTGGTACACGGCCTTGATGATCGCAGGCTTGTCGATGGCCATGTCCAGGGCCTGGCGCACCTTGAGCTGGTCCAACGGCGGATGGGTCACGTTGTAGGCCAGGAAGCCCAGGTTGAATCCGGCTTGCTGCAGCACGCGCAGGTTGGGGTCTTGCTTCATCACCTCGATATCGGCGGGGCGCGGGTAACCGCTGACCTGGCATTCGCCGGCCTTGAGCTTCTGCAGGCGCGCGGCGGCGTCCGGGGTGATGGCGAACACCAGATTGTCGAGCTTCACGTCCTCGGGTTTCCAATACTGTTTATTGGCCCCATAGCGAATCTGCGAGTCTTTCTGGTAACGCTTGAACACAAATGGCCCGGTGCCGACCGGTTTCTGATTGATCTGCTCGGGCTTGCCTTCTTTCAGGAGCTGCGCGGCATATTCGGCCGATTGCACCGAGGCAAAACTCATGGCCAGGTTCTGCACGAACGAGGCATCCACATTGTTGAGGTTGAAACGCACGGTGTGTTCGTCGAGTTTTTCGAGGTTTTTGATTGTGGTGTTCAATCCCATGTCAGTGAAGTACGGCGACTCGGACGGGTAGGCCTTGCGAAACGGACTATCGGCATCGAGCAGGCGGTTGAAGGTGAACAACACATCATCGGCGTTGAAGTCGCGGGTCGGGGTGAAGAAATCGGTGGTGTGGAACTTGACGCCCTCGCGCAGGTGGAAGGTGTAGGTCAGGCCGTCTTTGGATATGTCCCAACTGGTTGCCAGGCCGGGTTCGACTTCGGTGCCTCCACGCTTGAACTGGGTCAGACGGTTGAACACGGTTTCGGCGGATGCATCGAAGTCAGTGCCGCTGGTGTACTGGCTGGGATCGAAGCCGGCGGGGCTGGCTTCGGAGCAGTAGACCAGGGTTGTGGCGGCCTGGGCCATTGGTATAAAGGCCAGGAGGCTGGCGGCGAGGAACAGTGGCTTGACGGCGATTCTTTCCATGGAGACCCCTGAAATGGCAGGCATATAAAAGCTGCCCAAACGAAAACGGCGGTCATCGAGGTTACCGCCGTTCAAGCGAGTTAGGTAGGGGAGACTTCTATGCGGGTAGGCGCAGATTTGTCGATTATAACGGGCGGTCCATCCACTGCATTACTCTCACGAAGGGTGAACGTCCGGCTGGCTGTGATGCTCAAGTCTGAAGCGGGAATGGGCTCATCTCCGCCTGCATAAACGAGTTTCCATTGCGAGGTCACCGTGACTTTGGTCTCATTTTCCAAAGGCGAATAGTCGATGAAAAAGTGTCGGTCGCCAGCGCTGCTCACGTAGTCGTCTTTTACTCGGGGGGGCTGCAATTCACGCCACGCCGTAGCGGCCGATCCTTGATGCGCTACCTCTGAAATCGCCGCCCGCATGTCGGGGTCGGGGACCGCATTTTCAAAGGTTTCGATTCCGTCATGGATAAAACCATCGACGACTGACTGCTCTGCATTATTGCCCGGAATATGAAGTTCTTCTATCTGCTGGGGTATGTTGATTTCAACGTCCTGCAAGCCCGGTCGCCTTATTGTGTAAGGGTTTCTGTTGATATCTGTGGTGAATTGGCCAGCGTAGTTGCTGGTGCCGAACTTTGAAGGGGATGCCGCTTCCGAAGCGGAGACCGTGAAGTTTCTATCGTCTACTTCCCATGAAAGCACAGGGCGACTTTTAACCGTACCGTTTTCCTCATAAACGCTGACGCCAAATCTATACTGCGTCTGCTCCTCAAAGTTGAGGTATTTGTCGAGTGTGTCGGCGCCCTCCATTTTTGATCCGTCTAACTCAATAAAGTTGTCCGAAAAGCGGGAGGGTGACTTTAAGTCGTTACTCGGGGCCGGCGAAATCGGACGTTGCCACGGCCACTTCACCCCGCCATCGCCAGGTGCGCGAGCCCACTCTCCGTCACGCCCTGGCGTGATGACCATCACTGCTGATTGTTTATCGGGATTAATGATGGTGGCGAACCTGTCGCCGGTCCTGTAGCGACCGGATATCTCGAATACCTTGCTCGTACCGGTCTCATCGGTAAACCGCACAAATTGGCGCTGTATTCCCTCACTGTCGGTTATTCGATAGACGCCCAGTGCATCGCGGGGAGCATTCATTATCAATTCATCACCGTCAGGTACTGCATGGGGTGCCATTGGGAGCAGTGGTTGTGATTTTGGCAGGGCAGCCCCAGGCTCGTTGACAACGCGTATGCCACTGGATGGCCCGGGTGTGGGTTCCTCGGTGGCATTGATTTCGGGTTGAACACGGGGCTCTACATTCGGCAGTTCTTTCTCAGGCGGTAGCGCAAAAGGATCCTCCGGGACTGCGCTTGCCCCGGCTGAGAACAGCGTATTCAGCAAACCATCGAATGCCTTGGACACCCCATCGCTGCGCTCTGCCTCGGTGTCACCGGACGCTGCTTTTTCTGCGCCCAACCCCAGCTCGGTCAACCCTGCAAGTGCCGCAGCGCCCGCAACCGGAGCTGCGATGGGCGCAAGCTTGGCCAGCAGACCCGCAGCCACGGTTATGTCGTTCAGCCAGGTGTCGCGAGTCACTTCGCTGTTGGATTTGATGACCACGTCGGTATCGTTGGTCATGCGTTGTTTCGCGGCGGTCGCCAATGTGGAAAATACGTCTCCCTCGATTTTTGCGCGGCTGTCATTGAGCACCGGGGTATTCAGATCACCGGCAGCCATTTTTTTGAACAGGCCGTCCAGGCCATCTTGCTTGTCGCCTATTCCCGTAAAGTTCAAGCCAGGGATAAGGCCGATTCCCAGTTGCGGCAGGATGCCGGGCTTATGGTCCTGGCGATCAATCAATGAAAAATGTGCCAGCAGCGCCTGGCTTTTTTTCGGATCCTGACTTTGCTCAACCACCCACTGATTGAGTTTTTCCAGGGAGTCGAAGCGCAGGAATGCCGGCTTTGCTCCCGGTATATAAAGTACCTGGCGACCTCCATCGTCATCGCTGAACCGCACAATGTCGCTGGACTTAAAACCGTGGATGCTAAGGGCATGCACTTGAGTGTCGCCGTTTACCGGCGCTTGTGCCTTGAGCTGCTCCATGCTCAACGCAGCGTTCTCGTCGAGCGGGAGGTTGCCGGCAGCCTCCATCACCAAGCGGTAGTCACCTCGATTGAATCGATGCTCGGGTGCTTGTAAGGCTCGCTCGGCGGGTGATCGGGCTTCGGCCGTCTTCAATTGTTCGCGGGCCTGGAAGACGAACTCGCCTTTAATTGCAGTCTGGTAGCTATCGGTATGGGTGTTCCAGAAGGTGTCGATTTTCTGGGTCATCTGGGCCTGGAAGTCGGTCTTCCAGCTTTCGTGCATCACTTGCGACGGCTTAAGGTCGATTTGATTATGCTTGCCGTAGCCGCCTTTTTCGCTTTGCCCACTGGGTTGGGTATACAGACCCGCGTCGAGATCCAGGTTTCCGGGTACCCAGTCGTGCTCGGAGAAATTCTTCAGCAAGGCATCGGGCAGGCGCAGCGAAGACCAGGGTTCTTGGAACTTGTGCTCCCAGCCGGTCACAGTATCTGCGCTTTCGCCGCCCTTGAAGCGGTTCAAATAAACGGTATCTGAATCGATCGGTTTGCCCGTGAGCTTGAGCAGCAACTCGTCCGCCCATTTCTTGGCTTCTGCCCGTGTGTCGGGCAGGTTGGTGGCAACGTCGACCGCCAAGCGCTTGTAGGCCAATGCCTGCGGCGCGGTGCTGTAGTACGTGGCCGCATTTTGTCTTTGCACTTGCAGCGCATTTGCCGAGCGGCTGCTGGCAGGACGCAAGTGATCATCGGCGGAAATAGGATCGAAGGTGTCTTTATGCTCCAGGTGCCTTATTTGTGCTCGGGCCTGGGACAACGTTGGGGGAAGTGCCACCCCTTCAAAATTTGCTACTACTTTTGCGCTGACTTGTATGGAGTTTTCACCCAGCCTCACGCGCAAATCACCATTATTGCCTGGGGCGATGATCCTGGCGGCCGCCAACAGAGGCCCCGAAATTTGTCCCCAGCCCGATGTGTCCGTGAGGCGGAAGGTTTTCGTTTCGCCCCTCACCTCGGCGGACAACGTACCTGTAGACGGGTTGATTGAGAGGAGAGTGTTCGGTTCGATCTGCTGTTCGCGCAGCCAACCCTGCACAACAGGGTGTTCCAAATGTGCGCGATACAGTCCAAGCCATTGACCCAGGTTGCTCTGGGGCGGGACCGTGATAAGCCCGGCATTGTTGTGCAATACCTTGCGTTGCACAGCCTCAAGGTAAGCCTTGAGCAGTTCCGTTTCGGCGGGCTGGGCCGGGTTTCCAATGGACGTTTGAGGCGCTTGTGAGGTTTGTGCTTCAGTTATCGACTTTGGGGCGCCGAGTACCGACGCCAGCGATACGGGCGATGTTGCATTGACTGATAGGGACATAAGTTTGGCTCTCACTGTATGAATAAATGCCAGCACAGCCCTCCCTGGTAGCTATGGCAGTATTGAGTCGTGAAGACCTTGAACGTAATTCCAGCGAGATATGCTGCTGGATATGACGTGGCGGCAGCGAACGCAAAAAAAAGCGCAAGCCCTTGGGTTTGCGCCTTTGTCTTGTCTAAAAAAGTTACTGTAAAACTTCGATCATGCCATCTGCACTCATATTGACCTGGCGGGCCTGGCTCAGGGCCTGGTTCATGGTGGTGGGGGGCGGCAGCGAGCTTGGTCGGGTCGGCATTTTGCAACTCGGTGTAGAGGGTCATGATCGTCTTGTCGCGAGCCACTTCCTGGCTGCCGTCAGCGCGCAGCGATACCTGATTGTAATATCAGTGCATCGGCGGCCATGGCCGGGAGGCTGGCAATTGCACTGGCGCTGAGGGCGATTTGACGACTACTCTTTCGATGGCGAGCATATTCTTGGTGTTACGGTTTTGGGAAGGTCTCGGGTTTATAAGTAAACGCCCACCACTTCAACGGATTCCAATAGGGATTTTTCTTTGCCGGTTTGAAGTTTGTTTTTTTCGCCAGTTCTTTGGCGGCGTATTTTTCAGCTTCGGATCTAGCCAATGCCCTATCGGCGGCAGTCAGGGGGGTGGCCTGATTTTTTTCCAGGGCTTCCAAATAAGCACTTTCTACTTTTACAACCGCTGCATTTACATCTTCTGGTGTGAGGTTAGCGCTGAGGGTGCCACTATAGCCTTTGACCGGGCGCCCTATGAGCTTCTGAAATTCAGCTGCGAAGGAGGCATCTCCACCACTTGCAGAGTCACATGAGAGCAGTCTTACATTGGCAAACGTCTCGGGGTGAATACCTTCGTTGTGAAGTGTCTGAAGTAACTCTTGTGGCGTATTGAGTTTTCCATTATATGAAACTTTCGAGATGCCAGTATCAGGGTCGACACTGCCGTGTACCAGTATGTTGAGTCGTTCTTGAGTGCCTTTTTTGTTGAAATCGGTAAATGTGTAGAGTTTTTCGTTAAGGGTGTTTAGCTCATTGAGTTCTCCACTCAGGATTACGTTTTTTTCAAGCGTGGAAAAAAGATCTTCGCCGGTGGGTAAGTTCTCTATGGAATTTAGAAAATCACGTTTACTATTTGGTGGTTCGATTGTCGGATGGGCACCTTCCGTTTCACTGGCGTGTGGCGTACTCGGTTCGTTTGACGCGGTGTTGGAGACGGGGGTTATATCGCTTTCATTGGAGGCGTTTACTTTTTTCACGAAATCAAAACGGTTGGCCTGCTCATTGTATCTCCAGCCGTAATGTTGGCTGTCGGCGGTGTTGAAACTCAAGGCCGGTTCACCCAGTCCTGCCTCTACCCCAGCCGGTATAATTTCATGCGCCAGCAGCAGGCCTGATATCACTACCCCGGCCCTGCCTCCAACGCGATCGCTGGCCGTCATGCCATGGGCGGCGTCATGCTTGCCGAAAACAATATTGCCCGCGTTGCCAAGGACGGGTACGTAGCCAAAGGTATCGCCCCATACTTCTTTTGCGGCCTTCCAGCCTTGCTCCATGGCGCCAAAAACCTTGGTTTGATCGTCCCATAGCGCGTTCTTGGCGTTCATCTCGTGATAATGCGAGGCAATACCCTTATTCAGATTGCCAAATTTCAGTTCATAGTCACCGCCTCGCGATTGGGTATAATTAAACAATTCCCGAACGGGTACGGACTTGTCGCTTACCAACGTGTCCCGCCCTGGGTAGTGGGATGTATTATCCAGGATCAGACTGTCGAGTACGGTCGCGGCCGGTGGCCAATGCGCGTCCCTTCCTCCTTGTAGGTCACTGGCATTGAAACGGCTTATCAGTTGGTTACGATTGTCTTTGGCCCACGCCGCAAACTCGTCATCGCCCTTTATCTCGCTGACAGCACCACTTCTCAAATCAAGCATGACACCCTGATTGGGCCGGTTGTTGTAATTGCCATTATAGGGCGTATAGGGAATGAACGCGTACCCACTCAGGGGGTAACCGTAGATATTGGGAATAATCACTTGCCCATTCTTATCCAGCGTGCGGCTAATCGCTTCTTGACCGGAAGAGCTTAACTTTTCAAAGGCCTCCTTATCGCTATGAAGACTCTGCAAAGCGCCCCGCGCGACATAGGCGTCTGCTTTGCCCGAGCGTTCAGGTATTACTGTTGATATTTTGGGTCTAGGTAGGAATGGGAGGTGGGGTATGAGAGGAAAGTCATCCGTAATCTCAATAAGGGTGTTGACCCTGGCGCTGCCACGCATTGGCGTGGCTATATCCTGCTCCCAGTGGTTTTGAAGTTGTTTGCCTAACGATTGCAGATCATTAATCTTGCTCCGGTCTTTTGGATCAATGACCATTCCATGGAAATTGACAATCCCGCCCCGTGCGGGTTTGTCGTGATCAAGCACACCCGCTGCGATTTCCCATGCAGAGTAGGTACGGGTTTCGGTATCGGACAGATTTTCTCCGGTCCCCATACCGACGTAAGTGTCGAACGTCACAGTGATTTTTTCATGCGGATCGAACCCTGCAGCTAATAGACCCCCACTGAAGTAACCGGAAGGTTCCATGAACAGGCGAACGTTCTGGAACTTAATGTTTCTCTCGCCGTCACTGCCACTTTCGATATTTTTTATCTGCGTATTTACACGCGTGGCGTAGGCATCAATGCGATCTTCGCGCTGCTTTAACGTATATCTGTTTCCGGGCGCTTGGACAGGGTCTGAGCCATAAATGATTGCCTTGTAGTCATCGGAGTGGCGCTGGGCCGTAGAGACAGTGTTGTCGGCTGTATAGGCTTCGTTATTATTAAGCGACACATCCGGTTTCTGTTCCTGCGCCTGGGTGCGTTCAGTAGACCCAGGTGCCGGATAACGGATAATAGTAAACTGATTTAAGTTTTCCACTTTTGATTACCTGGTTGGAATGATGAAGTGATTTAGTGTGAAGTGTGTGGCTGCTTACACAGGAAAGTTCCACATCCTAATCAGACAGTGTGAGTCTGGTACTTTGTTTATATAAGCTTCAGGTGTACGACGCCTGTTAAGGCGTTGCCAGACGACTTAAGTTGCGGTGACGCTGAAACAGTGTGCAAAAAAAATGGCGCAGGCTGTTAAGGCTGCGCCATTGTCTTTTTTTAATGTTTATTGCTGTACTTCAATCACGCCATCGGCACTCATGTTGACCTGGCTGGTACCGGCTTCCACTTCAGGTGTTGGCGCCGAATCGGCCATGGCCGCTTTCATCATCATCCCGCCACGGGCATAAGGCATTGGATAGCCGTTGGTGTTGAAGTTCAGATTGACGATCTTGTAACCCTTGCCACCCAATGCGTCAGTCGCCAGCTGGGCACGAGCCTTGAACGCGGCAACTGCATCCTTGAGCAGCGCATCTTCGCTGGCCTTGCGCGTAGCGTCGGCGATGGCGAAGTCCATGTTTTCCATTTTCAGCGTGTTCAGCAGTTCGCCGGTGAGCTTGGACAACGCCGGGAAGTCCGCGCTTTCCAGGCGCAGTTCGGCGCGTTCACGCCAGCCGGTGATCTTCTGGTTCTTGTTGTCGTAGATCGGGTAGCTGTTGCGGCTGCCCTGGCGCAGGGTCACGCCTTTGACCTCGCGGGCCTGGCCCAGGGCCTGGTTCATGGTGGTGGTGATTTCGGCAGCGAGCTTGGCCGGGTCGGCATTTTGCGACTCGGTATAGAGGGTGACGATCATCTTGTCGCGGGCCACTTCCTGGCTGACTTCGGCGCGCAGGGAAATCTGGTTGTAATGCAGTTCATCGGCGGCCATGGCCTGGAAGCTGGCCAGGGCACTGGCGCTCAGGGTGAGGACAGCGGCACTGCGAGTGAAACGAGACATGGAAGCTCCTTGAGATAGTCGTGTCGGTATGACTGTAGACGCTGGCATCGGGTTCTTCGGGTTTACACAATAGCTACAAGTTATGGCAGGCCCGACGAACGGTCATTTTTTTTCGCCCTGCGTCAAAGAGCCACACACGCCGTGCCAGCCGGCCTGCTTCGTTTATACTCGTGCCGATCCGCCTGCAGCGCTCATCGGGAGAGCTCATGCTCGCCGCCGTAAAACTGACTTCCGCCACTCGCCAGAACCTCTGGCGCCTGACGTTCATTCGCACCCTGGTATTGGCCGCACAGGCCGGTTCCGTCGGGCTTGCCTATTGGTTCGACCTGCTACCGCTGCCGTGGCTGCAATTGGCTGTGACCCTCGGCTTTTCCTCCGTGCTCTGTGCTTTCACTGCTATCCGGCTGCGCACCACCTGGCCGGTCACCGAGCTGGAGTACGCACTGCAACTGGCCTGCGACCTGTTTATCCACAGTGTGTTGCTGTATTTCTCCGGCGGCTCCACCAATCCGTTTGTTTCTTATTACCTTGTGCCGTTGACCATTGCCGCAGTGACCTTGCCATGGCGCTACTCGGTGGTGCTTTCGGGCATTGCCCTGACGCTCTATACCTTGCTGCTGGCGCAGTTCTATCCGTTGCAAACCTTTCCGATTGCCCGGGAAAACCTGCAGATCTACGGGATGTGGTTAAGTTTCGCCCTATCGGCCGCGGTCATCACCTTCTTCGCCGCACGCATGGCCGAAGAGCTGCGCCGCCAGGAAGAACTGCGCGCCATTCGCCGTGAGGAGGGCTTGCGTGATCAGCAGTTGCTGGCCGTCGCCACCCAGGCGGCCGGCGCCGCCCATGAGCTGGGCACGCCGCTGGCAACCATGAGCGTATTGCTCAAAGAGATGACCCAGGACCATCACGACCCGGCCCTGCAGGATGACCTCAGTGTGCTGCAGGAACAGGTCAAGCAGTGCAAGCTGACGCTGCAGCAACTGGTGCGCGCCGCCGAGGCCAATCGCCGCCTGGCAGTAGAAATGCAGGACGTGACCCACTGGCTCGACGAAGCCTTGAACCGTTGGCACCTGATGCGCCCCGAGGCCAGTTACCGTTTCAATCTGCTGGGCCAAGGCAGCGTGCCGCGCATGGCGCCACCGCCGGACCTGACCCAGGCGTTGCTTAATCTTTTGAATAACGCCGCCGACGCTTGCCCCGAAGGATTGGGCGTGCAGTTGGACTGGGACGCAGAAAACATCACCATCAGCATTCGTGATCACGGCGCGGGCGTGCCGCTGGCCATTGCCGAGCAGATCGGCAAACCATTCTTTACCACCAAGGGCAAAGGCTTCGGCCTGGGCCTGTTTTTGAGCAAGGCCAGCGTGACCCGCGCGGGCGGCTCAGTGAAGCTCTATAGTCATGAGGAAGGCGGCACGCTCACCGAGCTGCGCCTGCCCCGTGTCGCACGAGGAGATATCGATGAGTGACGAGATCCAAGTCGAAGGCGAAGAACTGCCGCACCTGTTGCTGGTAGATGACGATGCGACCTTTACCCGCGTGATGGCACGCGCCATGAGCCGGCGCGGTTTTCGCGTCAGCACAGCAGGCTCCGCCGAAGAGGGCTTGACCATCGCCCAGGCCGACCTGCCGGACTATGCCGCCCTCGACCTGAAAATGGACGGCGACTCCGGCCTGGTGCTGCTGCCGAGGCTGCTGGAACTCGACCCGGAAATGCGCGTGGTGATTCTCACCGGTTACTCCAGCATCGCCACCGCCGTCGAGGCGATCAAGCGCGGCGCCTGCAACTACCTGTGCAAGCCGGCGGACGCCGACGACGTGCTGGCTGCACTGCTTTCCGAGCACGCCGACCTCGACACCCTGGTACCGGAAAACCCGATGTCGGTGGACCGCCTGCAGTGGGAGCACATCCAGCGCGTGCTCACCGAGCACGAAGGCAATATTTCCGCCACAGCCCGGGCCCTGGGCATGCACCGTCGTACCTTGCAGCGCAAGCTACAGAAGCGCCCGGTACGACGCTGAACGAACACTGAACAACCTGCTTCAGGCTGCACGGATGCGCGAACCGATCACCTATGATCGGTTCAAACGCCTGTGATGTTTTTCCTGCCGAGCCTGAACAATGAACCAGAACGCTGAGTACTCCGCGGTCAACGACGCGGTGCGGGGGCAATTCTTCCGCCGAACCTGGGCCATGATCACACCGTATTGGCGTAGCGAAGAGAAGGGCAGGGCCTGGCTGTTGCTGGCTGCGGTGATTGGCCTGTCGCTGTTCAGCGTGGCGATCTCCGTATGGATCAACCACTGGTACAAGGACTTCTACAACGCTCTGGAGAAGAAGGACACCGCTGCCTTCTGGCAACTGATCGGTTATTTCGGCGGTATTGCGGCGGTGGCGATTCTCGGCGCGGTCTACCGTCTCTACCTGACCCAGATGCTGACCATCCGTTGGCGCGCCTGGCTCACCGAAAAGCACTTCACCCGTTGGCTTGCGCACAAGAACTACTACCAACTGGAACAGGGCGGCTATACCGATAACCCGGACCAGCGGATTTCCGAAGACCTGAATAACTTCACCTCCGGCACCTTGAGCCTTGGCCTCGGATTGCTGCGTAATGTGGTCAGCCTGGTGTCGTTCTCGATCATCCTGTGGGGCGTGTCGGGCAGCATCGAAGTGTTCGGCATCACCATCCCGGGGTACATGTTCTGGTGTGCGCTGCTATACGCCGCGGTGGGCAGTTGGTTGACGCACCTGATCGGCCGTCGCTTGATCGGCCTGAGCAACCAGCAGCAGCGCTTCGAAGCGGACTTGCGTTTCTCCATGGTGCGGGTACGTGAGAATGCCGAGAGCATTGCCCTGTACAACGGCGAACCGAATGAAAGACAACGCCTGAGCACACGTTTCGGCAAGGTCTGGCACAACTTCTGGGACATCATGAAGGTGTCCAAGCGCCTGACCTTTTTCACTGCCGGCTATAGCCAGATCGCAATCATCTTTCCGTTTATCGTGGCGGCACCACGCTACTTCGCTGGCAAGATCGAGTTGGGCGAGCTGATGCAAATCAACTCGGCGTTCGGCAACGTGCAAGAGAATTTCAGCTGGTTTATCAACGCTTATTCGGAACTGGCCACATGGCGTGCCACCAGTGACCGTCTGCTGAGCTTCCGGCAGGCCATGAACGACAACGAGCAACGCGTCCCGGCCATCGATGTACGCCCTGAAGGCGAGCGCCTGGTGATAAAGGATCTTGGAATGGACTTGGCTGACGGGCGTCATTTGCTCAGCGACGCCGACATGATGGTGGAGCCTGGCCAGCGCGTTATGCTCAGTGGGCGTTCCGGCAGCGGCAAGAGCACCTTGCTGCGAGCGATGGGGCATCTGTGGCCGGCCGGTCATGGCAGCATTCGCCTGCCGGCGACACGCTACCTGTTCCTGCCGCAGAAGCCTTACCTGCCGATCGGTACGCTCAAGGCCGTGTTGAGTTATCCACAGGACGACGGAGTCTATTCGCCAGAACGTTATGCACAGGTCCTGGAAACCTGTCGTCTGCCCCATCTGGTCGCACGGCTGGATGAAGCCAACCACTGGCAACGCATGCTCTCACCGGGTGAGCAGCAGCGCCTGGCCTTTGCCCGTGCACTGTTGTTTGCGCCGCAGTGGCTGTACATGGATGAAGCGACCTCGGCGATGGATGAAGAGGATGAGGCGACGCTGTACCAGGCGCTGATCGATGAGTTGCCGGGCTTGAGCATTGTCAGCATTGGTCATCGCAGCAGCCTCAAGCGCTTCCATGGGCGGCATGTGCGGATTGAGGGTGGGCGGTTGCAGGAGCAACAACTTACTTAAGCTCATGCTCGGTAAGTGTGGGAGGGGGCTTGCTCCCGGCGGCGACCTGTCAGTAACAGATGCATTGGCTGATCCACCGCTATCGGGGGCAAGCCCCCTCCCACATTGAATCTCGATTGTTCTCTGGACAGTG
>NZ_JAUJXA010000016.1:0-83160 GCF_031931935.1 Pseudomonas sp. rhizo25
GAGCGGCTCGCTGCGCATCGTGGTTAGCGTCGGCTGCTACACAGTTGCGTAGATACCTATGCAGTAGAGCCTGGTATCGCGCATTGATCGCAGCCAATCGTGCCTATTGGAACGCAGCCAGTTCCTTTTCGGCGAGGATGCTGATGTTGCGTCGTTGCATCTGGATCAGTCCGCACTCGACCAGGCGATGCAAAATCCGCGAAAAGGTTTCCGGTTGAATCCCCAGCTTCGACGCCACCAGGCGTTTGGATACCTGCAAGACAATCTGCCCGGTAACCGGGTGGCGTTCCTGGAGCAGAAAACTGATCACCCGACGGCTCGCGCTCGCCATGGTCAAGGTGTCGATGTCCCGCAGGCGCAGGTGCAGATGGACGCTCATGCTCGCCAGGATAGCCAGGCAGACTTTCGGCTGGTCTTCCAGCGCCTTGCGGTAATGGTGGCCCTCGATACTGACCAACACGCTGTCCTTGAGGGCGGTGCCGCTGACCGGGTAAAGCCGGGCCTGGCTGAAGAGCAGGGCTTCGGCGAAGGTCTGGCCGGGCTGAATGATTTCCACCAGGTTTTCCTGGCCTTCACCGTTGAGGCGGTAGAGTTTGATCTGGCCGCTGACCAGCAGGAAAAAGCGCTTGGCCGGATCGCCCTGGTACATCAGCGTGGCGTGGCACGGCAGGCGCTTGAGCATGGCCAGGCCGCAGACTTGCTCGAAAACGTTCTCCGGCAATTGGCTGAACAGATGATGACGACGCAGCGTCAAGACGATGGAAGGGTGGGTCAGCATGGCGTACCTCCGCTGACGGTCATTGTAGAGCGCGCAGGGGGGTTGACCTATGCCTCTGCCGGCCTACCTCCAAGGAGGCATACCTCAGCCCGTAATGCGTAGATGCTCCATGGCCCACACCGCCGCTTCGACCCGTGAACGCAAGCCAAGTTTGTGCAGCAGGTTCTTGACGTGGACCTTGACCGTTCCTTCGGTGATGCCCAGCTTGTGTCCGATAACCTTGTTGCTGTAGCCGCTGGCGATGGTCTTCAACACCTGGCGTTCACGCTCGGTCAGTTCTACCACCGCTTGACGCGGCGGTGAGCGCAACGCCTGGGCCATGACCTGCGTCAGGCCAGGGCTGATGACCAATGCGCCGTCGAGGGCATCGCGGATGTACTGGATCAGCAGCTCGGGCTCCATGTCCTTGAGCAGGTAACCGTCGGCATCCAGGCGCAGCGCATCGCGAATGTCGTCTTCGGCATCCGACACGGTAAACAGCAGTACCTTGCCGGTGTAATGCATGGCCCGCAATCGGCGCAGGGTCTCAATGCCATTCATCTGCGGCATGTTGTTGTCGAGTAGTACCAGGTCCGGTTGCAGTGGCTCGATCAGGGTGAGTGCTTCTTCGCCATGGTTGGCTTCGCCGACGATCAGGAAATCATCTTCGAGTTCAAGCATCTGGCGAATGCCGTGACGCATCATTGGATGATCGTCTACCAGCAGGATTCTATGGTGGGGGGACGGGGTCATGCGACGCTACCTTCTGTTTGCCGTTCGAGAAACTCGGGATGAAACTCCAGTTGGACGCGGGTCCCTTGCGGCGTCCTGGAAAATATCTGCAACTGGCCGCGCAGGCTGCGCGCACGTTC
Source organism: Pseudomonas sp. rhizo25 (assembly GCF_031931935.1). Classification (NCBI taxonomy): domain Bacteria; kingdom Pseudomonadati; phylum Pseudomonadota; class Gammaproteobacteria; order Pseudomonadales; family Pseudomonadaceae; genus Pseudomonas; species Pseudomonas sp. rhizo25. The sequence continues at coordinate 1,630 of NZ_JAUJXA010000016.1, forward strand.
ATCCATGATGTTCAGGCCGTGGTGTTCGCGTTGGTCGACAGTGCCGCTGAAGCCGCGCCCGTCATCTTCGACCGAGAGCCTGACGGTTTCGCCGTCCTGGCGCAGTTGCAGCCAGACGTTTTGCGCATGGGCATGGCGCAGACAGTTGGAAAGTGCCTCGCGGGTGATCTGCAAGATGTGGATTTGCTCGCTGGCGCAGAGCTGGAAGGCCAGCGCATCGACGTGCAGGTGGACCTTGAACTCGCCGCGACGGGAGAACTCCTCGGCGGTGTCCTTGAGCTCCTGCACCAGGCCTGCATCATTGATCTGCAAACGAAAAGTGGTCAGCAGTTCGCGTAGCTGGCGGTAGGCATTGTTCAGGCCCTCGCGCAACTCAGCGGTGACGGTTTCCAGGGTTTCGACCGGTTCGCCGCGGCGCATCAGGGTTTGCATGCGGCTGACTTGCAGCTTCATGTAGGACAGGGCCTGCGCCAGTGAATCGTGCAATTCGCGGGCGATGATCGTGCGCTCTTCAAGTAGCAGCAGGCGATGGTCCTGTTCCCGTTGGCGTTTGAGCGAAAGCGAGGTGCCAATCAGGTTGGCGAGGGCCTGGATCAGTTGGGTTTCCCAGGCTTGCGCGCAGTGGCCGTCGACAAAGTGGGCCTTGAGCTCGCCCAGTTCGCTGCCCTGGTTGCTGATGCTGAAGGTTTGCGGGCTGGTTTTGTGGTGTTTCTGGCACGTGGCGCAATCGCTGCTGGCGCAGACATCCCGACTGTTGGCACCGTGCAGGGCGAGTAATTGCTGGGCCGGTGCCTGCAAGTGTCCTTGCAGGCACAACGACAGGCGCAAGCCGGGCAGGCGTTGCTGGAAGCGCCGGATCAACTCGTCCAGCCCCTCGGCATTGGCCAGGCGCGTGGCCAGGCTTCGGCTGCTTTGATAGAGCAGTTCCAGCGCCGCGTTGGCTTGCTGCAGGTTCAAGGTTTTTTGCTGGACCTGGCTTTCAAGCGTGCGATGCGACTCCTCGATCGTCTCGGCCATGGCGTTGAAACTGGTGGCCAACTGGCCCAGTTCGTCATGGGACTGATGGTTGACCCGCACCTGGAACTCGCCGCGACGAAAGCGCTGGGTAGCGGCCACCAACTCTTGCAGCGGCGAGACGACGCCATACTGCAGTTCGTAGAGCCCGAGCAGCAAGACGATCAGCGTGGTGAACAAGGCCAGGCCTTGAATGACCTGTTGCCAGCCTTGCTTTTGCTCGCTCTGGCGCTGCAGCAGGCTGACGAACTGGTTCAGTTGTTCGACGAAGGGCAGGGCCATGGCCTGAAAAGCATTTGCATCGCCACGTTGAAGTGCCGGGTGCAAATCATCCTTCCAGCGTTGCTGGATCTGCCCATAGCTAGTTTGCAAATCGGTGGTCGGGCCATCTTCCAGCACCGCTTTGAGGGAATGGCTATTGAGGCGGGTTTGCAGGCTGTCGGTGATGGCAGCGATTTCTTCGCGGGGAGCGCCAGCGGCCAGTTTCCAGCTCAGGTGGTAAGTCTCCATGCGCACCGAGCCAGCGGTATTGATGGCGGCGGCATCGCCTTGGCTGAACCAGGCGATCAATCCGGCGCTCAACGAGCTGGCCAGGGCGAGGATGGCGATGAGGATCACCGCCAGCCCGGCGCGAGCGGGCAGGGAGCTGCGCAACCAGCGCATCATCAGCGCTGACCCTGGGCAAAGCCACGAAAACTGAGCATACGGCGTCCCGGAACACGGTTTTGCATCCCGTCCCGGGTGCGCTACCTCTAAAGAGTTGCCGACCGCTCCCTGTCAGTAAAGGTGGGGCTGGAAAACCTTAAGAGGCTGATAAATAAAGGCTTTCCAGGTGTCCATGCTCTACCTCCTTAGAGGTAGACAGGCTAAGCATAGGCCTATGCCCCCTTGGGCTTCGTTGACATGGGTCAAGTTTTTGCAGGGTTGGCGTCTCTAGTCTGCCGGCATGGTTAGCTGACTGGAGAACATTGTGACCCAACCCCGTGTACGACAAGGCTTGGTGCTTGGCATGAGCACACTGGCCTTCACCGTGTGTTTTATGGTCTGGATGATGTTCGCCGTGCTCGGCGTGCCGATCAAGGAACTGCTCCAGCTCAACGAAACGCAATTTGGCCTGCTGGCCGCCACCCCGGTGCTGACCGGCTCACTGGCGCGTCTGCCCCTGGGCCTGCTCACCGACCGCTTTGGTGGGCGCAGCGTGTTCCTGGTGCTGATGCTGACCTGCGTCGCACCGTTGTACCTGATCAGCCACGCCACTGCTTACTGGCAGTTCCTGGTGCTGGGCCTGTTCGTCGGCCTGGCCGGCGGCTCGTTTTCGGTGGGGATTGCCTACGTCGCCAAATGGTTCGACAAAGAGAACCAGGGCTTTGCGATGGGCATCTTTGGCGCCGGCAACGCGGGGGCTGCGGTGACCAAGTTTCTCGCGCCGGCCCTGATCGCCGCGGGTAGCTGGCAACTGGTACCGAAAGTCTTTAGCGCCATCCTCTTTGTCACGGCGTTGCTGTTCTGGTTTCTCAGTGCAGAAAACAAGGACCATCGCAGTGCGACCGGCGCCAGTTTGCGTGAGCAATTGAGCGCCCTGAAAGACCCTGCGGTGTGGCGCTACTGCCAGTACTACTCGATCGTCTTCGGCGGCTATGTGGCCCTCGCATTATGGATGACCCAATACTACGTGCGCGAATACGGTTTCAGCCTGCAAAGCGCCGCGTTGCTGGCCGCCTGTTTCTCCCTGCCTGGCGGTGTATTGCGTGCCGTCGGCGGCTGGATGTCGGATCGCTGGGGCGCGCAAAGCGTGACCTGGTGGGTGTTGTGGGTCAGTTGGATCTGCCTGTTCCTGCTTTCGTACCCACAGACCCAGTTGCAAGTGCAGTCGATCAACGGCCCGGTCAGTTTCCACATCGGCCTCACACCCACGCTGTTCACCGTGCTGCTGTTTGTCATGGGCATCGCCTTCGCATTCGGCAAGGCCTCGGTCTTCAAATACATCGCCAATGACTACCCGCAAAACATGGGCGCGGTGTCGGGCATTGTCGGCCTCGCGGGCGGCCTGGGCGGCTTCGTGTTGCCGATCCTGTTCGGCGCCCTGGTGGACCTCACCGGCGTGCGCTCTTCCTGCTTCATGTTGATGTACGGCGTGGTCTGGGTCTCCCTCACCTGGATGTACTTCAGCGAAATACGCAAGCGCCCGCTGCTGGGCAAACAGCCGCCAGCGACGTCGTCCCCGTTTTCCAGCATTGCCCAAGGAGAAGAACATGTCCGTTCTGCAAAAGCCTGACAAAGGCCCGGTCATCCATGACTGGCGCCCCGAAGACCCTGCGTTCTGGGGAAGCAGCGGCAAACAGACCGCCACCCGCAACCTGTGGATCTCCATTCCTGCACTGCTGCTGGCCTTTGCGGTGTGGATGGTCTGGAGCACGGTGATCGTGCGGTTGAACGCCATCGGCTTCAGCTTCACCACCGACCAGTTGTTCTGGCTGGCGGCATTGCCGGGGTTGTCCGGGGCGACCCTGCGCGTCTTCTATTCGTTCATGGTGCCGATCTTCGGGGGCCGGCGCTGGACCGCCGTGAGTACCGCGTCACTGCTGTTGCCGTCGATCTGGATGGGCTTGGCGGTGCAAGACCCGAGCACCTCGTACAGCGTGTTCGTGTTGATCGCGTTGCTCTGCGGCTTTGGTGGCGGCAACTTTGCCTCGAGCATGTCCAACATCAGCTTCTTCTATCCCAAGTCTCAGCAGGGTACAGCCCTTGGTCTCAACGCCGGGCTCGGCAACCTGGGTGTTTCGGTGATGCAGTTCTGCGTGCCGCTGGTGATTACTTTTGGCGTGTTCGGTTTCCTGGGCGGCCAGCCGCAAGTACTGCAGGACGGCGCTCAGTTGTGGTTGCAGAACGCCGGGTTCATTTGGGTGCCATTCATTGTGTTGGTGACAGTGTTGGCCTGGTTTGGCATGAATGACCTGTCCAGTGCCCGCGCCTCGTTCAGCGAGCAGGCGGTGATCTTCAAGCGCAAGCACAACTGGTTGATGTGCTGGTTGTACCTGGCGACCTTCGGTTCGTTCATCGGCTTCTCCGCGGCGTTTCCGCTGCTGATCAAGACCTCCTTTCCGGACGTCATCGCCTTGAAGTTCGCGTTCCTCGGCCCGCTGGTCGGCGCATTGGTTCGTCCGTTGGGCGGCTGGCTGGCGGACAAGCTCGGCGGCGCGAAAGTGACCCTGTGGAACTTCGTGCTGATGATCGTGATGGTCTTCGGTGTACTGCACTTTTTGCCCCAGGACGGATCGGGCGGCAACTTCTACGGTTTCCTCGGCATGTTCATGCTGCTGTTCATCACCACCGGCGTGGGCAACGGCTCCACCTTCAGGATGATCCCGGTGATCTTCCGCACCCTGCATGAAAGATCCGCTGCTGGAAAACCCGCCGCCGTGCGCGAACAAGCGCTCAAGGATGCCGGCAAGGAATCGGCCGCCGTCCTGGGTTTCAGTTCGGCCATGGGCGCCTTTGGTGCGTTCTTCATTCCCAAATCCTTCGGCACTTCGATGGCCCAGACCGGCGGCCCGGAGATGGCCTTCTACATGTTCGTCGGCTTTTACCTGAGCTGCATCCTGGTGACCTGGTGGTGGTATGCGCGCAAAGGCGCCGCGACACCCTGCTGAGTCGAGCCCGAATCCAACCATTGCGTGGGCGGGGCACAGAACCCCGCAGCAAGCCTGAGAGGTGTACACCGTGAGTCATTTACTGGACCAATTGCGGTTTTTCAATCGCAAGCAAAACGAGTTTTCCGACGGTCATGGAGAGACCCGCAAAGAGTCTCGCGACTGGGAAAACGTCTACCGTTCCCGCTGGCAGTACGACAAGATCGTGCGCTCCACCCACGGGGTGAACTGCACCGGGTCCTGCTCGTGGAAAATCTACGTCAAGAACGGCTTGATCACCTGGGAAACCCAACAGACCGACTACCCGCGCACCCGCAACGATCTGCCTAACCATGAACCCCGTGGTTGCCCGCGTGGCGCCAGTTATAGCTGGTACATCTACAGCGCGAACCGGCTCAAGTACCCGAAAATCCGCAAGCCGTTGCTGAAATTGTGGCGCGATGCGCGCCAGACCCTGGCGCCGGTCGAAGCCTGGGCGAGCATCGTTGAGGACAAGGCCAAGGCCGAGTCCTATAAAAGCAAGCGCGGCATGGGTGGCTTCATTCGTTCCAACTGGGAAGAAGTCAACGAGATCATCGCGGCGGCCAACGTCTACACCATCAAGCAATATGGGCCCGACCGCATTGTCGGCTTCTCGCCGATCCCGGCCATGTCGATGGTCAGCTACGCCGCCGGCTCGCGTTACCTGTCGCTGATCGGCGGCGCATGCCTGAGCTTCTATGACTGGTACTGCGACTTGCCACCGGCCTCGCCGATGGTCTGGGGCGAGCAGACCGACGTGCCGGAATCGGCCGACTGGTACAACTCCAACTACATCATTGCCTGGGGCTCCAACGTCCCTCAGACCCGGACCCCGGACGCGCACTTCTTTACCGAAGTGCGTTACAAGGGCACCAAGACGGTCGCCATTACCCCCGACTATTCGGAAGTCGCCAAGCTCACCGATCTGTGGCTGAACCCCAAACAAGGCACCGATGCGGCACTGGCGCAGGCGTTCAACCATGTCATCTTCAAAGAATTCCACCTCGACAAACCGAGCGCCTATTTCACCGAATACGCCAAGCGCTTCACCGATTTGCCGGTGCTGGTGCTGCTCAAGCAAATGGTCGACAAGGCACCGGGTGCCGGCTATCAGCCGGACCGTTTCCTGCGCGCCAGTGACCTGACCGACAACCTCGGCCAGGAAAACAACCCGGAATGGAAAACCATCGCCCTCGACGTCGACGGTGAACTGGTGTCCCCTCAGGGGTCCATCGGTTATCGCTGGGGAGAGAAGGGCAAGTGGAACATTCTTGCCCGTGAAGGTGGCGAAGGTCGCGAGATCGATCTGAAACTGAGCCTGATGGGCGATGACGTCGCCGAAGTGGCGTTCCCATATTTTGCCGGTGAGTCCCACGAACACTTCCAGCACGTCGCCGGCGATGCCGTGCAATACCGCCGGGTGCCGGTGCATAACGTGGTGCTGGCCGATGGTAGCGTCGCTAAAGTGGCCACCGTGTTCGACCTGTCGGCGGCCAACCTGGCGATTGATCGTGGCCTGGGCGGCGAAAACGTCGCCAAGGATTATGACGACGCCTCGGTGCCCGGCACCCCGGCCTGGCAGGAGAAAATCACCGGCGTGAGCCGCGAAAAAGCCATCCAGATCGCCCGTGAGTTTGCCGATAACGCCGACAAGACCAAGGGCCGCTCAATGATTATCGTCGGCGCGGCGATGAATCACTGGTACCACATGGACATGAACTACCGCGGGCTGATCAACATGCTCATGCTCTGCGGGTGTGTCGGCCAGACCGGCGGTGGTTGGGCGCACTACGTCGGCCAGGAAAAACTGCGCCCACAATGCGGTTGGCTGCCCCTGGCGTTCGGCCTGGACTGGAACCGTCCACCGCGGCAAATGAACGGCACCAGCTTTTTCTACGCCCACAGCTCGCAATGGCGCCACGAGAAAATGAGCATGCACGACGTGCTCTCGCCGTTGGCCGATAAATCCCAATTTCCCGAACACGCCCTGGACTACAACATCCGCGCCGAACGGGCCGGCTGGCTGCCCAGCGCGCCGCAACTCAATACCAACCCGCTGCACATCTGCCGCGATGCGGCCGCCGCCGGCATGGACCCGAAAGACTATGTGGTCAAGTCGTTGCAGGACGGTTCGTTGCGCTTCTCCTGCGAGCAGCCGGACAGCCCGGTGAACTTCCCGCGCAACATGTTTATCTGGCGTTCCAACCTGCTGGGCTCCTCGGGCAAGGGCCACGAGTACATGCTCAAGTACCTGCTCGGCACCAAGAACGGCGTGATGAACGAAGACATCGGCCAGGTCGGCGACTGCAAACCCGAAGAAGCCGAATGGGTCGACGAGGGCGCCATCGGCAAGCTCGACCTGGTGACCACGCTGGACTTTCGCATGTCCTCGACCTGCGTGTATTCCGACATCGTCTTGCCGACCGCGACCTGGTACGAAAAAGACGACATGAACACCTCGGACATGCACCCGTTCATTCACCCCTTGTCGGCCGCCATCGACCCCGCGTGGGAGTCGCGTTCCGACTGGGAGATCTACAAGGGCATTGCCAAGGCGTTTTCCAGCATGTCCGAAGGGCACCTGGGCGTCGAACAGGACCTGGTGACCCTGCCACTGATGCACGACAGCGTTGGCGAACTGGCTCAGCCGTTTGGCGGCACCGACTGGAAAAGTGACGGAGTGGCGCCAGTGCCGGGGAAAAACGCACCGAACCTGCATGTGGTCGAGCGTGATTATCCGAACATCTACAAGCAGTTCTCGTCCCTGGGGCCATTGCTGGAAAAACACGGCAACGGCGGCAAGGGCATCAACTGGAACACCGAAGACGAAGTGAAATTCCTCGGTGAACTGAACCACCACGAAGGCGATGCCGGCATCAGCCACGGTCGGCCGAAAATCGACACGGCTATCGACGCCGCTGAGGTGATCCTGTCCCTGGCGCCGGAAACCAACGGCCAGGTTGCCGTGAAAGCCTGGGCCGCGCTGTCGGAATTCACCGGCATCGACCACAGCCACCTGGCGCTGTCCAAGGCCCACGAGGCGATTCGTTTCCGCGACATCCAGGCCCAGCCGCGCAAGATCATTTCCAGCCCGACCTGGTCGGGGCTCGAAGACGATCACGTCAGCTACAACGCCGGCTACACCAACGTGCACGAGGCGATCCCATGGCGCACCATCACCGGCCGCCAGCAGTTCTACCAGGATCACCCGTGGATGCAGGCGTTCGGCGAACAGCTGATGAGTTATCGCCCACCGGTCAACACCCGCACCATTGAAGGGGTGAAGGGCAAGCGCAGCAATGGCGAGATCGAGATCGTCCTGAACTGGATCACCCCGCACCAGAAATGGGGTATCCACAGTACCTACAGCGACAACCTGCTGATGCTGACCCTCAGCCGTGGCGGGCCGATTGTCTGGCTCTCGGAGAATGATGCGAAAAGCGCCGGTATTGAAGACAACGACTGGATCGAGTGTTTCAACGTCAACGGTGCGCTGACCGCCCGTGCGGTGGTCAGCCAGCGGGTCAAGGACGGCATGGTGATGATGTACCACGCCCAGGAACGAATCGTGAACGTGCCCGGTTCCGAAACCACCAAGACCCGTGGCGGCCACCATAACTCGGTGACCCGCGTCGTGCTCAAGCCGACCCACATGATCGGTGGCTATGCCCAGCAAGCCTACGGTTTCAACTATTACGGCACCGTCGGCTGCAACCGCGATGAGTTTGTCGTGGTGCGCAAAATGTCCAAAGTCGACTGGCTCGATGGTTCGTCCGGTGATGACCTGCCGCGTCCGCTGCCGACCGATATCGAGGAGAACTGAGATGAAGATTCGCTCACAAATCGGCATGGTTCTGAACCTGGACAAATGCATCGGTTGCCACACGTGTTCGATCACCTGCAAAAACGTCTGGACCAGCCGCGAAGGCATGGAATACGCCTGGTTCAACAACGTTGAATCGAAACCGGGCATCGGCTATCCGAAGGAATGGGAAAACCAGGACAAGTGGAAGGGCGGCTGGATTCGCAACGCCAACGGCACGATCAACCCACGCATCGGCGGTAAATTTCGCGTATTGGCGAACATTTTTGCCAACCCGGACCTGCCGAGCCTCGACGACTACTACGAGCCGTTCGACTTCGACTACCAGCACCTGCACACCGCTCCGCTGGGCGAGCACCAGCCCACCGCGCGCCCGCGTTCGCTGATCTCCGGCAAACGCATGGAAAAAATCGAATGGGGCCCGAACTGGGAAGAAATCCTCGGTACCGAATTCGCCAAGCGTCGCAAGGACAAGAACTTTGACAAGATCCAGGCGGACATCTACGGCGAGTACGAAAACACCTTCATGATGTATCTGCCGCGCCTGTGCGAGCACTGCCTCAACCCGACCTGCGCGGCGTCGTGCCCCAGCGGGGCGATCTACAAGCGCGAAGAGGACGGCATCGTCCTGATCGACCAGGAAAAATGCCGTGGCTGGCGGATGTGCATCAGCGGCTGCCCGTACAAGAAGATCTACTTCAACTGGAAAAGCGGCAAATCCGAGAAATGCATCTTCTGCTACCCGCGTATCGAAGCCGGGATGCCGACGGTTTGCGCCGAAACCTGTGTCGGCCGTATCCGCTACCTCGGGGTGCTGCTGTATGACGCCGACCGTATCAGCGAAGTCGCCAGCACCGCCGACGAGCAGGACCTGTACGAAAAACAACTGGAGATCTTCCTCGATCCGAACGATCCAGCAGTCATCCGCCAGGCCTTGGCCGATGGTGTTCCGCAGTCGGTGATCGACTCGGCACAACGCTCGCCGGTCTACAAGATGGCCGTGGACTGGAAGCTCGCGCTGCCGCTGCACCCGGAATACCGCACCTTGCCGATGGTTTGGTATGTGCCGCCGCTTTCGCCGATCCAGAACGCCGCCACCGCCGGCACCGTGGGCATGAATGGGGTGATCCCGGATGTGGACAGCCTGCGCATTCCCCTCAAGTACCTGGCCAACCTGCTGACGGCGGGCGATGAAAAACCGGTCAAGCGTGCGCTCAAACGCTTGCTGGCGATGCGCGCCTACAAACGTTCCGAGCAAGTCGATGGCGTGCAGGACTTGCAAGTGCTGGCGGATGTCGGCTTGAGCGTGGCCCAGGTCGAAGAGATGTATCGCTACCTGGCGATTGCCAACTATGAAGACCGCTTCGTGGTACCGAGTGCGCACCGTGAAGACGCCATGAGCGACGCCTTCGCCGAGCGCTCCGGTTGCGGCTTCAGTTTCGGCAGCGGTTGCAGCGGCAGTTCCGACACCAACCTGTTTGGGGCGAAGAAAGCCAACCGCCGCGACATCCTCAAAACCGTGCAGGTGTGGGAGCAATGAGCATGCAAATTCTCAAAGTGATTTCGCTGCTGCTCGACTACCCGACCGAGGCACTGACGGGCGGTCGCGACGAACTGGAACAAGCAATTGTCCAGTCCCGGGAAATCAGCCCGACGCAACGTGGCGCATTGTTCGAGTTGCTGGAACTGATCTGCGCCAATGACCTGATGGACGGGCAGGAGCACTACGGTGCGCTGTTCGGCCGCGGGCGCTCGCTGTCGCTGCTGTTGTTTGAGCACGTGCACGGTGAGTCCCGTGACCGTGGCCAGGCGATGGTCGACATGATGGCCCAGTACGAAGCCGCCGGTTTTGCCATTGGCGTCAAGGAGCTGCCGGACTATATCCCGCTGTACCTGGAGTTCCTCTCGACCCGCGAAGACATTGAGGCCCGCGAAGGCCTGGCGGATGTGGCGCATTTGCTGGCCTTGCTGGCGGCGCGCCTGGAGGAGCGTGAAAGCGCTTACGCCAGTTGCTTCCGGGCGTTGCTGCAGATCGCCGGGGCCGAGCCCCATCAAGCGGTGGCTGACCTGCGCGAACAGGTCGCCGCAGAACCGCGCGATGACTCCCTCGAAGCCCTCGACAAGATCTGGGAAGAAGAGGCCGTGGACTTTCTGCAGGCCGAACAGCAGGACCGTTGCAGTTCGCTGCCAAGCGCGCCGGGCAAGGCCCGGGAAGAAAGCGCGGTGCCGCTGCACTGGGTCGATTTTCAGCATGAAGGGCTGGCCGCTGTGCCAGCCAAGGAGGTGGGTAATGTCTAAATGGAATCTTTTGCTGTTCGGGGTTTACCCTTATGTGGCCCTGGCGATTTTCCTGCTTGGCAGTTGGGCACGCTTCGATCTGTCGCAGTACACGTGGAAGGCCGGCTCCAGCCAGATGCTCAACCAGCGTGGCATGCGCGTGGCGAGTAACTTTTTCCATATCGGCGTGTTGTTCGTGCTGGCCGGGCACTTCGTCGGCCTGCTGACGCCGGCATCGGTCTACCACCATGTGATCAGCACGCAGAACAAGCAGTTACTGGCGATGGTTTCCGGTGGGGTCTTCGGCCTGTTATGCCTGGTGGGGTTGCTGATGCTGATCAAGCGGCGGCTGACCGACCCACGGGTTCGCGCCACTTCCAGCCCGTCGGACATCTTGGTCCTGCTGGTGCTGCTCGCGCAATTGCTGCTCGGCCTGCTGACGATCGTCGCGTCCACCGACCACATGGACGGCTCGGTGATGGTGATGCTCGCCGACTGGGCGCAGAACACTGTGCTGCTGCGGCCAATGGAAGCGGCGGCGTCTATCGCACCCGTCGGGCTGACCTACAAGCTGCATGTGTTTCTCGGCTTGACCTTGTTCGTGCTGTTTCCCTTCACCCGTCTCGTACACATGATCAGCGCACCGGTCTGGTACTTGGGGCGTCGCTATCAAATCGTTCGGCAGAAATTCTGAGGAGACAATCATGTCAGGTGGATGTGGATGTGGCGGCGGTAACGGGGGCAGCGGTGGCTGCGGTTCTTCAAAAAAACTCGAGGCCGATGTAGTGGATATCGCGCCGACCGGTGTGGTGCAGGTTGATGAGCTGCCGGTTGCGCCAGCAGCCGATGACGCCCCGGCGCAGCTGATCGCCAGCAGCGAGCAGGAGTGGCCGATCATCAGCGTCAATGAGGTGTCGATCACCCCACAGGCGCTGGCCCAGGAGTTGCAGTATCACCCGGCGCCAACCCGCGAGGAGGCGGTCTACCAGGCCGCTCGAGCGCTGGTGATCCGTGAGTTGTTGCAGCAACGCATTGCCGAACTCGGTGTGTCGCTGCAGATCGGCGCCGGTGAGAACGAAGAAGAAGCAGCCACGCGCTTGTTGCTTGAGCGTGAGGTGCATGTGCCGCAGTGCGACGAAGAAACCAGCCGGCGTTATTACGAAAATAACCGCGGGCGCTTTCACAGCGCGCCGTTGCTGGCCGTGCGGCACATCCTCCTTGAATGTGCGCCGGACGATGCCGAGGCCCGTGCACTTGCGCATGCCCAGGCTGAAATCCTGCTGCAACGGCTGGCGGACCTCCCCGGCAGTTTTGCCGAGCTGGCGGTGAAGTATTCGGCCTGCCCGTCGAAGGCTCAGGGCGGCTCCTTAGGGCAGATCAGCAAGGGCCAGACCGTGCCCGAACTGGAACGCCAGCTGTTCACCCTGGCACCGGGGCTGGCCAGTAAACCTTTGGAAAGCCGTTACGGCTGGCACGTGGTCAGTGTCGATCAGCGGATCGAAGGCATGCCGTTACCCTACGAAGTGGTGTCGACGGCGATCCGCACGCAGTTGCAGCAAGGCGTCTGGCAAAAAGCCCTGGTGCAATACCTGCAAACCCTGATCGGTGCGGCGGATATTCGCGGCATCCATTTGCAGGGTGCCGACTCGCCGCTGGTGCAGTGAGCCTTGGGGCAACGGGAGAAGTGATGAACGCGGTCATGCAGGATGGTTTTGGACGGCAGATTGACTATCTGCGAATGTCGGTGACGGACCGTTGTGATTTTCGCTGTGTGTATTGCATGGCGAAAAACATGACGTTCCTGCCGCGTCAGCAGGTCCTGACGCTGGAGGAGTTGCAGCGTCTGGCGACGCTGTTCGTCGGCCTCGGTGTACGCAAGATTCGCCTGACCGGTGGTGAGCCGCTGATCCGTCCCGGCATTGTCGATTTATGCCGCAATATCGCCGCGTTGCCGGGTTTGCGGGAACTGGTGATGACCAGCAACGGCTCGCAACTCGGCCGGTTGGCCCGGCCGTTGGCGGAGGCGGGCGTCAAGCGCATGAACATCAGCCTCGATAGCCTGGACGCGCAGAAATTTCGCGCGATCACCCGCAACGGCGATCTCGACCAAGTGCTGGGCGGCATTGAAGCGGCGCGCGGCGCGGGGTTTGAGCGGGTCAAGCTCAACTGCGTCGTGATGAAGGGGCGCAACTTCGATGAAGTGCTGGGGCTGGTGCAGTACGCCATCCGGCAACGCATCGACATCAGTTTCATCGAAGAAATGCCCTTGGGCGACGTAGGGCGCTCACGGGGCGAAGCGTTTTGCTCCAGCGATGAGGTGCGAACGCTGATCGCCAGCCGGCACCGGTTGCTCGACAGCGCCGAAAACAGTGGGGGGCCGGCGCGTTACGTGCGCCTGGAGAGCCATCCCGATACTCGCATCGGCTTCATCTCACCCAACAGTCACAACTTTTGTGGCAGTTGCAACCGGGTACGGATGACCGTTGAGGGGAAGCTGTTGCTGTGCCTGGGGCAGGACGACGCGCTGGATTTGCGTGGCTTGCTGCGCCGCTATCCGCTGGACGATCAACCGCTGATCGACGCCGTGCACAAAGCCCTGCACGGCAAGCCATTGCGCCACGACTTCAACCCTGGCGGCGAGGTGCAAGTAGTGCGCTTTATGAACATGAGTGGCGGCTGAACGGGATACGCCGAGCCACCGTGGACCCTCGTTGGCCATGTATTTGTCATCGGTCCTGGGGGCGGTTTTTTGCCTCACAATCTTGATATTGATCAATTGCAAAAGCACCTATTGCCCGTAGTCTTCACTGCATATTGTGTTTTTTGTTTATTAAATACCTATATGTAGTGTTTGGAGGCTTAATGCAAAGCACGCTGGTTTCAGTGGGATTTACCCGTTTGCACAAGCGCGACGGCAACCTGGTCGCCTTCGATGCGGACAAAATCCGTCAGGCATTGATCGCGGCGGGCAAGGCCACCGGGGAATATACCGAGGTAGAAGCCGAAGGATTGCTGCAGGCGGTACTGGCCCGGCTGGAAGGCTTGTCCAGGCTGCATGTCGAGCAAATCCAGGACCGCGTTGAAAGGGTGCTGATGGACGCCGGTTATTTCCTTTCCATGCGGGCCTACATCGTCTATCGCGAACAACACGGGCGTTTGCGCCGTGACCGGCGGACCCTGGTCGAAGTGGCGGCGTCGATGAACGAATACCTGGACCGTGAAGACTGGCGGGTCCAGGCCAATGCTAATCAGGGCTACTCCCTGGGTGGGCTGGTGCTGAATGTGTCGGGTAAGGTCACTGCCAACTACTGGCTGGACGAGGTGTACAGCGAAGCCATTGGCCAGGCACATCGCGAGGCTGATCTGCATGTGCACGACCTGGACATGCTGGCCGGATATTGCGCCGGCTGGTCGCTGCGGACCTTGTTGCACGAGGGGCTCAACGGCGTGCCAGGGCGTGTCGAAGCCGGGCCGCCAAAGCACTTGAGCAGTGCCCTGGGGCAAATGGTGAATTTTCTCGGCACGTTGCAAAACGAATGGGCCGGCGCCCAGGCTTTCAGCTCGTTCGATACCTACCTGGCGCCGTACCTGCGTAAGGATCAATTGAGCTATGCGCAGGTTCGCCAGGCGATCCAGGAATTCATCTACAACCTCAACGTACCGTCGCGCTGGGGCACCCAGACCCCGTTCACCAATCTGACCTTCGACTGGGTGTGCCCGCAGGATCTACGCGAGCAGATCCCTGTCATCGGTGGTGAGGAAATGCCGTTTGCCTACGGCGACCTGCAAGTTGAAATGGATATGCTCAACCGTGCCTACATCGAGGTGATGCAGGCCGGTGATGCAAAAGGGCGGGTATTTACCTTCCCGATCCCGACCTACAACATTACCCATGACTTTCCGTGGGACAGCGAGAACGCTGATCGCCTGTTCGAAATGACGGCCCGTTATGGCCTGCCGTATTTCCAGAACTTCCTCAATTCCGATCTGCAACCCAACCAGGTGCGGTCCATGTGCTGCAGGTTGCAGCTGGATGTACGCGAATTGCTCAAGCGCGGCGGCGGTTTGTTTGGCTCGGCGGAACAGACCGGATCGCTGGGCGTGGTAACCATCAACTGCGCGCGCCTGGGTTATGTATTCAAGGGCGACACCAGCGGTCTGCTCAAGCGGCTGGACTCGCTGATGGAATTGGCGATGGAGAGCCTGGAAGTCAAACGCAAGGTCATCCAGCACCATATGGATGCCGGTTTGTACCCTTACACCAAGCGTTACCTGGGTACCTTGCGCAACCATTTCTCCACCATCGGCCTCAATGGCCTGCATGAAATGCTGCGCAACTTCACCGCTGACAAAGAGGGCACGCACACCGAACAGGGCCGCCAGTTCGCCCTGAAGCTGCTGGACCATGTGCGCGCCACGTTGCTGCGTTTCCAGGAAGAAACCGGGCACCTCTACAACCTGGAAGCGACCCCGGCGGAAGGCACTACCTATCGTTTCGCCAAGGAAGACCTCAAGCGTTACCCCGACATCCTCCAGGCCGGCTCGCTGCAAGCGCCGTATTACACCAACTCCTCGCAACTGCCGGTGGGCTACACCGACGACCCCTTTGAAGCCCTGCAACTGCAAGACGAACTGCAATGCAAATACACCGGGGGCACGGTCTTGCATCTGTACATGGCCGAGCGGATTTCCTCGACCCAAGCCTGCAAGCAACTGGTGCGCAAAGCCCTTGGACGCTTCCGCCTGCCGTACCTGACCGTGACCCCGACGTTCTCCATCTGCCCGGTGCACGGTTACCTCGATGGCGAGCACGAGTTCTGTCCCAAATGTGACGAGGTTCTGCTGTTGAAAGAACAGCAACCCGACACCGCTCATTGATTTCGATTCACTCAATCGCAAGGAGCTTCACCATGACTGCATCGCAAACACTGCCCCAGGCTCAACGTCAACGCTGCGAAGTCTGGACTCGGGTAATGGGTTATCACCGTCCGGTATCGGCGTTCAATCCGGGCAAACAATCCGAGCACCGCGAGCGGATGCACTTCACTGAAAGCGCGGCGCTGGCCGCTCGCCAATGAGCCGAACGCTGCGGCTTGGGGGCATGGTGCCCCTGACCACCATCGACTATCCAGGGCTGCTCGCCTGTGTGTTGTTTTGCCAGGGGTGCGCCTGGCGTTGTCGTTACTGCCATAACCCGCAGTTGATCCCGCCTCGCGGCACCGACGAAGTCGATTGGCGGCGGGTATTGGCGTTCCTGCAACGCCGGCAGGACCTGCTCGATGCGGTGGTGTTCAGCGGCGGTGAGCCAACCTTGCAAGAGGGTTTACTGGGCGCCATGAACGAAGTGCGGGCGATGGGCTTTCGCATCGGTCTTCACAGTGCCGGTATCAAGCCAACAGCCTTTGCCAGGGCGCTGACCGGTGCCGATTGGGTCGGTTTCGATGTCAAGGCCTTGCCCGAGGATTGCCAGGCAATCACTCGGGTCCAAGGCAGTGGAGCGGCGAACTGGCGCAGCCTTGAGCATCTTCTGGCCAGCGGTGTGGACTACGAATGCCGTACCACCGTGCATTGGCATCTGTTCAAGCCGGCAGGTCTGTTGACCCTGGCGCAGCGCTTGAGTGAACTGGGGGTCAAACGCTTTGCCGTGCAGCTGGTACGCACCGAGCAGATGTTTGATCCTCAGCTGCCGAGTGTGCTGGCACCTGCCTTGCTTACGGATCTTTGGGCGGCCATGCGCGAGTTGTTTCCAGCGTTCGTGTTGCGGGGGTAATCGAGGCTACGGATAAAACCTTTATTCGAGGTTAATAGCTTGATATCCGTCAAGGATGGCTTCGCACGGAAGCTGTAGGTTGTAAAAACGCCTCTCAATGATTGGAGATCGGCATGGCCAAGCACTTCCCCGTCAACCCCAGCCACCCCGAACGAATCTGTTGGGGGTGCGACCGCTATTGCCCGGCCAAGTCATTGGCGTGCGGCAATGGCTCCGAGCGTACGATGCACCCAGCCGAACTGTTTGGTGAAGATTGGTGCGTGCCCGGTGACTGGGGGATCGAGCGACCTATCGTCACCGACAAGGCGGCGGATGAACGCCAGTCGTAGGTCACCGCTCTCGGCAACCCTCGGACCGCAGGCTTTTTTACGATGGTCTCAGCTTGCTTTTCATCTGCAGGGCAAGTATGCCGATGGCCACCAACGCAGCACCTACGCCCGCAATCGGTATAAAGGCGAGCCCGAAACGGGTAATGATCCAGCCTGCGCCGATGCCACCCAATGCGGTTCCTAAGTTGAACGAAGCAATATTGAGTCCTGAAGCCACGCTACTGGATTGCGGAACATAGTGGTGTGCCAGGCGCAGCAGGCGCAGGGTTGACATGGTCACTATGGCGAAGAACACCACACCCAATAACCCCACCAGCATTAACGTGGCGATCAGCGAATCGCCCCACACGTACAAGCTCAACAGGTTAAGCATCAACGCCGTCAACCCACCGAGCAAACATCGATCGGCGTCGAAGGCATCGACGAGATAGCCGCCAAGCAAATTGCCGAGAATGGAGCAGACACCGAACACCAGCATTGCCAGGCTCAGGATCTGCGGCTGCACACGGGTGATATCCAGCAGGAACGGCGACACGAAGGTAAAGAATGAAAAAGTCGCCACGCTCACCAGCATCGCGATCGTGGCCGCCACCAACAGTTCGCGGTGCAATAGGGCCGCGAGGCTTTGTTTCAGGTCTGTGGCTTGGTGAGTCGAGCAAAGGGGGCGCTGACGCATCAGAAGCGCCAGGCCAGCGGTGCTGATGAGTCCCAGGCCACCGATGGCCAGGAACACTATGCGCCATGACCAGTAGCTGCCGAGGAAGGTGCCGATAGGCACGCCAAAGGCGATCGAAAGGGTCAGTCCCATCCACACCAGCGATAGCGCTCGCCCTGCGCGCAGCGGGTCGACCAGTTTGACCGCGGCGTTGGAGGCCACGGCCATGAATACCCCATGGGCCAGGCCGATAATGAAACGTACGCCATGCAGGGTCAGAATATCAGGCGCCAGGCTGATGACCACGCTGCCAGCGGCAAGCACGCCGAGGGTCAGCAGCAGTACGGTTTTGTCGCGCCAATTGGCCAACAGGGCCGTGATGATCGGGGCGCCAATGGCGGCGCCCAAGGCATAGGCCGCGATGGCTGAGCCGACGTGCGAGATGGACTCATGCAGATCCACCGATATGGCCGACACCAGGCCGGCCACGACGAACTCGGACAAGCCGAATGTAAAAGTGCAGAGCGAAAAAATGTAGATGACGGCTGGCATTCAGCGTCTCCTTGTCGGTGCATGAATCGGGGATCCTGCCGGTGCGAGTGCACTAAGTTGGCGTCGTCATGAACCGACTGCCATGGTGGTGCCCGGAACTCGTTCTTGCAAAAGTGGCGGTGATAGTGCGGTGCTGACAGGGAGATGAGAAATACTATAAAAGTCTCTGTTTAAGACTATTGGCGGGCATTAGTCACGTGTTGATGACAGGAGTATCAATCCCGGGTGAACGGTTTGGTTAGTTGTAATACGTAGCAGGGTGGTGTATCGCGGGGAGGGGGGCACGAATATAACTAACTAAGATCCTCCCCCTCAACCTGGGAAACGGCATTGAAATCGAGCATGGAAATGAAACTGTCCATCAACGGTGATTCGTTGTGGGTGTTCCAGCTCATGTACAGGCCGATTGCCGGGTTGGGGGAGGTGGTCACGGGGGTGATCCTGCGGAACAGGACCTTGTCGCGCATGATTGAGTTGGCAATCGACTCAGGTACCAGGGCGACGCCGAAACCACAGGCCACCAGGCCGATCAGGGTATGGATCTGTGCGGCCTCCTGCACGACCTTGGGGTAAAAACCAGCGGCTTCACACAAGGCGATAAGCTGACTGTGATAACCGGTACCCAGGGCTTCTGGGGTGAATACGAAGTCTTCCCCGGCAAAATCCCTCAAGTCGATCTGACCTTCCTTGGCCTTGGGGTGATGGGCGGGCAGCGCCATCACGATCTCTTCATCCAGTAACAGGCGTGACTCGACGTTTTCTGCCGAGATCGGCAACTTGCGCATGAAGGCAATATCCGCTTCTCCCGACAGAATGGCCTTGGCCTGGCTGGAAGAGGGCATCTCCTTGATGATCAACTGGACTTTGGGGTAGGTCTCGCGGAACTGGCGCAGGGTACTGAGCAGTGACTCGTAGTAGGCGATCGACACCGCAGTCACCGTGAGTTTGCCGGCAATCCCCTCGGACACCTGGCGGGCATGTTCTATGCCCAGCTCCAACTCCTTCAAGGTGCTGTAGGCCGCGCTCAGGAATGCGCCGCCGGCCGGGGTCAGCTTGACCCCGCGTTTATTGCGGGTGAACAGACTGAACCCCAGTTTGTCTTCCAGGCGCTGGATCGCCTGGCTCAATGGCGGCTGGGCCATGTGCAGGCGAATGGCGGCCTTGTGGAAATGCAACTCTTCAGCCACGGCGATAAATTGGCGCAGCAGGCGGGTTTCGATCATTTCTTCTGTTCCTTCATTTGAACTGATCAGTGGACTGGGGCTGCAATGGTACCTCATCAAGGATTACACGGATTTCACATCAACTTGATATGCGCCGAGTATCAACTTGCGCCGCCGTTAGTATTAAACAGCGTAGATAGACCTTGTTAAGGTGAGGGGGCACTCGAGAGGAAACAGCCAATGAACTTTACAGGAAAGACTGCCGTTGTAACCGGCGCTGGCCGGGGGTTGGGTTTTAGTTACGCGCAAGCGTTAGCCTCGCTGGACGCCAATGTGGTGATCAGTGATATCGGCGCGGATAAGCTCGGCGCAGGGGGCGATGGCTCCATCGCCATGCAGGCGGCAAAAAACCTCAGTGACCAGGGTTTCAACGTGATAGGGCACCAAGGTGACCTGTCCAGCGAACAAGGTTGCGAGCAACTGGTGGCAACCGCCATCGAGGCGTATGGCCAACTCGATATTTTGATTCACAACGCCGGTTGGGTCGGCTACCAATCTATTGAAGAGGCTGATGCCACTTTCATAGGCCGTGCGGTGGATATCAATATCTATACCCCCGTGTGGCTATGCAAACATGCCTGGAAATACCTCAAACAGTCTAGTGCCGCGCGGGTCGTGCTGACGTCATCCGACCGTGCGATGTACCAGCAATATGCCCAACCGGGCCTGGTGGCGTATGCCGCCGGCAAGATGGCACAACTGGGTATCATGAATGCGCTGAGCATGGAAGGCGCGCAAGCAGGCATCCTGGTCAATGCGGTATCCCCAGTAGCCAAGACCCGCATGTGGGGCGTGACGGGCGAACCGGAGAACCTCAAGCCTGAATGGGTCACGCCTGGCGTGGTGTTCCTGGCGTCGCAGCATTGCCAGGACTCCGCTTATGTGTTGCGCGCCAGCAATGGTCAGTTTACGGCGACGCGGTTTGTTGAAAACCCAGGCGTCGACTACCCCTTCGACCTGGCCCGAGTGAAGGCCACCAGCGCCGAACAAGTTGCCCAGCTTTGGGATCAAATCAAGGCGTGTTGAATATGTCTGCTCAGGAAGAGCTCCATCTGTATTCACCGTGCCAGGCCGATCTGGGTGAAAGCCCGGCCTGGGATGACATCCATCGCTGTAAACGCGGAACCCTAAGTTGCCGCTACCGCAGCAATGGATATGTACTGGGTGTGATCCAAGATCCCGGTCGGCTGTCAGGCCGCCATCGGGGGCAAGCCCCCTCCCACATTTGACTGAGGTGTGTCACGTAGATGCCTGTCAATTATAAGGCCGTCAGGGGAGCAAGCTCCCTCGCCACAGGCCCAGATACCCAGTCATATAGAGGCTACAACGCCTGTTCCTGTATGAAGCGCACAGTGTAGCCAATACAATCGGTGGCTTTCTGACCTGAAGACTTTAAAAGCACAGAATCACCAGGGATACGACTGTTGGATAATGAATTGGATATCGCTAAACGTTATGGACTGTTCTGGGCATTAAGCCTAGTGACGGAGGACGATGGGACGCCAATAGCAGACGGTACTTATATTTACCAGCCTGAGCGATTCTCTGAGACCTTCTGGGTTCTCTTCGAAAAACTTCAGCAGCTCAATGACTACTGCTTCCTGAAGCTCGTGACAGTCGATCAGCACCACTCGACACTCGTCGATCAGCGCGAGTCGTACATGGCGGATTCGGGAACCGGCGCTGAAGCGCTGGACTGGCTCGATGACCAGATTCCACGCTGGGAAGACAATCTGACCGTAGTCACTCAGGCGACCTCCATTGTATTGCTATGCAGCTTTGTGGAGTGGGGTTTGAAGCGTGTGGTGAAGGATCTGTATGGAGCTATTGCGCGCAAACCTTCCGGGTCTCGCGTGAGCGATATCCAGTTCCTCTTGGAGCACCTTGAATCCTCAGGACTGTCTTATGTGGTAGATGCGCAAGTCCTGCATACCGTTCACAGCTTTCGAGGCATTAGAAATGCTTTTGCTCATGGTGAGTGGGCCGCTATCGAAGAGCAGCTAGCCAATGTTTCGCTACGCGACTGTTTCGAAAACGTTTCACAACTGTTTGCGTGTTTAGAGGCAGCCTCGTGGGAAGGTCCCTGGAGGAGCGACGTCTTGTCGTCATCCAAGCCTCCTGCTCCGTAGCCAGTTGCTTATGGCTTCAACCAGTTCCCTCTTGCACTCCACCGGCAACCAATGCCCGCCGGGTAGGCTGGTAACGGTGAGATCTGCGCAGGCCGCCCGCATTGGATCGCCCAGCCGATTACCCTCAATGGTATTCATCTGGTCGTAATCGCCATTCACAAACAGCACGGGCAATGACAAAAGGCCGCCATCGGGCGCCCGTTGGGCATACTCAATGTTGGCAGCGTCGTTTAAATACCACGCGCAGGGAGCGCGGAAACCATGCGCCTCGAAACTGCGCACCAATTGCGCGAAGTCTGTCTGTGGCCAGAGCGCAAGGTCTGGTTGGGTAGGTGGGGCCCGGTGCGCCTGGCCAAACCGTCCGCCTTTGCGGGTCACTTCGGCATTGGCTGCAACCTTGCCGATACTCGCCGGGTCGCCTCGTCGATAAATCGACGCCAGCGATGCAGCTTTATCCGCATCAAGGTCAGCAATAGCGGGTTCAAAGTGTGTGTTGTAGTAGCGGTAATAATCCCATTGACCGTCCGGATACGTGTCCGCCGGATAGATCGAGCGGTCAACCAGTGGGACGAGTGTTGGCAGGGCGTTGGTAGTGGGAAAGTACGGGACCGAAATCAATACAACCCCGCGGCTACGCTGGGGTTCATGGGCGGCCAGTTCACCCGCTACGACGCTGCCCCAATCGTGGCCCACCCAAATGGCCGGCCCGCCACCGAGATGGTCATGAAGTTCCGCCATGTCGGCCACGATGTTTTCAAGGGTGTACGCATGAGTGGGGGCTGGTGCAGAAGAGCTGCCATAGCCGCGCATGTCGGGTGCAACGCAGTGCCAGCCTTGTGCAGCGAACGCTTCTATCTGTGCGCGCCAGATCAGACTGAGCTCCGGCCAACCGTGCAGGAACAGCATCAATGGCCCATCGGCCGGTCCCATCTCTACATAGTGCGTCGTATGGCGCGGGGTCTTGAGGACACGCGAGGTCAGCTTGGAAGTGGACACAGTCTCTCCTCATGCTACGTCGGCTGATAAACTCGAAGCGGCAACACTATAATGAGCGTTAGTTGCATGTTTCGTTCCCATTTAGTCTCCCAGTGCCTATAGCTACCCGGGCAACGTCTTGCGTGTGAATGAAATTTAACCAAGGTGAAATGCCATCTCAGCACATACACTCAGGGAAGAGCTGAAGGCGGCAAGAGCAGGCGCGTTTTCAACACAGGTGCATTGAGGATGAAGTATGTTGAATGTTGACCGGTCCCCCAGAGCCACACGCGAACCCAGTGAATACGAGAGCCTGGTCGCGATGGGGACTCACTTGCTCGATGTCATTCCGGGGGCGATTTACCTCTGTGACCGCGACGGGTGGCTCGTCAGGTTCAACAGCGACGCGGTTGATTTGTGGGGACGAACACCTGCCCTGGGTAAGCATGGGGACCGCTATTGCGGCTCATATCGACTTTATACGACAGACGGCGCGCCATTGGCGGTCGACGAATGTCCGATGGCGTCGACGCTCAACGCAGGCCTGTGTGCGCGTAACCAGGAAGTCATGATCGAGCGCCCGGACGGGTCGCGATTCGTCGCGCTCATGAATATCCGCACCCTCAGAGACCGGCATGGAGAAATCCAAGGCGCGATCAATTGCTTTCAGGACGTCTCGGCGCACCACGCAATAGCCGAAGAATTGCGGCGCAAAAGCTCCGATCTCGAAGACTTTTTCGAAAACAGCGCGGTGGGCCTGCATATTGTCAGTGGCGAGGGCATCATCCTGCGCGCCAATAAAGCCGAGTTGTCGCTGCTGGGCTATTGCGCCGACGAAT
The DNA here is from genome assembly GCF_031931935.1 of Pseudomonas sp. rhizo25. Classification (NCBI taxonomy): domain Bacteria; kingdom Pseudomonadati; phylum Pseudomonadota; class Gammaproteobacteria; order Pseudomonadales; family Pseudomonadaceae; genus Pseudomonas; species Pseudomonas sp. rhizo25. The sequence continues at coordinate 24,887 of NZ_JAUJXA010000016.1, forward strand.
ACATCGGCCGTCATATCACTGAGTTTCATGTGGATGAACCGGTCATCGGCGACATCCTGCATAAACTCGGCAGCGGTGATTGCCTGAACAGTTACCCGGCGCGCCTGCGGGCCAAGGACGGCACCATCAGGCACGTCGCGATTACCTCGAATGGGCGATTCGAAGACGGTAAGTTCTTCAACACGCGTTGCTTCACCATCGACGTGACCCGCGTGCACGATGCTGAAACCGGGCGTCAGGAGAGCGATGACCGGCTGGCGGCGACCTACGAGGCGGCGACCATCGGCATTGCCGAGGCGGGCGAGGACGGCCGTCTGCTGCGGGTCAATGATGCCCTTTGCACCATGCTCGGTCGCTCTCGTGAGCAATTGCTGGCGATGACCTTCCTGGACTACACCCACCCAGACAGTGTCGAGCAGGACGCGGCGTTATACGCCCGGCAAGTAGCGGGTGAACTGGACAACTACGTGCTGCGCAAACGGGCGGTGAAGCTCGATGGTCAGGCGCTTTACCTGGATGTGCATAGCTCGTCGGTCAGGGCGCCCGATGGCCGATTCCGCTATGGTGTGCGGGTCATCCAGGACGTCACGCTGGCCCGAGAAATGGAAAACCGCGTGCGTGAAAGCGAGCGGCACATGCGCGATCTGCTCGAGGCCATGCCGGCGGCGGTCTACACCACCGACGCCGAGGGGCGTATCACCTTCTTTAACCGTGCGGCCGTCGAGTTGTCGGGACGCACGCCGCAACTGGGCGACCTGTGGTGTGTCACCTGGAAACTGTTCAACACCGACGGCTCTTTTCTGCCTCACGACCAATGCCCGATGGCCGTGGCGCTCAAGGAAAATCGCGCTATACGCGGCGTCGAGGCCGTCGCCGAGCGTCCGGATGGCACCCGCGTGCCTTTCACGCCTTATCCCACCCCGCTGCATGACGCCGATGGCAACCTGATCGGCGCGATCAACATGCTCGTGGATATTACCGAGCGAAAGCAGGCCGAAGACCGACAAAAGAATTTGATCGACGAACTCAATCATCGGGTCAAGAACACCCTGGCTACGGTCCAGTCCCTGGCGTCCCAGACCGCACGCAACGCGCAGGATGCCAAGGACGGCTACACCCGGTTCGAAGCCCGGCTGCTGGCCTTGTCGCGTGCCCACGACCTGCTGACGAAGCGGCACTGGGGCCTTACGCCGCTGGGAGTGTTGGCCCAGGAAGTGTTGGTGCCGGTGTTTGGCCATGATTCCGGTCGCGTGGTGATCGCCGGTGATGCCATCGAGGTCGACACCCGCGTCGCCCTGAACCTGACCATGACGCTCAATGAACTGGCGATCAACGCCCTTAAATACGGGGCGATGTCTACCGACGCGGGGACACTCTCGGTGAGCTGGAGCGTTCGGCCTCAGCCGAGCGGCGCGCTACTTGCCGTGGATTGGCGCGAACAAGGCGGGCCTGCGGTGTCCACGCCGGAGCGCGAAGGCTTGGGGTCGCGGTTGATGAAGCGGTGCATAGAGCGTGATCTAGGCGGTTCGTTCGAACTCGACTTCGCCCGTGAGGGTGTTCACTGCCGCTTCTCGTTTATGCTCGCTGAGAACCAGACATGACCACGTTCCCAGGCACTAAAGTGCTCTTGGTTGAAGACGAAGGCACCATTGCCATGTTGATCGAGGAAATGCTCGAAGACCTGGAATGTACGCTAGTCGCTTCCGTAGCCCAACTCGAGAAGGCGATGCAAGTAGCACGTGTGGTGGATGTCGACTTGGCGATCCTGGACGTGAACCTGGCTGGAGAGCGCGTTTTCCCTGTCGCCCAGATTCTACGTAGACGCCATATTCCGTTTTTGTTCAGTACGGGCTACGGCAACAGCGGCCTGCCGGAAGAGTTCAAGGACTGTCAGGTGCTGCATAAGCCGTTTGCGGAAAAAGACCTTCGGTTGAAAATTGCGCAGACGCTGGAGTCTTAAGTAAAACCCACGACCCTGTCGCGAACAACATCGCCGTTTTCCGTAAGGCTGAGCCACTTACGAACAGCAATCAACCGACAAAAAAAGTCCGGGCAAGCGCAGCGGCGCTCCCGGACCAAAGGTTGCTACATGCTCATCAGACTCCTCTAATCAAAACCTCGGCTTGACCGCCTTCCACGTCGGGTCATAACGCTGCATCTGCCGCACATCGTCGCGCTGGCGAATGCCACAGGTCAGGTATTGATCATGCAGCTTGCCGAGCTGATCGTGGTCCAGCTCCAGGCCCAGCCCCGGGGCCCGGGTAATTTTCACGCAGCCGTCGACAATCGGCACCTTGCCGCCCTTGATCACTTCTTCGTCCGGCTCCTGCCAGGGGTAGTGGGTGTCGCAGGCGTAATCGAGGTTGGGCACCGAGGCGGCGACGTGGGCCATGGCCATCAGGCTGATACCCAGGTGCGAATTGGAATGCATGGACACCCCCAGGCCAAAGACCTCGCACATTTTTGCCAGCACTTGGGTGTCGCGCAGGCCGCCCCAGTAGTGGTGGTCGGCGAGGACGATCTGCACGCTGTCTTGCGCCACGCTGCGGCGCAACTCTTCGAAATCGGTCACCACCATGTTGGTCGCCAGTGACAGGCCGGTGCGTTTATGCAACTGGGCCATGCCCTCCAAGCCCGGTGTCGGGTCTTCGTAATATTGCAGGTCATCACCGAGCAGTTCGGCCATGCGGATCGAGGTTTCCAGCGACCAGTTACCATTCGGATCGATGCGCAGCGGATAGCCGGGAAACGCCCTTTTCAAGGCCTTGATGCACGCCACTTCATGCTCCGGTGGCAAGGTACCGGCCTTGAGCTTGATGCTCTTGAAGCCATAGGCCTCGATCATCCGCCGCGCCTGGGCAACGATCTGCTCTTCGTTCAGCGCCTCGCCCCAGCTGTCCGGCTTGTAGGGTGAATCCACGTGTTGCGCATATTTGAAGAACAAATAAGCGCTGAACGGAATCTCGTCGCGTATCGCCCCGCCCAGCAGATCCACCAAGGGTAGGTTCAGGGCGTGCGCCTGCAAGTCGAGGAACGCCACTTCGAACGCCGAATAGGCATTGCTCACCGCTTTGCTCGCGTGGGAGCCCGGCGCCAGTTCGGCGCCGGCCAGGGTCGGCGATTTGTTCGCCGCCACCGTGGCTTGGACAATGGCCCGCAGTTGATTGAGATTGAACGGGTCAAGGCCGATCAGCTGACTTTGCAACTGCTGCTGGATCGCCAGCGCCGGTGCATCGCCGTAGCATTCACCGAGGCCGATGTAGCCGGTGTCGCTTTCGATTTCGATGATCGAGCGCAGGGCAAAGGGTTCGTGAATGCCGCTGGCATTGAGCAAAGGCGGATCACGGAAGGCGATGGGGGTGACGGTGACGCGAGTGATTTTCAAGAGGCTGCTCCCGTTGCATCAGTTTTCAGGGCTGGGTGACTCATCGGCGGCTTCTTTGGCGCAGTGTCTTTGCACGGCGTGTTCGGAACGTCGCCACGCGGCGCGGTTCGGGCAAAAAAGATCACCACGGCAGCCACCAGCGAAACGCCGGCCAAACCGTACAGCCCGCCCTCGATGGACCCGGTGGTCTGCTCCAGCAAGCCGAACGTGGTCGGGGCCACGAAGCCGCCGAGGTTGCCGATGGAGTTGATCAGGGCGATCACCGCCGCCGCGATGCGCGCATCCAGGTAGCCTTGCGGAATTGGCCAGAACAGCGCCGAGGCGGCCTTGAAGCCGATCGCGGCGAAACAGATGGCGACGAAGGCGAAGACCGGCCCGCCGAAGGTGGACATGAACATGCCGAACGAGGCGATCAACAGCGTCAGCGCGACCCATGCCTGCTGGAATTTCCACCTGCTGGCCATGGCAGCGAAGCCGTACATGGCGACGATGGAGATGATCCATGGGATCGAGTTGAACAGCCCGACCTGGAAGTCACCCAGATTGCCCATCTTCTTGATCATGCTCGGCAGCCAGAACGTGGCGCCGTAGATGGTCAGGGCAATGGAAAAGTAGATGAAGCAGAACAGCGCGATCTGTTTGTCGGCCAGCAACTTGAACATCGAGGGCTTGACCGTCTGCGTGGCTTCCCGGGCCCGCTGCTCCTGGTCGATGGCGGCGATCAGTGCGGCTTTTTCTTCTTCGCTGAGCCACTTGGCCTCCCGTGGGTGGGATTGCAGCCAGAACCAGACGAAACCGCAGAGGGCGATGGACGCAAAGCCCTCGACCAGGAACATCCACTGCCAGCCGTGCAGGTTCAAGCCATCGATGTGCAGCAACGCGCCGGACACCGGGCCGGAGATCACCGAGGCGATGGCCGAGCCACTGAGGAAAATCGCCATGGCCTTGCCGCGTTCGGTCGAGGGCAGCCATTGGGTGAAATAGTAAATGATGCCGGGAAAGAAGCCGGCTTCCGCGGCGCCGAGGACAAAGCGCAGCACATAGAAGCTGGTTTCGCCCTGGACGAAGGCCATGGCCATCGCGGCGGTGCCCCAGGTGAACATGATGCGCGTCAGCCAGGCGCGGGCGCCGTAGCGTTGCAGCAGCAGATTGGAGGGCACTTCGAAGATCGCATAACCGACGAAGAATAGCCCCGCGCCCAGGCCATAGGCGGCAGCGCCGATGCCCAGGTCGGTTTCCATATGGCTGCGCACAAAGCCGATATTGACCCGGTCGATGTAGTTGACGATGAACATGATCACGAATAACGGCAGGACGTGGCGCTTGACCTTGGCGGCAGCCCGGGCAAGCACGTTCGGGTCTGGTGGACTCTGCAGGGTATTCAATGAGCGACTCCCGATATTGTTTTTTTGGGGGATTGCTGGTGACGTAGGTCGATCATGGACGCGGGTATTGATCCCGTCTAATCTAACTTGGCATTCGATTGATACCTGGATTAGATCAATGTTCGAGCTGAGCCATCTGCGCTGTTTCACCACCGTCGCCACTGAACTGAATTTCCGCCGCGCCGCCGAACGGCTGAACATGACCCAGCCACCGCTCAGCCGGCAGATCCAGTTGCTGGAGCATCACTTGGGCGTCGAGCTGTTCACCCGCAACACCCGTAACGTCGCCCTTACCGCGGCCGGCCGGGCGTTTTTCATCGAGGCGCAGAACCTGCTCGAGCGCGCCCAGCAGGCCGCAGTGACCGCCCGGCGTTTTGCCCAGGGCGACATCGGCTCGGTGAATATCGGCTTCGTCGGCAGCGCGGTGTACGAGTTCCTGCCCAAGGTCATAGCCGAGACACGCATCACCCAGCCCCACGTGCGAATCGACCTATCGGAAATGAACACCTACCAGCAGCACGAGGCCTTGCGCGCTCGACGTATCGACCTGGGCATTGCCCGCGCGCCGTTGCTGGAACCCGGTTACGCCACCGAATGCCTGGTCCGCGAGCCCTTTGTGCTGGCCGTCCCCAACACCCATCCACTGGCTGATGCCAAAACCGTATCGGTCAAGGACCTCGACGGTCAGCCGTTCCTGATGTATTCCCACGCCGCCTATCCGCCGTTCAACGAACTGCTGACCGGCATGCTGCGCTCTGCCCGCGTCGCCCCAGATTATGTGCAGTGGCTCGGCTCGTCCCTGACCATCCTCGCCCTGGTTAACGCCGCCATGGGCCTGGCGCTGGTGCCCCGTTGCGCCACCAGCGTAGTGTTCAAGAACGTGGTGTTCCGCGATATCGACCTGGGCGAAGGCGTACAAAGCGAGCTTCATCTGATCTGGCGCGAGAACAACGACAACCCGGCGTTCGCGATGCTGCTGGAAGGGATTCGGCACGCGGTACGCGAGGGGTGGGGAGGAGGGTGAGGGGCCTGGTCTTGGCGAAAGCCGTGCACCCTGGGGCATGGTTATCTACACAACTCTGACGTAGCGCCGTCAGTAACCACGATGCGAAGCGAGCCGCTCTTGATCTTGATCTGCTTTTGATCTCAGGCGCCCCGTCAAACCACGCTGGCCGGAATTCGACAGGGATTTGGGTGGTTGGCTGCCAGGCCGCCATCGGGAGCAAGCCCCCTCCCACATTTGCACCGCTCGGCATCAGTTGGATACCCGTCGTCCACCAGGCCGTCGCGGGAGCAGGTTCAGGGCCACGCCAAAGTTGTGTAGATACCCATGCCCCCGGGGGGCCAGGCACCCGGGTCCGTCACCTGATGGTCATAAAACAGACGGAAGGCACATCAGAATCCTAAAGTTGCGAGGTACTGGGCAGATACCCCCTATATCCGCAACACTGTTCAAGGATCGAACTCATGACCCAGCGTCAATCCGGCTGCATTTCCCTTCCTGGTTATCCGCGTTTTTGCTGGTTTGCCCTTATACCGGTCGTGCCTGCTGTCGTGTGGCTGCTGGTGCAATCAGCTTCCTCGGCCAATCTGCTGGCCTGCGCGGTACTGGTGCTGACGGGCTTGGGTGCTTGTGCCTGGAGCACACATTCGCAACGCAACGCTGTGCTGCTTGCGACCGCGCGGGCGCAGGCGGATCAGTCGGCGGTGGACGCAGCGCACCACGGCATGGCTTCTCGCGCACAGCTCGATGAAGTGCTGCTCGGCGCCATGCCGATCTGGGCCAAGCAGGTGGAAAGCTCGCGGCACCAGACCGAAGAAGCGATTGTGAGCCTGGCCAACCGTTTCACCGGGATCGCCGCACGATTGCAGGAAACGGTACAGGCCTCGCAGCAGGCTGCCGGCGAACTGGATGGGCAGTCGGCCGACGGCGCGCTCGAGGTACTGGCGCGCAGCGACAGCGAGCTGAGCCAGGTGATCAATTCGCTCAAGGCCACACAGACCAGCCGTGACCAGACCCTGGTCCAGGTCCGCAGCCTCACTGCCTATACCAAGGAACTGCGCGCCATGGCCGCCGACGTGGCGGCGATTGCCGCGCAAACCAACCTGCTGGCCCTCAACGCCGCCATCGAGGCGGCGCGTGCCGGTGAGGCCGGACGCGGCTTTGCGGTGGTGGCCGATGCGGTGCGCAGCCTGTCGAACAAATCCAGTGAAACCGGCCAGCAGATGTCGGCCAAGGTCGACATCATCAATAACGCCATCACGCAATTGGTGCAGGCCGCGTCCAGCAGTGCCGACGAGGACAGCCACTCGGTGGCCGAGTCCGAAAACAGTATTCAAAAGGTGCTCGAGCGCTTCCAGAACATCACCGGGCGCCTGGCCGAATCCGCCGACCTGCTCAAGCAGGAAAGCTACGGCATCCGCGATGAGATGACCGAAGTGCTGGTCAGCCTGCAATTCCAGGACCGCGTCAGCCAGATCCTCAGCCACGTGCGCGACAACATGCACGCCTTGCACGACCACCTCCTGCAAGCCAGCCAGGCGCCGGACCAAGCGGTGGGCGTCGACGCCCGGCAGTGGCTGGCGCGCATGGAAGCCACCTATGCCACCGACGAGCAACGGCGCCTCCATCACGGAGTGGCCGCCGCACAGCCGAATTCCCAAGACATCACCTTTTTTTAGGAGTACACCATGGCGAAGAATGTATTAGTGGTCGACGACTCCAGCAGCGTACGACAAGTGGTCGGCATTGCCTTGAAAAGCGCCGGCTACGACGTGATCGAGGCCAGCGACGGCAAGGATGCCCTGAGCAAGCTCACCGGGCAGAAAGTCCACCTGATCATCAGCGACGTGAACATGCCCAACATGGACGGCATCACCTTCGTCAAGGAGGTCAAGAAGCTGGCCAATTACAAGTTCACGCCTATCATCATGCTGACCACCGAGTCCCAGGAATCGAAGAAGGCCGAGGGCCAGGCCGCCGGCGCCAAGGCCTGGGTGGTCAAGCCGTTCCAGCCGGCGCAAATGCTCGCAGCCGTTTCCAAGCTGATCCTGCCTTGATCCTCTGGCGCCAGGGAGGCTGCCATGCCAATCAGTACTGAAACACTCGACGGCACCACCTGCGTGCGCATTGACGGCGAGCTGACGATCTACACCGTGGCGGAACTGGCGGCTGCGCTGCTGCCGCAGATGGGCGTCACGCCGCGCCTGGAGCTGGACCTGTCACAGGTCACGGAAATGGATGGCGCCGGTTTGCAGTTGCTTGCAGTTGTCCAGCGTGAGGCGGGCGTTGCCGGTACAGCGTTGAGTGTGACCGGCCAGAGCCAGGCGGTCATGCACGCACTGCAACTGTGCCGTAGCGCAGGCTTGTAGTCGCCACTTCCCATGTTTTTTTGATCGACAAGGACAGTCCAGGTGAGCATCAATCTCGATCAGGCACAGCAGACATTCATCGTTGAGGCACGCGAGCTGTTGCAGGCCATGGAGCAATCCCTGCTGCAATTGGAAAGCGAGCCCGGCGACCAGGACGCCATCGGCGCGATTTTCCGCGCCGCGCACACCATCAAGGGTTCGGCGGGTCTTTTCGGTCTGGCGTCGATCGTGGGGTTCACGCATATCGTCGAAGACGTGCTTGACCGCCTGCGCGAAGGCAATGTGGTGGTGGACGCCGCATTGATCGCTCTGCTGCTCAAATGCGGCGACCACATGCTCGAACTGGTCGAAGTGGTCGCCAACCGCGGTGAGACGCCGACGCCTGCCGTTCTGGAGCGCGGTGAGGCGTTGCGCGAGGCGCTGAGTGCCTATCAGCCGATGCGAACCGTCACTGCCAGCGTTGAAACCGCTGAGGTGGCCGACGACACGGCGGTCGAAGTGCTCTGGCACATCTCCCTGCGCTTCGGCGTGGACGTGTTCCGTAATGGCATGGACCCGCTGTCATTTTTGCGCTACCTCGAGACCTTGGGGCAGGTGCTGCAGGTCACCACCCTGACCGACAGCATCCCGCCCATAGACCGCTGGGACCCGGAAAGCTGCTACCTGGGGTTCGAAATCGGCCTGCGTTCGACGGCCAGTCACGCCACTCTCAACGAAGTGTTCGACTTTGTGCGTGACGATTGCGAGGTGCACATCCGTGCCGTCGACGAAGCGCCTGAAAGCACTGCGGTCGTTGCCGGCGACCGTGTCGCCCAGGCAGAGCAGGGCGTCGTGGCGGCGACACCGCAGCGTTCTGCGCCAGCCACCGAGACGAAACCCCGTGACGGCAATTACGTGCGGGTCAACGCCGACAAGCTCGACGAGCTGATCAACCTGGTCGGCGAACTGGTGATCGCCAGTGCCGGCTCAAGCCTGTTGGCCCGCTCCTGTGACAACGACCCCCTGCAAGAGGCGACCTCGACGGTATCGGCGCTGGTGGAGGAGATCCTCGATGGCGCCCTGCACCTGCGCATGATCCCCATTGGTGACACGTTCAACCGCTTTCGCCGAGTGGTGCGCGATATCAGCCAGGAACTGGGCAAGGACATCGAACTGATCATCAGTGGCGCGGAAACCGAACTGGACAAGACCGTGGTCGAGAAAATCGGCGACCCACTGATGCACCTGCTGCGCAATGCCATGGACCACGGTATCGAAAGCGCCGATGCGCGGCAGGCGGCGGGCAAGCCGGGCAAGGGCCACCTGAGCCTCAATGCCTACCATGACTCCGGGAGCATCGTCATTGAAATCGCCGACGACGGCGCCGGGCTCAACCGCGAGCGCATCCTGCAAAAAGCCCAGGAACGCGGGCTGGTGGCCAGCGGTGCGGTGTTGACCGACCAAGAGATTTACAACCTGATCTTCGAAGCGGGGTTCTCCACCGCCGAGGCGGTGACCAACCTGTCCGGGCGCGGCGTCGGCATGGACGTGGTCAAGCGCAATATCACCTTGTTGCGCGGCACCGTCGACCTGGACAGCCGCCCCGGCGAAGGCACCGTGGTGCGCATTCGCTTGCCGCTGACCCTGGCGATCATCAATGGGTTTTTGGTCGCCATTGACCAGTCCACCTATGTGATCCCCTTGGACATGGTCCAGGAATGCATTGAACTGGATGAGCGCCAGCGCCAGTCCAGCCGCGACAACGGCTATCTGGACCTGCGTGGCGAGGTGTTGCCGCTGGTGGACCTGCGCGAACACTTCAGCCACGAAGGGCCCGCTTCACGGCGCCAGAACGTGGTGGTGGTGCGCTATGCCGAACACAAGGCCGGGCTGGTGGTGGATGACCTGCTCGGCGAGTTCCAGACCGTGATCAAACCGCTGGGCAAGCTGTTCGGCGCACTGCGCGGCATCAGCGGCTCGACCATATTGGGCAGCGGCGCGGTGGCCCTGATCCTCGATGTACCGGCACTGCTCAACCAAATCGTACAACTGGAAGCCCGCACGCCCCAGGCGCCTCAATCGCCGCCGGTCGTCGCTCGCTGATGTTTTTGCAATTCCATGGAGGTTCCCCGATGAAATGGTTCTACGATCTCAAGATTTCCACCAAGTTGATCAGCTCATTCCTGGTGGTCCTGGCGCTCACTGCGGCCATGGGTGGCTTCGCCATCCACCAGCTCGGCGCCGTCAACCAGGCAGCCCAGGACATCAAGGGCAACTGGATGCCTTCCATGCGCGCAGCGGCAGGCATGCGTTTTTTTGCCGCCAACTATCGCTTGAAGGAAAACCGCCACCTCGCGACCGAGATCGCCGAGGAAAAGGCCCAGGCCGAACGTGAAGCCGCCGACGCGCGCCAACAGTTCGAAACCCGCATGGGCACCTATGAGCAGTTGCTGTCGAACGATGAAGATCGCCAACTGCTGGCTAGCGTGAAAAGCGCGTGGGACGCGTACCTGGCGAGCAGCAAGCAATTGCTCGAGTTTTCCCGGCAGAACCAGGAAGTCCAGGCGCGCGGTTTGCTCAGAGGGGAGTCCAAGGGGCATTTCGATGAGGTGACCAGCCGCCTGCAGAAAATGATCGAGCTCAATGATGTCGGTGCAACGGTCGCGGGTGATAAGGGCTCGGCGTTGTATGAAAACGCACGCCTGTCGATCATCGCGGTACTGGTCGCGGCCTTGCTGATCGGCCTGGGCCTGGCGGTATTCATCGCCCGCATCATTTCCCGCCCACTGCGCCAAGCCGCAACCGCCGCCGAGCAATTGGCCGAAGGCAACCTCAACGCCCACATCGAGCCGGGTGCCAAAGATGAAACCGGCATGGTGCTCAACGCCATGCGCAATATGGTCGGCAAGCTGGCGCATATCATCGGCGAAGTGCGCAACGCCGCCGATAACCTCGCCAGCGCCTCCGAGCAGGTCAGTGCCACCGCGCAATCGATGAGCCAGGCCACCAGTGAACAGGCCGCCAGCGTCGAGGAAACCAGCGCCTCGGTGGAGCAGATGAGCGCCAGCATCAACCAGAACACCGAAAACGCCAAGGTCACCGATGGCATGGCCAGCAAGGCTGCCAAGGAGGCCACCGAAGGCGGTGAGTCAGTACAGCAGACCGTGGTGGCGATGAAGAAAATCGCCCAGCGCATCAGCATCATCGATGACATTGCCTACCAGACCAACCTGCTTGCCCTCAATGCCGCCATCGAGGCCGCTCGGGCTGGCGAGCATGGCAAGGGCTTTGCCGTGGTGGCCGCCGAAGTGCGCAAGCTGGCCGAACGCAGCCAGGTCGCCGCCCAGGAAATCGGCGAGCTGTCCTCCAGCAGCGTGGACATGGCTGAGAAGGCCGGCAAGCTGCTCGACGAAATGGTGCCCTCCATCAACAAGACCTCCGACCTTGTGCAGGAAATCAGCGCCGCCTCCGAAGAACAGGCCGCGGGTGTCGGGCAGATCAACACGGCCATGACCCAGCTCAACCAGGTGACCCAACAAAATGCTTCGAGCAGCGAGGAGCTGGCGGCCACGGCCGAAGAGATGAGCAGCCAGGCCGAGCAACTGCAACAGGCCATGAGCTTCTTCGTGCTGGATTCAACCCCCAGGGCCGCGGTTCAAGACAACAGCGTCGACAGCCCCGGCAGCAAGCCCAACCGTCAGCCTCCGCGGCCGAAACCACAGGCACCGCGCAAGGCCTTCGCCTACAGCCTGGCCAGCGCCCCGGATGAATCGGAATTCACCCGCTTCTGATCCCACGATCGATGCGGGCCTACAAGGAGAGTGACATGGGCGCAGTGATGACGACTCGGCATACCGCGTTTGCGGTGGATGAGGATGCGCAATACCTGACCTTCATGCTTGGCGGCGAAATGTTCGCTATCGCCATTCTGGGGATCAAGGAGATTATTGAATACGGCAGCCTGACTGTGGTGCCGATGATGCCGGCGTTCGTGCGTGGGGTGATCAACCTGCGCGGCGCGGTGGTGCCGGTGGTGGACTTGTCGGCGCGCTTTGGGCGGGCCAATTCGGCGATCACCCGGCGCTCCTGCGTGATCATCATCGAGGCGAGTAGCGAAGAGGGCAGGCCACAGGATATCGGCTTGCTGGTCGACACCGTGTCGGCGGTGCAGGAGATCCCGGCCGCGCAGATCGAGCCACCGCCCAGCTTCGGGGCGCGGATTCGCGCCGACTTCATCGGTGGCATGGCCAAGGTCGACGGCAAGTTCGTGATCGTGCTGGAGGTGGACAAGGTGCTGTCTATCGATGAGATGTCCAGCCTTGCCGAGGGCGGCCAAGCACCCCTCGACCTCGATCCGCGTTGAGTGCCGACCATGCCAGATACCGCTTCCATCGACGATCGTGAATTCGGCCAGTTCCAGAGCTGGCTGTACCGTGCGGCCGGCATCAACCTGTCACCGGCCAAGAAGGCCCTGGTGGCCGGGCGCCTGTTCAAGCGCCTCAAGCACTATGAGCTGCACAGCTATGGTGAATACTTCAAGCTGATCATGAATGACCAGCGCAAGGGCGAACTGCAGGTTGCGCTGGATTTGCTCACCACCAACGAAACCTATTTTTTCCGCGAACCCAAGCACTTCGACTTCCTGCGCCAGCAGGTGCTGCCCAAGGCGGCGCCGGGCAAGGTCTTTCGCGTGTGGAGCGCGGCCAGTTCATCGGGCGAAGAACCCTACAGCCTGGCGATGACCCTGGCCGAGAGCCTGGGCACCACCCCCTGGGAAGTGATCGGCTCGGACATCAGCACCCAGGTGCTGGCCAAGGCGCGCAACGGCCATTACGCCATGGAGCGCGCCGGGACGCTGCCCCAGCCGTTGCTGAGCAAGTACTGCCTCAAGGGTATTGGCCGCCAGGAGGGCACCTTCCTGATCGACAAGGCCTTGCGTAGCCGGGTCAATTTTGTCCAGGTCAACCTTAATGAAGCGCTGCCGGCCCTGGGCGAGTTCGAGGTGATCTTCCTGCGCAACGTGATGATCTATTTCGACCAGCAGACCAAGAGCCAGGTGGTCGCGCGTCTGCTGCCGCTGCTCAAGCCCGGCGGTTATTTCATCATCAGCCACTCGGAAAGCCTCAACGGTGTAAACGACACCTTGAAGCTGGTGGCGCCGTCGATTTACCGCAAGCCATGAAAAAACCAGTCGATGCGAACGAAGTGGTGTTAGCGCCTGGCCAGGTCAGCTTTGCGACGCGGCCGACGCGCCTGCGCACCTTGCTCGGTTCCTGCGTGGCGATCACCTTTTGGCACCCGCAACGGCGGATCGGCGGCATGTGTCACTTCATGCTGCCGGCACGCCTGCGCGATCATCAGCCTCTCGACGGCCGCTATGGCGACGAAGCCATGGAATTGTTGCTGCGCCACGCCCAGGTCAATGGCACCCATGCACGGGATTACCAGGTCAAGTTGTTCGGCGGCGGCGAGATGTTTCCCGATCAGCCGCGCCGCTTGCCGACCCAGGACGTGGCCAGCCTGAATATTCGCGCAGCGCTGGCCCTCGCCGAGCGCTATCACCTGCACCTGACGGCCCAGGACATGGGCAGTACCGGTTACCGCACGGTCATGTTCGACCTGTGGAACGGCAACGTCTGGGTCCGGCACCAACCAATGGGAACACTTCAACAAGATGCCTACCAAAAAAATCAGTGTGCTGCTGGTCGATGACTCGGCCGTGGTGCGCCAGGTACTGCTGGCGATTCTCGCCGACACGCCGGATATCCACGTCATGGGTGCCGCCTCCGACCCGATTTTCGCCATGGACAAACTCACCCGGGAATGGCCGGATGTGATCGTGTTGGATGTGGAGATGCCGCGCATGGACGGCATCACCTTTCTCAAGAAAATCATGAGCGAACGGCCGACACCGGTGGTGATCTGCTCGTCGCTGACCCAGAAAGGCGCGGAAACCTCCCTGCAAGCGCTGGCAGCGGGCGCCGTGGAAATCATCACCAAGCCGACCACCGGCTTGAAGAACTTCCTGATCGAATCGGCGGCCGAATTGGTGACAGCGATCCGTGCCGCAGCGAACTCCAACGTCAGGAACCTGGGCAAGCGCAGCGTCAGCCCGTCGCCATTGGCCCCGGCCAGCAAGCTCAGTGCGGATGCGATCCTGCCCGCCGCCAACGGCCATGCCATGGCGCAGACCACCGAACGTATCGTCGCCATCGGCACCTCCACCGGCGGCACCCAAGCGTTGGAGGCGGTGTTGACGGCGCTGCCGCGGGTGTGCCCGGGCATGGTGATCGTGCAGCACATGCCGGAAAAATTCACCGCCTCGTTTGCCGAGCGTCTGAACAGCGTCTGCGAGATCGAGGTGCGCGAAGCACGCAACAATGACCGCATCCTGCCTGGCCTGGCCCTGATCGCCCCTGGCGGCAAGCACCTGATGGTCACCCGCAGCGGTGCCTACTACCACGCCCAGGTTATCGACGGCCCGCTGGTCAACCGGCATCGGCCGTCAGTGGACGTGCTGTTTCGTTCGGTGGCCAAGTTCGCCGGCAAGAACGCCACGGGCATCATCATGACCGGCATGGGCGACGACGGCGCGCGCGGGCTCAAGGAGATGCTCGACGCCGGCGCCGCCACGGTGGCCCAGGACGAGGCCAGTTGCGTGGTGTTCGGCATGCCCAAGGAAGCGATCAAGCTCAACGCTGCCCAGCGGGTCATGGCGCTGGAAGATATTCATCGGGCGATTTTGCATAAGTGAACCTATTGATCTGGGTCAATAAGGTGGGCGCGTGCAGGGTGTAATTAGGGCTGTTGACTGCACGGCCTGACGTACTCAAGAGTACTTGTGTGGGGCGATACGCCTTTCGATTCTTTGCGCTGTTTAAGGTTTTCAAGACGTTTAACTGTCTTGAAACCCATCCCGCTATTGCCAAGTGTTTTGCACATCCGAGGTATAGGGAACATGAATCGCCACGCACAGGTTATGGCTGACGAGGAAGAGGCGCGCACCCTCGAGAGTGTGCTCGGCTGCCTTTCAGGTGCGGTTGCGGCGCTGGATCGAGCGGCACGGGTGGTAACGGGCAACCCTGCGTTTTCAAGCCTGCTGGTTGAAGACGGCGTTTCTTCTGCTGTCGGCTGCGAGTTTGTCTCACTCTTGCGTGCCGAGGACCATTGGCTTTTTTACCTCGCCCTGGAGAAAGCGGGGACAAATAATCGCGCATTTTTTGCGGCGGAGGGCGCGGGGCAGGGCATGCTCGATGTCTGCCTGACGCTGTGGCGCGACGCTTATTTTATCGTTGAAGTGATTGCGCGCCAGGCTTCATCGACGCCGCCACCCGCGGTCGAAAGTTATGCGCAGATCCCGCTCAGGTCGATTTTCGACGCCTCCGGCACCGGCTTGGCGCTGGTGTCACTGGAGGGCCGTTGGCTGCGTGCCAATGGTGTCATCTGCACGATGCTTGGCTACAGCGAAGCGCAGTTGCAACGCACCACATTCATGGCGCTGACCCACCCCGACGACATGCAGGTCGGCAAACAGCTGATCGAAGAGTTGAAGTGCGGTGCAAGGGCGGGAGCGACAATGCACAAGCGCTATATTCACCGCGACGGGCACGTGGTCTGGGTGCGCTTGACCGTGGGCTTGGTCCGTGACGACCAGGGGCAACCGACCTGTTTCGTGTCTCAACTGGAAGACATCACCGAGAATTGGCAGCTGCGCGAAACATTGATGGGCAGCGAGCTCAAGTTTCTCACCCTGGCGGAAAACTCCCCCAATATCATTGTCCGTTACGACCGCAACCTGTTACGCACCTACGTCAACCCGGCCTATCTGCGTTTGACTGGCAAGACGTGTGACGCGGCGATAGGCGTCAGCCCGGATGAGGAAGCCAGTGACTACCTCAATCAGTTGCGCCGTGTGGTAGCAACGGGCGAGACCGCGCAATTCGTCGACAGCTGGAGCATCGCCAACGGTCTTGGTTACGTGAGTTGTGCGGTCAGCCTGATGGCCGAACGCAGCAACACCGGCGAAGTGGTCGGTGTGCTCTCGTTGGCCCACGACATTACCGAACTGCGCAGGCAACAGCTGCTGGAAGATGCGCGTTTGGGCATCTTCGAAAAAATGGCGACGGGTGCCTCCCTGGAGGAAACGCTGGCACTGCTCGTGGGGTATCTACAATTGGCCTTGCCCCATCGGTCTTGCCGCGTACAGCTGGTAGAGCCGCACGGCACTGGCCTGGCGAAGTACCAGGGACCAGCTTCGGCAATTGCAGGCAACTCGCGGGCGTGCTGGTCCGAACCGATCATGGACAAACAAGGCCAGATCCTGGGGGCTTTCGAATTGTCCCGGTCGCCCGGTTCGGTGACGCACGAGAGCGATATCCAGCCTGTACGGCAAACCTGTCACATCGCCGCGATCGCAATTGAACGTTGGCAATCGGAGTCGTTACTGCGCGAGCGCGAGCGCCGTTACCGGGATATTTTCGACCATAACCTGGACATGCTGCTGCTGTTGCAGGTGACATCGGCCGGCGATGTGTCTTGTGTCGAAGCCAACCCGGCGTTGTCACGCGCGCTGGGCAAAGCCCATGAGGCGCTGATCGGCGCGACGCTGGTGTCGATATTCGGCCGGTTGGGCGCGCAGAAACTCCAGGGGCTTTGCGAGCAGTGCAGGGCAGCCGGTCGCACGGTTGAGTCAGATGAGAGCATGTTGCTGCTCAACGAAGTTCGTAACCTGCATTTTACCCTGGTACCGGTGGCTGACTCTGGGCGTACGGGCTCGCGCATACTGGTGATCGGTCGCGATACCACCTTGCTGACCCGCGCCCGACACAAAGAGCTGGAGCGCCAGCACGACATCAACACACTGGTAGAAAACAGTCCGGACGCCGTCGCCCGGTTGAGTGCCCAAGGTGACGTGCTCTACGTCAATGCGCGGTTAAAGACCTGGGTCGGCGACGCCTGGCCGAAGCTGATCGGCATGCCGATGGATGCGTTGGCCCCCCTGAATCACCAGTCCCAGCTGTTCCGTGAATTGGTGGCCCAGGTGATTCGTGAAAACAAGGCAACCGAGCAAGAGTTTCGACTCTCAGTCTTGAAGGCGGCCCCCAAAGTAGTACTGATCCACTTTGTTCCGGAGGTGGATGGTGAGCGAGTGGTCAGCGTACTGGCGGTAGGGCGCGATATTTCCAAGCTGCGTGCGGCGGAGCGGCGCCTGGCCAATTCCAACGCGCAGTTGCGCGATTTGTCGACCCGCCGGGAAACGGCACGGGAAGAGGAACGCAAACTGATTGCCAGGGAGGTCCACGACGAATTGGGCCAGCACCTCACCGCACTGCGCATGGGGATCTCGTTACTGCGGTTTCAGTTCGGCGCCACCACGCCGGAGCTCGCGCCTCAGGTGGAACGCTTGCTGGCGCTGACCGACAAGACGATTCAGGTGGTGCGCAATGTTTCCACCAGCCTGCGACCGTCCGCCTTGAACCTGGGGCTGGTCTCGGGACTGGAATGGCTGACCACCGAGTTCTCCACCCTGACCCTGGTTCCGTGTGTGCTGCACTTGCCTTCGATTCCCCTGGTCCTGCCTGATACACACATTACCGCCGCGTTTCGCATCGTTCAGGAATCGCTGACCAATGTTGCGCGATACGCCGAAGCGACACAGGTCAGCGTCACCCTGACCCCGCAGGAAACCCATTGGCTGCTGGAGGTGCAGGACAACGGCAAGGGTTTCGAGCCGGAGGCGCTCACGCGCCAGACCCTGGGCCTGGCGGGCATGCGTGAGCGTGGCCTGATGTTGGGCGGCAAAGTCATTATTTTCAGTCATCCCGGGCAGGGCACTACGGTCCAGGCATTTATTCCGATGCACAAGGATACGTATTGATGATTCGCATGCTGATCGCCGATGACCACACCATCATGCGCGAAGGGCTCAAGCAGCTCTTTAGCCTGGTGGCCGATGTGCAAGTGGTGGCCGAAGCCGAGAGTGGAACGCAGCTGATCGAGCTGTTGCGCCAGGTCGAGATCGACCTGCTGCTGCTGGACATGAACATGCCGGGTATCAGCGGCGAGATCCTGATCGCCCGTTTGCACGCCCAGTACCCGAGCCTGCCGATTCTGGTGTTGAGCATGCATAACGAAATCCACATTGCCCAACGCGCATTACGTGCTGGAGCGCTCGGGTACGTCACCAAGGACCGCGACCCCGAGACTTTGCTGGCTGCCATGCGGCGGGTGGTCAGTGGGCAACGTTACCTGGACCCGGGCCTGGCTGAGCAGATTGCGCTGCAAAGCAGCGGTTTGAAACAGCAGACCTACGTCGAAAGCTTGTCTGATCGAGAGTTCCAGATTCTGCGCTTGCTGGCGCACGGCCTGAGTGTCAACCAGATTGCCGAACAGTTGGTCATCAGCAACAAGACCGTCAGTACCCACAAGACGCGCTTGATGGAAAAGATGGGGTTCAGCTCGACGGCAGACATTGTGCGCTTTGCCATGACCTTGGGCATCTCGTGATCCGCGCGCTCATGTAGGGATTTTCCTAACCGGTTTGCCGTTATCCCTACCCCAGAATAGGGATGCTCTGATGGTTGCGTTGCCATCATTGGGCCATTATTGCTCCCAGGCCTTCGAACAGCCGATTCACCGGCGATGAAAGGCTTTGACTGGGAGACACACCGTGAGTGAACAGGCCCCAACCCCTTCAGCTGCCTTGACCCTGGTTCCGATGATGATTGCCGGCCTGCTCGGCGGCAGTGCGCTTGCCTACAGCGGTGGTTTCAGCGCCTGGGCCCTGATAGCAGGAGTTGCACTGTTGGTGCTGTGCACAGGCCTGAGTTGCCTGGTGCACTGGCGTCACCAGGCACACTGCAAACACCTGTGCCAGCAGCTTGACGATCCAGCAACTGCGGCGACGGTGGTGGCTGTCGATAACGGCCTGGCAGACGTCTGCGTCCATGTATTGCCCATCTGGTCCAGGCAGATCGAAGCGGCGCGTGAGATCAGCGAAACCTCGATCCTCAAGCTCAGCGAACGCTTCAGTACGCTGTCATCAGACATCAGCCACAGCGTGTCCAGCCAGGGGGCGCAAGACGCCTCGCTGCAACTGGTCGACTTATTGGAGGTTGGCCAGCGTGACCTCAACTCCATCGTGGTAGCGCTGCGTGCCGCGCTGTCCAATAAAGAGAACGAACTCAAGGAAGTCCTGCAACTGTCCGGGTTCACTGAGCAACTCCAGCAGATGGCCAAGTTTGTCGGAGACATTGCCAGTCAAACCAACCTGCTGGCGCTCAACGCTGCCATCGAAGCGGCGCGTGCCGGCGAGGCCGGGCGAGGTTTCGCGGTAGTGGCCGATGAAGTGCGCAAACTCTCGAGCATGTCCGGCGAGACCGGGCGCAAGATCAGTGAAACCGTCAACACCGTCAACGCGGCCATTGCCCGTACGGTGCAAATGTCCCGTCACCACGCCGAACAAGACACCCTGACCCTCGCGGATTCGGAGCGTGTGGTGTCGCAGGTCATCGATCATTTTCGCGGTACCGCCCAGAGCATCGTGGGCAACAGCCATGACCTGCAGCAACAGAACGCCAATGTCGCCGGCGAAATTGCCCAGGTGCTGGTCGCCCTGCAGTTCCAGGATCGCGTCAGCCAGATGTTGACGCTGATTACCGGCGACCTGGGCAAGTTGCAGCAACAGTTAGGCGAGCGCCAGGAAGCGAGCCTCAGCGGTGGCGTCCTGATGCCGATGCGCGGTGACCAGTGGCTGCAGACACTTGCAACGGGCTACACCATGCCCGAGCAGCACGCGATTCACGGCGGCAAAGCGCACGCCAAGGCGCAAGCCAGCGAAATCACCTTTTTCTAGAGGAGTTTTTCCGATGAGCAAAACCATTCTGATCGTCGACGATTCGGCCTCCATCCGGCAGGTGGTGAGCATCACCCTCAAGGGGGCGGGTTACGACGTGATCGAAGGCTGTGATGGGCGTGATGCGCTGAGCAAGCTGGACGGTCGCAAAATCCACTTGATTGTCAGTGACGTGAACATGCCCAACATGGACGGCTTGAGCTTCGTCAAGGCCGCCAAGCTGTTGCCGGCCTACAAGTTCACCCCGGTCATCATGCTGACCACCGAGGCCAGTGATGCGATGAAACAGCAAGGCCAGGCCAGCGGTGCCAAGGCGTGGATGGTCAAGCCTTTCCAGCCTGCGCAAATGCTCACCGCCGTCTCCAAGTTGATCCTGCCATAGCGATGACCAGCGAGCGCTGGCCAGGAGGTTTGCATGAAAAGCACCGTGCCGATGCTGCGTCGAATCCAGGTAATGGAAGGCCCCCTGACGATCTACACGGCCAGCGAGCAAAAAGACGTGTTGTTGTCGTTGTTTCCCCTGGCCCATGAGGTCGAGTTGGACCTGTCCAATGTCGATGAACTGGACAGCGCCGGTTTGCAACTGTTGATTCTGATCAAGCGCGAATCGTTCAAGGAAGGCACGCAGCTGGTGCTGAGCAACCCCAGTGCGACGGTACTCGAAGCCCTGCGGCTCAGTGGCCTTGACGACTACTTCGCCAATCCCTCTTTCACTGTATCGGTTGGAGCATGACCCAATGGCCCAGCCCATGAACATGGATGACGTGCTGCAAACGTTCATTGCCGAGAGTCGCGAGCTTCTGTTGCAAATGGAAGATGCGCTGCTGCAGATCGAGCAGTCGCCGCACGACCTGGACACCATCAACGGCCTGTTCCGCGTGGCCCACACTATCAAGGGGTCGGCCGGCCTGTTCGGCCTGATGCCAATCGTTGAGTTCACCCACGTCGCCGAGAGCGTCCTGGATCGCGTACGCAGCCTGGAAGTGAGGGTGGACGAAGCCTTGAGCGCGTTGTTTCTCGACGCCCGCGACCATATCGGCCAACTGATCGACCTGCTGGCCGAGGATGGCGACCTTGAGCGCCTGGGTGAACCGTTGCGGGTTCAGGGCCAGCGCTTGGCTGAGCGCCTGTCGATGTATCTGCAAGCGCCCTGCGCGCTGCCTGCATCGGTTGCTCAAGACCAGTCGCCGATGGCTGCCGAAGGGCCTGGTCACTGGCATCTGTCCGTGCGCTTTGGTGCGGATATGTTTCGCAATGGCATGGACCCCCTGGCGTTCCTGCGTTACCTGAGCACCCTGGGGCACTTGGCGCATACCGTCACGCTGTTCGACGCATTGCCGCCTTTGCTGTCGATGGACCCGGAAACCAACTACCTGGGCTTTGAACTGGCGCTGGTCAGCGACGCTTCGCGGGAAGTCATCGACGGCGCCTTCGATTTTGTCCGCGATGACGCCCTGGTGCTGATCCTGGCGCCCCAGGCCGATATCCAGGCGTATCGCGCGCACATCGACGCGCTGCCGGAAGACAATACGGTGTTGCTGGAGCTGTTGGTACGTTGCGGCAGCTTGACTGAGGCTCAGGCCGCACTCGTTATTCAAGATGAGGCGCCAACGCCCGCCGTCGCGCCTGAAGTCGCGCAGGATTCACAGGCCACGCTGGCCAAGGCCGGTAAAGGCGCGGTCAATAACGAAGGCAACCTGATTCGAGTCGATGCCGCCAAATTGGACCAACTGATCAATCTGGTCGGTGAGCTGATCATCGCCGGTGCCGGCGCCAACCTGGTGGCGGTGCGCAGTGGGATTGGCGAGATGATCGAGGCGACCAGCCTGTTGTCGCGGCTGGTAGAGGAGGTGCGTGATTCGGCTCTGACCTTGCGCATGGTGCAGATCGGCGCGACCTTCACCCGCTTCCAGCGCGTGGTCCGGGATGTGTCCAAAGAGTTGGGCAAGGACATCGTGCTGCGCATCGGCGGTGGCGAAACCGAACTGGACAAAACGGTCGTCGAGCGCATTGGCGACCCGTTGACGCACTTGGTGCGCAATGCCATGGACCATGGCATTGAGGCGGTGTCGACTCGCCTGCAGCGGGGTAAACCGGCCCAGGGCACCGTACGCCTGAATGCCTACCATGAATCCGGCAGCATCGTGATCGAGGTGTCGGACGACGGCGGTGGCCTGGCCAAGCACAAGATCCTCGCCAAGGCCCGCGAGCGCGGCCTGGTCGGGGAGGGCCAGGTACCGGCCGACAAAGACATCCTGAACCTGATCTTCGAGCCAGGCTTCTCCACCGCCGACCAGGTCAGCAACCTGTCCGGCCGCGGCGTGGGCATGGACGTGGTCAAGCGCAATATCACTGCATTACGCGGCAGCGTGAGCCTTGAGAGTGAAGAGGGGCAGGGCACCACGGTACGCATTCGTTTGCCGCTTACCCTGGCGATCATCGATGGCTTTCTGATCGGTGTGGGCAAGGCCTCTTACGTCATCCCGCTGAACATGGTGGAGGAGTGCATCGAGTTGGAGCCTGGGCAGGGGGCTGAATCCGGCTTCCTGGACCTGCGCGGCGATGTGCTGCCGATCTTGCGGCTGCGCGACATGTTTGCCGTGCAAGAGCCGGGCGGCATCCGCGAAAACGTCGTCGTCGTGCACTACGCCGGCTTGCGTGCCGGCCTGGTGGTCGATCGCTTGCAGGGGGAGTTTCAAACCGTGATCAAGCCCTTGGGCAAAGTCTTCGGAGAGGCCCATGGATTGGGTGGTTTCACCATCCTCGGAAGCGGGGCCGTGGCCCTGATCCTGGATATTCCCAATCTGTTAGGACTCGTTGCCAAGGAAGCCACCAACCGTTCGACCCCACGTCCTTTATCGATCCAATAAGCGTCATCAGGAGTTCCTCGCCATGACCGTTATCAAAAATATTACGCTGTTGATTTTCACGGCAATGCTGGGCGTCGTCGTGTTGGGTGGCACCAGTTTCTATCTGACCAGTGAAGTCAATTCCAGCGCCAGTTTTGCCAGTGTCAACACGGTACCCAGCCTGCTTGAGATCGATCGCGCCGCCGAGGCTTTCGCCAGCCTGCACGCCCTGCAATGGGAGCACCTGAATGAATCGGGCAAGAGCACGGTTGCGCCGTACGCCGCACTGATAGCGCAGCATTTGGGCAATATCGACAACGCCTTGGAGCGTTACCGCACCCAACTGGCTATCGACGCGCATGATGCGGCGTTGTTGAGCCAGTTGCGCACCCGGTTTGACGAGTTTGCAGCCTTGCAGGGGCGATTCGACAAACTGGTTGAAACAGGCGATATCGCCGGCGCTCGCGCGTTGCTCGAAGTGAGCCAGCCTCTGCAAACGGCGACCCAGGCAGCAATCGCCGATGTGCGCCAATACAACCTGGAACTGGGGCGCAAGGCTCAACTGCTGGCCACCAGCACTGAGCAGAATGCCCGCTACATCATCCTGCTGATCGGCGCGCTCACACTGCTGGTCACTGGACTGATGGGCTTACTGCTGGCACGCAATCTCATGCGCCAGCTGGGCGGTGAACCCGCCAGCGTCCGCGCCTTTGCTGCGCGCTTGTCAGCCGGCGAGTTGGAAGCAAAAGCCACCCTCAAGGCCGGTGACACCACGAGCTTGATGGCTTGCATGCAACAGTTGGGCGAGAACCTGCAGGCGCTGGTCGCGCAGATAAACACCATGTCCAGCGCGCACGACAAGGGTGAGATCGACGCACAGATCGATGTAAACCGCTTTCACGCAAGCTACCGATCGATGGCCCAGGGCATCAACGACATGGTCAACGGTCATATCGCGGTGAAGAAGAAAGCCATGGCCTGTATCCGTGCCTTTGGTGAAGGTGATCTATCGGCGCAGCTGGAACAGTTCCCCGGCAAAAAAGCCTTCATCAATGAAAATATCGAGCTGCTGCGTAGCAATATCCTCGCGCTGATCAATGAAATGCAGCACATGTCCAGCGAGCACGAGAAAGGTGACATTGATGTCATGATCGATGTTGAGCGCTTTAGCGGTTCGTACCGTGAAATCGGGCAGGGCATCAATGGCATGGTCAGCGGCCATATCAGTGTGAAGAAAAAGGCCATGGCCTGCATTCGCGCGTTCGGCGAAGGCGATCTGGCCGCGCCCCTGGAGCAATTCCCGGGCAAGAAAGCCTTTATCAACGAGAACATTGAGCAGTTGCGCGCCAACATCCTGGCCCTGGTCGACGACACGCGCCAGATCAGCGACAGCGCGATGATCGGCAAACTCGATACCCGGCCGGATGCCTCTCGCCATCAGGGCGATTTCCGCCGCATCATCCTGGGAATCAACGGCTCGCTGGATGCGATCATCGTGCCGATCACTGAGGCCATGGACGTCCTGGCGTCGATCTCCAGTGGCGATCTGACCCGGACCATCGTCGGTGACTACCAAGGCAAGTTCCTGGAGCTGAAAAACTCGGTCAACGGCACCGTGGAAAAACTCTCGGAAATCATCGGCGAAGTGCGCGGGTCGGCCGACTCGCTGTCCAGTGCCTCCGAGGAAATCTCCGCCACTGCCCAGAGCATGGCGCAATCGGCGTCCGAACAGGCGGCGTCGGTGGAACAGACTTCGGCGTCGATGGAGCAAATGTCAGCGTCCATCGCCCAGAACACCGAAAACGCCAAGGTGACCGATGGCATGGCGGGCAAGGCTAACAAAGAGGCGTCCGAAGGCGGTCGCGCCGTGAAGGACACGGTGGCGGCGATGAAGACCATCGCTGAAAAAATCGGCATTGTCGATTCCATCGCCTACCAGACCAACCTGTTGGCGCTCAACGCGGCCATTGAAGCGGCGCGGGCCGGCGAACACGGTAAAGGCTTCGCGGTGGTAGCAGCCGAGGTGCGCAAACTGGCCGAGCGCAGCCAGATCGCAGCGCAGGAAATCAGCGAAGTGGCCAAGAACAGCGTGGCCCTGGCCGAACGGGCGGGCAACCTGCTGGATGAAATCGTGCCTTCGATTGCCAAGACCTCTGACCTGGTGCAGGAAATTGCGGCCGCCTCGGAAGAACAATCGATCGGCTCCGAGCAAATCAACAGCGCAATGTCGCAAATGAGCCAACTGACTCAGCAAAACGCGTCGGCCTCCGAAGAGTTGGCCGCGACTGCCGAGGAAATGAGTGGCCAGGCCGAGCAGTTGCAGGAACTGATGGGCTTTTTCACCGTACAGGGCAAGCGCGTCGGGCGGGCTGTTGCCACGTCGGGTCTGGGGCGTGCGGCGTCGCTGTCGGATCATGACAGCCGTGCGGTGGAGAGCGGTTTCGTCCGCTTCGGGAGTTGAACCATGAGTGCCTCAGCCGTTGTGCCTGGCACTTCAGCCCCAGCGCTGCAAGTCGGCGAGCCCTTGCAGTACCTGACCTTCTCGGCTGATCAGGAGATGTACGCGGTCAACACCTTGAGCGTTCGAGAAATCATCGAATACAGCCAGGTGACCAGCGTGCCGATGATGCCGGAGTTCCTGCGCGGGGTGATCAATCTGCGTGGCTCGGTGGTGCCGGTGGTGGACCTCAAGGCCCGGTTCGGCAAGGGCGTGACGGACCTTGGCAGCCGCACGTGTATCGTCATTCTCGAAGCGGCCAAGGAGGGCGAGTCCCAGGTGCTGGGGGTGGTGGTGGACTCGGTCAGCGAGGTGATCGAGATCCTCGATATCGACATCAAGCCCGCGCCGGCCTTCGGCAACCCTATTCGTACTGACTTCATCAGGGGGATGACCAAGGTGCGGGGAGCGTTTGTCACGCTGCTGCAGATCGAGCAGGTGCTGTGCGTCGATGAGATCGCCGGCTTGATGCGCGCTTGAGGTGTACGACCGTGCCCCCAGGTGCGGGCGCAAAGCAATTGATCCGAGGTGAATCATGGCGTTAACCATCCAAAGTCCTGGCAGTGCTGCGATCTCGGGCCCGAGCCAATACCTCACCTTCGAGTTGGGGGGTGAGATGTTCGCGGTCGGCACGCTCAACGTGCGCGAGATCATCGAATATGGGCCGATCACCCACGTACCGTTGCTGCCCGCCAGCCTGCGCGGGGTGATCAATCTGCGAGGCGCTGCGGTGCCGATACTGGACCTGGGTGTGCGCTTTCGTGGCGAAAGAACGCTGCAGACGTCAAGAACCTGCTTTGTGATCCTGGAGGTACAGGTCGGTAGCGTGCGCAAGCCGGTGGGCATCATTGTGGATGCAGTCAGCGAGGTGCTTGAAATCGCCGAGCAGGATATCGAACCTTCGCTGAGTGTCGGCACCGAGGTCAGGGCCGATTTCCTGTTGGGCATCGGCAAATTGGACAGCGGCTTTGTACTGCTGCTGGATATCGGTCGCGTGTTGTCCCTGGAACCGATCGAGGTGCTGGCAAACCTTGAGTCCTTACTGCCTGCCACCGCCTGATCAACTTTTGGGATGCCCTTATGAACGTGATTCTCTCCGACGCCGAGTTCCAGCAGTTTCGCAGCCTTATCCATCAGATCGCCGGCATCAGCCTGTCCGATGCGAAAAAACAGTTGGTCAGCTCACGGCTTGCCAAGCGGCTGCAGGCGTTCGAGCTCACGACTTACGGTGCTTACTACAAGGTGTTGATGAAGGACGCCACGGAACTGCAGGTGGCGGTAGACATGCTGACCACCAACGAAACCTATTTTTTCCGCGAACCCAAGCATTTCGACTTCCTGCGCGACGTGGCCCTGCCCGAACTGCGTGGCAATGCAACGCTGCGGGTATGGAGTGGCGCCTGCTCCACCGGTGAAGAACCTTACACCCTGGCGATGGTGCTGGCGGACAACCTGGCCGGTCGGCCTTGGGAGATCATGGCGTCGGACATCAGCAGCCGTGTGTTGGATAAAGCCCGCCAAGGGCGCTACCCACTCGAGGGTATACGCGGCATTCCCGAAGCGCTGCTGCACAAGTATTGCCTCAAGGGCGTCGGTGCCAACCACGGTTGCTTCATGGTCGATCCGGCGCTCGCGGCGAAAATCGATTTCCAGGCGATCAATTTGAACAATCCGCTGCCGAAAGTCGGCATGTTCGACGTGATCTTCCTGCGCAACGTGATGATCTATTTCGACAGCGATACCAAAGTGCAGGTCGTCAAGCGTCTGGTCAGCCATCTCAAGCCTGGCGGCTATTTCCTGGTCAGCCACTCTGAAAGCCTCAACGGCGTGACCGACGAGCTGAAGCTGGTCAAGCCTTCGATCTATCGGAGGCCACATGCCTGACACTCAACCTTCCCGCGAGGTGTTCCTGAATCCTGGAGATTGGTTTTTCGGCACTGGCGCGATTCGGCTGCGCACGGTGCTGGGCTCCTGCGTGGCCCTGGCGTTCTGGCATCCGCAGCGCTTGTTGGGTGGCATGTGTCACTACCTGCTGCCCCAGCGTACTGCGACGAGCGCCAAGCCCCTGGACGGTCGCTATGGCAATGAAGCGCTGCAACTGCTGCTCGATGCCATGCGCGCGAGCAAGGTGCCGCCGACGGAGTTCAGGATCAATGTGTATGGCGGCGGGAATATGTTTCCCGGGCTGGTGCGCCCGGACAACCACTACGTCGGGCAACGCAATGTCGAGCAAGCCCGGCGCCTGCTCGACGTGAATCACTTGCGGTGTCTGAACTGGCACGTGGAAGGCGTGGGGTATCGCACCGTGGTATTCGACCTGGCCAATGGCAATATTCAACTCAACTACCTGGCGCTGCAGCGCCCCCTCAGCAGCCCTCAACGAGAGCGTGCGCTATGAGTCCTATCAAAGTACTGATCATTGATGACTCTGCCGTGGTCCGCCAGGTATTGACGGCGACCCTGGGACGAGACCCCGCCATTGAAGTGATAGGCGCGGCGGCAGACCCGGTATTCGCCATGGATAAAATGAACAAGCAATGGCCGGATGTGATCGTGCTGGACGTCGAGATGCCGCGCATGGACGGCATTACGTTTCTCAAGAAACTCATGGCCGAACGCCCCACGCCGGTGGTCATCTGCTCGACCTTGACCGAGAAGGGCGCGGCCACCACCATGCAAGCCTTGGCGGCAGGGGCCGTCAGTATCGTCACCAAGCCGCAGTTGAATTTGCGCCAGTTCCTGACCGACAGCGCCGATGAGTTGGCGTGCGCCGTCAAGGCTGCGGCCAAGGCCAACATGAAACGAATGGTGGCGTGTGGTGAACGTGCTCCCCAGAGGGTGAGTGCCGACGCCATTCTTGCAGCGGGCGCCCCGGCAATGGTGCGTACCACCGACAATATTGTTGCCATCGGCACCTCCACGGGCGGTACTCAAGCCCTGGAGTTGATACTGACCGCATTGCCCAGGGTGTGCCCGGGCATCGTGATCGTGCAGCACATGCCTGAACACTTCACCGCGGCGTTTGCCGAGCGACTCAATCGACTGTGTGAAATCGAGGTCAGGGAGGCGAAAAATGGCGACCGGGTCATCCCCGGTTGCGCATTGATCGCCCCCGGCGGCCGACACATGGTGCTCAAGCGCAACGGTGCCCAATATCAGGTGGAAATCGTTGACGGCCCACCGGTGAGCCGGCATCGGCCCTCGGTTGACGTGCTGTTTCGTTCCGTTGCCCGCAGTGCCGGTGGCAACGCGCTGGGCATCATCATGACCGGCATGGGCGACGACGGCGCGCGGGGGCTTAAGGAAATGTTCGACGCCGGCGCCGCCACGGTGGCTCAGGACGAGGCCAGTTGCGTGGTGTTCGGCATGCCCAAGGAAGCGATCAAGCTCAACGCCGCCCAGCGGGTCATGGCGCTGGAAGATATTCATCGGGCGATTTTGCATCGGTGAACTTGAGTGCCAGGCTGCTTGTGCCGGTACACAACTAATGTGGGAGGGGCGGTGCGACGATTCGACTTGCTCCCGATGGCGGCCTCAGGGCCGACCAGGATGTTGGATCAGACCGAGTACATATCCATTATTTAGGTAATGGCCACTATTGGTTCCGCTTTTACAGCGGGTCACTTTGAAAAGCGCAAAGTAACCAAACGCTCTTGCCCCACCACTCGGCACCTCGCTTAGGCTCGGTGTGCCCGTAATCCGACAGGGATTTGGGGGGGCGCCTGAGATCAAAAGCAGATCAAGATCAAGAGCGGCTCGCTGCGCATCGTGGTTACCGTCGGCTGCTACACAGTGTAGATACCTATGTATACGCTATAGCCGCCTCGGCCATGCAGTGTGCATTCAGTCCACTGTGGTTGCATTACCGCAATGTGGTATTGCGCAGGTAACGGGCCGGTGAGGTGCCCAGGGTTTTACGAAACATCGTGATGAACGAGCTGACAGACTCATAGCCGAGGGCTTCAGCGGTTCTCTGCACCGATTGCCCTTCGGCCAGACTTTGCAGGGCGACGATGATCTGCCATTGCTTGCGCCATTGTCCGAAGGTCAGGCCGGTTTCGGCTTTTACCAGGCGGGCAAGCGAGCGTTCGCTCATGGCGACGTTGCGTGCCCAACTCGCCATGGTGGCGCGGTTGGCGGGATCTTGCGCCAGTGCCCGGGCGATGGTGCGCAGCGGGTTTGAGGCGGGTAAAGGCAGGTAAAGCTGTTCCGTAGGGGCCAGTTCAAGTTCTTCGAGCAGTACGTGAGCCAACCGCGAACTGCGCGAATTGGCCGGGTAATCCTGGGCCTGGCCGCTCAGGTGCAGGATCAGCTCCAGGATCAAAGGCGACAGCGCCAAGGTACAGCAGCAATCCGGCAGCGACGCGGCGCCGGGCTCCACGAACAGAAAACACACCTGCCCGTTGGCCGTTACGCGGTTGCTGTGGGCGACACCCCCCGGAATCCACACGCCGAACCCTGACGGCACCATCCATACGCCATCTTCGACCGTACACACAATGCCGCCGCAATACGCCACCACCAGTTGGCCCTTGCGGTGCTTATGTACGGCGGACTCGCTGTCGTTGCGCTGGGGTTCCAGCATCAGCGCTACGGCGGGCTGGGAAAGGGTGTCGTACTCAAACTGATCGACGTGGATTTCGGCCATGCAAGGTCATCCAGGGTTGTCCGAATTTGATTATATTTTGGCAGTGTACTCAATATCGGCAGTGGCAGTAATTCCCTAGCATTACCTGCAAGCCCCGCCTTCAGTAGGCGAGCGAATGCCAGAACCTCTCGAATCCCGGTGCTTGCCATGCTCAGCGAAATCTCGATTGCCAACCTCTACTTTCCGCCCTTGCTGGTTTACCTGGGGGCGTCCGTCCTGGCCTACCAGCTGATCGAGCGCCTGACCCGCCGCTGGTTGGACCGGGCGTGGCACCCGGCGCTGGCGCGTTTTTTCGTCTCGCTCATCGTCGTGTCGACGATGGTCGTCCATTGCTGAGCGAGGCCGCGCATGTCTATCGTCAAACTCCTTAAAACTGCCGCCACCCTGGGGCTTGGTGTGCTGGCCCTGGTGTTTTGCCTGCAACTCTGGCGCGCTTATGTGCTGGCGCCCTGGACGCGGGACGGGCGGGTGAGTGCCCAGGTGATCCGCATTGCGCCCGAGGTGTCCGGCCAAATCGATCAGTTGTGGGCCAGTGACAACCAATGGGTGGAAAAGGGCGACCCGCTCTATCGCATCGATACGCGTGCTTATCGATTGACCCAGCAGCAGCGCGCGGCGCAGTTTGCAGAAGCGCGCAGTGTGTTCGAGCAGCGCAGTGCGCAATTCAAGCGGCGCGCGCAGCTGGGCGGCGCCATTGCCCGTGAAGAGATCGACAATGCCGCGCGTGACTTGGCCGTGGCCCAGGCGCGCCTGGACGCGGCACGCAGCCAGTTGGCCCAGGCCCAGCTCGACCTGGACCGCACCACCATTAGTGCGCCGGTGGACGGCTATGTCACGCAACTGCGGTTGCAGCCCGGTGATTACGCCCAGGCGGGCATCACCAACCTGTTTGTAGTCGACGGTCATAGCTTCTGGATCACGGGCTATTTTGAAGAGACCAAGTTGCCGGGTGTACGCATCGGCGCAGCGGTGTCGATCAAGCTGATGGGCTTTGACCCGCTGCTGCAAGGCCACGTGGCAAGCCTGGGCAGGGGCATTGCCGACACCAATGAGTTGCGCAACGACAGCGGCTTGCCCCAGGTGAGCCCGACCTTCAGCTGGATTCGGTTGGCGCAGCGTGTGCCTGTGCGTATCGAGTTGGACAAGGTGCCCGACGGGGTGGAGTTGGCGGCGGGCATGACCGCCAGTGTCGAAGTGACGCAGCCGGGCGTCGCACCGCGCTGGCGACTCACCCAATGGCTGCAGGCGTTCATGTGATGACTGACCTGGCGACACGCTTTTTCGCGGCGATCCCCCGGCCCTGGACATCCGCCACGCTTGCCTACGTGCTGCGCAGTCTATTGGCGGCCGGCCTGGCACTCTGGCTTGGCTTGCAACTGCATCTGGATTCGCCGTTCTCGGGTGCTTCCACCGTGTTGCTGCTGGTGCAGCCTATCCAGGGGGCAGTGCGGGGCAAGGGTGTGTACCGAATGCTGGGCACGCTGGTCGGCATGGTCGCGGCCTTTGTGCTGATGGGGTTGTTCGCGCAACAGATGCTGTTGTTCATACTGGGCGTCGGTATATGGCTGGGCCTGTGCGTCGGTGCAATGACGGTCCTGCGTCATTACCAGGCCACTGCGGCAGTGGTGGCGGGCTATACGGTGTGTTTGGCGCTGGGCCCTGCCATCGTCGCCCCGGAACAGGGTTTCGACCACATCATCACCCGTGGCACGGCGGTAGCGCTCGGCGTGCTCAGCTTGAGCCTGGTGGCGACGCTGTTCAGCGCCAAGACCATGGAGCACAAAGTTCGAAGCTCGCTCGTCGACGTCTGCGCGCGCAGTGCCCGGTTGCTCGCGGCCAGCCTTGTGGGCGAAGAGCCTGCGCGCCTGGCGACGCTACGGCACCAGCTCGCGATCGATATCGGTAAGGTGGACGACCAGCTGGGGCTCGGCCGTGGCGAGTCGGCGCTGATCCGCTCGCGGCAGCTGGCGATTCAGGCCGGCCTGGCGCATCTGCACTCGGCGGTGCTCGACGCGCACCCGGAGCACCCATACCAAGGAATCGACCCGGCGTTGCGCGCCCGGATAAGCACAGGGTTGCAGCAACTGAGTGAATGCCTGGCGCATGCTCGCTGCGACTTTCGCACCGCGGCCGATACGCTGGAGCAATTGCGTCGCTGGGCGGATGTTCGCGCCGACTCAAGCCCACAGGTGCGGTTGCGCGGCGAACGCTTGGACGACCCACTGACGGACCTGGGCGCTGCGTTGCTGAACTTCTCCAGCCTCGACCATGCCCGCCGCGGGCCGACACGCGCCGTGGGGTATCACCGCAATTACGCGGATGCTGTGCGAAACGGCATCCGGGCACTGCTCGCCACACTGAGTGCGGGTGCGATCTGGTATTTCAGTGGTTGGGATCAGGGGCCCACATTGCTGGCGGTGCTGGGGCCGTTCTGCACGTTGGTGGCGACGGCTGCCGCGCCGGCCCAAGGCATTAACAGCTTTATCCGCGGCACGCTCTACGCGATTGTGGCGGCAGCGCTGTGCAAATTCCTGCTGATGCCGCAGATCAATGGCTTCCCTCTGTTGCTGCTGGTCATGGCAGGGTTCTGGTCGTTCGGCATCCATGCCACGTGCCAGCCGCGCCATGCCCTGCAAGGGGTTGCCTACCTGATTGGCTTCAACACTTTGGTAAGCACCGGCATGACCGCCACCTACGATTTCGTCGGTTTCGTCAACCAGGCGTTGGCCTGGATCGTGGCGATGCTTGTGTGCCTCTTGGCGTTCCAGATCCTGCCCAAAGATCCAGCCAGGCAAGTACGCGCATTGAAACATGCGCTCCACCAGCACACATGCCGGCTGCTACGCCAGGCCAGTACAATCGATCATGCTCAATGGCAAGCGAAGCAACAACACCGGTTAGTTACGTTGAAGAGTTTGCTTGGCGAGGGTCAACCGCACGAATACCAGGCGGGCTACTTGTCGCTGCAACTGAGCAAGCAATTGAATCGGCTGCAGCGCAAAGCCAGCGGTATCGATCCGGCATCTCCCGTTGCCCGATGTGTGCAAAGCGGTGCGCGGCGGGTTGCACGATATGCCCATCATCCCGCAATCGGCGCCGCACAGGCGCGGCGCACATCCCGGTCGTTGAGCAGGCTTGGCGCGCCTCATCTGGCGAGCGGTTATCAGGACTTGGCGTGGCTGCTGGAGCAGTACGCGAACCTCGTGCAATAGCGCTAACATGAGTGAACGCTCATGCTCAACGCTTACTGCCAACTCGCCGGATACCCTACCTATGAGAGATCTGCCGCCCACCGCGACCTTGCGCGCCTTTGAAGCCGCTACTCGGCACCCGACCTTTACTGCGGCCGCCCAGGAGTTGCATGTCACCCAGAGCGCAGTCAGCCACCAGCTCAAGCATCTGGAGGCGCTGTGGGGCTTGGCGTTGTTCGAGCGCGGCCAGTCGTTACGCCTGACCCCGGCGGGGGCTACGCTGGCGCCCATTGTGCGCGAGTTCTTCATGAGCCTGGAGGCTGCCCTGGCCGACCTGCGCGAACAAAAGGGCAGGGTACGGCTCAAGGTCAGCACCACCTATTCCTTTGCCTTGAAATGGCTGCTGCCACGCTTGCCGAACCTCGCGCGCCAGCACCCCGAGCTGTTGGTTGCGCTGGACACCACGGATGACGTCATCCACTTTTCCGACGCCCAAGCGGATGTCGCGGTCCGGCTGGGCAAGGGCAGTTACCCTGGCCTGTATTCAGAATTCCTGTTCGGCGAGCATGTGTTTCCCGTGGCCAGCCCCGAACTGTTGCGGCGCCTTGGCACCCCGGGCAGCCCCGCCCATTTATTGGACTTCCCGCTGCTGGCCCGGGATGGCGCCGAGCTGGCACCGAAATGGGAGGCCTGGTTTGAAACGGTGGGGCTGGCCTTTTCGCCGCTCAGGGAAAGCGTCAGGTTTGGCGACACCAACATGACCGTCGAGGCGGCCTTGCTCGGCCATGGCATCGCGTTGGTGCGCAGCGGGCATGTGGAGCAGGAAATCAGCGACGGTCGCCTGGTGCGCCTGTTTGATGTGCCGTTTCCATCGCCGCTTGCCTACTATTTCGTGTGCCCCAAGGGCATCGAAACCCAGCCGCATATCCTCAGCTTCCGTCAATGGCTGATGAGCGAGGCGCTGAAAGTACAACGGGCGGATCAGTGAGGTATGAGTATCTATTCATGCTGTGATGAGCAGACTTCGCTGTAAACCGGGGCCTTGGCTTGCCTAAGATGGCGCATGCCTACTCATATCATCTTCCTGGTGCTGTTCGCCGCACTGCTGCATGCCAGCTGGAACGCGCTGCTGCGCGGTGGTGCCGACCGGCTATGGTCGATGACGGTCATGTGCATGGCCATTGCCGTCACCTGTGTCATCGCCGCAGCGTTCATGGCACCGCCAGCGATTGAGAGCTGGGGCTACGGGGTGCTTTCGGCGTTGCTGCATGTTGGCTACAACCTGTTCCTGGTGCGCAGCTACCGGGTGGGCGACCTGGGGCAGATCTATCCTATTTCCCGTGGCTCATCGCCGGCACTGATCACCCTGGGGGCTGCGGTATTTGCCGGGGAACGCATTGCGCCCGGCGAGTTGCTGGGGATTGCACTAGTGTCAGGCGGGATTATTTCCCTGGCCTTCAGTGGGCGCCGGCTTTCGGTTCCCAGCCTGCCTTATGCGCTGGGAACTGGTTGTTTCATCGCGGCCTACAGCGTTGTCGACGGTATCGGCGCCAGGCTCTCCGGCGCGCCGCTGGCCTATACCGTATGGATGTGCGCGTTGTGGGGCGTGATGATGCCAGCGGTGTACATCGGCCTGCGCGATGCCCGCAGTTTATTGCGTCTGCGCCCCGGAACCTTGGCCGCGGTGGTCGGCGGGCTGGTGTCTTTGCTGGCCTATGCAATCGTGATCTACGCCATGAACGAAGCGCCGTTGGGCGCGGTCTCGGCATTGCGCGAAACCAGCGTGTTGTTCGCGATGTTGATTGGCTACTTTTTTCTTGGCGAAACCCTTACCGCGCGCAGGGTCCTGGCGTGCGTGGTGATCGCCGGCGGCATCCTCATCATCGGCTGACACAGCCATCTTCTAAGGAGGTATTTTCAATGGTTGACGTTTCGCAGGCACCGCTGATCCTGATCACCGGTGGCAGTCGCGGAGTGGGTGCCGCGACCGCCCGGCTAGCCGCCGCAAAGGGCTATGACGTGGCGATCAGCTACGTGTCCAACGAGCCCGCGGCGCTGGCGGTGGCCGCAGATATCGAAGCAATGGGCCGCAAGGCCCTGGCCGTGCGGGCCGATAGCGCCAACCCCGATCAAGTCGCCGACTTGTTTACCGCCATCGACCGCAGGTTCGGGCGCCTCGACGTACTGGTCAATAATGCCGGCGTGCTGGCGACTCAGTCGCGTCTGGAGGACCTGAGCCTGGAGCGCATGCAGCGCATCTTCGCGGTCAACGCCATCGGCCCGATGCTCTGCGCCCAGCAAGCGGTAAAGCGCATGGCGTATCGGCACAACGGAGCGGGCGGCGTGGTGATCAATATCTCCTCGGCCTCGGCGCGCCTGGGCAGCCCGAATGAATACGTCGACTATGCGGCGTCAAAAGGAGCCCTGGAGACTTTCACCATCGGGTTTGCCAAGGAAGTGGCCCGGGAAGGCATCCGCGTCAACTGTGTTCGCCCCGGGCACATCTACACCGACATGCATGCCAGCGGCGGCGAGCCGGGGCGGGTCGACCGGGTCAAAGACTCGATCCCCATGGGGCGTGGCGGCCAGCCGGAGGAGGTGGCCCGGGCGATTT
Source organism: Pseudomonas sp. rhizo25 (assembly GCF_031931935.1). NCBI lineage: Bacteria > Pseudomonadati > Pseudomonadota > Gammaproteobacteria > Pseudomonadales > Pseudomonadaceae > Pseudomonas > Pseudomonas sp. rhizo25. The sequence goes on from NZ_JAUJXA010000016.1 coordinate 60,661, forward strand.
TGTGGTTGGCCAGTGCCGAGGCGTCATTTGTTACCGGTACGTTTCTCGATGTAACGGGGGGCAAATGAGTCGGCAAGCGATCTGTTGCTCGGTCATTGTGCATCCAGGCGGTCATGAATGACTGCCTGATCAAGCCGATTGGCCTGGATGCGCGGTTGATGTCCTACCAGCACAGCCACAACGGTGAAGAACTCGCGTTGCCGCCCACCCCGGAGCGCCTGACTGCGGCGTCTGACCCGGTACATCTGGTTGACCTTGGTCCACTGGAGTTGTTGATCAGCAGTGAGCCGGTAAAATTTCGGCAAATTCTCAATGAGTTAATCAATAACAATCGTAAGGATCGCCAGCAACTGGGGGTGCTGTTGCAAGCGGGGGATACCGATCAGCTCGTCGAGTTGGCCCATCGGATCAAAGGGGCTGCCCGGGTGGTTAAAGGTGGGCAGTTGGTCGAACGATGTCAGGTTCTGGAAGCGACCTGTGCTGATCCGAATGCATAAACCTAATCGGCCTTCGCCAACAATGGGTTTGGCTTGAGCGCCAGGTCACGCGCAAACGCTTGAGCAAAATAATCCATGACGGTACGCACCAGCGCCGAACGCTTCATATCGCGGTGAGTGACTAACCAGATATCACGCGAAAACCCCGCGCTGTCGTGCTCCAGCCTGATCAACTGCGGATCTGCATCCGCCAAAAAACACGGCAGGCCGGCCACGCCCACGCCTGACCGAGCGGCCACCAGATGGCCGCTGATGTCGCTGAGTTCGCACGCCACGGCTCGCTCGCCTGCGATCTGCAGCAACCATTGTTGCTGGGGCATGTCGGCGAATGCTTTTTCATAAGCGATGAAGGCCCACTGTGCCGGGCTGCAAAGGTGCGCATAGGCGCGGCTGGCGTACAAATCGAAGTCCATCTTTGCAACCCGCCGGGCGACGTTACTCGGCTCCCGTGGCCGCAGGTGCCTGACGGCGATATCCGCCTCGCCACGACTCAACGAGACCTGATGCGCCTGGGCACTGATCGATAACTGAATCTGGGGGTACTGCTGGCGGAAGTCACCTAAACGCGGTGCGATGAAATGCGTTGCCAGTACCGGGGAGGCGCTCAAGGTTACTCGCCCACTCAAGGACACTTGTCGGGATTTGACCTGCCGGGTGATATCAAACGCCGCGCTTTCCATGCGCAGGGCCTGTTCCACGATCAGCACGCCCGCTGCTGTCAGGCGGCAGGATCGAGGCAGGCGCTCGACTAACGGTGTGTGTAATTGGGCTTCAAGCGCGGCGATGCGCCGGCCGACGGTCGCGTGGTCCACCCGCAACTCCCGTGCAGCGCCGGAAAGCGTTCCAGCCTTGGCCACCGCGAGCAGATGGCGCATGTTTTCCCAATCGAACATCGGTGCAAATTCTCACATGAGCAGTGCGCTTGTGTGGAATTTACACCATAGGCGCGGGGGCAATAGTCTTTTTAGGGGTGAACAGCAACTGGATAAACCTGTTTAGGAGCAACAAGAACATGACCCTTGCCATGGCAATGACGCGAACCGGCGGCCCGCAGGTTTTGCAACCGATTGAGATTAACGTCCCAAGCCCCGGGCCCCACGAGGTGTTGGTGGCCCAGTCGGTGATAGGCGTCAACTTTGTGGACACCTACTTTCGCAACGGCCTCTACCCGGTCGCGACGCTGCCGGCCGTGCTCGGCTTCGAAGGCGCCGGCGTGGTGGCCGCTGTCGGCAAGCAGGTCAGCCACCTACGCGACGGTGACCGGGTTGCCTATACAGGCGGGCCGCTCGGCGCATACGCGCAGTTGCGCCTGTTGCCCGCGAGCCGGCTGGTGAAGCTGCCTGACGAGGTGTCTTTCGAGATGGCCGGCAGCTCGATGCTACGCGGGCTTACCGCGCATATGCTGCTGCGCAAAGTGCATATGACCAAGCGCGGTGACTGGATCCTGGTGCACGCGGCAGCAGGCGGGTTGGGGCAGATTGTGGTGCGCTGGGCAAAGCGCCTGGGGGCCAACGTTATTGCTACGGTGGGCTCGGAGGGCAAGGTCGCCATGGCGCGCGCAGCCGGTGCCGATGTGGTGCTGTTGCACACCGATGAGGGCTGGGCAGACGAAACCGTGCGCTTGGCAGAAGCAAAGGGTGTGCACCTTGCAATCGACGGTATCGGCGGCGGCATGCTGAGTCAGTCATTGAGCGTGGTGCGCCCCTTTGGCGTAGTCGCCAGCCTCGGCCAGCCTGCTGGGCCGATCCCGCCGGTGCGCGTGGAAGACCTGGGTTTCAGCCGCTCAATTGCACTGATGCGGCCCAGCTCGCTCCTGTATGCCAATGACCCCCAAGCCTACAAATCCGGTACCGATGAACTGCTGCAGAGGATGTTGGACGGCATGGTCAGCCCCGTCGGTGCGCGTTATCCACTTGTGGAGGCGGCAAGGGCTCACGCAGACCTTGAGGCAGGCAAAACCATGGGGAGTGTGATCCTTGTGGTATGACGTGGCCATCTGACCCCGGTGCCTGGGCGCCGGTCACTCAACGATGCTTGAAAAATGCGGTACGACGTTGGCATCGAGCAGGAAAATGAAGCTGTTTATCAAAGCTGATTCGTTGCGGCTGTTCCAGCTCATATACAAGCCGATTGCCGGATTGGGAGCATCGCTGACCGGCAGGAGCCGGCGAAACACAACCTTGTCGCGCATGACTGACTGGGCAATCAACTCGGGCACCAGGGCAACACCAAAACCACAGGCAACCAGGCCGACCAAGGTGTGCAGCTGTGTGGCTTCTTGCACCACCAGGACAGCGGGTATGTGCTGCGCGCCAGCAACGGCCAGTTTACGGCAACGCGGTGGGTCGAGAACCCTGGTGTTGACTACCCGCTCGATCTTGCCCGGGTAAAAGCCGCCACTGCCGAGCAAGTGGCCCAGCGATGAAGCCAGATCAAGGAGTGCTGAACAGCAGGCGCCAGGTGTCAACCACTACGGACTACTTGTATGCTTGCGCCTGGGCACATAGGGCCGCAGAACGCGCCGGCGTTTGAACGATGGCGAGTGGAAACCGGATTTCCTTAAGGTACTGACGTGAAGCGTGATACTCGCCTTGTGATGCTTTTGCTGTTGGTAATTGGCTGTTCCCTGACCTCCCTGACCATCTGGAAAGTCCTGTCTTCCCGTGAGCGCGCGCTGGCGGAGGTGGACGTGCACGGCCTGAACCTGACCCAGGCACTCACCACCTACACCGAAGGTATCGTGCGGCAAAGCTCGCTGCTGTTGCTCGGGCTGGTCGAGCGCCTGGAAACCGAAGGCAGTGGCCCGGCGCAGATCGAGCGTATAAGTACCCTGATCGGTCGGCAGCAGCCGTTGATGCCGCAACTCAGTGGCATCACCGTCTACGACCATCACGGCCACTGGTTGATGTCGTCCAACCGTCCGATCCCAGTGGGTGCCAACAGCAGCGATCGCGCTTATTTCATTCATCATCGCGATGATCCGAGCCGTGAGCCTTTTATCGGCCCGCCGATCCAGAGTCGTACCAACCACGAGTGGGTGGTGACCATCAGCCGCCGCTTCAATGATGCGTCGGGCAACTTCGCCGGGGTGGTTGCGGTCACCCTGGGGGTGGAAAACTTCCTGCGGGTGTTCGGCAAACTCGATGTAGGCCAGGAGGGCGCGATCGGTTTGTCCTATGCCGATGGCACGCTGTTGGTGCGCTATCCTTTCCGCGAACAGGACATGGGCCGCAACTTTTCCAAGTCGCCTATCTATGCCAAGTACCTTGTCGACCAATCCGTCGGCACCGCCGCCTACACGTCCAGCCTGGACGGTGTGGAGCGGCTCTACGCGTTCCGCAAAAGCGAGACCCTGCCGCTGATCACCACGGTCGCATTGGGCAAGCATGAAGCCCTCGCTGCGTGGCGTATCGAGGCGGCGTTGTCCGCAGTGGTGGTGGTAGGGCTGCTGGGGCTGACAGGGTTGATCGGCTGGTTCCTGATCCTCGATATCCGCCGGCGTACTGCGGCGGAAGAGGCGCTGCGTGTCGTCCAGCAACAGTTGCTCGACTCCAATCGGCAATTGGCGCTATTGGCCAAGAAGGATGCGCTGACCGGCCTGGCAAACCGCCGCTGCTTCGACGAAACCCTGGCCCTGGAAGCGCGCCGAGCGCAGCGCGACGGCACCTCGCTGGCGTTGCTAATGATCGATATCGACTATTTCAAGCGCTACAACGACGCCTGCGGTCACGTTGCGGGGGATGCGTGCTTGCAGTCGGTCAGCACACTGTTGGAGAACTGTGTGCAGCGTCCATCAGACTTGGTGGCGCGCTATGGCGGAGAAGAAATAGCGATCATCATGCCGGCGACCGACAGCGAAGGCGCGACGGTGGTCGCAGAAAGGATCCTTGCGCGACTGCAGCAGGCAAACATCCCCCATCCCGGTAGCCCGTTCGGGCGCGTGAGTGTGAGTATCGGCATTGCGACGGGTACCGGCTCACGGCTGGAGCCAGTATCAGGTTTGATCGAGGCGGCCGATGCCGCGCTTTACGGTGCCAAGGATGCCGGGCGCAATGGGTTTTCCCGGCAGCCCACGGACATTGCTTCGGGCGGCTGAAACGGCCTGTACTTATGTGCTTGCCGGTTCACATCCCAAGTGTCGGCATCGTGAGTTTGCCGCACTCCATGAGCTGGCCGGCTGTGAGTTGTAGCTCGTTTGTGGGTTTCGCCGCGTAGCCAACGATGAAGCCTGCGCTGAGCAGTGAAAGGCAGAAGGCGGCTTTTATCAGGATCATGGGAGGTGGTTCTCACATCAGCTCAAAAGGGTGAACCACAGATTGTGTATTCAAGGAAAGGTTCCTGGGACGCCTGCAGCGCTCCAGCACATCACCTTTTCCAAGTGACCCGTATGTTCGCCCCGTTGTTCGTTGAGTACGATGAACCCGTGTTTCTTGTAAAAGTGCAGGCTGGGTAAATTTTGCGAATACACGCTCAGTTGTAGAACTGATCGGGATTCCATTGCATCTGCGAGCAACCGCCTACCCACGCCGCCGCCCTGATGCGCGGGCGCGACAAACAGCGCCGCCAGGGTGTCTTCATACACGCAACTGAACCCGAAGACTGTTCCATCGGCCTCAAACACGCGTGTCACGGCGCTGGGCAGGTAGACGTCACGCATGGCGCCCAGTTGCTCATGCCAGAACTGGGGGGCGATGAAGTGGTGGGCGAGGATCGATGCTTGCAGCCAGATATCCAGCACCGGTTCAAGGTCAGTGTGTTGAAAGTCGCGAATCATGATGCCTCAACGGTTGAGTGAACAGGCCGAACCCCAGTGTGGCGGCCGACAGTACTGCGCTTGAACGCCCCTGCGGCAGCGATTTTGAGCAACCGCTGGAAATTTGGGCATTGCGCATGGTTGGGTGCAGGGCAGGCGGCGGCGTGACGTAAGCCTCGACTCATGGCCTTCAGTTGTTTGACCGTCGCATCGATCTCGTCGGCCTTGGCCAGCAGTACCGCTCTATCCACATTGGCCTGGCCATTGGGTGACAGCATGGCGTGTATCTCGTCCAGCGACAGGCCACCCGCCTGCCCGAGGGCGATGACCGCCAACTGCTCAACGACCGCTGCTGCGAAATGACGGCGAGCACCGGGCTCGCTGGTCGATGTAATCAGCCCCTTCTTTTCATAAAAACGCAGCGTATGGGCAGGAATGCCCGTGCGTTTGACGACCTCGGTGATATCCATTGGCAGACCATTGACTTGAAGTTGACTTCAACTTCTATGATGCCTGCGCAGGTTGAATGGGTCCATGACTAAGAGGTAGGTATGACAGCGCTGGAAGGGGTTGCACAGGTTGTGTTGTTGGGGGCAGGGGCTACCGTGGTGATGGATATGTGGATGCTGCTGATGAAGGCCATTGGCGTGCCAACGCTGAATTTCGCGTTCGTGGGGCGTTGGGTTGGACATGCGTGCCAAGGCCGTTTCACTCATTCGAGCATCGGGCAGGCGTTACCGGTTCGAGGGGAAGTGGCCCTGGGCTGGATCGCGCATTACGTCACGGGTGTGGTTTTTGCGCTGCTGCTGATGTGGGTTGAAGGGGCTGATTGGTTGCAAGCGCCCACCTTTGTGCCGGCCCTCGTGTTGGGTGTGGTCACCGTGGCTGTCCCGCTGTTGGTGATACAGCCCGCCATGGGCGCGGGATTTGCCTCATCCAAGACGCCTACGCCCGGCAAGAATTGCCTACGCAGCCTGATCAATCATGGGGTGTTTGGCGTGGGACTCTACTTGGCTGCGTGGGTGATCGCCTGGGCGTGATCAGTCATGAATGGATTGTCGATCAGCGAATGAATTTGACGTACACCCGCTCCGGGTCATCTTCGTCAAGGTTCTCGATCTGCCCGCTGGGGACAAACCCGGCCTTGGTCATGAGTGCCTGGGATGCGGTGTTGGAAGCGTTGGTCGAGGCAAAGAGCTTGGGCGTCTTGCAGGCCGCTTCGGCAGCCGCCAGCAGACGCAGGGCCACACCCTGGCGCTGGTGCGCGGGTGACACAACCACCAGCGCGACGAAGCCGTGATCGAAAAAGTCATGGGTGAGCACCAGGTAGCCGGCGCATACGCCAGCGTCGACGGCGACCAGGCATTGCTGGCGAACCACCGCGTCATAGATAAACACGCGACGGCTGGCGTGGGCGGTGGCGTAGGCATCCAGCTCGACCAGGGCATGCACATCATCGGGCATGGCCTGGCGGATCAGCCAATGTGGGGTTATCCAGCCATCTTGCCGATCGGTCACAGTAATGGTGTTGCGTACAGTGGCATGGAGAGGTTCCAGATAATAAGCGTTGGTGAACCTATCATACGGGGTTGCCCACTCTCAATCGGCACACACCAGGGAGGGCTTACGATGGCTTTTGCCCAAGTGCTCGTGGCGTGTGTACTCATGCCCAGTGATGTGCGTCGGCGCTGTGCCAGCGCTGATTGCCTGGTCATGCAACGCTGCTTCCAGCGCTTGAAGATGCCGCGAGAGGATCTTCACCGACCCACTCGGGTTGGCCGGGTCGAACGGGATCCTGCCATTGGCAATCAACACCATGGCCAGTTCCCAGGCGCGTTGTGAGTCGTTCATCAGGCCACCTCCTTGGCACTTTGGCAGGCCATCATCTGGGTGTATGTGTCGTTGTATTGCATGACGGAGCTCCTTGCTAAACGGGACAGATATAGGTGTGACCCGCTCAAGAAGGCTCGGTATCAACTGGGTTGCCGCTGAAATTTCGATCATTTCAACGATTCAGTTCCGCCCAAACCATCTTCTTATTAGATGGTGGCTGGGTTGCCCCGTGAAAGAATGAACCCGCGCGGCCCCACGCACACCTAAAAGGTTATGAACCGGACCCGGGGACAGGGTATGAAGCCGCCAGACCATCGTGACCTGCATAGCCGCAATTACCCGGTCAGCGAGGACATGACCTTGCAACGTAAGGTCTGGCGCTTCGAGCGATGGGGTTGGTATGGGTTGGTAGTGCTAATGGGCTTGACCCTGGCCGGCCTGTTTTCCAAGGGCCCATTGAGCAGTGCCGAGGTACGCAGCGCCGATGGGCAGCTGCGTGTCGAGTACCAGCGCTTCCTGCGCAATGGTGCTACCGATGCACTGGTGATTCATGTGCAAGGCCGGGCGCGTGAGCCCCTTGAAGTGGAGCTCAGTGGCGCGCTGTTGCAGGGCTTCAATGTGCAAATGCTGCAACCCCAGCCACTCAAGGCCAGTACGGCAGGCGATGGCATGAAGATGTGGGTGCTGAGCGACGACGACGGTCATGCGATGCTTCACGTGACCCTCAACAGCGACGGTGTTGGCAGCTTTCAAACCAAGGTGGCGCTGGCATCGGGCGCCTCAGTGGGCCTTTCCCAATTCATTTATCCCTAGGGGCGACCATGGACTCTGTGTTGCGGGCTGCGGCGATTTACCTGGTACTGCTGGTGCTGTTCAAGGTTGCCGGCAGGCGCACGCTGGCTGAACTCACCACCTTTGACCTGGTGCTGTTGATGGTCATCGGCGAGGCCACCCAGCAGGCGCTGCTCGGTGACGATTTTTCGCTGACCAATGCCGTGATGGTGATCGTCACCTTGATTGCCATCGACATTGGCTTCTCGCTGGTCAAGCAGCGCTCAACCTGGTTCGCACGGGTGCTGGATGGTGGGCCGACGGTGCTGGTCGAGGAGGGCCAGGTGCTGCACAAACGCCTCAAGCATGCGCGCCTGGATGAAGGCGACATCCTTGAGGCGGCCCGGTCCACCCAAGGGCTTGTCGAGATCCGGCAGATACGCTTCGCGATTCTGGAGCGCAACGGCAAGATCTCGGTTATCCCCTACGAATAACACCCTGGTTGGCGCTTACTTCCCTTCGCTCGATGGATGCGCATCCATTCTTGATACGCCGCCGTGCGTTGCACATCCGCGAGCTTCTTGGCTTCGGTGAAACGCAGCCAGGTTTTCGCATCGCCGCTGTAGGACTCGATGATTTGATACGCCAAGGTATCGAGCCGATCGGCTTCGAAAAACATCCGGGTGTTCTGCGCTATTTCGTCTTCCCATGCCTGTCCAGGCGTGTAGTCGAGCGTCTGGCTGTTCATTGTGTCAAATCCTCCGCCCACTGGAGTTGCGCCGCACCGCACCAGCGCACATCAGTGATGCCGTATTTTTCCGCCATCGGTTTGGAAACGCGCTTGAGGTTGTTTTGCCCGAACCTCGGTATTACCGCCACACCGGCATCGCAACTTGCCCAATGCCAGGCGTCGGCATTATTCATCTGCGGCGCACGTAAGATGAACGACTTGGGCTTGCCGTGAAGTTGATACTCGATGGTAAACAGTTCGTTGGTTTTCATGAGGCCTCCCTAAACTCATGCTCTACAGATATTTGACGCCAGAAAAAATTCAGAAAAATTGTCGGACACCTCGATAGCTGGCACTTCAGTGGTCAGCGGTCAGTGCCGGTGGGGAGTCTGGGTAGGGTCGTCGATCTGGATAATCGTGCCTTGGCGCCAGGCGTCCGCCCCTGGAGCAATGGCGGGTGCGGCGATATCCGCGCGTACGGCCTTCTTCTGGTTGCTGTCTACGCCCAGGCGCTTATCCCGCTCGGCGACCATTTTCGGGTCGGCCTGGCCGTCGGCGGTAAACCCCATCATCAGTTGCGGCACGCCCAACGGCAGCTGCTTGTGAAGGTCCGTATGCCAGGTGTGCCAGGTCTTGCCATAGGTATGCACGAGTTTCTCCATCAGGGCATGTTCGGCCACTTGTGGAATGCCCGGTGCAACCAACTGGCCTGATTTGACCTCATGCACGTGGCTATGCCACAGCGCCTTCTCCTGCGCGGGCAGGGTGTTGAACAGCTGCTCACTGATGATGTATTCGACACCCATCAGCTTGGCATCCTTGCGGTTGCCGTCGTAGATCACGCACTGGATCACTTCTTCATTGAGGATCGCGCAGTAGTGGTGAGCTTCCATCTGCACATCGGGGTGCCCGTTGTAGAAATGGAAGCCGTCCAGGTAGGCATTCAACGCATCCACCGGCGGGCGCGATTGCAGCACCGCAGCGCCAGCATCCAGGGTGCGCGTAGTGGGCGACTTCGCGTCACCGGGCGCAACCACGTTGGACGGTGAGTTGTTGCTGGCGCAGGCGGTCAGCAAGGCAATGGACAGTGTCAGGCTGAGTTTTTTCATCGTGGATTCCCTCCATGGTCGGTGAGGCTGTACCGAGGGTTAGAAGGCTTGGCCGCGCAGGTGTTCAACCGGATTGGCGAGCGGCTGTCGATAGGCCCCGCGTCGCCGGGGATGCAGCCCAAGTGCTAAAAGTTTTGGAACACTGGTCAGCGAGATGGGTCATTTTTCATAGGTGTTAAATAGCACGACAGCGTTTGGCTCAGGCAAGCCTGTCGAAGTGGATGGCACCTCGGCCCGCGCCGGCTGTGTGGCGATTCCCACGGAAAACACCCATGGCTATGAGGTGATTGTCGACGGTGCGATCCAAGCGTGCGCACAGACCTTGGCCGACTACCTGGCCACGTACTGAACCAGCATCAGGCTCGCATACGACGTGCAGGAGGATAAAACCGTGTCTATCGCCGTTTCCACTATTGACTACCTGAAACAACACGGTATGACCCTTACCACGGCCGAGTCCTGTACAGCGGGGAAAATCATCACCCTGCTGTCGGAAGTCGAGGGCGGTGGGGCGTGTATCGAAAGTGGGTACGTGGTGTATTCCCCTGAAGCCAAGCAGCGTTTGTTGGGCGTGCGTGCGTATACGATTGAGACCTTCAACCTCACCAGTTGCGAGGTCGCCCGTGAGATGGCCGCAGGCGCGATGCACGACAGTCCGGCGGACGTGGCCGTGGCCACCACCGGGCTGCTCGGCCCTGACGACATGGATGGCATTCCAGCCGGGACCATTTGCTTCGCCTGGGCTTATCGGGTGGGGCAGGGGGTGACTATTTTCAGCCGCAAGGAACGCTTTCTGGGTTCCCGTGAGCAGGTGCAGCTTTACGCGGCGGAGCATGCCTTGAAGTGGCTGCCGAATTTCCACCAGCGTGCCCTGGCCGGCGAGCAAGGTTAGCGAAGCCTTATTTGACCGGCTGCGAGGCCCATTCGCCGCCGGCTTTTTCACAGTCGATCTTGGCTTGGACCAGATCATTGGCGGCGTAGTAGTAGGTCACTACGCGGGCATTCTTGGGCAGCAATGCGCCTTCGTGATCCGGTGCCTTGGACGTCGAATGGGGATTGGCCAGGGCCTCCTGGGTCGGCGTGGCCTTGCAACTGGCGACATGGTTGCTGGCACAGGCCGCGACCTTGTTTTTCGTAGTGGGCATCATCTCCTTGTTCTCGTTGCTGCAAGACCAGTCGATGGCTTCAGGCGGCATGCCCTCGTAGCGGTAGCAGGTATGTTGCTCGACCGTCGGCACCTGGTCGCTTTGCCCGCGTGTTACCACATCGCAGGCGTCGGCCAGGGCCGTCGAGGACGTAAGGATGAGTAGCAAGGTGATCGGCAGTCGGACGTTCATAAACCTAATCTCCGCGCTTGCTTGAAAGGGCGAGCAGATGCGCCGCTTCGTAAGCATTGGAAAAGGCCACGAGCACTAAAGTTTGAACAATTTGCGCAGGCCTCGACGAGCGGCTGACCATTCGTCTAAGCCCGCGCCGATTTGTTGAACGCCCGCGCCTTCGTTCCGGACAGATACAGCAAGGGCCGACGAACGTTGCTTTCGTCTGGCGCTCTGGATATCAATCACTCAGCAGCAGGTGAACCATCATGAAGAAGCTCTATATGTGCCTGGGATTGTGCAGCGCGTTCATGCTTCACGGCTGTTTTGACAGTTCCGACAACACCACCAAGGACAACACCAGCGGGACCAAGTCTTCGGTACAGATGCAGGAAGGCAAGGCTGAGGAAAGCAAGTAGAGGCCCCTGGACTAAATGTGGGAGGGGGCTTGCTCCCGATATAGGTGTGTCAGTCTATGCAACTGTGACTGAACTACCGCCATCGGGAGCAAGCCCCCTCCCACAGTTCATACATCACTCAGCGCATATGCAGGATGATCGGGCTGCTACTCGCAGGGTCGGTATGCCCGCGCAATTTACCCACAGCCTTCGCATTGATCGCGCCACCGTTGTTGCCCCAGGTGCCGCGTACATAGCTCAGCACGTCGGCGATTTCTTGATCGGACAGTTGCTCACGAAACGCCGGCATCCGGTAGGCGTCCGGCATCCCGGCCGCCACCACGCGTTGCGAGCCGTTGAGGGTGATGTTGATCGCGGAGGCGTCTTCCTTCGCCAAGGCTGAAGTGGCCCCAGCCAATGGCGGCATCCACTCCGGCTGGCCCTTGCCGTCCAGGCCGTGGCACGAGGCGCAGCGTGTGGCATAGGTATGGGCGCCCGGGTTTTGCGCCGGGGTGTTGGCGACCGCCTGATACTGCCATGGTGAGCCGTCACGCTGCGGGTCGCCGGGCAGTGACTTGAGGTAACGAGCGATGGCGGCCAGGTCCTCGTCCTGCATGAACTGCGTGGAGTTGTTGAACGCTTCGGTCATCGAACCGTAGACCACCGCATGGGCATTACGCCCGGTCTTGAGGAACTGCACGATCTGCGCTTCGCTCCAGCGGCCCAGGCCGGTGTTGTGGTCCTGGCGCAGGCTCGGCGCGTACCAGCCGTCGAGCAGGGCGCCGGCGAGGAACGGCGCGCCGGACTCATCCAGGGCTTTCTCGTTGAAGGCCAGGCCACGGGGTGTATGGCAACTGCCGCAATGGCCGGGACCCTGGACGATATAGGCGCCACGGTTCCACAGTGCATCCTGGCCGGGCTTGGCCGCATAGGTGGCGGTGGGGGCGAACACGCCGTTCCACAAAGCGATGGGCCAGCGCATATTGAGCGGCCAGGGAATGTCACTGGGGATGTTCGCCTGGTTGGCGGGTTGCACGCCTTGCATGAAAAACGCGTACAGCGCCTTCACGTCGTCATCGCTGAGCTTTACATAGGACGGGTAGGGCATGGCCGGGTACAGCCGTCGCCCGCCCGGCGCTACGCCGTGGCGTACGGCGCGGTCGAAGTCGGCCAGGCTATAGGCGCCAATGCCATGCTCGCGGTCGGGGGTGATGTTGGTGGCGTGAATCGCCCCCAGTGGCGTGGCCATTTCCAGGCCACCGGCAAAGGGCTGCTTGCCGGCGAGGCTGTGACAGGCCACGCAGTCACTCACCCGCGCAACGTATTCGCCGCGACTGACCAAGGTGGGCTCGAAACTTGTAGCCTGTTGCTGTTCAAAAGGCGAAGCGGGCTGGCGTGTGACGTACCAGGCCAGCAGGCCTGCGGCGACCACGCAGGGCAGCACCAGCCACCCTGCGGTTCTTGCGAATCGGCGGTTGTTCATCGGCGTTCCCTGTCGGTTAGCTAAAGGTGTAGCGGCTCAATGGCAGACTGCGGATGCGCTGGCCGGTCAACTGCGCCACCGCGTTGGCCACAGCCGGCGCCACCGCGGGCAGCGGCGGTTCGCCGATACCGCCCATCTTTTCGCCACTCTCGACGATCTTCACGTGAACCTGAGCCATACGCGAGGGCGGCAGGATCGGATACAGGTCGTAGTTACGTGCTCGTGGCATACCGTCCACGTACACCGCTTCCTCCAGCAATGTTTGCGACAGGCCCAAGGCCACAGCGCCGCTGACCTGGGCTTGAATGATCGCCGGGTTGACGATGCTGCCCGGGTCGATAGCCTCCCAGATATGGTGGACCTTGACCTGGCCGTTCTCGATCGACACTTCGGCCACTACCGCCGCGTGAGAGCCAAAGGGTGAGGCCATGGCCACCCCGCGAGCACGACGCGTGCCGTCCTCTGCGGTGTAGGGGCCGCGCTTCCAGCCCCCCGATAACTCGCCCACGGCTTGCAGCAAGGTGGTCAACCGGGGGTTGTCACGCAGCAAGTGCAGGCGCAGCTCATACGGGTCGTGGCCGCCTTTGTCCGCCAGCTCATCCAGGAACGCTTCATAGAAAAAGTCGTTGAGGGAGTTACCCACCGAACGCCAGTAGCCAAGCATGGGCGCGCCCTTGACGTAGATCTGCGCGATGCGCTTGTTGGGGATCGCATAGCTCTTGCCCGACAGGCCTTCCAGGGCGGTAGGGTCGATCTGCTCGCCCTGTTTGCCACTGAGGGCTTCAGTGGGGCCTTCGGTGGCGCTGACCGCTTCGATGGCCACCGGCAGGCCTTTGTCATCCAGTGCGGCGCGGAATTTGACCACGGCGACAGGGCGCAGCACATCGCGCAAAAACTCTTCCTCACGACTCCAGATCAGCTTGATCGGGCGGCCGACGGCCTTGGCCAACGCGATGGCCTGTGGGTACGGGTTGGCTGAGTCATACAGGAAATGCCGACCAAAAAAGCCCCCCAGCAGTGGCGAGTGCAGGGTGATTTGCTCGGGGGCCAGGCCCGTGCGCTTGGCGATGTCAGCACGGAACATATCCGGCGCCTGGTTGGGCAGCCACACCTCCAGGGTGCCGTCCGGGTTGAAGCGCGCCAAGGCCGAAGGCGGTTCCAGTTGGGCGTGGTTGAGGTATTGATTATGGTAGGTGGCTTCGACTCGGGTCTTGGCGCCGGCCAGTGCACCGGCCACATCGCCTTCGTTTTCGTCATCGCGGGCCGGGCCTTGCTGGGCGGCAAGGAAGTCGCGGTGCTTGTCGCTGGAAAAGTCTGCCGGCATCGCCCGCACGGTCGAGTCGGCAGAGGCTTCCTGCCATTCAACCTGGATGGCCTCGACCGCACGCTTGGCGTGCCACCAACGTTCGGCCACCACCGCCACCGCGCCGGGCAAGGTGTGAACCGAATGCACGCCCGTCATGGCTTGGACCTGGGCCTGATTGCGCAGGCTGCCCACCGTCATACCCAGGCGCGGCGCGTGCTGGACGGCGGCGTGGAGCATGCCGTCGATTTTCAGATCGATGGTATAGAGCGCCTTGCCAGTGGATTTGTCATAGGCATCCAGGCGTTTTACCGGCTTGCCGATCCAGCGGAACTGGCTCGGGTCGCGCAACGTGATGGTGGCGGGGTCGGGCACCGGCATGTCCAGGGCGCGGCCGGCTAGCTCGCCGTAGCCCACGGAGCGGCCGGACGCGGCGTGTACCACGCGGCCAGGCTGGGTAGTCAGTTCACTCAGCGGTACGCGCAGTTGCTCGGCGCCGGCTTGCATCAGCATGGCGCGGGCGAGGGCGCCGAGGCGGCGCATGGTCGGGTAGCTCATGCGCACCGACATGCTGCCGCCGGTGATGCGCATACCGTTTTCCATCACCACGTAGGCTTCACCGGGCGGGGCCGCTTCGACGATAAACGTGGCGGGGTCGGCATCCAGTTCTTCGCCGATGATCTGTGCCATGGCGGTATGGGTGCCCTGGCCGCCCTCCATGAAGGGGCTGAGCAGGCGCACGCTACCGTCGGGGCGAATCTCCAGGAACGCCGGCACTTGGGTGCCGCGTTCAGCTGCGCCGCCGGTAGCGGCCTGCACGCGGGACACACCGAGGGGCAGGCCGAAGCCGATGACCAGCGCACCCACGGCGGTACTGGCGAGGAAGCGACGACGCGACAGGTTGATCGGCTCGTCCAGCTTAACGCCCGGCAGGATCTCAGACATGTTCATCAGGCGGTCTCCTTCCCGGCAGCCAGGCCATCCATGGCGGCATGGATGGCGTTGTAGGTGCCGCAGCGGCATAGGTTGACCATTGCCGCATCAATCTGCGCTTTGGATGGAGTGGGGGTGTGCTTGAGCAGTGCAGTGGCCGCCATCACTTGCCCGGACTGGCAGTAACCGCATTGCGCTACCTGGTGCTCGACCCAGGCCGAGACCACGCGTTTGCCTACCGCATCGGACTCGATGGCTTCGATGGTGGTGACCTCACGCCCGATCACCCCGGCTACCGGCGTGACGCAGGAGCGCACCAGATTGCCGTCCACCAGCACCGAACAGGCGCCACACTGGGCCAGGCCGCAGCCGTACTTGGTGCCGGTCAGCCCCAGATTGTCGCGGATCACCCACAACAAGGGGGTGTCGGCTTCGGCATCGACTTGATAGGCCTTTTGGTTGATACGTAATTCCATGGCTCACCTGCTGATCAACGGTTGGTGCTGCTGAGTTCTTATAGGAGCGGTGCGACTGTACGTCGCCCATCGTCGAACTCTAGACCACCGCGCAACAGCTATCTATGCAATTGCCTTCAAGTCCAGAGGATCAGGCAAGAATTCAACAGGATTGGGTCACATCCGTCTGTAGGAGTCAGCTTGCTCGCGAAAAACGTCAACGATAACGCGTGTTTCCTGAATAAACGCGGCACCTATGGGTTTTTCGCGAGCAAGCTCGCTCCTACAAGAGCCTTCATCAGCCGTCAGCAAATTGAAACCCGCCTGACAGTTTTTCCTTCAAATACCCCACCAACACCGTCACCGACCTGGGCACATGGGGCGAATAGGGCCGTATCAGGTAAATCTCATCGGCAAACGCACCCTTTAGCGTCCACCCTTTCAACACCTGCACCAACTTGCCGCTGGCTAAAGCGGCCTGGGCACTGAAGTCTGGGAGCAGGGCGATGCCCAGGTGGTTGAGCGCCGCGTCACGCAAGGCTTCGCTGTTGTTGGTAGAAAAGCTGCCGGCGATGGGCACGGTGACGCGCTGGCTGTTTTTACCGACGCGCTCGAAGGTCCAGGCCGGCTGGTCGCTGCCCCGTGGGTAGTAGAGGCAGTTATGCGCGCTGAGATCTGCCGGGGTTCGCGGTTCGCCGTGGTGTTGCAGGTAGTCTCGAGTGGCGACCAATACCGAGGTGGTGTCGCACAGCTTCCACGCCACATGGGTCTCCGGCACCTGGAAACCATGGCGCACCGCCAGGTCGTAACCCTCGGCCGCCAGTGAGCTCAAGGCGTCGGACACATCGAGCTGAATGCGCACCTGCGGATACTGCTGCAAAAAACCGGAAAGATGCGGCACCAGTTGTTGCCGGGCGAACGCCACCGGGGCGGTCAGGCGTACCAGGCCGCGAATTTCGCCGACCGAATCGCGCACCGAGGAGAAGCTGCGGGCGATCTGCGCGTAGGCGCTGCGCACGTCGCGGGTCAATGCCAACCCGGCCTCGGTCAGTCGCACGCTGCGCGTGGTGCGGGTTACCAGGCGCGTGCCGGTGGCTTTCTCCAGGTCGGAGATACGCTGGCTGACCGCGGATTTGCTCACCCCAAGGCGGGCGGCCGCAGCGGTGTAGGTGCCGTGTTCCTCCAGCACCGACAGCCAGTGAATGTGGGTCCACAAGCCTTCGATCTCAACCTTTTCCATGAGTGTATTGTTCGCCTGTCAGGACAATAAGTTCTGGATTCTGCTCTGGTTTGGAACAAATCGAAAGCCTATCGTGTGTTCCAACGCTACCCACCGGGGATCCATTGCCATGACCACCACCATCGAACACTACATCAACGACCAGCGCGTCAGCCGCGATGATCGCTACCAGGACGTCTACAACCCAGCCACCGGCGAAGTGACCGGGCGCGTGGCCCTGGCCAGCCGCCAGACCGTTGCCGAAGCTGTCGATGCCGCCCAGGCTGCATTTACCGGCTGGGCCGACACGCCGCCGATCCGCCGCGCCCGTGTATTGTTCGAATACCTGCACCTGCTGCGCGAACGCAAGGACGACCTGGCGCGCATCATTGTTGCCGAGCATGGCAAGGTCTTCACCGATGCCCAAGGTGAAGTCGACCGTGGCATCGATATCCTCGAATTCGCCTGCGGCATTCCCAACCTGCTCAAGGGCGAGCATTCCGACCAGGTGTCCCGTGGCATGGACAACTGGACGATGCGCCAACCTCTGGGCGTCGTCGCTGGCGTCACGCCGTTCAACTTCCCGGTGATGGTGCCGATGTGGATGTACCCCATCGCCATCGCTGCGGGCAACACCTTCATCCTCAAGCCCAGCCCTACTGACCCGAGTGCCGCGCTGTTCATGGCCGAGCTGCTGCGTGAAGCCGGCTTGCCCAAAGGTGTGTTCAACGTGGTGCAGGGCGACAAGGAGTCGGTGGACGCACTGATCGAACACCCCGACGTCAAGGCCGTGAGTTTTGTCGGCTCCACGCCCATCGCCCAGTACATCTATGAAAGCGGTGCCCGTCACGGCAAGCGCGTGCAGGGCTTGGGCGGGGCGAAGAACCATATGGTGGTGATGCCCGATGCCGATATCGAGCGTACCGTCGACGCGCTGATGGGCGCCGCCTACGGCAGTGCCGGCGAGCGCTGCATGGCGATCTCGGTAGCGGTGCTGGTCGGGGATGTGGGCGATAAAGTCATTGCCGCCTTGACCGAGCGCGCCAAGACGTTGCGCATCACCGATGGCCGCGATTTGAAAGCCGAGATGGGCCCGATCGTGTCGCGGGCGGCGCTGGAGCGTATCAGCGGTTATATCGAGCAGGGCGTACAGGCCGGCGCGCACTTGTTGCTCGATGGCCGTGACTACGTGCCCACCGAGCCTGGCCTGGAAAACGGCTTCTGGCTCGGCGCCACCTTGTTCGACCACGTGACCCGCGACATGAGCATCTACCGCGAAGAAATCTTCGGCCCGGTTCTGGCCTGTGTACGCGTGAATGATTTCGCCGAGGCGGTAAAGCTGGTCAACGACCATGAGTTCGGCAACGGCGTCAGCTGCTTCACCCGCGACGGCAACATCGCCCGCGAATTCGCTCGCCGCATTGAAGTGGGCATGGTCGGCATCAACGTGCCGATCCCGGTGCCGATGGCCTGGCATGGTTTTGGTGGCTGGAAGAAGAGCCTGTTCGGCGACATGCATGCCTATGGCACCGAGGGCGTGCGCTTCTACACCAAGCAGAAGTCGATCATGCAGCGCTGGTCGGAGAGTATCGAGCAAGGCGCGGAATTTGCGATGCCTGTCTCAAAATAAGGTCTCACAGGCACTGTAGATCCAAATGTGGGAGGGGGCTTGCCCCCGATTGCAGAGTGTCAGGCACTGTAAAAGTGGCTGATACACCGCAATCGGGGGCAAGCCCCCTCCCACATTTTTATGTGTGTTGCCCTGAATTGACCTGTAGAGCATAAAAGTCCAGTATGGAATTATAAGTACAAATTCATCGCTACACGTTTTTCTTCACTCTTGCCAAACCAACAACAACCCGCGAGAACCCGATCATGAAGAAACGCCACCTTATCCCCGCCCTGGCCCTGAGCCTGTTTGCCGCAAGCCACTTGCTCGCCGCCGAGAAACCCCTACGTATCGGCATCGAGGCCGCTTACCCGCCGTTCGCCTCAAAGACCGGTGACGGCAAGATCGTCGGTTTCGACTACGACATCGGCAACGCCCTGTGTGCGCAAATGAAGGTCAAGTGTGTGTGGGTTGAAGGTGAGTTCGACGGTCTGATTCCGTCCCTCAAGGTCAAGAAAATCGACATGGCGCTGTCGTCCATGACCATTAATGAAGACCGCAAGAAATCGGTGGATTTCACCCACAAGTATTACTTCACCTCCTCACGCCTGGTGATGAAGGACGGCGCGGTGGTGGATGACCAGTACGCCAGCCTCAAGGGCAAGAACGTCGGCGTGCAGCGCGCCACCACCACCGACCGCTATGCCACCGAGGTGTTCGAACCCAAGGGCATCAACGTCAAGCGCTACAGCAATAATGAAGAAATCTACATGGACCTGGCCGCAGGGCGCCTGGATGCGATCTTTGCCGACACCATCCCCCTGAGCGACTTCCTGGCGATGCCACGCGGCCAGGGCTACGCCTTTGTCGGCCCGGAGCTCAAGGATCCGAAATACGTGGGCGAGGGCGCGGGGATTGCAGTGCGCAAGGGCAATACGGCATTGGTCAGCGAGTTGAATGCGGCCATCGATGGCATTCGAGCCAGTGGCGAATACCAGAAGATTTCGCAGCAGTACTTCAAGACCGATATCTACGGCGACTGAAGGTCACTGCGGCGAACGGGTGTGGCGGGCGTTAACCCTTCAACTCCTTCAAATGCTTGTAGACCGTCGCCCGCCCCATGCCCAGCACATTGGCCACATAGTTGGAGGCGCTCTTGCCCTTGAATGCGCCTTCGGCATGCAGCGCCAGCACCAGTTCACGCTTGTGGTCGCGGGTCAGCAGGTTGAGGCTCAGCTGACGCTCGCGCAGCCAGGCATGCAGGAACGTGTTGATGCGTTCCTGCCAATCATCGCGAAACAATGCATCTGGCTGGGCGATCAGCTTGCTTGGCGACAGGAACAGGTCCAGTGCTGCCTTGGCGGTTTCAAACATCGAGATATTCAGGTTGATACACAACACGGCCAGCCGGCGGCCTTTGTGGTCGTGCAGCACAGTGCTCAGGCTGCGAATTTTCTGACCGTCCCAGTTGAGTTTTTCGTAAGGGCCGATATTCACTTCGCTGACGTCACCGTCCAGCATGTCCTCCAGCGACGAATCATCACCCAAGCTGCGTTTAGACAGGTTGTTGGCGATGTAGTCGACGGTCTGCGTGCGCAAATCATGCAGCACCACTTCCGCATGGGGAAAGAACAGGGTGGCTATCGCATCGGCGATCCCACGGAAGTTCTGCATGACGGTGTCTTGTTCGGCGATGGTCATCAATGGGGCTCCAGGCGGACGGGGGAGAGCATACCAGCGTCCAGGCCGAATCGCGTCAGCGCCTCGGGCAGCGGCGCGCCGCGCACCAGTGCGGCGCTGGCCTGGCCCATGGCGGGCGACGTCTGGATACCATAACCACCCTGTGCTGCCACCCAGAACAGCCCTGGCACCTGCGGGTCAAAACCGCAGAGCAAATCACCGTCGTGCACGAAACTGCGCAGCCCGGCCCAGGTGCGCGTGGGGCGGCGGATGGTCAGGGTGGTGGCCTCTTCAATCTGGTAGATGCCCATGGCGATATCCAGTTCTTCGGGCTGCACGTCCTGGGGCTCCACTGGGTCGGCGTTGGCCGGCGAGCCAAGGAACATGCCGGCATCCGGCTTCATGTAGAAGGCTTCGTCGAGGGCTACCAGCATTGGCCAGCCGTGGCTGTCCAGGCCGTCGGGGCCGGCGAAGATAAAGGCCGAGCGGCGCTTGGGTTGCAGGCCGATGGACGCCGCGCCCGCCAGCCCGCCGATATGGTCGGCCCAGGCGCCGGCGGCATTGATGATGATCGGCGCACGGAAGGTTGCATCCTGTGTACGCACCTGCCAGCAACCGTCGGCATCGCGACTCAGGCCCAGCACATGGCTGTCGGTGCGCACCTCGCCGTGGTTACGGCGTATACCGCGCAGGTAGCCCTGGTGCAGGGCGTCGGTGTCGATGTCGCAGGCGGTGGGGTCATAGATGGCACCGTGGACTTTTTCGCGGCGCAGGATCGGCAGCCGTGCACAGGCTTCGTCGGCACTCAGGCGTTCCACCTGTTCGACGGTAGCCTTGGCGTTCAGGTATTGGCTGTCCAACTCCGCCGGATCGCCGTTAAAGTCGACGGTCATTTCGCCCCGGGGTGTGAGCAGCGGGTGCTCGCAGAAGCCCGCTGGCGGTTGATCGAAAAACGCCCGGCTGGCCAGGGTCAGCGCGCGCACTTGCGGGGTGCCATACGCGGCCGTGTAGAGCGCCGCCGAACGGCCAGTGGAGTGATAGGCCGGGTGGTTTTCGCGCTCCAGCACCAGCACCTTGCTGTGCTGCGACAACCAGAAACCGGTGGATGCGCCGGCAATGCCGCCGCCGATGATGATGAAGTCTGCCTGGTGCATAACAATCTCCGGGTTAGCGTTGCAGTTGGTAGAGGGCATTGGCCAATGCAATGTCTTCCAGGCCCAGGCCGATGGAGCGGAAAAATACAGGCCGATCGTAGTTTGGGCGTTTCGCCATGTCGCTGAGCAATTCGGGCAAGTCACCGAGCACTGCGCGCGCGTCCCAGCCGTGCTGTTCGCTGGCGATCAGCATATCGCCGGCCGCGCCCGGAGTGGTCTGCCGATAGTCGCAGTACACCTGCATCTGGTTGAGGCACGCCGGGGGCACTTCATGGGCTCGCGGTGCATTGGTGCTGATGGAGGTGATCAGCGCGGGCTTGCGCAAGCGCATCGGGTCGATCACCGGGCCAGCCGATGAGGTGCAGAGCATAATCACATCCGCGTCCTCTACAGCGGCATCGCAAGTGTCGGCGAGGGCCAGGCGCGGGTCCAGGCCGGTCAACTGCGCACGGGTGTTGGCGCTGGCACTGCCAAGGCTGGGGGAGTACAGGCGGATGTGCTGCCAGTCGCGCAGGTTCTGCACATAACGCAGGTGCGCCTGGGCGACCTTGCCGCTGCCGATGATCGCCAGGCGCTGCGCTGTCGCCGGGGCCAGGGCGTCCACCGCCAATGCGGTGGTCGCAGCGGTGCGCGCAGTGGTCAGTTCAGAGGCGTCGCACAATAGCAGCGGCTGGCCGCTGTGCATCGACATCAACAGCGTCCACGCCGTCACCAGGGGCCCGTGCTCACGCACGATATAGGGTGAGGTCTTGACCCCATACACCCCGTCCTCGGCCAGCACCCCCAGGTAGTTGATAAAGTCACCGGCACCGTGGGGGAACTCCACCCACTGCTGCGGCGGTTGCACGGCCTGCCCGGCGGCCAGGTCGCAGAACAGCTTGCGCAGGATAAGAGGTACATCGATCTGGGCGAGCAATGCCCGCGCCTGAACTTGATCGATGATGAGGGGGGCATTGGACATGGATGTCTCCAGACAAACTAATTTGTCCATTATGGACATTTAGTTCTTGTACGCAATAACCCCTGGAAAAAATGGAGATCAATGTGGGAGGGGGCTTGCTCCCGATGGCGGTGTGTCAGTCACAAATGTGCTTACTGACACTCCCTCATCGGGAGCAAGCCCCCTCCCACAGTTTTAACCGCGTTTCAGGCAGTGGCTTTTGTGCAGGTCAGGCACTCGATGGAGCGATCCACCGTGGTCTTGGCAATTTCCAGCAAATGCCACACCGCCAGGATCTTCGCGCGCTCGGGGCTTTG
>NZ_JAUJXA010000017.1:0-81149 GCF_031931935.1 Pseudomonas sp. rhizo25
ATCTATAAATATCACTTATGCCTTGAGTGCTAACGAACGGGCTTTCTATGCAATGACCCTACGCATGGCTATCATGCGTGCCTCATTGTGAGGCGATACCTGCATGCTGACGTTGTTGAAACTTCTGAAAGATGGTCGATTCCATTCTGGAGAGGCGCTTGGCGCTGCCCTGGGGATTAGTCGAAGTGCTGTGTGGAAGCAGCTCCAGCATCTTGAAGCCGAGATGAATCTGCCTATTCATAGAGTCCGTGGCCGTGGGTATCAATTGGCTGCGCCGCTGGTGTTTTTGAATGCAGAGGACATTTCTCTGGAGGCGGCTTCTTCGGCCTGGCCGGTTCACATTTACGATTCCGTTGATTCCACCAATGCCGAGGCTTTGCGTCTTGTGGAGTCGGGCTGCGTGCCACCCTTTGTTGTCTTGGCAGAACAACAAACGGCTGGAAGGGGGCGGCGTGGCCGAAAATGGGTCAGTCCATATGCGCAAAATCTTTATTACAGTCTCGTGTTGCGCATCGACGGCGGCCTGCGACAGTTGGAGGGGTTGAGCCTCGTAGTGGGTTTGGCTGTCATGCAGGCTTTGCGCGAGTCGGGGGTCCAGGGCGCTGCTTTGAAGTGGCCAAACGACATCTTGGTTGGGAACAAGAAAATTTCTGGCATCTTGCTTGAGTTAGTCGGGGATCCTGGAGACATCTGTCACGTTGTGCTTGGCATAGGTATCAATGTGAATATGCAGAAGGCTGTTGAGGTCGATCAACAGTGGACGTCGATGCAGCTTGAGACTGGAACCTCTATTGACCGCAACCACCTGGTGGCGCGCCTGGGAGGACAGCTGCAAATCTATCTTGATCGCCATAAGGCTACTGGTTTTGCCGGATTGCAAGAAGAGTGGGAGCAGCATCACTTGTGGCAGGCCAGGCCTGTATCTCTCATTGCCGGCACCAACCGGATTGAGGGGGTGGTACTGGGGGTGGATCGTCAGGGCGCCTTGCGTTTGAATGTCGATGGAGTTGAGAAAATCTATAGCGGCGGTGAGCTAAGCCTGAGGTTGCGTGATGATTCTTGAGCTCGACTGTGGAAACAGCTTCATTAAATGGCGTGTACTTGAGTCGAGTGAGGCAAGCGCTTGCGCGGAAGGCATAGCAGGTTCGGATGCATCATTGATTGACAGCTTGGTGGCTCTTCCCGATCTTCTGCTTACGCGCTGCCGATTAGTCAGTGTTCGTGCACTTGAAGAAACCGACAAGCTGGTAGCTGCTTTGGTGGATACATTTGGCGTTACCGTTTCATGTGCCGGCCCTGAGCGGGAAATGGCTGGTGTGCGCAACGGCTACGAAGATTTCGAGCGTCTCGGGCTTGATCGTTGGTTGGCGATGCTCGGGGCGTTCAAATTGGCGTCAGGTGCATGCCTGGTGCTTGATTTTGGCACCGCGGCGACCGCCGATTTTATCAGTTCAGATGGTGAGCACCTGGGAGGGTTTATTTGCCCAGGCATGCCCCTCATGCGCAATCAGCTGCGTACCCATACGCGCAAGATACGTTATGGCGACGCGGCGGCTGAGAGGGCTCTGGAGCGCCTCTCTCCGGGGCGGACCACCGTGGAGGCCGTCGAGCGAGGCTGTACGCTCATGCTTAGAGGGTTTGTGCTGACCCAGCTTGAGCTGGCGCGAAGCCACTGGGGTGACGATTTCACCGTCTTCCTGACTGGAGGGGATGCTGAGTTGGTCTCGGATGCTGCGCCCCAGGCTCAGCTGGTTCCGGACCTTGTATTTGTTGGTCTGGCGATGGCATGCCCTTTGTCTTGAGGTGATTATGCGTTGGCTGTTTTTGCTTTTACTTGTCCTCAATGCTTTCTATTACGTCTGGCATCAGCAAGAGGCTCCGTTGCGTGCCAAGGATGTTACGCCTTTGAGTCTTTATCGTGGAGCGCAGCAAGACATTCGGCTCTTGAGTGAATCTGTAGATGGGGTGGCTCGGCGTGATCGAATAAAGCCATCTGAAGGGCAAAATACCTGTCTATACATCGGTGGTTTCTCTGATCGGCGCCAAGCCCTATCTGTCGAGCAGCGACTGACGAGCCTGGATATAAAGGTCAAGGTTCAATTGTTGAGTGCGCCTGATGCCTCGGGTTACTGGTTGCGTGTAGCCCCTGAAAGCCGGCGCCTGGCTGATGATCTGCCGTTTGAAAACCTTGCTAAGGAATTCAATGAGTTAAAACATAAAATAATGCTGTGCGAAGGCATTGCAACTCTCGAATAGTTTGCATAGAATGGCGCCCGCTTCGCAGTGAAGACCTTTAAGGGCTACATGGCGAAGCGAAGGTCAACGCAGCTAACCTCATATTTTTAATGAGAAAATGCTTGACAGAAGGCCGGCGTGATGTAGAATGCCGGCTCGCTTAGGAGGGGTTCCCGAGCGGCCAAAGGGATCAGACTGTAAATCTGACGTCTACGACTTCGAAGGTTCGAATCCTTCCCCCTCCACCATTTTAGCGTGAGCTGCAAGCTCCGCGGGTATAGTTTAGTGGTAGAACCTCAGCCTTCCAAGCTGATGATGCGGGTTCGATTCCCGCTACCCGCTCCAAGTTTGCAGATTGTGCACGGTGTTTTGCTCTTGTAGCTCAGTTGGTAGAGCACACCCTTGGTAAGGGTGAGGTCAGCGGTTCAAATCCGCTCAAGAGCTCCATATAACAAGGCAGATATGAAAATATCTGCCTTTGTTTTAACAGCTGCCTCGGCTTGTTTCGTGTTGTGTCTGGCTTTGATTGTCGGATGGTTTCAAGTCTGTTGGGGTTGGTTGTTGTAAAGTCTTTTTCAGGCCTGCATAATGGTCGGCCTGATTTTGTTTTAGGTCAGTAGCTCAATTGGCAGAGCGACGGTCTCCAAAACCGTAGGTTGGGGGTTCGATTCCCTCCTGACCTGCCAGATTCACGTGGTGTGTCTGGCTTTCTTTTCACAGGATCTTCATAGATGACTCCTAAGGCTGAAGCTCAAAGCTCTCGTTTCGATCTGGTCAAGTGGCTCGCTGTAGTCGCCTTGGTGGTCGTAGGCGTTGTTGGCAATCAGTACTATTCTGCTTCGCCGATCCTGTACCGTGTGCTCGCTTTGCTCGCCCTTGCTGCTGTAGCTGCCTTTGTAGGCCTGCAGACTGCCAAAGGCAAGTCTTTCGCGGTCCTGGTAAAGGAAGCTCGCACCGAAATACGTAAAGTCGTTTGGCCGACTCGCCAAGAAACCACGCAGACCACATTGATTGTCGTGGCTGTTGTTCTGGTTATGGCGTTGCTGTTGTGGGGGCTTGATTCCCTGCTCGGCTGGCTTGTTTCCTTGATTGTTGGCTAAGGGTGTCCCGTGGCTAAGCGTTGGTACGTTGTGCATGCTTACTCGGGTTACGAGAAGCATGTTATGCGCTCTTTGCTAGAGCGCGTAAAGCTTGCAGGCATGGAAGATGGCTTCGGCGAGATTCTGGTCCCCACTGAAGAAGTGGTTGAAATGCGCAATGGCCAGAAGCGCAAAAGCGAACGCAAGTTCTTCCCTGGCTACGTGCTGGTTCAGATGGACATGAATGAAGGTACTTGGCACTTGGTCAAGGACACTCCTCGTGTCATGGGTTTCATTGGCGGTACTGCTGATAAGCCTGCTCCGATCACCGACAAAGAGGCGGAAGCAATTCTGCGTCGCGTTGCTGATGGTAGCGACAAGCCCAAGCCGAAGACGTTGTTCGAGCCGGGTGAGGTTGTTCGTGTGACTGATGGCCCATTTGCTGATTTCAATGGCACCGTCGAAGAAGTTAACTACGAAAAGAGCCGGATCCAAGTGGCAGTGCTCATTTTCGGTCGCTCTACTCCGGTAGAGTTGGAGTTCAGCCAGGTCGAGAAGGTCTAGCTGGACAAGCATCCCAACCCCGCAGCCTTAGGCTGTGGGGTTTTGTCGTCACTGGGATAAACGCGCAAGTAACCGGGGAGCCTTTCGAGGCGTTTGAACCCGTAATTGGAGTGCCTCATGGCCAAGAAGATTACCGCTTACATCAAGCTGCAAGTGAAGGCCGCTCAGGCCAACCCAAGTCCACCCGTCGGCCCGGCTCTGGGTCAGCACGGCGTGAACATCATGGAATTCTGCAAGGCCTTCAACGCCCGTACACAGGGTCTTGAACCAGGTCTGCCGACTCCAGTGATCATCACTGTATACAGCGACCGTAGCTTCACCTTCGAAACCAAGTCGACCCCGGCTTCGGTTCTGCTGAAGAAGGCTGCTGGTCTGACTAGCGGTTCCGCTCGTCCTAACACCGTTAAGGTTGGCACCGTGACTCGTGCTCAGCTGGAAGAAATCGCGAAAACCAAAAACGCGGATCTGACTGCAGCTGATATGGATGCAGCCGTGCGTACCATCGCCGGTTCTGCTCGTAGCATGGGCCTTAACGTGGAGGGTGTGTAATGGCTAAGCTGACCAAGCGCCAAAAGGCTATCGCCGGCAAAATCGAAGCAGGCAAGTCCTACAACTTTGTAGACGCTGCTGCCCTGCTGACCGAGCTGTCGACTGTCAAGTTCAGCGAGTCTGTTGACGTTGCTGTAAACCTGGGTGTTGACCCACGTAAATCTGACCAGGTCGTTCGTAGCGCTACTGTGCTGCCACACGGTACTGGCAAGACTGTACGTGTTGCTGTCTTCACCCAAGGCCCAGCCGCTGAAGCTGCTCTGGCCGCTGGCGCTGATCGCGTTGGCATGGATGACCTGGCTGCCGAAATGAAAGGCGGCGACCTGAACTACGACGTAGTTATCGCCTCCCCGGATGCAATGCGCGTTGTAGGCCAGTTGGGTCAGATCCTCGGTCCACGTGGTCTGATGCCTAACCCTAAAGTCGGCACTGTAACCCCAGACGTAGCTACCGCGGTTAAAAACGCCAAGGCTGGTCAGGTTCGTTATCGCACCGACAAAAACGGCATCATTCACACCTCCGTTGGCAAAGTCGGCTTCGATGCCGTCAAGCTGAAGGAAAACGTTGAGGCCCTGATCGCTGATCTGAAGCGTATCAAGCCGGCTTCCTCGAAAGGTATCTACGTCAAGCGCGTTACCCTGAGCACCACTATGGGCCCAGGTCTGGTCATCGACCAAGGCTCGCTGGACGTATAAGACGCAAGTTGGCGCAAGCGATTGCGCCAATTGAAAGATTGGGGTCCCTGCCTGGCGGGGGCTATCCAAGACCGTAGGCGACGCAAGTCTTAAACCAACAAGCCTACGCAGATGGTGCTCCCGGTTCCTTACCGAATCAGACACCAAAACGACATCCGGCTCCGGCCAGATGAAACGGTAACAAGCAGGAGTTAAACCCGTGGCAATTAATCTCGAAGACAAGAAGGCCATCGTCGCTGAAGTCAACGAGGCTGCCAAAGCTGCTCTGTCCGCTGTCGTGGCTGATGCCCGTGGTGTGACAGTAGGCGCTATGACCGGACTCCGTAAAGAGGCTCGTGAAGCTGGCGTATACGTACGTGTTGTACGTAACACCCTGCTCAAGCGCGCTGTTGCTGACACTGAATACAGTGTTCTCAACGACGTGTTCACTGGCCCGACTCTGATTGCGTTCTCCAAGGATCATCCAGGCGCTGCTGCCCGTTTGTTCAAGGAATTCGCCAAGAGTCAGGATAAGTTCGAGATCAAGGCAGCTGCGTTCGAGGGCAAGTTCCTCGCAGCTAACCAAATCGACGTACTGGCAACACTGCCGACCCGCGACGAAGCCATTTCGCAGCTGATGAGCGTGATTCAAGGCGCTACCAGCAAGCTGGCTCGTACTCTGGCTGCAGTTCGCGAGCAAAAAGAAGCTGCCGCAGCCTAAGGCTGAGCAACCTCTCTCGCGTATTTTTGTTTATTTCGATGGCCGCGTAGGCCGTCCCCCAATTCAGGAAATACAGCAATGTCTATCTCCCAAGACGATATCCTCAACGCCGTAGCTGAAATGTCGGTTCTGCAGGTTGTTGAGCTGATCAAAGCTTTCGAAGAAAAATTCGGCGTTTCCGCTGCCGCTGCTTCCGCTGGCCCAGCTGTTGCTGCTGTTGCTGCTGAAGAGCAAACCGAATTCAACGTCATGCTGCTGGAAGCTGGCGAGAAGAAAGTAAACGTGATCAAGGCAGTACGTGAACTGACCGGTCTGGGCTTGAAAGAAGCCAAGGCTGTAGTTGACGGCGCTCCTGCCCAGGTTCTGGAAGCTGTGTCGAAAGACGCTGCTGACAAAGCCAAAGCTACTCTGGAAGAAGCAGGCGCTAAAGTCGAGCTGAAGTAAGCATCGACCTTGCGTCTCCAGCCCAAGCGTTAAGCTGAAGGCTGATGGCTGGTGGCTCTTGCCACCGGCCTTTTTCCGTTCTTGGCTGTCGACTCGGTCGCCGCCATTAACGCGCTGTAGCCACCCGATGCGGTGGTGCAAACCATGGGGTTTGCAAGATTTTCTGGCTGCTCCCGTCGGGAGAGCCAAACAAGCAGGTGACCAAGCTGGGGAACGCTGATGGCTTACTCATATACTGAGAAAAAACGTATCCGCAAGGACTTTAGCAAGTTGCCGGACGTCATGGATGTCCCGTACCTTCTGGCTATCCAGCTGGATTCGTATCGTGAATTCTTGCAGGCGGGAGCGACCAAAGATCAGTTCCGCGACGTGGGCCTGCATGCGGCCTTCAAATCCGTTTTCCCGATCATCAGCTACTCCGGCAATGCTGCGCTGGAGTACGTCGGTTATCGCCTGGGCGAACCGGCATTTGATGTCAAAGAATGCGTGTTGCGTGGCGTTACGTACGCCGTACCTTTGCGGGTAAAAGTCCGCCTGATCATTTTCGACAAAGAATCGTCGAACAAAGCGATCAAGGACATCAAAGAGCAGGAAGTCTACATGGGCGAAATCCCATTGATGACTGAGAACGGTACCTTCGTTATCAACGGTACCGAGCGTGTAATCGTTTCCCAGCTGCACCGTTCCCCGGGCGTGTTCTTCGACCACGACCGCGGCAAGACGCACAGCTCCGGCAAACTCCTGTACTCCGCGCGGATCATTCCGTACCGCGGTTCGTGGTTGGACTTCGAGTTCGATCCGAAAGACTGCGTGTTCGTGCGTATCGACCGTCGTCGCAAGCTGCCGGCCTCGGTACTGCTGCGTGCGCTCGGCTATACCACCGAGCAAGTGCTGGACGCTTTCTACACCACCAACGTATTCAGTCTGAAGGATGAAACCCTCAAGCTGGAGCTCATCGCTTCGCGTCTGCGTGGTGAAATTGCTGTCCTGGACATCCAGGATGAAAAAGGCAAGGTCATCGTTGAGGCTGGCCGTCGTATCACTGCGCGCCACATCAATCAGATCGAAAAAGCCGGTATCAAGGAGCTGGAAGTACCTCTGGACTATGTCCTGGGCCGTACTACCGCCAAGGTCATCGTTCATCCGGCCACAGGCGAAATCCTGGCCGAGTGCAACACCGAGCTGAACACCGAGATCCTGGCTAAAATCGCCAAGGCCCAGGTCGTTCGCATCGAGACCCTGTACACCAACGACATCGACTGCGGTCCGTTCATCTCCGACACACTGAAGATCGACTCCACCAGCAACCAATTGGAAGCGCTGGTCGAGATCTATCGCATGATGCGTCCTGGCGAGCCACCAACCAAAGACGCTGCCGAAACCCTGTTCAACAACCTGTTCTTCAGCCCTGAGCGCTATGACCTGTCTGCGGTCGGCCGGATGAAGTTCAACCGTCGTATCGGTCGTACCGAGATCGAAGGTTCGGGTGTACTGTGCAAGGAAGACATCGTTGCGGTCTTGAAGACCCTGGTCGACATCCGTAACGGCAAAGGCATCGTCGATGACATCGACCACCTGGGTAACCGTCGTGTTCGCTGCGTTGGCGAAATGGCCGAGAACCAGTTCCGCGTTGGCCTGGTACGTGTTGAGCGTGCGGTCAAAGAGCGTCTGTCGATGGCAGAAAGCGAAGGCCTGATGCCGCAAGACCTGATCAACGCCAAGCCAGTGGCTGCGGCGGTGAAAGAGTTCTTCGGTTCCAGCCAGCTCTCGCAGTTCATGGACCAGAACAACCCGCTCTCCGAGATTACCCACAAGCGCCGTGTCTCTGCACTGGGCCCGGGCGGTCTGACCCGTGAGCGGGCAGGTTTCGAAGTCCGTGACGTACACCCTACGCACTACGGTCGTGTTTGCCCGATCGAAACGCCGGAAGGTCCGAACATCGGTCTGATCAACTCCTTGGCCGCTTATGCGCGCACCAACCAGTACGGCTTCCTTGAGAGCCCGTACCGTGTGGTGAAAGAGGGTCTGGTCACCGACGAGATCGTATTCCTGTCTGCTATCGAAGAAGCTGATCATGTGATCGCTCAGGCTTCGGCCACGATGAACGACAAGAAAGTCCTGATCGACGAACTGGTAGCTGTTCGTCACTTGAACGAGTTCACCGTCAAGGCGCCGGAAGACGTCACCTTGATGGACGTTTCGCCGAAGCAGGTAGTTTCGGTTGCAGCGTCGCTGATCCCGTTCCTGGAACACGATGACGCCAACCGTGCGTTGATGGGTTCCAACATGCAGCGTCAAGCTGTACCGACCCTGCGTGCCGACAAGCCGCTGGTAGGTACCGGCATGGAGCGCAACGTAGCCCGTGACTCCGGCGTTTGCGTCGTGGCTCGTCGTGGTGGCGTGATCGACTCTGTTGATGCCAGCCGTATCGTGGTTCGTGTTGCCGATGACGAAGTTGAAACCGGTGAAGCTGGTGTCGACATCTACAACCTGACCAAGTACACCCGTTCTAACCAGAACACCTGCATTAACCAGCGTCCGCTGGTGCGTAAGGGTGATCGCGTTCAGCGTAGCGACATCATGGCCGATGGCCCGTCCACCGACATGGGTGAGCTGGCACTGGGTCAGAACATGCGCATCGCGTTCATGGCCTGGAACGGTTACAACTTCGAAGACTCCATCTGTCTGTCGGAGCGCGTTGTTCAAGAAGATCGCTTTACCACGATCCACATTCAGGAACTGACCTGTGTGGCACGTGACACCAAGCTTGGGCCAGAGGAAATCACTGCGGACATCCCTAACGTGGGTGAAGCTGCACTGAACAAGCTGGACGAAGCCGGTATCGTTTATGTAGGTGCTGAAGTTGGTGCAGGCGACATCCTGGTAGGCAAGGTCACTCCGAAAGGCGAGACCCAGCTGACTCCGGAAGAGAAGCTGTTGCGTGCCATCTTTGGTGAAAAAGCCAGCGACGTTAAAGACACTTCCCTGCGTGTACCTACCGGTACCAAGGGCACTGTCATCGACGTACAGGTCTTCACCCGTGACGGCGTTGAGCGTGATGCTCGTGCACTGTCCATCGAGAAGACCCAGCTCGACGAGATCCGCAAGGACCTGAACGAAGAGTTCCGTATCGTTGAAGGCGCGACCTTCGAGCGTCTGCGTTCCGCTCTGGTAGGCCACAAGGCTGAAGGCGGCGCAGGTCTGAAGAAAGGTCAGGACATCACCGACGAAATCCTCGACGGTCTTGAGCATGGCCAGTGGTTCAAACTGCGCATGGCTGAAGATGCTCTGAACGAGCAGCTCGAGAAGGCTCAGGCCTATATCGTTGATCGTCGTCGTCTGCTGGACGACAAGTTCGAAGACAAGAAGCGCAAACTGCAGCAGGGCGATGACCTGGCTCCAGGCGTGCTGAAAATCGTCAAGGTTTACCTGGCAATCCGTCGTCGCATCCAGCCGGGCGACAAGATGGCCGGTCGTCACGGTAACAAAGGTGTGGTCTCCGTGATCATGCCGGTTGAAGACATGCCGCACGATGCCAATGGCACCCCGGTCGATGTCGTCCTCAACCCGTTGGGCGTACCTTCGCGTATGAACGTTGGTCAGATCCTTGAAACCCACCTGGGCCTCGCAGCCAAAGGTCTGGGCGAAAAGATCAACCGCATGATCGAAGAGCAGCGCAAGGTCGCAGACCTGCGTAAGTTCCTGCACGAGATCTACAACGAGATAGGTGGTCGCAACGAAGAGCTGGATACCTTCTCCGACCAGGAAATCCTGGATCTGGCGAAGAACCTGCGCGGCGGCGTTCCAATGGCTACCCCGGTGTTCGACGGTGCCAAGGAAAGCGAAATCAAGGCCATGCTGAAACTGGCAGACCTGCCAGAAAGCGGCCAGATGCAGCTGTTCGACGGCCGTACCGGCAACAAGTTCGAGCGCCCGGTTACTGTTGGCTACATGTACATGCTGAAGCTGAACCACTTGGTAGACGACAAGATGCACGCTCGTTCTACTGGTTCGTACAGCCTGGTTACCCAGCAGCCGCTGGGTGGTAAGGCTCAGTTCGGTGGTCAGCGTTTCGGGGAGATGGAGGTCTGGGCACTGGAAGCATACGGTGCTGCATACACTCTGCAAGAAATGCTCACAGTGAAGTCGGACGATGTGAACGGTCGTACCAAGATGTACAAAAACATCGTGGACGGCGATCACCGTATGGAGCCGGGCATGCCCGAGTCCTTCAACGTGTTGATCAAAGAAATTCGTTCCCTCGGCATCGATATCGATCTGGAAACCGAATAACACGTGACGCGAATCGAGAGCGTGGCCGTTTGGTCCGCTCTCTGCTCCGCCAGGAGGAAAGGCCTTGAAAGACCTACTGAATTTGCTGAAAAACCAGGGTCAAGTCGAAGAGTTCGACGCCATCCGTATTGGGTTGGCATCGCCTGAGATGATCCGTTCGTGGTCGTTCGGTGAAGTTAAAAAGCCGGAAACCATCAACTACCGTACGTTCAAACCTGAGCGTGACGGCCTGTTCTGCGCCAAGATCTTTGGCCCGGTAAAGGATTACGAGTGCCTGTGCGGTAAGTACAAGCGCTTGAAGCACCGTGGTGTGATCTGCGAGAAGTGCGGCGTTGAAGTCGCACTGGCTAAGGTTCGTCGTGAGCGTATGGCGCACATCGAACTGGCTTCGCCGGTTGCCCACATCTGGTTCCTGAAATCGCTGCCGTCCCGTATCGGCTTGCTGATGGACATGACTCTGCGTGATATCGAACGCGTTCTCTACTTCGAGAGCTATGTCGTTATCGATCCAGGCATGACCACCCTTGAAAAAGGTCAGCTGCTGAACGACGAGCAGTACTTCGAAGCGCTGGAAGAGTTCGGTGACGATTTCGATGCCCGTATGGGTGCCGAAGCTGTCCGCGAGCTGCTGCACGCTATCGACCTGGAGCACGAGATTGGCCGTCTGCGCGAAGAAATTCCGCAAACCAACTCCGAAACCAAGATCAAGAAGCTGTCCAAGCGTCTGAAGTTGATGGAAGCCTTCCAGGGTTCCGGCAACTTGCCAGAGTGGATGGTGCTGACCGTTCTGCCGGTTCTGCCGCCAGACCTGCGTCCGCTGGTACCGTTGGACGGTGGTCGTTTCGCGACGTCCGACCTCAACGACCTGTATCGCCGCGTGATCAACCGTAACAACCGCTTGAAGCGCCTGCTTGACCTGTCCGCTCCGGACATCATCGTGCGCAACGAAAAGCGTATGTTGCAGGAAGCTGTCGATGCCTTGCTCGACAACGGTCGTCGTGGCCGCGCTATCACCGGTTCCAACAAGCGTCCTCTGAAATCCTTGGCTGACATGATCAAGGGTAAGCAAGGTCGTTTCCGTCAGAACTTGCTCGGTAAGCGTGTTGACTACTCCGGTCGTTCGGTAATTACCGTAGGCCCGACCCTGCGTCTGCACCAGTGCGGTCTGCCCAAGAAGATGGCACTTGAGCTGTTCAAGCCATTCATCTTCGGCAAGCTGGAAATGCGCGGTCTCGCGACCACCATCAAAGCGGCCAAGAAAATGGTCGAGCGCGAACTGCCAGAGGTTTGGGACGTTCTCGCCGAGGTGATCCGCGAACACCCGGTTCTCCTCAACCGTGCACCGACCCTTCACCGTCTGGGTATCCAGGCGTTTGAACCAGTACTGATCGAAGGTAAGGCTATTCAGCTGCACCCGCTGGTCTGTGCCGCGTACAACGCCGACTT
The DNA here is from genome assembly GCF_031931935.1 of Pseudomonas sp. rhizo25. Taxonomy (NCBI): domain Bacteria; kingdom Pseudomonadati; phylum Pseudomonadota; class Gammaproteobacteria; order Pseudomonadales; family Pseudomonadaceae; genus Pseudomonas; species Pseudomonas sp. rhizo25. The sequence goes on from NZ_JAUJXA010000017.1 coordinate 12,006, forward strand.
CGACGGCGACCAAATGGCCGTGCACGTACCGCTGACACTGGAAGCCCAGTTGGAAGCGCGCGCGTTGATGATGTCGACCAACAACATTCTGTCGCCAGCCAACGGTGAGCCAATCATCGTTCCTTCGCAGGACGTTGTATTGGGTCTGTACTACATGACCCGTGAAGCGATCAATGCCAAGGGCGAAGGTCGTGTGTTCGCTGACCTGCAGGAAGTTGACCGTGTGTTCCGTGCCGGCGAAGCCGCACTGCACGCCAAGGTCAAAGTGCGGATCAACGAAACCGTCAATGACCGTGACGGCGGCAGCGTGAGCAACACCCGTATCGTCGACACCACTGTCGGCCGTGCGCTGTTGTACCAGGTTGTGCCAAAAGGTCTGTCGTACGATGTCGTCAACCTGCCGATGAAGAAGAAGGCGATCTCCAAGCTGATCAACCAGTGCTATCGCGTGGTTGGTTTGAAAGAGACCGTTATCTTCGCTGACCAGTTGATGTACACAGGTTTCGCTTACTCGACTATTTCCGGCGTTTCCATCGGCGTTAACGACTTCGTTATTCCGGATGAAAAAGCTCGCATCATCAGTGCCGCCACTGACGAAGTGAAAGAGATCGAGAGCCAGTACGCCTCCGGCCTGGTAACCCAGGGCGAGAAGTACAACAAAGTGATCGACCTTTGGTCCAAGGCCAACGACGAAGTTTCCAAGGCGATGATGGCCAACCTCTCGAAAGAGAAAGTCATCGACCGTCACGGCGACGAAGTCGACCAGGAATCTTTCAACTCGATGTACATGATGGCCGACTCGGGCGCACGGGGTTCTGCTGCGCAGATCCGTCAGCTCGCCGGTATGCGTGGCCTGATGGCCAAGCCGGACGGTTCCATCATCGAAACGCCGATTACCGCGAACTTCCGTGAAGGTTTGAGCGTACTTCAGTACTTCATCTCCACTCACGGTGCTCGTAAGGGTCTTGCGGATACCGCGTTGAAAACCGCTAACTCCGGTTACCTGACACGTCGTCTGGTAGACGTTGCACAAGATCTGGTTGTAACCGAGATCGATTGCGGCACCGAGCATGGCCTGCTGATGACTCCGCACATTGAAGGCGGTGACGTTGTAGAACCGCTGGGTGAGCGCGTATTGGGTCGTGTGATTGCCCGTGACGTGTTCAAGCCAGGTACCGAGGAAGTTATCGTTCCTGCCGGCACTCTGGTAGATGAAAAGTGGGTCGAGTTCATCGAACTCAACAGCATCGACGAAGTGATCGTTCGCTCGCCGATCAGTTGCGAAACCCGCTACGGCATCTGCGCCAAGTGCTACGGCCGTGACTTGGCTCGTGGTCACCAGGTGAACATCGGTGAAGCGGTCGGCGTTATCGCTGCCCAATCCATCGGTGAGCCGGGTACCCAGCTGACCATGCGTACGTTCCACATTGGTGGTGCGGCAAGCCGGACCTCCGCAGCCGACAGCGTTCAGGTGAAGAATGGCGGTACCGTCCGTCTGCACAACCTGAAACACGTTGAGCGAGTGGATGGCCACCTCGTTGCTGTTTCCCGTTCCGGTGAGCTGGCAATCGCTGATGACTACGGTCGTGAGCGCGAGCGTTATAAGCTGCCGTACGGTGCTGTGATTTCGGTTAAAGAAGGTGACAAGGTCGACGCTGGCGCAATCGTGGCCAAGTGGGATCCGCACACTCACCCAATCGTTACCGAAATGAAAGGTACCGTGACCTACGTGGGCATGGAAGAAGGCATCACGATCAAGCGTCAGACTGACGAATTGACCGGTATGACCAACATTGAAGTACTCGACGCCAAAGATCGTCCAGCTGCCGGTAAAGACATCCGTCCTGCCGTGAAGATGGTCGACGACAACGGCAAGGATCTTTTGCTGCCAGGCACTGACGTAATCGCTCAGTACTTCCTGCCAGCCAACGCCCTGGTCGGTGTGGCGGATGGTGCGAAGATCGCGATCGGTGATGTTATCGCGCGTATCCCGCAAGAAACTTCGAAGACTCGTGACATCACCGGTGGTCTGCCGCGTGTTGCTGACTTGTTCGAAGCTCGTCGTCCGAAAGAAGCGTCGATTCTGGCTGAAGTCAGCGGCACCATCGCGTTCGGTAAAGAGACCAAGGGCAAGCGCCGTCTGGTCATTACCCCGAACGACGGTAGCGATCCGTATGAAGAGCTGATTCCGAAGTGGCGTCACCTGAACGTCTTCGAAGGCGAACAGGTAAACCGCGGCGAAGTTATCTCCGACGGCCCGAGCGATCCACACGACATCCTGCGTCTGCTGGGTGTGAGTGCGCTGGCCAAGTACATCGTCAACGAGATCCAGGACGTTTACCGTCTGCAGGGCGTGAAGATCAACGACAAGCACATCGAGACCATCCTGCGTCAGATGCTGCGTAAAGTTGAAATCGCTGAATCCGGCGATTCCAGTTTCATCAAGGGCGACCAGATGGAACTGACTCACGTACTGGTAGAAAACGAGCGCCTGGCGAACGAAGAGAAATTCGTTTCCAAGTTCACTCGCGTGCTGCTGGGTATCACCAAGGCGTCGTTGTCCACTGAGTCGTTCATCTCGGCGGCCTCCTTCCAGGAGACCACTCGCGTACTGACCGAAGCAGCGGTAACTGGCAAGCGCGATTACCTGCGTGGCCTGAAAGAAAACGTGGTTGTGGGTCGTCTGATCCCAGCCGGTACCGGTTTGGCTTACCACAGCGAGCGCAAGCGTCGCCGTGATGCTGACAAGCCGTTGCGCGTAAGCGCCAGTGAAGTGGAAGCTGCACTGACCGAAGCGCTGAACTCAAGCGGTAACTGAGTTCTGCAGTAGATAAGTCTGGGCCCTGGCAGTCCCATTCGTCGGATCGAGGCATTTTTGCCCTGGTTCGACGAGAGGGGAGGTCGGGGCCTTGCCTTGACTGGGGACAAGATCCTCTTTAGACTCTTGTACCCCTAAATTTGGCGGGAATTCGTTCCTGCCATTTTGCTTTTCTTGCAAGACAATAGCGTCGCAAGACAACAGTGGAGCTAGTAGATGGCAACTATCAACCAGCTGGTACGTCAGCCGCGTAAGCGTATCGTCGAGAAATCCGACGTGCCTGCGCTGCAGAACTGCCCGCAACGTCGTGGCGTATGCACCCGTGTGTATACCACCACGCCGAAAAAACCTAACTCGGCACTGCGTAAAGTATGCCGTGTGCGTCTGACCAACGGTTTCGAGGTTTCCTCGTACATCGGCGGTGAAGGCCACAACCTGCAAGAGCACAGCGTGGTACTGATCCGCGGCGGTCGTGTAAAAGACTTGCCAGGTGTTCGTTACCACACCGTACGCGGCTCCTTGGATACTTCCGGCGTTAAAGGTCGTAACCAGGGTCGTTCGAAGTACGGTACTAAAAAGCCTAAGTAGTAGCGGCTTTTTGTAAACCTGAATCATCTTATTTTCTGAGTCGATAAGAGTAAGGTCGGAGGCGTCCCGAAAGGGCACCGATTCCGAGCGAACCTGAAGACCGTTTGAGGGCTTATCCATGCCAAGAAGACGCGTAGCAGCCAAGCGCGAAGTGCTTGACGATCCAAAATACGGAAGCCAAATCCTGGCCAAGTTCATGAACCACGTGATGGAAAGCGGCAAGAAAGCCGTTGCCGAGCGTATCGTTTATGGCGCGCTGGAAAAGGTTAAAGAACGCAAGAACAGCGACCCCCTGGAAATCTTCGAGAAAGCTCTCGACGCCATCGCTCCGCTGGTCGAAGTGAAGTCGCGCCGTGTAGGCGGTGCTACTTACCAGGTTCCGGTTGAAGTTCGCCCGTCCCGTCGTAACGCCCTGGCAATGCGCTGGTTGGTAGACTTCGCCCGTAAGCGCGGCGAGAAGTCTATGGCTCTGCGTTTGGCCGGCGAATTGTTGGACGCTGCTGAAGGTAAAGGTGCTGCTGTTAAGAAGCGTGAAGACGTGCACCGTATGGCTGAAGCTAACAAAGCTTTCTCGCACTACCGCTTCTAATTTTAGCTTCACTAATTTTGCGAGGGCTTTATGGCTCGTACTACTCCGATTAGCCGCTACCGTAACATCGGTATCGTTGCTCACGTGGATGCTGGTAAAACCACCACCACCGAGCGCGTACTGTTTTACACCGGCAAAAGTCACAAGATGGGCGAGGTGCATGATGGCGCCGCGACCACAGACTGGATGGTTCAGGAGCAGGAGCGTGGTATTACCATTACTTCTGCTGCTATTACCGCCTTCTGGAAAGGTTCCGAGAAGCAGTACAAGGATGAGCACCGCTTCAACGTAATCGATACCCCGGGCCACGTAGACTTCACTATTGAAGTTGAGCGTTCCCTGCGCGTACTCGACGGCGCTGTCGTTGTGTTCTGCGGTACCTCGGGTGTTGAGCCGCAGTCGGAAACCGTATGGCGTCAAGCCAACAAATACGGCGTTCCACGCCTTGTTTACGTAAACAAGATGGACCGTGCCGGTGCGAACTTCCTGCGCGTGATCGGTCAGATCAAGCAGCGCTTGGGTCACACTCCGGTGCCAATCCAGTTGGCTATCGGTTCCGAAGATAACTTCCAGGGGCAGATCGATCTGCTGACCATGGAAGCTGTCTACTGGAACGATGCCGACAAGGGTATGGTCCCTGTTCGCAAGCCTATCCCTGCCGAGCTGCAGGAACTGGCTGACGAATGGCGCAACAACATGGTTGAGGCTGCGGCCGAAGCCAATGAAGAGCTGATGAACAAGTACCTCGAAGGTGAAGAGCTCACCAACGTGGAAATCAAGGCCGCTCTGCGTCAGCGTACTATCGCTGGTGAGATCGTCCTGGCTGTTTGCGGCTCCTCGTTCAAGAACAAGGGCGTTCCCCTGGTTCTCGATGCTGTGATCGACTACCTGCCGGCACCAATCGATATTCCTGCCATCAAGGGTACTGACCCGGATGACGAGACTATCGAGCTGGAGCGTCATGCAGACGACGCAGAACCGTTCTCCGCTCTGGCATTTAAAATTGCCACTGACCCATTCGTGGGTACCTTGACCTTCGTCCGTGTTTACTCGGGCGTGTTGAACTCCGGCGACGGCGTGATCAACTCGGTTAAAGGCAAGAAAGAGCGCGTGGGTCGTATGGTGCAAATGCACGCAAACGCCCGCGAAGAGATCAAGGAAGTACGCGCTGGTGACATCGCGGCCTTGATCGGCATGAAGGACGTCACCACTGGTGAAACCTTGTGCAACGCTGACAAGCCAATCATCCTGGTTCGCATGGACTTCCCGGAGCCGGTTATTTCGGTTGCCGTAGAGCCTAAGACCAAGGATGACCAGGAAAAAATGGGTATCGCACTGGGCAAGCTTGCTCAGGAAGATCCATCTTTCCGCGTCAAGACTGATGAAGAGACTGGTCAAACGATCATCTCGGGCATGGGCGAGCTTCACCTGGACATCCTGGTTGACCGGATGCGCCGTGAGTTCAACGTCGAAGCCAACATCGGTAAGCCTCAGGTTTCCTATCGTGAGCGCATCACGAAGAACTGTGAAATCGAAGGCAAGTTCGTTCGTCAGTCCGGCGGTCGTGGTCAGTTCGGTCACTGCTGGATCCGTTTTGCGCCTGCTGACGAAGGTCAGGAAGGTCTGCAATTCGTGAACGAAGTAGTAGGTGGTGTTGTTCCTAAGGAATACATCCCTGCTATCCAGAAGGGTATCGAAGAGCAGATGAAGAACGGTGTTGTTGCCGGCTATCCGCTGATCGGCCTGAAAGCAACCGTTTTTGACGGTTCTTACCACGACGTCGACTCCAACGAGATGGCGTTTAAGGTGGCTGCCTCCATGGCAACCAAGCAGCTGGCCCAGAAGGGCGGCGGTGAGTTGCTTGAGCCAATCATGGCGGTAGAAGTTGTTACACCTGAAGACTATATGGGTGATGTCATGGGCGACCTTAACCGTCGTCGCGGCATGATCTTGGGTATGGAAGACACGGTTTCCGGCAAAGTGATTCGCGCTGAGGTTCCGTTGGGTGAGATGTTCGGTTATGCGACCGACGTTCGCTCCATGTCCCAGGGTCGCGCAAGCTACTCTATGGAATTCAAAAAATACAACACAGCTCCGGCGCACATCGCTGAAACTGTATCCAAAAAACAAGGCTGATTCAGTCCTTTAGGCAAGGAGTTAATTGTCGTGGCTAAAGAAAAATTTGATCGTTCCCTACCGCACGTCAACGTTGGCACTATCGGTCACGTTGACCACGGTAAAACCACTCTGACTGCTGCTCTGACTCGCGTTTGCTCCGAAGTATTCGGTTCTGCAATCGTTGATTTCGATAAAATCGACAGCGCACCAGAAGAAAAAGCTCGTGGTATCACCATCAACACCGCGCACGTTGAATACAACTCGCTGATCCGTCACTACGCTCACGTTGACTGCCCAGGTCACGCTGACTATGTGAAGAACATGATCACCGGTGCTGCCCAGATGGACGGCGCAATCCTGGTTTGTTCGGCCGCTGATGGTCCGATGCCACAAACCCGTGAGCACATCCTGCTGTCCCGTCAGGTTGGCGTTCCGTACATCGTGGTTTACCTGAACAAGGCTGACTTGGTAGACGACGCTGAGCTGCTGGAACTGGTTGAGATGGAAGTGCGCGATCTGCTGAGCACTTACGACTTCCCAGGTGACGACACTCCGATCATCATCGGTTCTGCTCGTATGGCTCTGGAAGGCAAAGACGATAACGAAATGGGCACCACGTCCGTTCGTAAACTGGTTGAGACTCTGGACAGCTACATCCCAGATCCAGTCCGTGTTATCGACAAGCCGTTCCTGATGCCAATCGAAGACGTATTCTCGATCTCCGGTCGTGGTACTGTTGTAACTGGTCGTATCGAGCGCGGTATCGTCAAGGTTCAAGATCCACTGGAAATCGTTGGTCTGCGTGACACTACCGTCACCACCTGCACCGGTGTTGAAATGTTCCGTAAGCTGCTCGACGAAGGTCGTGCTGGCGAGAACTGCGGCGTTCTGCTGCGTGGTACCAAGCGTGACGACGTTGAGCGTGGCCAGGTTCTGGTCAAGCCGGGTTCGGTTAAGCCGCACACCAAGTTCGAAGCTGAAGTCTACGTGCTGAGCAAAGAAGAAGGCGGCCGTCACACTCCGTTCTTCAAAGGCTACCGTCCACAGTTCTACTTCCGCACTACCGACGTAACTGGTAACTGCGAACTGCCGGAAGGCGTAGAAATGGTAATGCCAGGCGACAACATCAAAATGGTTGTCACCCTGATCAAAACCATCGCTATGGAAGACGGCCTGCGTTTCGCAATCCGTGAAGGCGGCCGTACCGTTGGTGCTGGCGTTGTAGCTAAAATCATCGAGTAATTATCTCTTCTGAGATAGTTCTGATGTTTTGAAAAGGCCCCCGCTCAGCGGGGGCCTTTTTTATTGGGTTGACACCTATCAGGGCCGTCTATAGAATTGCGCCTCCTTTTAACGGGCGTATTGCGCTCGCTGGGAATAGCAGCCGGAGTCTGAAATCCAATGCAAAATCAGCAAATCCGTATCAGGTTGAAGGCTTTTGACCATCGCCTGATCGACCAATCCACCCAGGAAATCGTGGAAACCGCGAAACGTACTGGTGCTCAAGTGCGTGGTCCAATTCCACTGCCTACCCGTAAAGAGCGGTTCACCGTTCTGGTCTCCCCGCACGTCAACAAAGACGCGCGTGACCAGTACGAGATCCGTACTCATAAGCGCGTACTGGACATTGTCCAGCCAACGGATAAAACCGTTGATGCACTTATGAAGCTCGATCTGGCGGCCGGTGTGGAAGTACAGATCAGCCTCGGCTAAGACTTGGGTCTTAGTCGTGTAACGCTCTGAAATGGGCGGCCATAGCGGGTGAAAGCCCCGTACACTCATGAGGTTTACAACATGACTATTGGTGTAGTCGGTCGTAAATGCGGTATGACCCGTATTTTCACCGAAGAAGGTGTCTCCATTCCGGTCACGGTCATTGAGATCGAACCGAATCGCGTCACCCAGTTCAAAACTGAAGAAACCGATGGCTATCGTGCAGTGCAAGTCACTGTCGGCGAGCGTCGTGCTTCGCGCGTGACTGCTGCTCAAGCAGGTCACTTCGCTAAAGCAAACGTTGCAGCTGGTCGCACCGTCATGGAGTTCCGTCTTGAAGACGGCGACTACAAGGCTGGCGATCTGATCAACGCTGAAATCTTCGCCGCTGGTCAACTGGTTGATGTAACCGGTCAGTCCAAGGGTAAAGGCTTCCAGGGTACGATCAAGCGTTGGAATTTCCGTGGTCAAGACAACACTCACGGTAACTCCGTTTCCCACCGCGTCCCGGGCTCTATTGGCCAGTGCCAGACTCCTGGTCGTGTATTCAAGGGCAAGAAAATGTCCGGTCATATGGGCGCTGAGCGCGTGACCGTGCAGTCCCTCGAAGTAGTGCGCGTCGACGCTGAACGCAATCTGTTGTTGGTCAAGGGTGCTGTTCCTGGCGCTACTGGCGGCAACCTGGTTGTACGTCCAGCGGCCAAGGCTCGCGGTTAAGGGGAAGCTGACATGCAATTAAATGTAAATGACGCTCAAGCGATTGAAGTTTCCGAACTGACATTTGGCGGCGAATTCAACGAGACGCTGGTTCACCAAGCAGTCGTGGCCTACATGGCCGGCGGCCGTCAAGGTAGCAAGCAGCAAAAGACCCGTTCCGACGTTCGTGGTGGCGGTAAGCGCCCTTGGCGTCAGAAAGGTACTGGCCGTGCTCGTGCCGGTACTATCCGTAGCCCAATCTGGCGCGGCGGCGGTACCACTTTCGCAGCTCGTCCTCAGGATCACTCTCAGAAGCTCAACAAGAAGATGTACCGCGCAGCACTGCGCTCCATCCTTGCTGAACTCGTGCGTACTGATCGCCTGGTCGTGGTTCAAGACTTCGCTGTTGAAAGTCCAAAAACCAAAGATCTGCTGGGCAAACTGAACAACATGAGCCTGACCGACGTTTTGATCGTGTCTGAAGCTGTTGATCAGAACCTGTACCTGGCTGCTCGCAACCTGCCACACGTTGATGTACGTGACGTGCAAGGTTCCGATCCAGTTAGTCTGATCGCATACGACAAGGTGTTGATCACCGTGTCGGCCGTGAAGAAATTCGAGGAGCTGCTGGGATGAACCAGGAACGCGTATTTAAAGTTCTGCTTGGCCCGCACGTTTCCGAAAAGGCTACGGTTCTGGCTGACAAGAAAGGCCAGTTCGTTTTCAAGGTTGCAACTGACGCAACCAAGCTGGAAATCAAGAAGGCCGTCGAAAGCCTGTTCAGCGTGAAAGTAGAGCGTGTTACTACCCTGAATGTTCTGGGTAAGAGCAAGCGCACTGCTCGCGGTCTGGGCAAGCGTAATGACTGGAAGAAGGCAGTTATCTCCCTTCAGCCAGGCCAAGATCTCGATTTCAGCAGCAGTGCTGAGTAAGGAAGGGGTGCATCATGGCAATCGTTAAATGCAAACCGACTTCCCCTGGCCGCCGTTTTGTGGTCAAGGTGGTCAACCAGGAGCTGCATAAAGGCGCTCCTCACGCACCGCTGCTCGAGAAGAAATCGAAGACTGGTGGTCGTAACAACAATGGTCGTATTACCACTCGTCACATCGGTGGTGGCCATAAGCAGCATTATCGTCTGGTCGACTTCCGTCGCAACGACAAAGATGGCATCGCTGCCACTGTCGAGCGTATCGAATACGATCCAAACCGTACTGCTCACATCGCTCTGCTGCTGTACGCAGATGGCGAGCGTCGCTACATCATCGCCCCTAAAGGCGTGAGTGCTGGCGACCAGCTGATCGCAGGTGCCCTGGCACCGATCAAGCCGGGCAACGCTCTGCAACTGCGTAACATTCCAGTTGGTAGCACCGTACACGGCATCGAATTGAAGCCAGGTAAAGGCGCACAGATCGCTCGTTCCGCTGGTGCTTCGGCTCAGCTGATCGCTCGTGAAGGTGTCTACGTGACCCTGCGTCTGCGTTCTGGTGAGATGCGTAAAGTGCTGGCTGAATGCCGTGCGACCCTGGGTGAAGTCTCGAACTCCGAGCACAGCCTGCGTTCGCTGGGTAAAGCTGGTGCCAAACGCTGGCGTGGCGTTCGCCCAACCGTTCGTGGTGTTGCCATGAACCCGGTTGACCACCCACACGGTGGTGGTGAAGGTCGTACCTCTGGTGGTCGTCATCCGGTATCGCCATGGGGCTTCCCGACTAAGGGCGCGAAGACTCGTGGTAATAAGCGTACCGACAAAATGATCGTCCGTCGTCGCAAGTAAATAGAGGGATACGACAGTGCCACGTTCTCTGAAAAAAGGTCCTTTTATTGATCTTCACCTACTGAAGAAGATCGAAGTGGCGGCGGAAAAGAACGATCGCAAACCAGTTAAAACCTGGTCGCGTCGTTCGATGATCCTGCCACAAATGGTCGGTCTGACCATCGCAGTACACAACGGTCGCCAACACGTCCCAGTTCTCGTTAACGAAGACATGGTCGGCCACAAACTAGGCGAGTTTGCCGGTACCCGCACTTATCGTGGGCACGTGGCAGACAAGAAAGCCAAGCGTTAAGGGGTAAGGAAATGGAAGTAGCCGCTAAGTTGTCGGGCGCTCGAATCTCCGCCCAGAAAGCCCGCTTGGTCGCCGACCAGATCCGCGGGAAGAAGGTGGGCGAAGCGCTCAACCTGTTGGCTTTCAGCAGTAAGAAAGCCGCCGAGATCATGAAGAAAGTGCTGGAGTCGGCCGTAGCCAACGCCGAGCATAACGAAGGCGCAGACGTTGATGACCTTAAAGTCAGCACCGTTTTCGTCAACGAAGGGCGTTCGCTGAAGCGCATCATGCCACGTGCCAAAGGCCGTGCTGATCGCATCGTCAAGCGGTCTTGCCATATCACTGTCAAGGTTGCTGACAAGTAACGGAGTCGAAGAGATGGGTCAGAAAGTACATCCCATTGGCATTCGCCTGGGAATCGTCAAGGAGCACACCTCCGTCTGGTACGCAGACGGTCGGACTTATGCGGACTATTTGTTCGCTGATCTGAAGGTGCGTGAGTATCTCCAAGACAAACTAAAAAGCGCGTCCGTAAGCCGTATCGATATCCATCGTCCGGCGCAAACTGCACGTATCACCATCCACACCGCTCGTCCAGGTATCGTTATCGGGAAGAAGGGTGAAGATGTTGAGAAACTGCGTCAGGACCTGACCAAGCAAATGGGTGTGCCTGTGCACATCAATATCGAAGAGATCCGTAAGCCGGAGCTCGACGGTATGCTGGTTGCGCAGAGCGTAGCTCAGCAGCTGGAACGTCGCGTAATGTTCCGTCGCGCTATGAAGCGCGCCGTACAGAACGCCATGCGTATTGGTGCCAAAGGCATCAAAATCCAAGTGAGCGGTCGTCTCGGCGGTGCTGAAATCGCACGTACTGAATGGTATCGCGAAGGTCGTGTGCCACTGCACACCCTGCGTGCCGACATCGACTATGCCAACTACGAAGCTCACACCACTTATGGTGTGATCGGTGTAAAGGTTTGGATCTTCAAAGGCGAAGTAATTGGTGGTCGCCAAGAAGAACTGAAACCACAAGCACCAGCGCCTCGTAAAAAAGCTGCTAAGTAAGGGGTACGCCAAATGTTGCAACCTAAGCGTACGAAGTTCCGCAAGCAGATGACAGGCCACAACCGTGGTCTGGCTCAGCGCGGTAGCAAAGTCAGCTTCGGCGAGTTCGCGCTGAAGTCTGTAGCTCGTGGTCGTCTCACCGCTCGTCAGATCGAGTCAGCGCGTCGTGCTCTGACCCGTCACGTAAAGCGTGGCGGCAAGATCTGGATCCGTGTATTCCCGGACAAGCCGATCTCCAAAAAACCTCTCGAGGTTCGGATGGGTAAAGGTAAGGGTAACGTGGAATACTGGGTAGCCCAGATTCAGCCAGGCAAAGTCCTGTATGAAATCGAGGGCGTTTCTGAAGAGCTGGCGCGTGAGGCTTTCGCCCTGGCTGCTGCAAAGCTGCCGCTCGCCACCTCCTTTGTTAAACGGACGGTGATGTGATGAAAGCGAATGAACTTCGTGAAAAATCCGCACAGCAGCTGAACGAGCAACTGCTCGGCCTGCTGCGCGACCAGTTCAATCTGCGCATGCAGAAAGCAACTGGCCAGTTGGGGCAGTCTCATCTGCTCTCGCAAGTTAAGCGTGACATCGCTCGCGTGAAGACTGTGCTCAACCAGCAGGCAGGTAAGTGATCATGGCTGAAGCCGAAAAGACTGTCCGTACGCTGACTGGCCGTGTTGTCAGCGACAAGATGGACAAAACCATCACCGTTTTGATCGAGCGTCGCGTTAAGCACCCGATCTACGGTAAATATGTTAAGCGTTCGACTAAGCTGCACGCGCACGACGAAACCAATCAGTGCCACATCGGCGACAAAGTCACTATTCGTGAAACTCGTCCGCTGGCCAAGACCAAGTCTTGGGCACTGGTTGATATTCTCGAACGCGCTGTGGAAGTCTAAGGACTAGGGGTCGGAGAAATTATATGATTCAGACTCAATCCATGCTCGATGTGGCCGATAACAGCGGCGCTCGCCGTGTTATGTGCATCAAGGTGCTGGGTGGCTCCCATCGTCGTTACGCTGGTATCGGTGACATCATCAAAGTTACCGTGAAGGAAGCAATTCCTCGCGGTAAGGTGAAAAAAGGCCAAGTGATGACTGCTGTCGTAGTCCGCACTCGTCACGGCGTACGTCGTGCAGATGGCTCCATTATCCGCTTTGATGGCAACGCTGCTGTTCTTCTGAACAACAAGCAAGAGCCTATCGGCACCCGTATCTTTGGGCCAGTGACCCGTGAACTTCGTACTGAGAAGTTCATGAAGATCGTCTCGCTCGCCCCAGAAGTGCTGTAAGGAGATCCGACATGCAAAAGATTCGTCGTGACGACGAGATCATCGTGATCGCCGGCAAAGACAAAGGTAAGCGCGGTAAGGTGCTGAAGGTTCTCGCTGATGACCGTCTGGTCGTTGGTGGTCTTAACCTGGTCAAGCGTCATACCAAGCCTAACCCGATGTCGGGCGTACAGGGCGGTATCGTCGAGAAAGAAGCGCCATTGCACGCTTCTAACGTCGCCATCTTCAACGGCGAAACCAACAAGGCTGACCGCGTTGGTTTCAAAGTAGAAGACGGTAAGAAAATTCGTGTCTTCAAGTCGACCCAAAAAGCGGTTGATGCTTGAACACTGCTAGGTAGATAAGACCATGGCACGACTACAAGAGATTTACCGGAAGGAAATCGCCCCCAAGCTTAAGGAAGAACTTAAGCTCGGGAACGTGATGGAAGTTCCGCGCGTCACCAAAATCACCCTGAACATGGGTTTGGGCGAAGCGATCGGCGACAAAAAAGTCATCGAGCACGCGGTTGCTGACCTGGAAAAGATCACCGGTCAAAAAGTCGTTGTGACTTACGCTCGGAAATCCATCGCTGGCTTTAAAGTCCGTGAAGGTTGGCCGATCGGCGTCAAAGTGACTCTGCGCCGTGAGCGTATGTACGAATTCCTGGATCGTCTGCTGTCGATCTCCCTGCCTCGGGTCCGCGACTTCCGCGGCCTGAATGCCAAGTCCTTCGATGGTCGTGGTAACTACAGCATGGGCGTGAAAGAGCAGATCATCTTCCCGGAAATCGACTACGACAAGATCGATGCTCTCCGCGGTCTGGATATCACCCTGACCACCACTGCCAAGAACGATGATGAAGGTCGCGCCCTGTTGCGTGCTTTCAAATTCCCGTTCCGCAACTGATTGGAGTAGGACCATGGCCAAGATGAGCATGAAAAACCGCGAGCTGAAGCGTCAGCTCACGGTTGCCAAGTACGCCAAAAAGCGTGCAGCACTGAAAGCAATCATCGTTGATCTGAACGCAAGTCCAGAAGCGCGTTGGGAAGCTACAGTTGCTCTGCAGAAGCAGCCACGTGACGCAAGCGCTTCGCGCATGCGTAACCGCTGCCGCCTGACCGGTCGTCCACACGGCGTTTACCGCAAGTTCGGCCTCGGCCGTAACAAACTGCGTGAAGCGGCAATGCGTGGTGACGTACCAGGTCTGGTTAAAGCCAGCTGGTAAGTACGTTCGAAGTCCAGGCGGTTCGGATCGCAAGATACTGACCGCCGGTGACCTTGAATCTGGAACAAGCCCCTTTTGGGGCTTGTTTCATTTCCGGAGTGTGTCTAGAATACCCGGCTCGCCTGAGCCCGTGTTTTCTATGCTCGGAGATTCTCGGCGACATATGTAGCCGCAAGGCTAATTTTTTTGTATTAGGAGCGTCTAGCCCATGAGTATGCAGGACCCGTTAGCGGACATGCTAACTCGTATCCGTAATGCCCAGATGGCTGAAAAGTCCGTCGTAAGCATGCCATCTTCCAAGTTGAAGGTAGCTGTTGCCAAAGTCCTGAAAGACGAAGGCTACATTGCGGGTTATCAGATCAGCAGCGAAATCAAACCACTGCTGTCCATCGAGCTGAAGTACTTCGAAGGCCGTTCGGTCATCGAGGAAGTGAAGCGCGTTAGCCGTCCAGGCCTGCGTCAGTACAAGTCCGCTGAAGATCTGCCGAAAGTTCGTGGCGGTCTGGGCGTGTCTATCGTCTCCACCAACAAAGGTGTGATGACGGATCGTGCTGCGCGCGCTGCCGGTGTCGGCGGCGAAGTTCTTTGCACTGTGTTCTAAGGGGGGATAAGCATGTCACGCGTCGCTAAGAACCCCGTTAAGCTGCCAGCCGGTGTCGAAGTCAAATTCGCAGGCCAACAGCTTTCGGTGAAGGGTGCCAAGGGTACTCTTGAACTGAACATCCATTCGTCCGTTGAGATCGTTGAAGAAGCTGGTGAGCTGCGTTTCGCTGCTCGCAATGGCGATCAACAAACTCGCGCAATGGCCGGTACCACGCGTGCGTTGGTAAACAACATGGTCCAAGGCGTAAGCCAAGGCTTCGAGCGTAAGCTCCAGCTGGTCGGTGTTGGTTACAAAGCGCAAGCAAAAGGCACGGTTCTGAACCTTGCCCTTGGCTTCTCGCACCCTGTGGATTACGAACTGCCAGCGGGCATCACTGCTGAGACCCCTAGCCAGACCGATATCCTGATCAAGGGCATCGACAAGCAGCTGGTAGGTCAAGTGGCCGCTGAGATCCGCGACTTCCGTCCACCAGAGCCGTACAAAGGCAAAGGTGTGCGCTACGCGGACGAAGTCGTCCGTCGTAAAGAAGCCAAGAAGAAGTAGGGCATAGCAAATGACCGACAAAAAAGTTACTCGACTGCGTCGCGCTCGCAAAGCACGCCTGAAAATGCACGAACTCGAAGTCGTGCGTCTCTGCGTGTTCCGCTCGTCGCAGCACATCTACGCCCAGGTCATCTCGGCCGACGGCAACAAAGTCCTGGCAAGCGCCTCGACTTTGGATAAAGAACTGCGTGATGGTGCCACTGGCAACATCGACGCGGCCACAAAGGTTGGCCAGCTGGTCGCTACGCGTGCTAAGGCCGCTGGCGTCTCGCAAGTGGCTTTCGACCGCTCTGGCTTCAAGTACCACGGTCGCGTGAAAGCGCTGGCTGATGCTGCTCGTGAAGCTGGGCTGGAGTTCTAAGTTATGTCAAATAACGACCAAAAGCGCGACGAAGGCTACATTGAGAAGCTGGTTCAAGTTAACCGCGTAGCCAAAACCGTTAAAGGCGGCCGTATCTTCACTTTCACCGCGTTGACCGTGGTAGGTGATGGTAAAGGGCGTGTTGGCTTCGGCCGTGGCAAGTCACGTGAAGTGCCTGCTGCGATCCAGAAGGCAATGGAAGCTGCTCGTCGCAACATGATCCAAGTTGATCTGAACGGCACCACTCTGCAGTACGCAATGAAGTCCGCCCATGGCGCTTCGAAGGTGTACATGCAGCCTGCTTCTGAAGGTACCGGTATCATCGCTGGCGGCGCTATGCGTGCTGTCCTCGAAGTTGCTGGCGTTCAGAACGTTCTGGCCAAGTGCTACGGCTCGACTAACCCGGTAAACGTGGTTCACGCCACTTTCAAGGGTTTGAAAGCTATGCAATCTCCTGAGTCCATCGCTGCCAAGCGTGGCCTGACTGTCAAGGAGATCTTCTGATCATGGCTACCGTTAAAGTAACGCTGATCAAAAGCATGACCGGCCGCATCCCTAACCACAAACTGTGCGTTAAAGGTTTGGGTCTGCGTCGCATCGGTCACACTGTAGAAGTCCAGGATACTCCCGAGAATCGCGGGATGATCAACAAGGCTTACTACATGCTGCGTGTAGAGGGTTAATCGATGAAACTCAATGATCTGAGTCCAGCGCCGGGTTCCCGTCGCGAAAAGCATCGTCCGGGCCGTGGTATCGGTAGCGGTTTGGGTAAGACTGGTGGCCGTGGCCACAAAGGTCAAACCTCCCGCTCCGGTGGCACCATCGCTCCAGGCTTTGAAGGCGGTCAACAGCCGCTGCATCGTCGCCTGCCTAAGTTCGGTTTCGTATCCCTGAAAGCCATGGACCGCGCAGAAGTGCGTCTGTCCGAGCTGTCTAAAGTGGAAGGCGACATCGTTACTGTGCAGACCCTGAAAGATGCCAACGTGATCAACGTCAACGTACAGCGTGTGAAAATCATGCTGTCCGGTGAAGTGACTCGCGCTGTCACTATCGGCAAGGGAATCGGCGCCACCAAAGGTGCGCGTTCGGCTATCGAAGCAGCTGGCGGCAAGTTCGAGGAATAAATGGCTAAGCAAGGTGCTCTCTCAGCGCTCGGCAAAGGCGGTATGTCTGAACTTTGGGCTCGTCTGCGTTTTCTGTTCCTGGCGATTATCGTCTACCGAATAGGCGCACACATCCCGGTTCCAGGTATCAACCCGGACCGACTCGCAGACCTGTTTCGACAGAATGAGGGGACCATTCTTAGCTTGTTCAACATGTTTTCCGGTGGCGCGCTGGAGCGGATGAGCATCTTTGCACTGGGGATCATGCCGTACATTTCGGCATCGATCATCATGCAACTGATGACAGCCGTCAGCCCGCAACTGGAGCAGTTGAAGAAGGAAGGTGAAGCTGGCCGTCGCAAGATTAGCCAGTACACCCGCTACGGCACTGTCGTCCTTGCCCTGGTTCAAGCTATCGGCATGTCCGTTGGCCTGGCAGGGCAGGGCGTTGCGTTCACTGGTGACTTTGGCTTCCATTTCGTCGCGGTATCCACATTTGTGGCTGGTGCGATGTTCATGATGTGGCTGGGTGAGCAGATTACTGAGCGTGGTGTTGGTAACGGTATCTCGATGTTGATTTTCGCAGGTATCGTCGCCGGTCTTCCGAGGGCAATCGGGCAGTCTTTCGAGTCTGCGCGTCAGGGTGATATCAATATCTTCGCCTTGGTTGCCATCGGTTTGCTGGCAGTAGCGATTATCGGTTTTGTGGTGTTCATTGAGCGTGGCCAGCGTCGTATTGCTGTTCACTACGCCAAGCGTCAGCAGGGCCGCAAGGTCTTTGCTGCGCAGACCAGCCACTTGCCGCTGAAAGTGAATATGGCCGGCGTTATTCCGGCAATTTTCGCGAGCAGCATCTTGCTGTTTCCGGCTTCGTTGGGTACCTGGTTTGGTCAGTCCGAAAATATGGGCTGGCTGCAGGACCTCTCTCAGTCGATCGCTCCTGGTCAGCCGTTGAATATTCTGCTGTTTAGTGCAGGGATTATTTTCTTCTGCTTCTTCTATACGGCGTTGATGTTCAATCCGAAAGACGTAGCGGAAAACCTGAAGAAGTCCGGTGCCTTTATTCCGGGCATCCGTCCAGGTGAGCAGTCGGCACGCTACATTGATGGCGTTCTGACTCGTTTGACCCTGTTCGGTGCTCTATATATGACGGCCGTGTGCTTGTTGCCCCAGTTCCTGGTGGTTGCAGCAAACGTTCCGTTCTACCTTGGCGGGACCTCGTTGCTGATCGTGGTCGTGGTTGTGATGGACTTCATGTCCCAAGTACAATCGCACCTCGTTTCGCACCAGTACGAATCCCTGATGAAGAAAGCCAACCTGAAGGGTTACGGCAGCGGCATGTTGCGCTGAGTACCCATAAGGTTCGAGGAGTTGGTGATGAAAGTTCGTGCATCGGTGAAAAAGCTGTGCCGTAACTGCAAGATTATTCGCCGCGAAGGTGTTGTTCGAGTAATTTGCAGCGCGGAACCGCGTCACAAACAGCGCCAAGGCTGAGTGTGATCCGCTTGAAGCCCGGCAGCTAGTGCGCTGCCGGGTTGATTATTTGTTATTACAGCGATATTATCTCGCGCCCTATTTCTTGGCTTCCGGGGCGTAGGTAGCTGTCAATTGGAGTCCCACTGAATGGCCCGTATTGCAGGCGTTAACATTCCAGATAACAAGCACACTGTTATCTCGCTGACCTACATCTATGGTGTTGGTCGCACTACTGCGCAGAAAATTTGCGCAGTTGCTGGGGTAAACCCAGCCGCTAAGATCAAGGATCTGAGCGACGAGCAGATTGAACAGCTGCGTGGCGAAGTGGCGAAGTTCACCACTGAAGGTGACCTGCGTCGCGAAATCAACATGAAAATCAAGCGTTTGATGGACCTCGGTTGCTATCGCGGTCTGCGTCATCGTCGTGGTCTTCCAGTACGCGGTCAGCGTACCAAGACTAACGCGCGTACCCGTAAAGGTCCGCGTAAGCCGATCCGCAAGTAATCGCCCCAGCGAATCGACAGGAAAATTATCATGGCAAAACCTGCTGCTCGTCCTCGTAAAAAAGTTAAAAAGACAGTGGTTGATGGCATCGCCCACATCCATGCATCTTTTAACAACACCATCGTGACCATCACCGACCGTCAAGGTAACGCGCTTTCTTGGGCTACCTCCGGTGGTTCGGGTTTCCGCGGTTCCCGCAAGTCCACCCCGTTTGCTGCTCAAGTAGCTGCTGAACGTGCTGGTCAAGCTGCGCTGGAATACGGCCTGAAAAACCTCGACGTTAACGTCAAAGGTCCAGGCCCAGGTCGTGAGTCTGCTGTCCGTGCTTTGAACGGCTGTGGCTATAAGATCGCCAGCATCACCGACGTGACGCCAATCCCGCACAACGGGTGCCGTCCGCCGAAGAAGCGCCGCGTGTAATCCAGGAGATTGTAAAGAATGGCTCGTTACATTGGTCCAAAATGCAAACTCGCTCGTCGCGAGGGCACCGATCTCTTCCTGAAGAGCGGCGTGCGCGCGATCGAATCGAAGTGCAACATTGAAGCAGCACCTGGTATCCACGGCCAACGCCGCGGTCGCCAGTCCGATTACGGCACCCAACTGCGTGAAAAGCAGAAGGTCCGTCGTATCTACGGCGTTCTCGAGCGTCAGTTCAGCGGCTACTACAAAGAAGCTGCTGGCAAGAAAGGTGCAACCGGTGAAAACCTGCTGCAACTGCTCGAATGCCGTCTGGACAACGTTGTATACCGTATGGGCTTTGGTTCGACTCGTGCCGAATCCCGTCAGCTGGTATCGCACAAGTCGATCAGCGTTAACGGTCAGACCGTAAACGTTCCGTCCTACCAGGTTCGTGCTGGTGACGTGGTCGCAGTTCGCGAGAAAGCTAAAAACCAACTTCGCATTGTCCAAGCTCTCGATCTGTGTGCCCAACGTGGCCGCGTAGAATGGGTAGAAGTAGACACTGAGAAGAAGTCGGGCGTTTTCAAGAACGTTCCTGCTCGCAGTGATCTGTCCGCCGACATCAACGAAAGCCTGATTGTCGAGCTCTACTCCAAGTAAGGGCTAGAAAATAGGTGCATCCATGCAGATTTCGGTAAATGAGTTCCTGACACCCCGCCACATTGATGTGCAGGTTGTCAGTCCAACCCGCGCCAAGATCACTCTCGAGCCTCTCGAGCGTGGTTTTGGCCACACCCTGGGCAACGCGCTGCGCCGCATCCTGTTGTCCTCAATGCCCGGCTGTGCAGTAGTCGAGGCCGAGATTGACGGTGTGCTCCACGAGTACAGCGCCATCGAAGGTGTACAGGAAGACGTAATTGAAATCCTGTTGAACCTTAAAGGTCTGGCTATCAAGCTGCACGGCCGTGACGAAGTTACGCTGACCTTGTCGAAGAAGGGTTCGGGGGTGGTTACCGCTGCCGATATTCAGCTGGATCATGATGTCGAGATCGTTAACCCCGATCACGTAATCGCTAACCTGGCGTCTAACGGCGCCCTGAACATGAAGCTCACTGTAGCTCGTGGTCGTGGTTATGAACCGGCCGACTCGCGTCAGAGCGATGAAGACGAAAGCCGCAGCATTGGTCGCTTGCAGCTTGACTCTTCGTTCAGCCCGGTTCGCCGTATCGCATACGTGGTGGAAAACGCCCGTGTCGAGCAGCGTACTAACCTGGACAAGCTGGTTATTGATCTGGAAACCAACGGTACCCTGGATCCTGAAGAGGCTATCCGCCGCGCTGCAACCATTCTGCAACAGCAGTTGGCTGCGTTCGTCGACCTCAAGGGTGACAGCGAGCCAGTGGTAATCGAGCAAGAAGACGAGATCGATCCGATCCTGCTTCGCCCGGTTGACGATCTGGAACTGACTGTACGTTCGGCTAACTGCCTTAAGGCGGAAAACATTTACTACATCGGCGACCTGATTCAGCGTACCGAAGTAGAACTGTTGAAGACTCCGAACCTGGGCAAGAAATCCTTGACTGAAATCAAGGACGTTCTGGCCTCCCGCGGTCTGTCCCTCGGCATGCGCCTCGACAACTGGCCGCCTGCAAGTCTTAAGAAGGACGACAAGGCGACTGCCTGATCGTCGTAATCACCGAACGTGAGTTTGGTAAGGAATGAACCATGCGTCATCGTAAAAGTGGTCGTCACCTGAGCCGTACCAGCTCGCACCGCAAGGCCATGTTCCAAAACATGGCGGTGTCGCTGTTCGAGCACGAGCTGATCAAAACTACACTGCCGAAAGCCAAAGAACTGCGTCGCGTTGCTGAGCCGCTGATCACTTTGGCCAAGACAGACAGCCTGGCTAACCGCCGTCTGGCTTTCGACCGTACTCGTTCGAAAGCTATCGTTGGTAAGCTCTTCAACGACCTGGGCAAGCGTTACGCTACCCGTGAGGGTGGCTACCTGCGCATCCTCAAGTGCGGTTTCCGCGCTGGCGACAACGCGCCTATGGCGTATGTCGAGTTGGTTGATCGTGCTACTGCTGGCGAAGCTGTATCCGCCGAGTAAGACGACAAGCTGTAACGAAGAACCGGGCCTTGTGCCCGGTTTTTTGTGCGCGCAAGGAAAGCTCAATAGATACAAGCTTTCACTCATCGGCGCTGGGTACTATGAATATTGGAAGGTTATTAGTTATTTTCTATTGATGCTTACGATTTAATGAATTTGTACACGTCATGTTGATGATCAATACTCCCTCCAAGCCGATTAGCCGGCAGTTCCAAGCCCGACCTGAGGAAGATTGCGCATGAGCCAGAATAAAGTCCTTACCACCGCCAGCGGCGCCCCCGTCGCAGACAACCAGAACTCGCGTTCCGCCGGCCCTCGCGGCCCGTTGCTGCTCGACGATTTTCACCTGATCGAGAAGCTCGCTCACTTCAACCGTGAAAACATCCCCGAGCGTCGTGTGCACGCCAAAGGTTCGGGTGCTTACGGTACGTTCACTGTGACAAAAGACATCACCCAGTACACCAGCGCCAAGCTGTTCGAATCGGTTGGCAAGCAAACGCCGACCTTCCTGCGGTTCTCCACTGTAGGTGGCGAGCGCGGTTCGGCTGACACCGAGCGAGATCCACGTGGCTTCGCCTTGAAGTTCTACACCGAAGAAGGCAACTGGGACATCGTGGGTAACAACACCCCGGTGTTCTTCATCCGCGACCCATTGAAATTCCCGGACTTTATCCACACCCAGAAACGTCTGCCGCAAAGCAACCTGAAAAGCGCGCAGATGATGTGGGACTTCTGGTCACACTCTCCTGAGGCGCTGCACCAGGTCACGATCCTGTTTTCGGACCGCGGTATTCCAGACGGCTATCGTCACATGCATGGCTTCGGTAGCCACACTTACAGCCTGATCAATGCCAAGGGCGAACGTCATTGGGTGAAATGGCACTACAAGACCAAGCAAGGTATCAAGAACCTGGCGCCAGCCGAGGCTGCCCGACTTGCAGGGACTGATCCTGACTATGCCCAGCGTGATCTGTTTGGGGCGATTGAGCGCGGTGACTTTCCGAAATGGCGCGTCTGCATCCAGATCATGACTGAGGCCCAGGCGAATGCTCACTACGAGAACCCGTTTGACGTGACCAAGACCTGGTCGCAAAAAGAGTTCCCGTTGATTGAAGTGGGTGAGCTGGAGCTCAACCGCAATCCGCAGAACTACTTCGCTGAAGTGGAACAGGCTGCATTCGGCCCAAGCAACATGGTTCCAGGTGTTGGCCTGTCGCCGGACCGCATGCTGCAAGGTCGGGTTTTCGCTTACGCAGATGCCCACCGCTACCGTGTCGGCACCAACCACCAGCAATTGCCGGTGAATGCGCCACGCAACCCGGTGAACAGCTACCAGCGTGACGGTTCGATGGCCTTCGGCAGTAACGGTGGTGCGGCTCCCAACTACGAGCCAAACAGCTACGCCGATGCGCCGAAACAAGCCCCGCAATATGCAGAGCCTGCATTGGCCCTGAGCGGCGCCGCGGATCGTTACGATCATCGTGAAGACACCGACTACTACAGCCATGCGGGTGCGTTGTTCCGCCTGATGAACGATGAGCAAAAAGCCCTGCTTACCAGCAACATTGCCGGTGCGATGGCTGGGGTTTCCAGCGATGTGGTCCAGCGTCAATTGCAGCATTTCTATAAGGCGGACCCGGCTTATGGAGAAGCAATCGCAAAGGCACTGGGTGTATCGCTTAACTGACTCTAAACGATAAGCAGAACCGCCCTCATTTGGGCGGTTTTTGCGTTATTTCAGCTACTTTTCTCCGGAAATCTTCACTTTTCTGCCGTTGATCCCGTGACCTTCAAGTCATCATGGTTCAAACTACAGCCTTTCAAGTAGGGAGATGTAGGGCGATGCAAGGTCACCCCGACGTAATCGATTACCTCAACACGTTGCTGACGGGCGAACTGGCAGCTCGTGATCAATATTTCATCCACTCGCGTATGTACGAAGACTGGGGCTTTACCGAGCTTTACGAACGTATCAACCATGAGATGGAAGAAGAGGCACAGCATGCTGATGCGCTGATGCGCCGCATCCTGATGCTTGAAGGCACGCCACGCATGCGTCCCGATGATCTGGATGTGGGCACAACGGTACCTGACATGCTCGCTGCCGACCTGCGCCTTGAGTACAAGGTCCGTGCGGCCCTGTGCAAGGGCATCGAGCTGTGTGAGCAGCACAACGACTATGTCACCCGGGAAATACTGCGTGTCCAGTTGAATGACACCGAAGAAGACCACACCTACTGGCTGGAAAAGCAGTTGGGCCTCATCAAGTTGATTGGCCTGGAGAATTATCTGCAATCGCAGTTCTAACTTCCGGCTACAAAAAAGCCCCTGTCACCGCAACGTGACAGGGGCTTTTTATTGGGGCCTGAAAATCAGGCCCGGTCGCGCGCCAACAACGGCTTCAAGTAATAACCCGTGTGTGACTGCGACATCTCGGAGACTTGCTCCGGTGTGCCCACGGCGATGATCTGGCCACCCTTGGAGCCACCTTCTGGCCCGAGGTCCACTAACCAGTCAGCGGTCTTGATTACATCGAGGTTGTGCTCAATCACCACCACGGTATTGCCGTGGTCGCGAAGGCGGTGCAGTACGTCCAGCAATTGCTGGATATCCGCGAAGTGCAGTCCGGTAGTCGGCTCATCGAGAATGTACAGGGTCTTGCCGGTATCTCGCTTGGACAGCTCGCGAGACAACTTGACCCGCTGCGCCTCGCCACCGGACAACGTAGTCGCCGATTGCCCGAGCTTGATATACGACAGGCCCACGTCCATCAACGTCTGCAGCTTGCGCGCCAACGCCGGCACCGCGTCAAAGAACACCCGGGCTTCCTCGATAGTCATCTCCAGGGTTTCGTGGATGCTTTTGCCCTTGTATTTGATTTCCAGGGTTTCGCGGTTGTAGCGCTTGCTCTTGCACACATCGCACGGCACGTAGATGTCCGGCAGGAAGTGCATCTCCACCTTGATCAGGCCGTCGCCCTGGCATGCTTCACAGCGCCCGCCCTTGACGTTGAACGAGAACCGGCCAGGCCCATACCCCCGCGAACGGGATTCTGGAACGCCAGCAAACAGCTCGCGAATCGGCGTAAACAACCCGGTGTAGGTCGCAGGGTTGGAACGCGGTGTGCGGCCGATCGGGCTCTGGTCAATATCGACCACCTTGTCCAGGTGTTCCAGGCCCTTGATGCTGTCATGGGCTGCCGCTTCCAGGGTGGTCGCGCCGTTCAGGGCGGTGGCACTCAATGGGAACAACGTGTTGTTGATCAGCGTCGATTTGCCCGAGCCGGAAACACCGGTCACGCAGGTCAACAGGCCCAGCGGAATCTCCAGGTCGACATTGCGCAGGTTGTTCCCGCGCGCGCCTTTGAGATGTAGCGCCATTTTCTTGTTACGCGGAGTACGCTTGGCAGGTACTTCGATCTTCACCCGGCCAGACAAATACTTGCCGGTCAATGAATCGGGGTGGGCCATTACTTCGGCAGGCGTACCCTCGGCAACGATATGCCCACCATGCACGCCAGCACCTGGGCCGATATCGACCACATAATCTGCCAGGCGGATAGCGTCTTCATCGTGCTCGACCACAATCACGGTGTTGCCGATATCCCGCAGGTGTTTCAACGTACCCAGCAGGCGATCGTTATCCCGTTGGTGCAAGCCAATCGAAGGCTCGTCGAGGATATACAGCACGCCTACCAGGCCCGCACCAATCTGGCTGGCCAAGCGGATCCGCTGTGCTTCACCACCCGACAAGGTATCGGCGCTGCGATCCAGCGACAGGTAGTCCAGGCCGACGTTGACCAGGAACTGCAACCGCTCGCGAATCTCCTTGAGGATTTTGTCGGCAATCTCCCCGCGACGCCCGGTGAGCTTAAGCACACCAAAGTATTCGCATGCATCGCCAATCGGCAGGTTGGTCACCGCCGGCAGGGTTTTCTCGCCTACCCACACATGTCGTGCTTCACGGCGCAGGCGCGTGCCACGGCAATCCGGGCAAGGCTGGGTGCTGAGGAATTTGGCCAGCTCTTCACGCACGCTCGCCGATTCGGTTTCGCGGTAGCGGCGCTCCAGATTCGGCACGATGCCTTCAAACGGGTGCGAGCGCTTGACGATATCGCCGCGGTCGTTCAGGTACTTGAAGTCGACATTCTGCGAGCCGCTGCCGTTGAGGATGACCTTCTGCTGGTCTGTCGGCAGTTGGTTGAACGGCACTTCAAGGCTGAACTTGTAGTGGGAAGCCAACGACCCCAGCATCTGGAAGTAGTAGACGTTACGCCTGTCCCAGCCACGTATCGCGCCTTCGGCCAAGGTCAGGTCGCCATTGACCAGGCGCTTGATATCGAAAAACTGCTTCACGCCCAGGCCATCGCACGTCGGGCAGGCGCCGGCTGGGTTATTGAAGGAAAACAGCTTGGGTTCCAGCTCGCTGATGGCGTGGCCACAGATCGGGCAGGCGAAGCGTGCGGAGAAGATGATCTCTTCGCCCGGCTCGTCATCCATGGGGGCTACCAAGGCAATGCCATCGGCCAGCTTCAGCGCGGTCTCGAAGGATTCCGCCAAACGCTGCTGCAAGTCGGCGCGCACCTTGAAGCGGTCGACCACCACATCGATCGAATGCTTTTTCTGCTTGTCGAGCTTCGGCGCTTCATCCAGCTCATAAAGCTTGCCGTTGATGCGTGCGCGTACGAAGCCTTGGGCCCGCAGCTCTTCGAAGACCGAAAGGTGTTCGCCTTTGCGCTCGCGGATAACGGGCGCCAGCAGCATCAGCTTGGCGCCTTCCGGCTGGGCCAGCACCAGGTCGACCATCTGGCTGACGGTCTGGGCTTCCAGAGGAATGTCGTGGTCCGGGCAACGCGGAATACCAACCCGCGCGTACAGCAGGCGCAGGTAGTCGTAGATCTCGGTAATGGTGCCCACGGTGGAACGTGGGTTGTGGGAGGTCGACTTCTGCTCAATGGAGATCGCCGGCGACAAGCCTTCGATGGTGTCGACGTCGGGTTTTTCCATCATCGACAGGAACTGCCGGGCATAGGCCGACAGCGATTCCACATAACGACGCTGACCTTCGGCATACAGCGTGTCGAACGCCAGGGACGACTTGCCGGAGCCGGACAAACCGGTGATGACGATCAGTTTGTCCCGGGGCAGGGTCAGGTCGATGTTCTTCAGGTTGTGGGTTCTAGCCCCACGAATCAGGATCTTGTCCAAGATGGCCTCGCACGGCGGGCGTAAATAATGCCGGAGTATACGGCTAAAGACTGGATGAATATACACTGTCAAAAGGCCGCTTGCAGCCTTACATGAAAGCTGCGCGGCAAAGCGCCGCATATACCCTCTCAATCGATGGGACTGGTAGAATCGCCGCCGGTTCACACGAGGTTTTTCCATGCACGATCCCCACAGCGAACGCATGAGTAGCGGCGAGACCCGAGCGGCAAGCGGTCTGGCCCTGGTGTTCGCCTTCCGTATGCTGGGCATGTTTATGGTGTTGCCGGTGCTGGCGACCTATGGAATGGATCTCGCAGGCGCAACCCCCGCTTTGATTGGCCTGGCGATTGGCGCCTATGGCCTGACCCAGGCGATTTTCCAGATTCCATTCGGGATCATTTCCGACCGCATTGGCCGTCGCCCGGTGATTTATCTCGGGCTGATCGTGTTCGCCTTGGGCAGCGTGCTCGCAGCCCAGTCCGATTCGATCTGGGGCGTGATCGCCGGGCGCATCCTGCAGGGTGCGGGCGCGATTTCCGCTGCGGTCATGGCCTTGCTGTCGGACCTGACCCGTGAACAGCACCGCACCAAGGCCATGGCCATGATTGGCATGACCATCGGCCTGTCGTTTGCCGTGGCCATGGTGGTCGGCCCTTTGCTGACCCGTGCGTTTGGCTTGCACGGGTTGTTCCTGGCCACCGGTGGCATGGCATTGTTCGGTATCGTGATAGTGGCCTTTATGGTGCCGCGCTCTACTGGCACGCTGGCCCATCGTGAATCCGGTGTCGCCCGCCAGGCGTTGCTGCCCACGCTCAAACACCCAGACCTGCTGCGCCTGGATTTGGGTATCTTTGTGTTGCACGCCATGTTGATGTGCAGCTTCGTCGCCTTGCCCCTGGCCCTGGTGGAAAAAGCCGGCCTGCCCAAGGAACAGCATTGGTGGGTGTACCTTACCGCGCTGCTGATTTCGTTCTTCGCCATGATCCCGTTCATCATCTACGGCGAGAAAAAACGCAAAATGAAACGAGTTCTGCTCGGCGCCGTCGCGACGCTGATGCTCACTGAGCTATTCTTCTGGCAGTTCGGCGACAGCCTGCGGGCGCTGGTCACCGGCACGGTGGTATTTTTCACCGCGTTCAACCTGCTGGAGGCTTCATTGCCTTCGCTGATCAGTAAAGTTTCACCGGCCGGCGGCAAGGGCACGGCGATGGGGGTGTATTCCACCAGCCAGTTCCTGGGTTCCGCACTGGGCGGCATCATGGGTGGGTGGATGTTCCAGCATGGCGGTTTGTCGGTTGTTTTCCTGGGATGCGCCGGGCTGGCTGCACTTTGGCTGGCCTTTGCTGTTACCATGCGCGAACCTCCCTATGTGACGAGTCTGCGCTTGCCGTTATCGCCCGACGCGATGCGCGAAGCAGGCCTGGCCGAGCGCCTGAAGACCGTCACCGGGGTTACCGATGCCGTGGTTGTCGCTGAAGAAGCCGCCATCTACATCAAACTAGACACCGAATTATTGGATCGCGCGACGCTCGAGCAACTGGTCAACCCAGTGCCGACAGCGCGCCCAGCTTAGGAGAACGTTATGGCCCGTGGGGTTAACAAAGTCATATTGGTCGGTACGTGCGGCCAGGATCCCGAAGTTCGCTACTTGCCTAACGGTAACGCCGTGACCAACCTGAGTCTGGCGACCAGCGAGCAGTGGACCGACAAGCAGACCGGCCAGAAAGTCGAGAAGACCGAATGGCACCGCGTGTCGATGTTCGGCAAGGTTGCGGAGATCGCCGGTGAGTACCTGCGCAAAGGTTCGCAGGTATACATCGAAGGCAAGCTGCAAACCCGCGAGTGGGAAAAAGACGGTATCAAGCGCTACACCACCGAAATCGTGGTCGACATGCAAGGCACCATGCAACTGCTGGGCGGCCGTCCACAGGGCGACCAACAGGGCCAGGGCAGCATGTCCAACTCGGCACCGCGTCCACAGCAGTCGCGTCCGCAGCCAGCCCAGCAGCCACAGCGTGAATCGCGCCCAGCGCCACAACAGGCTGCGCCGCAACCGGCCCAGGATTTCGATAGTTTTGATGACGATATTCCGTTCTAGGCCACATCGAAGCGACTCGCTGCAAAAGAACGCGCTGCCTAAGGCCGCGCGTTTTTTTTGTGTACTGCTGCCGACTACAATTGCGCAAAGCGCAACATATCTTGATTGGCTCGCTCCTTGTGCGTGTCGGTCAACCCATGAGGGGCGCCTGTGTATACCAGCAGTTGGGCGTGTGGGATCAAGCGCTTGCTCTCCAGGGCCGAAGCTTGGATCGGTACAATTTGATCGTCGCCTCCATGGATGATCAGCGTGGGGATGTTGAAGTACTTCAGATCATCCCTGAAGTCGGTTTCCGAAAAAGCCTCGATACTGTCAAACGTATTTTTGTGACCTCCCATTACGCCTTGCATCCAGAACGAATTGATCAAGCCTGGCGACGGCTCGACCCCTGTTCGGTTGAATCCGAAGAATGGTCCGCTTGCGAGGTCAAGATAGAGCTGCGAACGGTTGGCAATGGAGTCGGCGCGCAGGCCGTCGAAAACATCTATCGGCGTCCCCTGCGGATTACTGGGGGTTTTTAACATCAGGGGCGTCACGGCGCAGATCAACCCTGCCTTGGCCACGCGTGCAGTGCCGTGCCGTGCGATATAGCGTGCCACTTCCCCGCCCCCGGTGGAGAAACCGAAGAGAATCACGGCGGTCAGATCCAAGTGCTCGATCAGTTGCGCCAAGTCATCTGCGTAGTGATCCATGTCATTGCCGGCCCACGGTTGACTTGATCGGCCATGCCCGCGGCGGTCATGCGCAATGGCACGAAAACCATGGTTGGCGAAGTGCAGCATTTGAGACTCCCAACTGTCGCTGTTCAGCGGCCAGCCGTGGCAAAACACAACGGGCTGACCACTGCCCCAATCCTTGTAGTAAAGATCGTTACCTTCGCGGGTTTTCAAATAGGCCATGGCTCAGCTCCATTGACGTGTGGATAATTTTTGGCTGATGGAGGCCAGAAAAATCGTCCGTGGACACTACGCTGGCGTTAAGTTGATGACCCTAAGAAGACTCAACCTGTTTGGGTCGATAATAATTCTAGTCTGTACAGGCGAGGCGTGTGGCGACAGCGCCGAGTTTTCCGCTCACGGACAGGCTTTTAACAGGGGCGGCGATCAATTCGGCTATTTGTTCTCATGGCTCACAAGTTTTAGGCTGTCGTTCATCTCTAGAACAAGGAAAATTGCGATGACCTGGTCTGCCAAGCAATACACGCTGTTCGAACAGCAACGCACTCGCCCCGTCCGAGATCTGGTCGCGGCCATTCCCACTGCTGACGTGCGTACAGCCGTTGACTTGGGGTGCGGGCCGGGCAACTCCACTGAAGTGCTGGCCAAACGCTTCCCCGAGGCGCAGGTGACCGGCATGGACAGCTCCGATGACATGTTGGCCGACGCCCGCAAGCGCCTGCCGGCGCTGAACTTTGAGCTGGCAGATATCGGTGCCTGGAGTCCGGCACAGAGTTTCGATGTGATCCTGGCCAATGCCTCGCTGCAATGGCTGCCCGACCACGCCACACTCTACCCGCACTTAGTCAACCAACTGAACCCAGGCGGCACGCTGGCGGTGCAAACACCAGACAACCTTGACGAGCCAGCCCATCGCCTTGCCCGCGAAGTCGCGGCCGACGGCCCATGGTCCGCGAAGATCGGCGCGGTCAAACACAATGAGCGGCACACCGCCAACTACTACTACGAACTGCTGAGCAAGCATTGCGGTGCCGTAGATGTGTGGCGCACCACTTATCAGCACCCGCTGGCGGATCACGCGGCGGTAGTGGAGTGGTTCAAGGCGTCGGCATTGCGGCCCTTTCTCGCGCCGTTGAGCAGCGATGAAAAAACCGCTTTCCTGCAGGCGTACCGGGCGCGAATCACCCAGGCCTACCCGGCCTTGGGCGATGGCACTGTATTGCTGCCATTCCCGCGCCTGTTCATCATTGCTACACGCTAGAGCCATCGATCCGAGTGGCGGTCACGCGGCCGCCGCTTGCGCCTTCAAGAATTCATCCGCCGACACCACGCCCGCATAGCCGAAGGCCAGGGCTGCCATGTACGCGCCTTGTACTTGAGCCGCCGGGATGACCTGCCCGTTGAATTCCTGATCGCGAGTGGCACACGCGTCATGGATCACCGTGACTTTGTAGCCCAGGTCCGCCGCCGCTCGCACCACGGCATCCACGCACATATGGCTCATGCTGCCGACTACCACCACGTCGGTGATGCTGCGCTGTTCCAGCACGGTGCGCAGGTTGGTTTGGCGAAACGCATTCACGAAGTGCTTGAGCACGACCGGTTCATCGCCCTCGTTCAACACCTTGGCATGCAAATGCGCGCCTTCGGAGCCCGGTGTAAAGAACGGTGCGTCGTCGCCTTCGAATTCATGCCGCACATGAATCACTGCATCGCCGGCCTGGCGAAACGCCTGTAGCACTTGCGCCGCCTTGTCCGCCGCGGCTTCCACGCCGTCGAGGGGCCACTTGCCTTGTGGGAAGTAGTCGTTCTGGATATCGATTAGGATGAGCGCCTGCTTGGCCATGTGTATCGCCTCGTGATGGGTTGATGGGCCTAGTATCTTAGCTGGCGATCAGGCCGAGGATTGGCTGCACCGACAATAACAGGGGGAAAACTGACAATGACCGTGGAACGCGGGACCGTCGAGCTGGGGGTGTTGATCTACCAGGGCGCGCAACTGGCGGCGGTGCATGGCCTGACGGACCTGTTCGGGGTGGCTAATCGCATCGCCGCCGAGCATCGAGCCGGGCAACTGCCCCTGTTGCGGGTCAGCCACTGGCAGGTGGATGCCCACGGTACGCCTGCGCGCGGGTTTGACAGCCACCCAGGTCCGGACCAATCGATGATGGCCGTGCTGGTGCCCCCGTCGATTGGTGAATTCACCGAAGATCAGGCGCCGCCGGCGCTGCTGGAGTGGATCCGCCAGCAGCATGCCGCCGGTACGGTGCTTGGCGGCGTGTGCATCGGCTCGATCATGCTGGCGCGCAGCGGGCTTTTGGACGGGCGCAGCGCCACCACCCACTGGTCATCCGCGAAAACCTTCGCGGCCCGTTACCCGGCGGTGCGCCTGGAAGCGGATAAACCTATTGTCGATGACGGCGACCTGATCACCACCGCTGGGCTGATGGCCTGGTCCGAGCTGGGCCTGCGCCTGGTCGACCGGCTGATGGGCCCCAGCATCGCGGCCGACACGGCGCGGTTTCTGGTGATCGAACACCGCGACAGCGCCAGCCAGTGCGGCAGTAACTTTGCGCCGATTCTCAGGCATGGCGACAGCGCAATCCTCAAGGTCCAGCATTGGTTGCAAGCCAGTGGCGCGGTGGATGTCGGCGTGGCGGCAATGGCACGGGAGGCGAACCTTGAGGAGCGCACGTTCCTGCGACGGTTTCGCACTGCGACCGGGTTGAAACCCACCGAATACTGCCAGCACCTGCGGGTAGGCAAGGCGCGACAGATGCTGGAGTTCACCAACGGCACGATCGACCACATCGCCTGGACCGTGGGCTATCAGGATCCCAGCGCCTTTCGTGCGATCTTCAAGAAGATTACCGGCCTGGCCCCCAGCGATTACCGCAACCGGTTTGGTGTTTGAATCGTGCAGAACGCCGTGTGGTGTAACGCAGGTCGTGCAGAATAAGACAGGCTAACGGCCATCACTTTCGGCGCAACTGATTGATTTAAAGACTATCCCTGCCGGCCGCGCGTTGGCCTGATCCATGCAGCCTTTGTGCTACACATAAGGGCGGGATAACCAAGGGGAACGCATGACCCCAACGAATCGCAAGAAACTGGTGGTCGCACACTCCACGCGAGAGGGCGCGCCACAGCATGAAGTTGAAACCAACCGCGCCTTGGCCCGCTGGCTGGCGCAGATACTCGGACTCAAATTCGGTGGCAATTACGATCCCGATCTGCACGCTGGGCGTGAACTGTATCTTTTGCCCACACAAACGCTGGTTGGGCCCGCCCAAGCACGTGAGCTCAATATCAAGGGGCCAGAAGACTTGTGGGGCGGTTATGTCGACCATGATTTCATCTGCACCAAAGCCATCAGCCATGGCCTGCTGGGCCCTGAGGCAAAAGCGCCTGAAGGGTGGTCGCCGTTATTCTGCGAGCGAGTGCGCGACGTCGTGTTGGATGGCTTAACTGTCTTCAGCCTCAACGACGCCAGGCCCGCCGCCACTCGTCTGCTCTACAGCGGTCCGATTCGCCTCAAGCCCGTGCATGCCTGCGCAGGTCGTGGCCAGGAAGTTATCCACAGCCTCGATGAGTTCGACGCGGTCTTGGCACGTCCAGAAGCGAGCAAGATGTTCAGTGAGGGCGTGGTGCTGGAACAGGATCTGCACGAGGTGGTCACCCACAGTGTGGGTCAGAGCTTTATCGGCGCTCACGTATTCAGCTACTGCGGCGAGCAGTACCTGGCCCAGGACGGGCAGGGCGAAGAGGTTTACGGCGGCTCCAATCTCTTGGTCGTGCGCGGTTACTACGAAGACCTGCTCAAGCTGGACTTGCCAGAGGATGTGCGTGAAGCCATCGAGCAGGCTCGGGTGTTCGACAACGCTGCCGACGAAGCCTACCCTGGCTTCTACGCCTCGCGGCGCAACTACGATATAGCCCAGGGTCTGGACAGCGACAACCAACGGCGCAGTGGTGTGCTCGAGCAATCCTGGCGCATGGGCGGCGCAAGCAGCGCAGAGGTCGCGGCGCTGCAGAGCTTTATCAACAACCCGGGTCTCAGGGCCATTCGTGTGTCCTCGGTGGAAACCTACGTGGAGCAAGCGCTGCCGGCGGATGCCATCGAGGTCTACCGAGGCCCGGCCGAAAACAGCGACTTTCTTCTCAAATACGTGACGGTCAAACCTTATGACGGCTAGAAGCGAGAGCATCACCATCGATATAGACGACGAACAGATGAGCGGGACATTCCTCAGTCCAAAATCCAAAGTGCCCGGCGTGTTGTTCGTGCACGGTTGGGGCGGCAGCCAGGAGCGCGACCTGGAGCGAGCCAAAGGCATTGCCGGGCTGGGCTGCGTATGCCTGACCTTCGACTTGCGCGGCCACGCCGGCACCGGCATTCCGTTATCCCGCGTTACCCGTGAAGACAACCTGCGCGACCTGATAGCGGCCTACGACCGCCTGCTGTCTCACCCGGCTATCGACACCTCGGCGGTGGCGGTGGTTGGCACCAGCTATGGCGGCTACCTGGCAGCCATCCTCACCTCGTTACGCCCAGTGCGTTGGCTGGCGCTGCGGGTGCCCGCGCTGTACCGCGACCAGGAATGGCTCAAGCCCAAGCGCGACCTGGATAAAGCCGACTTGATGGATTACCGCGGCACCCTCGTGCATGCCGAGACCAACCGTGCCCTGCATGCCTGCGCACAATTTACTGGCGATGTGCTGATCGTCGAATCGGAAACCGACGATCATGTGCCCCACGCCACCATCATGAGCTATCGTGCGGCCTGCCAGCAGACTCACTCCCTGACCCACCGCATCATCGATGGTGCCGACCATTCCCTGAGTGACCCGGTGTCGCAACAGGCCTACACCTCGATCCTGGTGGACTGGATTACCGAGATGGTGGTGGGCGAGCGGTTAAGCATCATTCAATCCCGCTGACGCGCTAAGCGGGTGTTTTCTTCACTCGCAGGGCCTTGGCCTTGGCTTCCACGCCCAGGTACATCACCAACGCAATCAACAGCGGGCAGATGAAATAAATCGCCCGATACGCGATCAGCCCTGCCAGCAAACTCCCTCGTGACGCTTCATGTTGCAGCAGGCCAATGAACACGGCCTCCAACACCCCAAGCCCGGCAGGTATATGGGTGACCACTCCAGCAATCGCGCTGATCAGCAGCACCCCCAACACCAGCGGGTAATCCAGCTTGGCCGGCAGCAAGGTAAAGATCACCGCTGCCATCAGCGACCAGTTCAAGGCGCCCAGGGCCAGTTGCAGGCAGGCCATGCGCAGCGACGGCAGGTTGATCTCGATGCCACGGATCGACCATGCGCGTTTTTTTGAAAACCGGCACGCCGCCAGATACCCAAGGCTTGCGATTACCAACAGCACGCCGACACCTTGCAGAGCGCCACTGCTGAGCTTCCAGCCGGGCGGCATGGTGACCAGTCCGCTGCTGAACACCACCCCGGCCAGTGCCATATAGCCAAACCAATTGGTGGCCAGGCTCAGGCCGAGGATCTTGGCGATATTGCTGGTGCTCACTCCCAGTCGGGAGTACAGCCGATAGCGCATGGCGATGCCGCCTACCCAGGCGCTGAGGTTGAGGTTGAACGCGTAACTGATGATGCCCACCGGCAGGATCTGCTTCCAGCGCAGCGGCTGGCGAATGTAGGTGCGGCCGATCAGATCGAAACAGGCATAGACGATAAAACTGCACAAGGTCAGGGCGCCAGCGATGAGCAACGTGCGCAGCTTGAAGTCGCCCAGGGTCTGGAACACTTCGCTCCAGTCGATACGCCGGGCGAGCAGGGTGAACAGGACGATCAGCAGCAGGAAGAACGCAATCGTCAGCGGTTTCTTCCAGCGCTTGAACCGCGAACCGCTGATTTCAGACGTCATGGGGCCTACTCTCAAAAGGTTTCAAGCGCGGCTTGTGCGCTGGCAACCAGCCGGTCAGCGCAGGGAAGTGGCGCATCACATGGAACACCAAAAAGCCCACGGTCAGGCGCCACAGCCACAGGCGCGGCTTGCGCTTTGCAGGCATGGTCTGGCAATGATTCCTGGCAAGTGCTTCCAGGCGTTCGTACAACTGCTGATTGAATGTCCGGTCACGAATCAGCACATTGGCTTCCAGGTTCAGCGCGAGGCTCAGTGGGTCGAGGTTGCTGGAGCCCACGGTGCTCCATTCGTCGTCCACCAGCGCAACCTTGCCGTGCAACGGGCGTTGGCAGTACTCGTGAATCACCACGCCATCCTTGAGCAGATAGTCGTAGAGCATGCGCGCCGCCAGCTTGGCCAGCAGCACATCGGGCTGGCCCTGCATGATCAATTGCACGTGCACGCCACGGCGCGCCGCGTTACGAATCTCACGCAGCAGGCGATAGCCAGGGAAGAAGTAGGCGTTGGCGATCACTACTCGCTGGCGGGCTTGGCTCAGGGCGTGGATATACGCCTCTTCGATGTCGTCGCGATGCTGGATATTGTCGCGATAAATCAGGCGCACCAAGCCGTCACCTTGCTCGTTGGTCCAGGGCGAAGGCCGCTGCTGACGCCGTCGCCAGCCACGACGGCTGCGCACCTGGCGACCACTTTGGGCCAGGGCAAAGTGGTGCAGGTCAGCCACTGCCGGGCCGATCACCTGTACTGAATAATCCTGCTTGGCCTCGGGGCCGAAATCCGCCAAGTGGTCCGCGGAAAAATTGATCCCGCCGATAAACGCCACGCTGGCGTCCACCACCACGATCTTGCGGTGCAGGCGGCGGAACCAGTTGGTGCGTATGCCCAGGGTCTTGGAGGCTGGGTCGAACATCTGCACCATCACTCCAGCCTCGGCCAATTCGCCAAGAAAGGCCGGGCTCAGCTCGCCACATCCAAAGCCATCAAGGCTGACCACCACTTTCACCCCGCGCTGCGCCGCTTCGATAAGGATGCCTTGCAGCTCATGGCCAACCTTGTCCTCAAACAGGATGAAGGTCTCCAACAGGATTTCGCGCTGGGCGCCGCGCAAGGCGTCGAACACCGCGGGAAAGTACGCCTCGCCATTCTCCAGCAACTCCACACGGTTGCCGCTCTGCCAGCCGTAATCCATGTCGCGCGCCTTGCTGTCGTCCGGCGGCTGGTCGGTGGCGATATGCTCTACCGCAACGTTCATAGCTCAATCTCCACCGACAGGGGCACATGATCCGACAGGTGAGACCAGGGCCGCGTGGTGAGCACGCGAGGATTATGGATCGTCAGGTTGCGCACATAGATGCGATCCAGAGGCAGCAATGGCAGGCGTGCCGGGAAAGTGCGTGCCGGCTTGCCATGGGCATGGACAAACACCTCATGGAGGCCGCTTTGGCTCAGGTCGGCCTTTTGGCGCCAGTCGTTAAAATCGCCGGCGACCACCAGCGGCGCATCGGCCGGAATCTCGCGGATGCGCTGCTCCAGCAAGCGCAATTGCTGCTGGCGATGTACCTCGCGCAAGCCCAGGTGGATGCAGATCGCATGTATCTCGCGCTCGCCACCCGGCAAGCGCAGCACGCAATGCAGCAGGCCACGGTTTTCGTGGCCGCTTTGGGAAATGTCGAGGTTGTCGTAGCGAATGATCTGGAATTTCGACAGCAGTGCATTGCCATGGTCGCCATGGGGGTAGACCGCATTGCGACCATAGGCAAACTGCGGCCAGATGCTGTCGGCGAGGAATTCGTATTGCGGCATTTTTGGCCAGTCGCTGTAGCGCTGGGGATGACGTTCGTGGGTGCCGTGAATTTCCTGCAGGAACACCATGTCGGCGCCCACGCTGCGCACTGCCTCACGCAACTCGGGCAAGATGAAGCGCCGATTCAAGGCCGTGAAGCCCTTGTGGATATTGACCGTCAGCACGGTGAAACGAGTGATGGGAGTGGTCGGCGTGATCGGAATCAATTCGGGCTGGGTCATGGCAATACTCCGGGTTCCGGCAACTTGCCGGGCTCGGTGGCCAGGTGCTTGTCCAGTTCGAAACGCTGCAGCAATTGGCGTGCATCGAAGGGGGCGCGAACCTTGATGTCATTGTCGAAAAAGCAGAACACGTCGCGTTGTTTGCGGGCACGGGGTTTGTGTTGTGGGTCGACGAGGTGCGCGTCCGCAGGCTGCTTGCCGTTGGCCCAGCGCTCGATACGGTCACCCCAGCGCTTGAGCGCTTCGACGCTATAGCCACTGGCATACAACTGCTTGTCGCCGTGCAAGCGCAAGTACATGAAGTTGGCGGTGACGTCTTCGATATACGGCCACTTGCCGGCGGTGTCTGCCACCACTAGAGCGACGCCGTGCTTGTCCAGCATCTGCACAAATTCCGGCACTGCAAAACTCTTGTGGCGAATCTCCACGGCATGGCGCAAAGGCTTCTTGGCATAGGCTTTCATGCTGGCCTTGCCGTTCAGGCGTGACTCATGTTGGCGGGCCAGGGCAGCGGCCTGATGGGTGTCGGTGGGTAGTTCGGCAAGGAAGGTTTCAAACAGCGCGGCGTCGAACTTGAAGCTGGGCGGGAACTGCCAAAGGATGGGGCCGAGTTTTTCCTTCAACTCCAATACCCCGGAGGCGAAGAAGTTCGCCATTGGCTTGTGCACCTCCCGCAGGCGCAGGATATGGGTGATATAGCGCGGCGCCTTGACGCTGAATACGAAGCCCTCGGGCGTATCGGCATACCATTCGGCGTAGCGCTTGGGGGTTTGCAGCGCGTAGAACGAGCCGTTGATTTCGATGCTGTTGACGGCACGTGACGCAAACTGCAGCTCGCGTTTCTGGGTCAGCCCCTCGGGGTAGAAGTCCCCGCGCCAGGGCGTGTAGCGCCAGCCGGAAATGCCGATATGAATCGCCGCCATGCTTGCTCCCGTAAATGATGGGTGGATTGACCTCCGTTATGGGATGACTGCGATATTTGCCTGAAAGTTTCCACATTCCTACAGACGGTACGGGGTGCCAAATGTGGGAGGGGCAAGCCCCTTCCACCTTTTTGAATCACATGCCCAAAAAGCGCAGGGAACGATCCAAGGCCAAACCCGTCAGTTCCTTACAGACCCTGCTGAAGGAGCCCGTTGTTTTGCTGAATCTAAAGACTGCATTACTGCTCGCCGCACTGTTGCTGTGCGGCAACGGCGCACTGCAAGCCGCGGCCACCGCGCCTGCCACCGAAACGCCGGCCAAGCCGGAGCTGTTGGTGGAGGGCGGGCTGCTCGGGGCCATCAGTTCCAGTATCGATGACGTGCAGGACAAGCTCGACCTCAACCAGAACCTCGTCGATGCCTGGCGCCTGCGTGCCGATCGGGCGGCGGATGAAGTGGGGCGCCTGGTCGACCAGACCGCCGCGCGCTCGCCGTGGAGTGTGGCCGGCGATTTTCTGTTGTTGTCCGGGGTGTGGATCGGTGCCTTTGCCGTGTTGACGTTACTGGGGCACTGGGTCGTGCAGCGCTCCAGCCGGCGCCCGTTCGTCGCACGACGCCAGCGCTTGCAAGGCTTGCTCGGCTACATAGTGCCCTACACGATTCCAGCGTTGATCTGCCTGCCGCTTACCCTCTATGTAAGCCACTTCTTGGCCGCTTCGGTGGGTCGTGCGCTGGCGCTGTGTTTTGCCTATGCCACCAGCAGCGGCATCTTTTCGACCTCGATGCTGCTGTGCGTCATTGTGATGTTTAACGTCGGGCACAAACGGCCCGCCGTGCAGATTATTCGTGACTACTGCCCCAAGCCGCTGTTCCTGATCGGCTTCCTTGCCGCCCTCAGCGACGCGTTGACCAGCCCGCAGATCGCTCGTCAACTGGGCGGCAATATCACCAGCAGTATCGCGGTATTTACCGGCCTGTTTGCCGCAGTAATTTTTGGTGTGCTGGTGGTGCGCCTGCGCCGTCCGGTGGCCCATTTGATCCGTAACCGGCCGTTGGCCCAGCGCCTCAAACATCCGGCCTTGCAGCAATCGCTGCGGGTGTTTTCCGGGCTTTGGTACTGGCCGATCCTGTTGATGGTGCTGGTGTCGGCGGTCAACCTGATCGGCGCCGGCGACGACAACCAAAAGGCCCTGCGTTGCGCACTGCTCACCACGCTGCTGCTGATCGGCACCGTGTTTCTCAGCACCGTGCTGCAACACCTGTTCAAATCCCGCAGCCAAGTGTCGATCCAACGCAGCAGCGCCTACAAGGAGCGCTTCCTCAGTTTGCTGCACGCGATCCTGCGTATCGTGATGGCTATCGCGTTTATCGAAATCCTCGGGCGTATCTGGGGTGTTTCGCTATTCGAATTTGCCCAGCGCAACTCGGTGGGCCGGGCCATCAGCGATTCCCTCAGTAGCATCGGCCTGATCCTGTTGGTGACCTGGCTGTTCTGGGTGGTGCTCGACACGGCGATCCAGGAAGCGCTCAAGCCGCCGGTGAATAAACGCTCCAGCCGCCAGCCCAGCACCCGGGTGAAAACCATCCTGCCGCTGCTGCGCAATGCGGTGAAGATTATCCTGGTGGTGATTTGCGCGATCACCACCATGGCAAACCTTGGCATCAACGTCGCGCCGTTGCTGGCGGGTGCCGGGGTGGTGGGCCTGGCCATTGGTTTCGGCTCCCAGCAGTTGGTGCAGGACGTGATTACCGGCCTGTTCATCATTATCGAAGACACCCTGTCCATCGGCGATTGGGTGGTGCTCGACTCCGGCCACGCCGGCACCGTCGAAGGCCTGACCATCCGCACCCTGCGCTTGCGCGACGGCAAGGGTTTTGTGCATTCGGTGCCGTTCGGGCAGATCAAGGCGGTTACCAACCAGTCGCGGCAGTTCGCCTATGCCTTCTTCTCGGTGCAATTCACCTACGACACCGACGTGGACAAGGCCGTGGAACTGATCCGCGAAGCGGGCCAATCGATTCGCGACGACGTGTTCCTCAAATACAACCTGCAAGGGCCGCTGGAAGTATTTGGCGTGGACAAGATGGACCTCAATGGCGTGGTGCTTACCGCACAGTTCCGTACGGTGTCGGGTGGGCAATATGCGGTCAGCCGGGCGTTTAACCAGCGGTTGAAAAAACTTGTGGATAACTGTGATGAGGTGCACTTTGCGCAGACTTATCCACAGCAGGTGTTGTTGCCAAAACGTGTGGCGCAGGTGGAAGAGCCGGATGCGCTGGTGCTGACTGAGCAGCCCAGGTCTCAATGATGAGGCCCCATCGGGAGCAAGCCCCTCACATTTAGATTTGTGAACACATTTCAAGTGTGGGAGGGGGCTAGCCCCCGATGAGGCCCTCAAGGTCAGCGCCTGATCAACTTCTCCTGCACCGCTTTCTGATCCACCTCCAGCAACACCTGTTGCTTGCCGGCGACCATCACCGCCGCCGTCACCCCATCACGATACACAATCCGATTACCGCTCACCGCTGGCACCTTGGCCCCCGGCAACAGCGTGCCGACAAGATTCAACGGATCGGCCCCACACACTGCAATCAAACTCCCATCATGGGGCCGCCGCCGCACCTCGCGCAGCAGCGGTATCGCCTCAGGCAATGCAAACTGCTCCCCCGCCAACCCACTGACAAACCGCCCGCCACGAATTTCGCCCCGCGCCTCCAACCGATGGAAAGTGCGCAGCAGCTCACGCCAACTTGGCAACCAGTCCGCCTCACGCTCCAGCAGCCGCCAGAACACCACACCATAACGGCGCAGCAGGGTCATCGCCACATGCTCCAGGGTCTCGGCCGAATGCGCGCCGGCGGCGGTCGCCGAGCGGCGAACCAAGGCCCAACGCCCGGCATCGTCCATACCGCCGACAAACGCCCCGCGCCCACGTCGACTGCTGCGCGCTTGGCGTTTGCTGGCAGGGGTGGTCAAGGCGCGCAGGCCGGCGAAACTGTCAGCATTCACCAGGCCGGCGCCTACCAGTTCCTGCAAGGCTATCTCCAGTTCGCTGCGCAGCAAATGGGCCTCGTGCACCAGTTCATCGAAAAACAGCGCGCCATGCTCGCGCAGGGCCAGGTGGGCCTTCTGGGCCTTGGGCGACAAGGTGGTGCTGTCGGTAGGCTCGGTCAGCCCGCTCCACAACGCTACCTGGCTACGGGGGAGCAAAACCACCGGGGTGCTGCGCAACGCCATGGCGCCGGCCTTGTTGCTCAGGCGCGTCCAGACCAGCTTGCCGCTGCGGCACAGGTCATCGAGCCAGGTCGATGAGTAATCCTTGATGCGGGCGCTGAGCAGGTCGGTGTCCCAGGCCGACGTGGCCGCGGCATAGCCTTCGAACTGGCCGACAATCTGCGGCAACACCGCGCTGCCCTGGCCACGGGTGCTGTCGGACAGGTGCTGCCAATCGAACAGAAAGCGCATGAAATCCTGCAATGCCACCGGCTCGATTTCCCGACGCAGGCGCTTGACCGTGTAGCGATGAATGCGCGCCAGCAAATGACGTTCGCACCATTGTTCTTCACCCACGCCGGGGCTGAATTGGCCGCGCAGCACGTAGCCTTCCTGTTCCAGGCGTGCCAGGGCCTGGGTAATCGACTCCACCGGTAAGGCCAGGGGTGCTGCGATCTCGACCAGGGTCAGCGGGCCAAAACCACTGAGGCGCGCACGCAGCACTTCCACCAGCGCTTCATCGAAGGACCAGGGCTCATCGAACCCCGGCAGCAACGGCAGATCGTTAGGATACAGCGCCTGCAAACAGCTCAAGCGCTCCACGGCGACCCACATTCCGTTAGACAACTGATAGGCCCGCCCGGCGTTGCGCAATGCCAGCAGCCATTGGGCCCATTGCGGCGTAACTTCGCTCGCTGCGATGCATGCCAGGCTCATCAGCGCCTCATGCATTTCATCCAGGCCATTGGGCGCGGGCCAGGCTTCTTCGCGTACACCGGCGACGGCGTCGGCATCCAGGGCGCCCAGGTCGTCGGTGCTCTGCGGGTCGCTCCAGCGGCGGTTGAGCACGGCCTGGGTGCGGCGCTCTTCCAGGGGCGCGTCGTCGAGGAAGGTATAGGGCTTGGCGCTGAGGATTTCTGCGGCCATGGGCGAGGGCGCGGGCAGGTCGCGGCTGATCAACCGCACGTCGCCGCGCTCCATGCGCCGCAGCAGCGCCAGCCAGGCGTCGCTGTCCATGGCTTCGTGCAGGCAGTCGTCGAGGGTTTGCTCTACCAACGGGTGGTTGGGAATTTCGCGTTCGCCGGCAAGGTTTTCCAGGCAGGCGATCTGGTCGGGAAACACGCTGGCGATCAGGTCTTCGCTTTTCATGCGCTGGATCTGCGGCGCCACCTTGCGCCCGCCGGTATAACGCGGCAGCGCCAGGGCCACGCCGGCATTCCAGCGCCAGCGCACACCAAACAGTGGCGCATCCAGCACGGCCTGGATCAGGATGTGCTCGGCACTGTTGCTGTTGAGATAACGCCACACCTCATCCAGCGCGAAGCTGTGACTGGTGGACAACGACAGCACGATGGCATTTTCACTGGCCGCCGCTTGCAGCTCGAAATTGAACGTGCGGCAAAAGCGCTTGCGCAAGGCCAGGCCCCATGCGCGGTTGATGCGGCTGCCAAACGGCGTGTGGATGATCAGTTGGGTGCCGCCGGATGCGTCGAAAAACCGTTCCATGATCAATGTGTCCTGGGACGGCAGGGCGCTCAGGGCAAGGCGCGACCGGGCGAGGTAGTCCAACAGTTGATCGGCGCTGGCGGCATTGAGGCCCAGGGTGCCGGTAAGCCAGTCGAGGGCCGGTTGCAGGTCGCCTGGCGTGGCGCCGAGCAAGCTGTCCAACTGCCCTTGCAAGCGGGCCACAGCCACCGATAACTCGTTGCTGCGCCCGGGGGCTTCACCCAGCCAGAACGGAAT
Organism: Pseudomonas sp. rhizo25; assembly: GCF_031931935.1. Taxonomy (NCBI): domain Bacteria; kingdom Pseudomonadati; phylum Pseudomonadota; class Gammaproteobacteria; order Pseudomonadales; family Pseudomonadaceae; genus Pseudomonas; species Pseudomonas sp. rhizo25. Next base: position 55,011 of record NZ_JAUJXA010000017.1, read on the forward strand.
GGTCGGAGGTTGGCCCTGGGCATCCTCGACCCGCACCTTGCCGGCTTCGACCCGCAGGATGCGATAGGAGGTATTGCCGAGCTGGAAGATATCCCCGGCGATGCTTTCCACCGCAAAGTCTTCGTTGACGCTGCCGATATTCAGGCTTTGCGGCTCCAGCAACACGCTGTAGTCGGCGTTGTCGGGGATCGTGCCGCCGCTGGTTACTGCGGTGAGCCTGGCGCCACGGCGGTCGCGCAGGGTGTGGGTCACGGCGTCGCGGTGCAGGTAGGCGCTGCGCATGCCCTGGCGGCCGTTATAGCCCTCGCTGAGCATCTGCAAAAGGGCCTGGTAGTGGCGTTCATCCAGTTCGGCGTAGGGCGCGGCGCGGTGGACAAGCGCCAGCAACGCCTGTTCCGGCCATTCCTGGGCGCTGACCTCGGCGATGATCTGCTGGGCCAGTACATCGAGCGGCGCCACCGGAATATGCAAGGTATCCAGCTCGCCACGGCGCACGCAGTCGAGCAGCGCGGCGCACTCAATCAGGTCGTCGCGAGTGGTGGCAAACAGGCGCCCCTTGGGCGTGCCGCCGACCTGGTGCCCGGAACGGCCGACCCGTTGCAGAAAGCCGTTGATCGAACCCGGCGAGCCTATCTGGCAGACCAGGTCTACCTCGCCGATATCAATCCCCAGCTCCAGGGACGCCGTGGCGATCAACACTTGCAGTTCGCCGGCCTTGAGGCGCTGTTCGGCGTCCAGGCGCATCTCCTTGGCCAGGCTGCCATGGTGAGCGGCCACGGCGGTCTTGCCCAGGCGCTCGCTCAAGTGCCTGGCCAGGCGTTCGGCCAGGCGCCGGGTGTTGACGAATACCAGCGTGGTGCGGTGTTCGCGGGCCAATTGCGCGAGGCGGTCGTAGACTAACTCCCACACGTCGTTGGCCATTACCGCCGAGAGCGGCACCGGCGGCACTTCGATCGCCAGGTCGCGGGGACGGGCGTGGCCGATATCGACGATGGCGCAATCACGGTCGGTGCCGACTAAAAAGCGGGCGACGGCTTCGATGGGTTTTTGCGTGGCCGACAAGCCGATACGGGTCAATGGCTCGGCACACAGCCCTTGCAGGCGCTCCAGGCTCAAGGCCAAGTGGCTGCCACGCTTGCCGGCGGCGATCGCGTGGATCTCATCGACGATCACCGTGCGCGTGCTGGCGAGCATGTGTCGGCCGGAATCCGAGCCGAGCAACACGTAGAGCGATTCCGGAGTGGTGACCAGTATATGCGGTGCGCGTTTGCGCATCTGGGCGCGGTCTTTTTGCGGAGTGTCGCCGGTGCGCACAGCGGTGCGAATGACCAGGGGTGGCAGGCCTAGCTTTTCAAGGTGCTCGGTTATGCCTGCCAACGGGGTTTGCAGGTTGATCTGGATGTCATTGGAAAGTGCCTTGAGCGGCGAGACGTAGACCACCAGTGTTTCATCCGGCAGTTGTCCACCGTTCGCCAAGCCTTGATGCACCAGATCGTCCAGCACTGCGAGAAAGGCGGTGAGGGTCTTGCCGGAACCGGTGGGCGCGGCGATCAACGTTGAGCGGCGCTGGCGAATTAATGGCCACGCCTGGGCCTGTGCGCCGGTCACCGAAGGGAACGTGTTACGGAACCAGGTGCTGACGGCGGGGTGGAATCCGTCCAGTGCGCTGTTCGTTGATTCGGGACTGTTCATGTAGTGATTGATGCCACCTGCTCCAACAAGTTGCAAACACGTACTTTATCCGTGACGGTTGCGCTACAAACCCGCAAAATGCAACGATTCTGGAATAAACCTACGGCAAGGCTCACGCGCCTGCCGACAACAACCATCGTTCCAAACAGACCGGGCCTGCTCAATCTATGCGAATGCGCCTTATGTTACTGGGCGGCGGGAATGCCCTCGGGCAGGCGCTGATTCGCCTCGGTGCAGAGGAAGACATCGGTTTCCTCGCACCCAAACCGCCCCAAGACGGCTGGGATGCCGCAAGCCTCACCCAATTGCTCGACGACACCCGTCCCGATGCGTTGATCAATCTCGCCTACTATTTCGACTGGTTCCAGGCCGAAGCCGTAAGCGAAACACGCTTGGCCGGCCAGGAATTCGCCATCGAGCGCCTTGCCGAACTGTGTCAGCACCACAGCATCACGCTGCTGCAACCGTCCAGCTATCGTGTGTTCGATGGCTCCCGCGCCACCGCCTACAGCGAGAAAGACGAGCCGGTGCCCCTGGGCCTGCGCGGCCAGGCGCTGTGGCGTATCGAACAAAGCGTGCGCGCCACCTGCCCACAGCATGTGCTGCTGCGCTTTGGCTGGTTGCTGGATGACAGCGTTGACGGAACGCTCGGGCGTTTTCTGGCCCGTGCCGAGAAACCCGACGAGTTACTGATGGCGGACGACCGTCGCGGCAACCCGACGCCGGTAGACGATGCCGCACGGGTGATCATCTCGGTGCTCAAGCAACTCGATTGCGCGGCGCCGTTGTGGGGCACCTACCACTATGCCGGGCATGAAGCGACCACGCCGCTGGCGCTTGGCCAGGCGATCCTCACCGAGGCGCGCAATTTCCACGCGCTGGCCATTGAATCCCCCACCGCCCAGGCCCACGCGGCGCGGCCGGATGCGGCAGAAGAACCGCAGCACGCGGTGTTGGCGTGCAAGAAGATCCTCCACACCTTCGGCATCAAGCCCCGGGCGTGGCGGGCAGGGTTGCCGGCGTTGCTGGACCGCTTCTATCGCCATAGCTGACACCACACAAAACCAAAATGTGGGAGGGGGCTTGCTCCCGATAGCAGAGTGTCAGTCAACAGGTTAATGGACTGATCCACCGCTATCGGGAGCAAGCCCCCTCCCACATTGGTTGTGTGGTGTTCGTGAAATATCGCTTAGAACTTGTAGCCGATACCCACCATGTAAACCATTGGGTCCACGTCCACATTGACCTTGGCGCGAGTGCCTTGGCCCAGCGCGTTGTTATCCACAGTCGCCTTGGTGCTGATGTCGATGTAGCGCGCCTGGGCGTTGATCATCCATTTGTCGTTGATCATGTAGTCGGCGCCGATCTGTGCGGCCCAGCCCCAGGAGTTCTCGGCCTTGAAGTTGCTGAAACCGGCTTGTTCGGCACGGCCGCCAACGTGTTCGTCGTAGATCCAGGTGTAGTTGATACCGGCACCCACGTAGGGCTGGAACGCCGACTTGTTGTCCAGCGGGTAGTACACGACGCTCAGGGTCGGCGGCAGGTGTTTGAGCGAGCCGAGCTTGCCGTTGGCGGCGCCCAGGGCGGTGTTCTTGAGTTTCACGTCATGCTCGAACGGCGTGGCGGCCAGCAGTTCGATACCCACGTGGTCGGTGATCATGTAGGCGAAGTTCAAGCCCAACTGGGTATCGCTGCTCATGGTCGCCTTGCCGCCCAAGTTGGTGCCGGCCAGTGGGCCCTGGTCAACCTTGACTTTGCCGCTGTCGGCGTCCGGGTTCACGGTGATTGCACCGGCACGCACCAGGATATCGCCCGCTTGGTGAGCGTGTGCGACCGGGGCGACGAGGGCGAGCGCGAAGAGGGACGCGCCGAGCAGAGACTTGTTCATGGGAGCTCCAGAGGACGTTAAAAGTTGTACGTCCAATGGTAAAGATCGTTCCGTTCAGTCTTTTGACTCAGCTCAATGAAAGGTTGATCAGCGCTACTCCTGCAGCTCGTACATGTAAATCTTCTCGGCATCCATCTGGTAACCGGCGTCGGCCAGTTCACTCGACGACGGCTTGACCTGCATCGCACCTTCGATCCAGTACGGCTGATACAGCTCATCGAGCTTCACGCCGACTTCGCTTTTGACATGCACGATCTGGTTCGACGGCGGTGGCGGCACATGAATGCACGCGCCGAAATACGGCACCAGCAGGAACTCGGTAGTACGACCTTCCTCACTGACTTCCAGCGGCACGATATACCCCGGCAGGCGAATGTGCTGGCCGTCGAGACCCTGCACCACCGGCGCGTTGGGCAGGTCCTGCTTGGCCGCGGGGGCAGCCTCGACGGACAAGGCATCGGCCATGTTCGACAGGTCGTGCAGCGGTTTCATATTGGGGATTTCCGGCGGTGCATCCGGTGGGATCATCTCCTGCCAGGACAAGTCCCTGGGCGGCTCATCCGCCCACACGGGCACGCTCACCAGCAGCAACAGGGCAAACAGGGCACGACGCATCGAAGCCTTCCTCATAAACGAATGGACAGGCCATCGGCCAAAGATTGTCGATAGGCACGCCACGCGGGCACGCTGCCCATCAACAGCGCTGCCGCGAGGATACCCGCCAGCAGGGTCCATTCATATTCGCTCGGCCAGGACATCGGCAGATCCAGGCCGTAGTTGGCCTGCAAGTAACCCCTTGACGCGGCGATGCACACATACAACAACCCTACGCCTGCCATCACGCCGGCCAAGGCCAGGGCGAAGGCTTCGAAGATCAACAGGGTTGCGATATGCCACGGGCGCGCGCCCACCGAACGCAGGATCGCCATCTCGCGGCGGCGTTCGTTGAGGCTGGTGAGAATAGCCGTGAGCATGCCGATCAAGCCGGTCAGCACCACGAACAGCGAGATCACGAACAAGGCTTTCTCGGCGGTGCCCATCATGCTCCACAGCTCTTGCAGGGCCACGCCCGGCAGGATCGCCAGCATCGGCTCGCCACGGAACTCATTGATCTCCCTTTGCAAGGCGAAGGTGGAAATCTTGTTGTTCAGGCCGAGCATGAACGCGGTGATGGCTTGTGGAGTCAGGTCCATATTGCGCGCCTGGTCGGCGCTGACGCGGCCTTTGCCCTGGGCCGGCACGCCGTTGTGCCAGTCGATATGGATCGCTTCCATGCCGCCCAGGCTGATATGCAGGGTGCGGTCCACCGGGGTGCCGGTGCGCTTGAGGATACCGACCACGGTGAAGGGTTTGTCATCATGCTTGACCAGGCTGACCACAGCCACGCCGTGGGCCAGCACCAGCTTGTCGCCGAGTTTGTAATGCAGGGCGTCGGCGACTTCGGCGCCGAGCACCACTTCGAACGGGTCGGTGGCGAAAGCGCGGCCGCTGGCCAGTTCGAGGTTTTGCTTGCGCCCGTACTGGTAGTGCTCGAAGTAGGATTCGTTGGTGCCCATCACCCGGTAACCGCGATGGGAGTCGCCGAGGGAAATCGGAATCGCCCATTTCACCTGGGGGTTGGCGGCGAAGTGTTCGTAGCTGTCCCAACGGATGTTGTTGGTGGCGTTGCCGATGCGAAACACCGAGTACAGCAGCAGGTTCACTGAGCCCGAACGTGCGCCGACGATCAGGTCGGTGCCGCTGATGGTGCTGGCGAAACTGTTGCGCGCTTCGACGCGCACCCGTTCCACCGCGAGCAACAAGCAAACGGAAAGCGCGATGGCGAAGGCGGTGAGGATCGCGGTAAAGCGGCGGTTAGCCAGGCTGGCCATGGCTAGACGGAACAGATACATCTCAAACCTCTGCGGGCGTTGCGGCGCGATTGAGTTCGGCCAGCGACAGGTTGCGGTCGAACAGCGACGCCAGGCTTTGGTCATGGCTGACAAACAACAGGCTGGCGCCAGCGTCGCGGCATTCAGCGAACAGCAACTGGATGAAGGCTTCGCGGGCGTCGTAGTCCAGGGCCGAGGTGGGTTCGTCGGCGATCACCAGCTCCGGTTGGCCGATCAACGCACGGGCCGCGGCGACCCGTTGTTGCTGGCCGATCGACAGCGAGTCGGAGCGCCGCTCAAGCAGATCCTTGTCCTTCAAACCCAGGTGCGCGAGCAAGGTCGCGGCCGCCTGGTCGACACTGCCGTGGCGCTGCCGGGCCCGCTGTGCGCGCAGCTTGGAAAAGTGGCAAGGCAGCTCGACGTTTTCACGCACCGACAGAAACGGCAGCAGGTTGAATTGCTGGAAGATGTAGCCGGTGTGATTGACGCGGAAACGATCACGGGCGCCGGCCGAGAGTTCGGTCAATTCCTGGCCGAGCAGGCGGATGCTGCCCTGGCTGGGTTTCTGCACGCCACCCAAGAGCCCCAGCAGCGTGGTCTTGCCACTGCCGCTCGGGCCCTTGAGAAACAGGGTTTCCCCAGGCTCCAGGCGGAACGCGGGGATGTCCAGCAACTGTGGGTGACCGGGCCAGTTGAAGCTCAGGTTGGACAGTTCGATCAATGGGTGGGTCATGTGAACTCAGAACTTCAGGGTGGCTGCGGTGGCCGTCGCGTCAACACCTTGCTGACCGCTTGGGCCGATCAGTTGTACCTGAATTTTCGTGGTCGCAGGGAAGGTCTTGAACACTTGGCTCAGGTCGAGGTTGCCCAGGGCCGTCGGCGTGGCGCAGGTGAACTGATAGTGGGCGTGGATCTCGCTGTGGTCGTGATGATGCTCGTGGGCGGCAGCGCCTTTGCCGTCGGTGGCGTGGTCATGGTCGTCATGCTCGGCTTCGGGCTTGTCACCGAACAGCGGGCTGTTGAGTTCCTGGCTGCTGACCTTGCAGCCTGCGGCCTTGGGCAGGTTGAACAGTGCCTGTGGGTTCTCCAACTGCTTGCGCGCGGCGGCGACCTTGGCTATGTCGGCGGCGCTGGTCGCGGCATGCTCGAACCCCACCAGGTTCATGGCCGGGCTGTCCAGCTCAAGCTCCAGGGCCTGGCCGTCCAGAACCGCGTTGAGGCGAGCGACGCCGTGTTCGTGGGCGCCAAGACTGCCATGCTCGTGGTCATGATCTTCGTGAGCATGTGCGACAGCCAGTGGCAGCAGGGCAAACGGCAAAGCGAGCAGCAAACGGCGCATGGGACGGCTCCAAGATGAAAGTTATGTTATGTGATCTTATAACAATAAGTTTGAGTTTGACCGCCCGCTTGGCGTTGCGCAAGCGGCATGGGAGCATGCCCATCAGAAAAATGCAGGAGTAAGGACGATGTTGCGAATTCGTGGAACCGTCGGCGACCTGCCGGTGGATTTGACCCTGGAACTGGATGACGGTGATTGGGCGCGGCTGGGCGCACAGTTACAGGCTGCTCCAACGCCCAGTGCGTCGATGACGACGCCAGTCAAACAGAGCGAGGATCTGTGGCAGCACGCCCAGGATTTGCTGCGCAACGCCGGGCAGCTCAATGGTCTGGAATTGCTCGATCAACTGGAAGGGTTGGCTGGCGATGCCGGGGCAGGCAAGCGCCTGCTAGTACGTCTGCGCCACAGCGCCAAGGTCAAAGTGAGCAGCGGCGGTGATACGCCGCTGTACAGCTGGATCGCTGATTAGTACAACGCAGCAAACAACTTGCGACGGTACACCGTGACCAGCGGGTGATCATTGCCCAACAGTTCGAACACCTGCAGCAAGGTCTTGTGGGGCAAGCCTTCGCTGTAGCTGCGGTTGCGGATAAACAGCTTGAGCAGACCTTCCAGCGCCCCATCGTATTGCTGGCGCGCCAGTTGCTGGATCGCCAACTGATAGGCCGCTTCATCGTCCTGCGGGTTTTGCGCCAGGCGGCTTTTCAGGTCGGCAGCATCCGGCAAGTCCGCAGCCTGGCGCAGGAAGGTGATTTGCGCCTTGGCCCCGGCCAGGGCGGCCTTGTGGTCGTCGCCCTTCACCGCGTCGAGCACGGCCTGGGCTTCGCCCAACTCACCGCGTTCGGCCAGGCAGCGTGCGTACAGGATCAGTGCCGGGGCGTTGGTATTGTCCTCGCCCAACAGCGCCACCAGCAGCGCTTCGGCCTCGCTGATACGCCCTTCGCTGAACAACGCCTGGGCCTGTTCCAGCGGATCCGCCGCAGCTGGTGGTGGCATCTGCACATGGGGTTCCAACATGGCCCGCACTGCCGACTCCGGTTGTGCACCGGCAAACCCGTCCACCGGCTGGCCATCCTTGAACAGCACCACCGTCGGCAGGCTTTGAATGCCAAAGCGCGCCACGATGTCCTGCTCGGCCTCGCAGTCGACCTTGGCCAGCAGCAACTCGCCCTGATAACTCTCGGCAATCTGCGCCAGCATCGGCATCAGTGCCTTGCAGGGCGCACACCACTCGGCCCAGAAGTCCACGAGCACGGGTTTTTCGAAAGAATTCTGAATCACCGCCTGGTCGAAGTTGGCGGTGGTGACGTCGAAGATGTACGGCGTGGGCTCACTCATGGGGCGTCTCGAATAAAGCGGGAATGGGGGCAACTATAAGGGCTGGCGCCGGGAATGGTACAGGCTCACCTTGCGAAACTCCCAAGGCTCGGCCAAGTCAGGCAGGGTCAGCGCGTCCAGGATCTCCAGCTGTTGATAATGCGGGTGACGGAAGTCCCGTACCCGCGAATCCGCCACCAGCGCTTCGCGGCCACGGCTGAGGAATTGATCCAGCAGCGGCAGGTTGGCGCGGTCGTAAAGCACGTCGGCGACCAGGATCAGGTCGAAGCGGTCGGCTTCGGCGAAAAAGTCTGCCGAATAGCCCAGTTCCACCTGGTTGAGTTCGGCGTTTGCGCGGCAAGAGGCCAGGGCCAGCGGGTCGAGGTCACAGGCCACCACTTCCAGGGCGCCGGCTTTTACCGCGGCAATCCCGGCCACGCCAGAGCCGGCGCCGAAGTCCAGCACGCGTTTGCCCGCGACCCACTCGGGATGCGCCGCCAGGTAGCGTGCCAACGCCAGGCCGCTGGCCCAGCAAAAACTCCAGTAGGGCGGCTCATGCAGGATGCGCCGGGTTTCTTCCTGGCTGAAGGCACGGTCCATGTTGTCGGCGTCGAGCAGCCACAGCGATAGGTCGGTGCCCGGCAGCGGGCAGGGCACCAATTGGGCGTCGCCGATCAACTCGCTCAGGGCACGCTGCAGGTGCTGCGGTGGTGTCATGGCGCCTTGACGAGTTGCAGGGGGCCGGTGCTCTGGGTGATCGCCTGGGTGATGCGTACCGCAGGCAGGTGCAGGATCAACTGGCCAGACTGGCTGGCGCGGCCACGCAATTCAACCCGCGCACCGGCCGGGAAGGCTTCAGGGTTGAAGCGCAGGCGGAAGGCCAGCGGCTTGCCATTGCCGCTCAGCACGCTGCTGGCGAGCAGTTGTTGCGGGCGCGAACGGTCGTCGATCACCAGCAGCGCCATTTCGACTTCGGCGCCGGCGGGCACGTTGGTCAGGCTGCCGCTGATTTCCCGTTGATAGGCGGGCAGGGGGCCGAGGTCTTCAATGCCCGGGACTTTTTTCTCTTGCGCCGGTGTCGGTTGAGGCGCGGCCGGCTTGGGGGCTTCGCTGCTGCAGGCGACCAGAAAACTGAACAGGGTGAGTAGAACAAATGGTCGTAACTGCATGTACGGCTCCAGAAAGGACAAAATCCGTGGCTTAAAAATATGAAACATATAGGCCTGCCTATATACCGTAAAGGCTATGGCTTGTCTTGCCACGGGGATGCGCTACCATGGCCCTCCCATTTTTTGTTGCCTGCCAACCATGCACTGTCCCTTCTGCGGTGCCAACGACACCAAGGTCATTGATTCGCGTCTGGTCGCCGAGGGCGATCAAGTGCGTCGTCGGCGCGAATGCCTGGCCTGTGGTGAACGTTTCACCACCTTCGAAACCGCCGAACTGGTATTGCCCCGTCTGATCAAGTCCGACGGCAGCCGCCAGCCTTTCGACGAAGAAAAACTGCGCGCCGGTATGCAGCGCGCTTTGGAAAAACGCCCGGTAAGTGTCGAGCGCCTGGAAGCGGCGCTGGTGCACATCAAGCACAAGCTGCGTGCGACCGGCGAGCGCGAGGTCAAGAGCCTGGTCGTCGGCGAGCTGGTGATGGGCGAGCTGCAAAAGCTCGACGAAGTCGCCTATATCCGTTTTGCCTCGGTGTATCGACGCTTCCAGGACCTCAATGAGTTCCGCGAAGAAATCGACCGCCTGGCCCGTGAGCCGGTGAAGAAATGAACCCACCCAGCGCTGAACAGACGGTCCTCGACGCCCATTACATGGCCCGCGCCCTCGAATTGGCGCGCAAGGGCCTGTACACCACTCACCCCAACCCGCGGGTAGGCTGCGTGATTGTGCGTGACGGGCAGATTGTCGGCGAAGGCTGGCACGAGCGCACCGGCGAGCCCCACGCCGAGCCGAATGCCTTGCGCGCCGCCGGTGACAAGGCCCGTGGCGCGACGGTGTACGTCACCCTTGAACCGTGCAGCCACCATGGCCATACGCCGCCCTGCGCCGATGCGCTGGTGACGGCTGGCGTGGCGCGTGTGGTCGCAGGCATGCAGGACCCCAACCCGGAAGTGGCCGGGCGCGGTATGCAGCGTCTGGCCCAGGCCGGTATCGAGGTGCGCAGCGGCGTATTGGAAGCTGAGGCGCGGGCGCTAAACCCGGGCTTTCTCAAGCGCATGGAGCACAGCCTGCCGTTTGTGCGGGTCAAGTTGGCCATGAGCCTGGACGGCCGCACCGCGATGGCCAGCGGCGAAAGCCAATGGATCACCGGCCCCGCTGCCCGCGCCGCCGTCCAGCGCCTGCGTGCCGAGGCCAGTGTAGTGTTGACCGGTGCCGACACGGTGCTGGCCGATGATGCCCGCTTGACCGTACGTGCCGCTGAGCTGGGTCTGGATGAAGCCACCACGGCCCTGGCCATGTCGCGCCCACCGTTGCGCGTGTTGATCGATGGCCGGCTGCGGGTGCCGCTCAACGCCCCCTTTTTCAAAGCCGGACCGGCGTTGGTCATCACCTGCGTCACCGCGCAAAACCAGTACCCCCGCGGCCCCGAGTGCCTGGTGGTGCCGGGCGTGGACGGTCAGGTTGACCTGCGTTCTGCTCTGGTGGCGTTGGCCGCACGTGGCGTCAACGAGGTGCTGGTGGAAGCCGGCCCGAGCCTGGCGGGTGCGTTTGCCCAACAGGGCCTGGTGGACGAATACGTGATTTTCATCGCCGGCAAATTCCTCGGATCCGCCGCCCGGCCGCTGCTGGACTGGCCGCTTGAAAAGCTGGCCGACGCCCCTCGACTCAAGATCACTGAAATGCGTGCTGTAGGCGACGACTGGCGAGTCACTGCCATTCCCGTCCCGGCAGCGAGCGTATAATTCCCGGCCTGCGCTTGAGCGCCCGCCCTCGTTTTCAGGAGAACGACATGTTCACCGGCATTATCGAAGCCATTGGCAGCATCCGTGCAATGACCCCCAAAGGTGGCGACGTCCGCCTGCTGGTTGAAACCGGCAAGCTGGACCTGGGCGACGTCAAGCTGGGCGACAGCATTGCCGTCAGCGGCGTGTGCCTGACCGTCGTCGAGCTGCCGGGCAAAGGCTTTGCCGCCGACGTCAGCCGGGAAACCCTGGACTGCACCGCGATGAACGACCTCAAGGCCGGCAGCCCGGTCAACCTGGAAAAAGCCCTGACGCCTACCACGCGCCTGGGCGGTCACCTGGTCAGCGGCCATGTCGACGGTGTCGGCGAAGTAGTGGCCCGCAGCGAAAATGCGCGTGCCGTGGAATTCCGTATCCGCGCGCCCAAAGAGCTGGCCAAGTACATCGCCCACAAAGGCTCGATCACCGTCGACGGCACCAGCCTGACCGTGAACGCCGTCAATGGCGCCGAATTTGAACTGACCATCATTCCCCACACCTTGAGCGAAACCATCATGGCGTCATACCAGCCAGGTCGCCGGGTGAATCTCGAAGTCGACTTGCTTGCCCGTTACCTGGAGCGCCTGCTGATGGGCGAAAAGGCCGCAGAGCCTGCATCCGGGAACATCACTGAAAGTTTTCTGGCCGCTAACGGCTACCTGAAATCCTGACCAAGGGGGTGCCGCGTGGCGCTCAATAGCATCGAAGAACTGGTTGAAGACATCCGCCAAGGCAAGATGGTCATCCTCATGGATGACGAAGACCGCGAGAACGAAGGCGATATCATCATGGCCGCCGAGGCGTGCCTGCCTGAGCACATCAACTTCATGGCCAAGCATGCTCGCGGGCTGATCTGCATGCCCATGAGCCGCGAACGCTGCGAATTGCTCAAGCTGCCACTGATGGCGCCGCGCAATGGCTCGGGTTTCGGCACCAAGTTCACCGTATCGATTGAAGCCACCACGGGCGTCACCACCGGCATTTCCGCCGCTGACCGTGCGCGCACCGTGCAAGCTGCTGCCGCCAAAGACGCCAAGGCCGAAGACATCGTCAGCCCGGGCCATATCTTCCCGTTGATGGCCCAGCCGGGCGGCACCCTGGCACGCGCCGGCCACACCGAAGCCGCCTGCGACCTGGCGCGCATGGCCGGTTTCGAGCCGAGCGGGGTGATCTGCGAAGTGATGAACGACGACGGCACCATGGCCCGTCGTACTGAGCTTGAAGCCTTTGCCGCCGAACACAACCTCAAGATCGGCACCATCGCCGACCTGATTCACTACCGCATGATCCACGAACGTACCGTTCAGCGGATTGCCGAGCAGCCGCTGGACAGCGAACTGGGCCAATTCAATTTGGTGACCTACCGTGATTCAGTGGAAGGCGACGTACACATGGCCCTGACCCTGGGCAATATTTGCGCCGAAGAACCGACCCTGGTGCGGGTGCACAATATGGATCCCCTGCGCGACCTGCTGATGGTCAAGCAACCGGGTCGTTGGAGCCTGCGCGCCGCCATGGCTGCGGTCTCCGAGGCGGGCAGCGGTGTGGTGTTGTTGCTCGGTCACCCATTGGACGGCGATGTCCTGCTGGCGCATATCCGCGAAACCGCTGACGCCGTACCAGTGAAAAAACCGACCACCTACAGCATCGTCGGTGCCGGTTCGCAGATCCTGCGCGACCTCGGTGTACGCAAAATGCGCCTGATGAGCGCACCGATGAAATTTAATGCGATATCCGGATTCGACCTGGAAGTTGTAGAATACGTGCCCTCCGAATAAAGGCTGGCGATTTCTGCCCCTTGTTCGCGGTTAAATCATCACTGAGGGACGCACTTTTCGCGTCCCGGCTCTTTAAGAGATTTGTCGAATGACCCTGAAGACCATCGAAGGTACCTTCATCGCCCCCAAAGGCCGCTATGCCCTGGTGGTTGGCCGCTTCAACAGCTTCGTGGTTGAAAGCCTGGTAAGCGGTGCCGTTGACGCCCTGGTTCGCCACGGTGTGAGCGAGAGCGACATCACCCTTATCCGTGCCCCTGGCGCCTTCGAAATTCCGCTGGTTGCGCAAAAAGTTGCTCAACAGGGCGAGTACGCGGCGATCATCGCCCTGGGCGCGGTCATTCGTGGCGGTACCCCGCATTTCGAATACGTGGCTGGCGAATGCACCAAGGGCCTGGCCCAGGTGTCCATGGAGTTCGGCGTGCCGGTTGCCTTTGGCGTGCTGACCGTTGACTCCATCGAACAAGCCATCGAGCGCTCCGGCACCAAGGCCGGTAACAAAGGCGCTGAAGCTGCCTTGTCCGCGCTGGAAATGGTCAGCCTGCTGTCGCAGTTGGAGGCCAAGTGATTTCCGACGAGAGCGATCGTTTCAACCCGCGCGACGAGCGTCCGGCCGATGCCGGCAAGCCCTCGAAAAGTGAAAAGCGCCGTGCGGCCCGTCAGCTCGCCACCCAGGCGCTGTACCAGCGTCACATGGCCGGCACTTCGCTGAACGAGATCGAAGCGCAATTTCGCGTCGATAACGACTTCACCTTTGCTGACCAGAGCTACTTCCACGATATCCTGCACGGTGTTCCGGCCAACCAGGCCGAGATCGATGCTGCGCTGTCGCCATGCCTGGACCTGACCCTCGAAGAGCTGGACCCGGTTGAGCTGGCAGTACTGCGCCTGTCTACCTGGGAGCTGCTCAAGCGCGTTGACGTACCGTACCGCGTGGTAATCAACGAAGGCATCGAACTGGCGAAAGTCTACGGTTCGACCGACGGCCACAAGTTCGTCAATGGCGTGCTCGACAAACTGGCCCCGCGCTTGCGCGAAGCCGAAGTGAAGGAGCACAAGCGCTAACCTGCGCTTGAGTTCCCGAATGGGCGAGTTCGAGCTGATCAGCAGGTTCTTCGCCGCTGCGCCCTGTGCGCAAGGCGGCGAAGGCATTGCCCTGGGGATCGGCGACGACTGCGCCTTGCTGGCGCTCCCCGCCGGGGAGCAGTTGGCTGTCTCTACCGATACGCTGGTGGCCGGTGTGCATTTTGCCGACCCGTGTGATCCCTTCCTGCTCGGCCAGCGCTCGCTGGCCGTGGCAGTGAGCGACCTGGCCGCCATGGGCGCCAACCCCCTCGCATTCACCCTTGCCCTGACCACACCGAGCGTCGATATCGACTGGCTGCAACGCTATGCCCAAGGCTTGAACGCCATGGCGCAAAGCTGCGGCGTGGGCTTGGTGGGCGGCGATACCACCCGCGGGCCGTTGAGCCTGACCCTGACCGTGTTTGGCAGTGTGCCGGCCGGGCAGGCGTTGACGCGCAGCGGTGCACGGCCGGGTGACCTGCTATGTGTCGGCGGTGAGCTTGGCAATGCCGCCGGCGCTTTGCCGCTGGTATTGGGCCAGCGCACGGCGGATGCGGCAATCACCGAGCCGCTGCTGGCCCATTACTGGTCGCCGCAACCGCAGTTGGCCCTGGGGCTGGCGCTGCGGGGCAAGGCGACTGCGGCCATGGACATCTCCGACGGGCTTCTGGCCGATTGTGGGCATATCGCCAAGGCCTCGGCGGTCCGCCTGGTGGTCGAACGTCACAGGTTGCCGTTATCCACGGCCTTGCTGGCATTTGTCGGCGAAGACCAGGCCCGTGTGGCGGCATTGAGCGGCGGCGATGACTACGTGCTGGCGTTCACTTTGCCAGCGTCTCAATTGGTGCCGTTGCAGGCGGGCAACTGGCCAGTGCATGTGATCGGTCGGGTCGAAGCCGGGCAGGGCGTGACGCTGCTCGATGCCAACGGCCAGGACGTCACCCCGGCGGTGCGCGGCTACCAGCATTTTCGCCGGGCGCCCTAAGCTGGCGTCCTGCTACCCTTAATAGGTTTACTCCAGGAGAGGCCGTCACTATGGCTGTGCGCCGCTGGCTGCTGACCGTGCTGTGTGCCTTTGCCTTCGTGGCCGAGGCGGAACAGATGCCTGTGCCTGGTAAGATCGTGCTGGCCAGTGAGCAGTGGAACGACTACACCAACCAAGATGGCAGCGGCCTGGCCTGGGACCTGTTGCGTCAGATTTTCGAGCCCGCTGGTATCACCTTGCAAACTCGCAGCGTGCCCTATACCCGCTCGGTCGGCCTGACGCAGCGCGGCGAGGTGGATGGTTATGTCGGCAGCTATCGCAATGAAGCCAGCGCAGTGTTGTATCCCCGGTGGAACTTCGACGCCGACCACATTTACGCCCTCGGGCTGGCAACAGCGCCAACGCCGACATTGGCGACGCTGGGCGACTACCGCCTCGCCTGGGTGCGGGGCTACAAGTACGAGCAATACATGCCCAGCGTGCGTCGCTTCAACCAGATCGAGCGGCGCAGCGGCATCCTGCCGATGCTGCAACACGGCCGCGCCGATTTTTATATCGACGCCCTCACTGAAGCCAAGTATTTGCTCAGCCAATCCCACGAGCCGGCGCTGTTCAAACTCACGCATATCGCCGAGTTGCCGCTTTACATCGGCTTTGCCGATTCCGAGCGCGGGCGGGCGTTGATGGCGGTGTATGACCAGCGCCTGACCAGTCTGGTCAAGACGGGCGAGTTGAAAGGGATTTTCGCACGCTGGAACCAGCCCTATCCGTTCTAGTTCACTGTAGGCGCGAGCTTGCTCGCGAAAAAAACCATAGGCGCCGCGTTGCTTCAGAATGGCCGCATTAACGTTGACAACTTTCGCGAGCAAGCTCGCGCCTACATAGAATCAATCCGAAGGCCAATCGAACCTATTGATCTTTATCAGCGATAATTCAGCTTAAGCGTCTGTAGGAACGTACTGTTACAATGGCCGCCTCTGTGAAATCTGAAATCAGGAGCACACGGTGCCCGTCGTTTTCGTCGCTGCTTCCAAGCTGCCTACCCCTTTTGCCACGTTCACCATGAACGGCTTTCTCGAAGAAGCCACCGGGCGCGAGCACGTTGTGCTCAGCCTCGGCGACATCACCGATGGCGCGCCGGTGCTGGGGCGTGTGCATTCCGAGTGCCTGACCGGCGATGCGCTGTTCAGCCAGCGCTGTGACTGCGGCTCGCAACTGGAAGCGGCAATGCAAGCCATCGCCCGTGAAGGCCGTGGCGTGCTGCTGTACCTGCGTCAGGAGGGCCGCGGTATTGGCCTGCTGAACAAGATCCGTGCCTACGAACTGCAAGATGGCGGCGCCGACACCGTGGAAGCCAACGAACGCCTGGGCTTCGCCGCTGACCAACGTGACTACGCGATCTGTCTGCCGATGCTTGAGCACCTGGGTGTCAAATCCCTGCGCTTGATGACCAACAACCCGCGCAAGGTCAAGGCCTTGACCGAGATGGGCATCACCGTGGCCGAGCGCGTGCCGCTGCATACCGGGCACAACCCGCACAACAAGCTCTACCTGGCCACCAAGGCCAGCAAGCTCGACCACATGATGGGCAACGAGCACCAGGGCGAGGTCGACCGCGCGTGACCCGAGGCCAGGTAAAGCGGCGACTGTCTTTCAACTGGTGGCAGTACCTGGCCCTGGCGTTGCTCCCATTGTTTGTGATCAACCTGGTATTTGGCCGCGCCGAATCCCTGCTTCCCGTGCTGGCCATGCCGTTTTTCATTGCTGGCGTGGGGTCGATGTTTCTCAGCCTGCGTTATTTCCACGGTTATAAACATGCGCTGATCGCTACCTCCAAAGCCCTCGATACCCCTGAGGAACCCGCTGCCTGGATCACCCTGGCGGCGCGTCGGCGCACGGCCTTGCTGGTGGCCGCGCTGCCGGCCTGGATCGGTGCGCTGGCGGTGTTTGTCGGGCTGGAAGCAGTGCCGCTGTTTCTGCTGGCAATGTCGACCATGGTGCTGTTTTACCTCTACCGCATTCCGCGTCAACTGGGATGAGCCGTTACTGGCTGGCACTGCTGCTGGTATTCAGTGTCCAGGCGATGGCGGCCGAGAGAGTGGTCAGCCTGGCGCCGTCACTGTCTGAAATCGTGGTTGAACTGGGCGCCGCCGACCAGCTGGTGGGCGTACTCGATGGCGGCGAACGCCCAGCAGCGTTGGCGAAAGTGCCGTCGGTCGGGCATTACGGCCAGTTGGACATGGAGCGCCTGCTCAGCCTCAAGCCTGACTTGATTCTGCTGTGGCCTGGCAGTGTTGGCCCGGCCCAGCGCGAGCAATTGCAGCGCCTGAATATCCCGGTGTACGTCGCCGAACCCCATAGTCTTGAACAGCTGACCACCCAGGTCCAGGCCATTGCCGAGCAATTGGGCCGCGCGCAGGCCGGCCAGGTGTTGGCCGATAAGCTGCGCCAACGCCTCGCCGAACTGCGCCAGCGCTATCGGCGTGCCGAGCCCTTGCAGGTGTTTTATCAAGTATGGAACCAGCCGCTGTATACCGTGGGCGGTGGGCAGATCATCAGCGATGCGCTGGGGGTGTGCGGGGCGCGCAATGTGTTCGATGATCTTAAGCTGCCGGCCCCGCAGGTCAGTCTGGAATCGGTACTGCAGCGTGATCCCGAGTTGATTCTGGTGGGTGACCAGGCGCAGATGGATGCGTGGAAAGCATGGCCGACGATGGCGGCACGCGTCTTGTTAGTGCCAGACAAGGGGTTGGAGCGGCCCAGTGGGCAGATGTTGGAGGCGGTGGCGCGGTTGTGTCAGGTGATTGCGCCGGACCTGTGAGGCCGCTTTCGCGAGCAAGCCCGCTCCCACAGGGGAATGCATTTCAAATGTGGGAGCTGGCTTGCCTGCAATGACGTCGGTTCAGATCTCAGGTGTCCAAGTCACCCCAAACATCCACACCCGGCCTTCTTCGCGATAGTCACGATTGTTCTCATAATTGGGCTCGTCATAGCTGTACCTCGCCCGCGCATAAGTCTTGTCCAGCACGTTATCAACCTTGACCGATAACAACACGCCCCGCGTCAATGCCCAACTGCTGCGCAGCCCCAGCAAGCCATAGCCCGACAGGCGCTTGGTGTTCTCTGCGTCGTCATAGCTGCTGCTGACGGCTTGCCAACTGCCCCCCACGCCCAAACGATCAAACTGACGATCCAGATCCAGGCTCAAGGTGCGGCGTGCGCGACGTTCCAGCGTGTGGCCGCTGTCCCGATCGCGTGGGTCGATGATCGACAGCCCAAGGTTACCTTGCCAGCCAAACAACTCCTGCTTGAGCGCAGCTTCAAAACCATTGATCCGGGCTGACGCCACATTGCGCGGCATATAGAAATCTATCTGCTGCGCAACGATGGCGTCCTTGAGGTCGGTGCGATGCAGCGAAGCCTCCAGGCGCGTTGTGTCGCTCAGTTGGCTACGCCATTGCAACTCATAGCTTTTCGAATGTTCGGGCTTGAGGTTGGGGTTGCTGCTGAACGGGTAATACAGGTCATTGAAGCTCGGCGCGCGGAAGCCTTCGCTGTAGGACAGTAATAGATCGTTATTCGGGTTGAGCGGCAGGGTTAGGGTGCCGCTCCAAGTGTTCTGGCTACCGAATTGCTGGTTGGTGTCGTGGCGCAGGCCCAACTCAGTGGAAAACGCCTCGGCCTTGAATCGATGCTGGATAAACACGGCACGGTTCCAGCGGCTATCGGCTTTCAGGTTTTCACTGGTGTGGACGCGGTCTTCATACCAGTCGCCGCCCAGGATCAGACTGTTACGCTCAGTCAGGCTCAAGTCGTTCTGCCAGTTAACCGAATCGCGATAGGTATTGAAGGCGCTGTTGTAGTCGCTCAAGCGGTCACGCTTTTTGTCGCGGTTCTCGCTGTGGCCCATTTCTACGCGGGTTTGCCAGGCATCGTTGAGCTTGGCATCGACATAACTGCTGGCGCTGCTCACGGTGTAGTGAGTGTAGGGCCTCATACCCACGGCCTCAGTCAAACTGATATTGCGGCCGAAGGGGTTGTCATACTCGGCCTTGCCTCGGCCATCCAACAGGTTAAATCCGACTTCCACGTCGTCATTCAGCGAGTGGCTGAGGTTGAGGCTGATGGACTTGTTGCGATAAGCATCGTGATCACCGTCGCTTGCAAAGGATTCTCGGGTCCAGTCGATGCCCTGGGTTTCATCCAGGCTGGCGCCGAGGTTGAAGCGCGTGCGCCCATCACCGCCCGACAAGCCAAGGCTGCGTTCCCAGGTCTGGTGGCTACCAAAACCCAGGTGCAGGCGCGGGTAGATGCCGGCTTCGGCATTGCGTCGCGTGAAAATCTGGATGACCCCGCCAATTGCATCGCTGCCATAGACCACCGAGCGTGAGCCGCGCAGCACTTCCACCCGCTCAATCTGATCCACACTCAAGAACTGCAGGCCGCTGTCACCCGATGTGGCATTGGCAATGCGTTGGCCGTCCACCAGCACCAAACTTTGAGCCGTCTTGGTACCGCGAATGAAGATCCCCGGCAAACTGCCACGCCCACCTGTCGGCGCAACCTGCACACCCGGCACGCGGCTGAGCAGGTCGGTGACGCTACCGGGCTGCAGGCGGTCGATGTCGGCGCGGGTGAACACTGTGTTGGCAGCGCTGCTGTCGTTGCGCGCCTGCACCTGGCGGTTGGCGCTGATAACCACGTCGGAGAGCTTAAGCGCCTGGTCGCGGGTGTCGGCGAGCAGGTCGGCGCAAGGTAGAAGCAGTAGGGCAAGGCACAGGCGGTTCATGGGCTGTCCATAGCGTTTGAAGGTGACACAAAATAAATGTGGGAGGGGGCTTGCCCCCGATAGCGGTCTGTCAGTCTCAGTATTTTTAACTGATCCACCACTATCGGGAGCAAGCCCCCTCCCACATTTTAGTCCCGGTTTCTACAGGGCCAGCAATGCCATGCGCTCGCGGACCGAGGCTTCGATGCCGGCCTCATCCAACCCGCACTCGGCCAGCATCTGCGCCGGCTTGGCATGCTCGACGTACAGATCCGGCAGGCCCAGGTGCAGCACCGACTTGAGGATATTCTCCCGCGCCAGGAATTCGCTGACCGCCGCGCCGGCGCCGCCCATGATCGCGTTCTCTTCAACCGTCACCAGCAGCTCATGGCTAGCTGCGATCTCGCGCACCAGTGCTTCATCCAGCGGTTTGACGAAACGCATGTCGACCACAGTGGCGTCGATTTTCTCGGCGACTTTCAGCGCTTCGGCCAGTTGCACGCCAAATACCAGGAATGCGGTTTTGCTGCCTTGGCGACGCACGATGCCTTTACCGATCTCAATCGGTTCCAGGTCTTTCTCGATCACCGCGTTCGGGCCATTGCCCCGCGGGTAACGTACGGCGGCCGGGCCGTTGTACAGGTGGCCGGTGCTGAGCATCTTGCGCAGTTCGTTCTCGTCGCTCGGCGTCATCACCAGCATGCCGGGGATGCAGCGCAGGTAGGACAGGTCGAAACTACCGGCGTGGGTGGGGCCGTCTTCGCCCACCAGGCCGGCGCGGTCGATGGCGAACAGCACATCGAGGTTCTGCACCGCTACATCGTGAACAAGCTGGTCATAACCGCGTTGCAGGAAGGTGGAGTAAATCGCCACCACCGGCTTGGCGCCTTCGCAGGCCATGCCGGCGGCGAAGGTGACGGCGTGCTGCTCGGCAATCGCCACGTCGAAGTAACGCAGCGGGAAACGCTCGCTGAACGCCACCAGGTCGGAGCCTTCCTTCATTGCCGGGGTAATGCCCACCAGGCGCGGGTCGGCGGCGGCCATGTCGCACAGCCATTCGCCGAACACACCGGAATACTTCGGCCCGCTGGCTTTTTTAGGCGCAGCGGCGGGGGCGTCGAGGGGTTCAAGCTTGGTGATCGCGTGGTAGCCAATCGGGTCGACTTCCGCCGGGGCGAAGCCTTTGCCTTTCTTGGTGACGATATGCAGGAACTGCGGGCCCTTGAGGTCACGCATGTTGCGCAAGGTGGCGATCAGGGTCGGCAGGTCGTGGCCGTCGATAGGGCCGATGTAGTTCCAGCCCAGCTCTTCGAACAGGGTGCCGGGCACCAGCATGCCCTTGGCGTATTCTTCGGTGCGACGGGCAATTTCCCACGCACCAGGCAGGCGCGAGAGCACTTTCTTGCTGCCTTCGCGCATGCTGGCGTAGGTGCGGCTGGAAAGGATCTTCGCCAGGTAATTGGACAGGCCCCCGACATTGCGCGAGATCGACATGTCGTTGTCGTTGAGGATCACCAACATGTTGGCGTCCACTTCCGGCGCGTGGTTGAGCGCTTCAAAGGCCATGCCGGCGGTCAGCGCGCCATCGCCGATCACGGCAATGGCTTTGCGCTCGCTGCCTTGCAGGCGGGCGGCGATCGCCATGCCCAGCGCTGCACTGATGGAGGTGCTGGAGTGGCCGACGCCAAAGGTGTCGTACTCGCTCTCCGAACGTCGCGGGAAGGCGGCCAGGCCGTCCTTCTGGCGCAGGCTGCCCATGCGCTCGCGACGGCCGGTGAGGATCTTGTGCGGATACGCCTGATGGCCCACGTCCCACACCAACCGGTCATCCGGGGTGTCGAACACGTAATGCAGGGCGATGGTCAGCTCGATCACGCCCAGCCCGGCACCGAAATGCCCACCGGTCTGGCCGACCGTATAGAGCAATTCCAGGCGCAACTCATCGGCCAGGGTTTCCAGCTCTGCTTCACCCAGTCGACGCAGGCCGTCCGGCGTGGCAGCGCGGTCGAGCAAGGGCGTGGACGGGCGTTTGCGGGGAATCTCTTGAAACGTCGTGGGCATCAGGCGAATCGTTATAGGTATAGAAGAGGCGGCAGTTTACCTCAAGCCGTGCAAACTGCCCACGCAGAGCGCCGAACTTGGCCGATATGCGGCGCAAATGGCCGGGGTTGTCAGTGGCGGCGCTCGACGATATACCGCGCCAGGTCCCGCAGGGGCTCGGCCGCCGCGTCGAAAGGTCGCAGTGCATCCAGGGCTTGGTCACGCAGTTCAATGGCATATGCCTTGGCAGCTTCCAGCCCAAGTAATGCAGGGTATGTCGGCTTGTCCCTTGCGATATCGGCGCCTTGGCGTTTGCCCAGGGTGGCAGTGTCACTTTCTACGTCGAGAATGTCGTCCTGTACCTGGAACGCCAGGCCGATAGCCCGGGAATAGGTTTGCAGAGCCGCCAACTGCGCGGCTTGGGCACGGCCACTGGCCAAGGCGCCCAGGTGCACAGCGGCTTCAATCAGCGCGCCGGTCTTATGGCGATGCATGTGTTCGAGGGCTTTTTGATCCAGCTTGAGGCTGACCGAACCCATGTCGATGGCTTGCCCGCCGACCATGCCGGCTGGGCCTGCGGCCTGGGCCAATGCGGTTACCATGCGCAGGCGGATCTCGGCGTCGACGCTGCTCAAGCGCGGGTCCAGCAATGCGCTGAACGCCAGGCTCTGCAAGCCGTCACCGGCCAGGATCGCATAGGCTTCATCAAAGGCTTTATGGGTGGTGGGCTGGCCGCGACGCAAATCGTCGTCGTCCATAGCCGGCAAATCGTCATGCACCAGGGAATAGGCGTGGATCAACTCCACCGCGCAGGCGGCACCATTGGCTTCTTCGGCAGGTGCACCCAGGGCTTCACATGCTGCATAAGCCAGCAACGGGCGTACACGCTTGCCGCCATTCATGACGCTGTAGCGCATTGCTTCATAGAGGCGCGCCATTTCCGGGCTTGGCGCTATAAACAAGGGCTCCAGCGCCGCATTCACCCGGGCTTGGCTACTGGCCTGGTACGCGTCGATCATTCCGGCTGTTCCGCATCGAAAGGCTCTTCGGCCAACTCCCCATCACGCTCCAGCAACACCTGGACCTTCTGCTCCGCCTGCGCCAACGCGCTCTGGCAGTCGCGGGTCAGGCCGATGCCCTGCTCAAACGCCGTCAACGAGTCCTCCAGCGACAACTCGCCGTTCTCCAGCCGCTCGACCAGGGTTTGCAGGTCGGCGAGGGATTGTTCGAAATCCAGTGCAACTTTTTTGCGGGCCATGGCGGCAATTCCGGTAGACGGTAAACCGGCGCGACACTAGCAGACATGGGGGATGGGGGCAAATGAGTAGGGGGCTACTCGTGGGTGGGATTGATCTGATAACGCGTGCTGCGGCCGCCTCCGGGGAGGCGTGTCAGGCAGTTTTTTTCCAGTAGGTCGGCCAAGTGTCTTGTGGCTGTCGCCTTGGACACTTTTGCCACCGCTTGGTACTGCGCGGCGCTGATGCTCTGTTCGAAGCCCCGCTCACCCCCATCGAGCAGGCGGTTGAGTACCTTAACCTGTTCGACAGACAAAGGAACGCCATGGTGTTTTTGCCAGAACCGGCTCTTGTTCAGCACCCGGTCAATCCGCGCCATCGCCTGCTGCAGACTACCCAGCAGCGTTTTCAAGAACCATTCCAGCCAGTCGGTAATATCCAGCGTGGCCTTTTGGCTGGATTCCAATGCCTTGTAGTAACCGGCGCGATCTTCGAGGATGCTGGCCGACATTGCATAAAATCGAATGGCTTGGTGCTCACCCTGGGCCAGGGCCAAGTCAGTGATAGCACGCGTCAGCCGTCCATTACCGTCATCGAACGGATGCAAGGTGATGAACCAGAAGTGCGCTACGCCAGCGCGTACCAATGGATCCAGCTCAGGTTGATCGCGGCTTGTTTCGAACCACTCGAGGAAATCATCCAGAGCCTGCTCCAGGCCTTTACGTGGTGGTGCTTCGAAATGGACGGTCGGCCGATCAAGTCGCCCTGACACGACCTGCATAGGCTCATCGCCTCGCAATTCACCGACCTTGACTGCGCGCGCGGCGTAGCCTGCTTCGGGAGCAGGGAACAATAAATGATGCCAATTCAATAACCGAGCGCGGGTGAAGGGTTGGTCGAATTGCTGGGTGGCATCCATCATCAAATCCGCCAGCCCTTCACTGCGGCGGCTTACCTGACCGTCCTTCGTGGCTTCCAAGCCCATTCGTCGCGCCAGTGATGAACGCACCGAGCCGACGTTCAATTGCTCACCTTCTATGGCCGAGGAGGTCAGGATATTTTGCAGCAGTGCATCCAATTCATTTTGCGCACTGACCGCTTGGGTGACAGAACCGAGCATGCCCAGAAGCTTGCCTTGGGCTTGCCCGCACTCCCGTAGCAAGGCCGCCAGACGCCCGGGCTGCCAGTGGAAGTGGGGCCAGTCGGTGTGTTGCCAGATCCAGTGCGGGTGATTCATGGGTATGCGCCTGGGTGCGTGAGCCGAATAGGGGATGTATTCGGCTCATTTGGTGAGCCGATTGTGCGGCGAATTTGGCTCATGGTCCAGAGGGCTGACCTCTTGTTCGGAGTACGCGGCGAAGTGGTTGAGGTCGTACTTAGACGTTTGTTGGATATAGATGAATGGAATTTACTTTCAACTCTACGAAATCGCACTCCTCTTTTATTGGTTTGTCAAGTTCAATAATTATTATTGAGTCGCCAAGCTTTAATGCGGCGCAACCATCATCTTTATCTTGAATTAGTTTGCCAATTATTGAGTGTGTGTCATTAGTGAAAGTGATTTGTGGCGTCTTTTTAAGCGAGGGTATGATGTTTTTTTTCCAAAAAAACACTTCGTTCAGCTCGAACTCCACGTCTAGATCTTCACCAATTTCTGGTGTGGGACTGCTCCATAAAGCTACGCCATTTCCGAAGGGGAAATGAATTCTCACATGCAGAATGCCTTGGTCAGAAACCGTGTCGGTTACTCGTATCTTCATTTAGGCCTGACTACTGTATTTTAGAGCTGATTTCGACACGCCCAAAGTTTTCATAAAGAATTAGCGGTTTGGGGGTGTTCTAAAATTTTACAAAGTCTACATCTCCCTCAAATGAAATGCAGGCAATCCAGTCTAGTTGTTTTTGAAGTATGTACGTATGTTGAGGAATTTTCGAAAAAAAATGTAGTGGGTACATAAGGTCGTTGATAGCAATTGAATATGCGTTATCGGTTGCATCGCCTATGAAAATTATATTCCGTTCCGTAGCGGACTTTATTTTTTTTTCTAATTTCACTAGCGTAGAGTGCGAAGAGGATGGACCAATGTAAGTGATTTCTTTAAATGAGCTCCAAGCTATTTGGCTTCCTGAAAAAGTGATGGTCTCATTTATTAACTTAACCATTGAGTCGTGTTCAGCTTCTGAAAGAACGCTGAATTGGACGTTAATTTGCTTGAGGTCGTTGATTATTTCATCGTCAAGATAGCTCATTTCTGTGCGAACCTCTTGGTGAGCTGAAACACAGTTTTTGATGTGCCTTCAAACGTGTAATGAGGGCCATTTTTTCTGTGGGTCCATACGTTAATGTGAGCGCCATGCCTATCGTCGTATTCAATACGATAACCAGTCCTCGCGTCAGCTGTTTGCATTCCGATGGGCTGACCTTTACGTTCGCCAAACTTTCCTAGTTTCGGTTTTTCTGCCCGAAAGTCGTTTTCCAGTAACCATTCAAGTGCCTTGTTCAACGCTTGCTCATAGGTGACGGAGTGAGTTGAGCTACCTACCTTTGGCGTTTCTTCTTCATGTCGATGAGACGCTTGGCTTTTTTGTCCCGGGCACTTGCCACGAGTACATGCTAATCCTAGCGGATCCACCCATCCCGTAGGATTGAGCGCGTACTGGTACCCATTGATCCCACCCGCCAACTTCACCGGATCCGGTGACAGGTAACGACCAATATCCGGATTGTAGTAGCGATGGCGGTTGTAGTGCAGCCCGCTTTCCTGATCGAAATACTGCCCCTGAAAACGCAGTGGATTGTCGAGCTTGCCTACGTCGAGTCGGGCGATCTGGCCGTAGGCTCGATAGTGGGCGGACCAGACGATTTCGCCTTCGGGCGTGGTGAGTTCCTGTGGTGTGCCGAGGTGGTCGAGTTGGTAGTGGTAGGGCGTTGTGGCTTTTGGGCCGAAGCCTTCCAGCAGTGCCAGTGGGCGGAAGCTATCGGGCTCGTAGATGTAGCTGCGGTGGCGGTCCGCATGATGTTCGGCAATCAGCTTGTCGCCTTGCCAGAAAAACTCCGTGGTCTTGCCGTCCACGGTCTTGCTGATGCGCCGCCCAAAGGGGTCATAGCGGTAGCTGGCGGTTTCGCCGTTGGGCTTTGTCACGCTGATCAGCCGATGCTGGCAGTCGTAACCATATTCAGTGACGAGCTGATGACCCTTGCCGCGTCGTTCGCGGATC
>NZ_JAUJXA010000018.1:0-79652 GCF_031931935.1 Pseudomonas sp. rhizo25
GTGACCCGCTGTAAAAGCGGAACCATAAGTGGCCGTTGCCCAAATAACGGATATGTACTCGGTCTGATTCAACATTCTGGTCGGCCGTCAGGCCGCCATCGGGGGCAAGCCCCCTCCCACATTTTGACCGTGTTCACCAATCAACATGTGGGAGCGGGCTTGCTCGCGAAGAGGCCCTTGAAATTCACTTATCAACCTCGTCGTCCGCTGCGCTCACGCAAATACTCCACCACTGCTGACTGCTCGCCGACGAACTCGATCCGTGCGCCTTTCTTTTCACGCTGGAACGCGTACATCGGGTCGTAGTATTCGCGCAGCAATCCTTCAATCCACACCCGGTGCAGATCCACGGCGCCAGCTCGCGCCTGTTCCGCCAGAGCGTCCTGCAAGACGGCCTGCAACCGTTGAAAACGCTCACCGCCCAGACGCTTGTGGATATTGGCCAGGCTCTGGGTCAGGCGCTCGGCGAATAACGCCTGGCCGGTTTCACCAAACATCTCGATGAACTCGGCGCAAAGGTTCACCACGTAATCACCCAGGATGCGCTCGACGCGGCCCTCGACGCTGTCTTCCAGCCACACCATCGAAAATGTCTGCATGCTCTTGTGCAACGGCAAGGGCAAGGCGCAACTGCCGATCATGCGGCTCTCATCCTCGACCACAAACTGCTCGATGCCGCGTGCACGTTTCTTCAACAAGTCCACCGCCAGGCGGTTCTCAAAGTCGATATTCGACGGTTGCGACGTGGCGCGCTTGCCGAAGCTGGAACCACGATGATTGGCATGGCCTTCCAGGTCCAGGGCGTTGCGCAGTTGGCCAAGCACTTCGGTTTTGCCAGTGCCGGTCATGCCGCCAAGCAGCACGAAATCACACTGGCTGGTCGCCTGCTCCAGGGTCTCCAGCAGAAAAGCACGCATGGCCTTGTAGCCACCACCCACGCGGGGATAGTCAATGCCTGCTTCGGTTTTCAACCATTGCTGCACGATCTGCGAACGCAGCCCGCCACGGAAGCAGTACAGGTAGCCGTCGGGATTGGCCTGGGCAAAGTGCGCCCACTGCTCGATGCGCTTGGCCTTCGTCGCCCCGGACACCAGCTCATGCCCCAGTACAATGGCCGCTTGCTGGCCCTGCTGCTTGTAACAGGTACCGACCCGCTGACGCTCATCATCGGTCATCAGCGGCAGGTTAAGCACCCCTGGGAAGGCACCCTTGTTGAACTCGACCGGTGCGCGGGTATCCATCATCGGCCGGTCGTTGAGGAAGATGTCGCGGTAATCGGTGATGTCAGCCGCCATCAAACCACCTCTACCGCGTTGCTCTGTCGCTCAAACAACTCGCCGATAGGCTCAAGGGCCAGGCCGAGCTCGGCGGCTACCGCGTGGAACTCGGCGTCGCCTTCTGGAGTGACAGCGATCAGCAGGCCACCGCTGGTCTGCGGGTCGCACAGCACGCGCTTGTGCAACTCCTGCACACGGCCGAGCTTGCTGGCGTAGCTGTCGAAGTTGCGCAAGGTACCACCGGGTACGCAGCCTTGGTCCAGGTAGTACTCAACCCCAGGCAAGCGTGGGACTTTTGCATATTCAATGCGGGCCGTCAGGCCGCTACCGTCGGCCATTTCCACCAAGTGGCCAAGCAGGCCGAAACCGGTGACGTCGGTCATGGCCATCACACCCGCCAACTTGCCAAAGCGGCTGCCGGGTTTGTTGAGGGTGCACATCCAGTCACGGGCCAGGCCGATATCGGCCTCGCGCAACTTGCCCTTCTTTTCGGCGGTGGTGAGGATGCCGATGCCCAAGGGTTTGGTCAGGTACAGGCGGCAGCCGGCAGTGGCGGTGTCGTTACGCTTCATATGGCGTTTTTGCACGATGCCGGTCACGGCCAGGCCGAAGATCGGTTCCGGCGCATCGATCGAATGCCCACCCGCCAATGGAATACCCGCAGCGTCGCATACAGCGCGACCACCACGGATTACTTCGCGGGCAATCTCGGGCGCCAGCACATTGACCGGCCAGCCGAGAATGGCGATGGCCATCAAGGGGTCGCCGCCCATGGCGTAGATGTCGCTGATGGCATTGGTGGCGGCGATACGGCCGAAGTCGAAGGGGTCGTCGACGATCGGCATAAAAAAATCGGTGGTGGATACCACGCCGCGCTCGTCGTCGATGGCGTATACCGCCGCATCATCGCGTGAGGCGTTGCCCACCCAGAGGTTGGGATCGAGGTTTTGTGCGCCGCTACCGGCCAGAATCACTTCCAACACCTGGGGCGAGATCTTGCAACCGCAACCCGCACCATGGCTGTACTGCGTAAGTCGAATCTGATCGCTCATGGAAAACCTCTGACTATCGTGTAGGAGAATTCTACCAGATAGCCAAAAGCCAACCGCGCTCTAATAAACGCGGCTGGCTTTTGAGGTCAAGCGTTACTGCCGGGCAGCAAGCAATCGTGCGTGCCGGTTACGCCGGGCGATGTTCAGACATTCGATCGCCGCCGAGAACGCCATGGCCGCATACACGTAGCCTTTAGGTACATGGGCGCCGAAGCCTTCAGCGATCAGCGTCATGCCGATCATGATCAGGAAGCCCAGGGCGAGCATCACCACCGTCGGGTTGTTATTGATGAACTTGGCCAAAGGTTCGGCCGCCACCAGCATCACAATCACCGAGACCACCACGGCGATGATCATGATCGGCAAGTGCTCGGTCATGCCCACGGCGGTGATGATGCTGTCGATGGAGAACACCAGGTCGAGCATCAGGATCTGGCCGATGGCCGCGGCAAAGCCGATGGTCACACCGTTGCTGACGGTGGCCTTCTCTTCGGGTTCCGGGTCCATGCTGTGATGGATCTCGGTGGTTGCCTTCCAGACCAGGAACAGGCCACCGGCGATCAGGATCATGTCTTTCCACGAAAACGCCTGGCCGAACACTTCGAATACCGGCGCCGTCAGCTGCACGATGAAGGCGATGGTGCTCAACAGGCCCAGGCGCAGGATCAACGCCATGCTGATACCGATGCGTCGCGCTTTGGCCCGATGCTTCTCGGGCAATTTGTTGGTGAGGATCGAGATGAAGATCAGGTTATCGATGCCCAGCACGATCTCCATGACGATCAAGGTGGCCAGGGCCACCCAGGCGGTGGGGCTGGCGGCCAGTTGTAAAAGGTAATCCATAGGTCAGTCCTGACGTGGTGGTGCTGGGAAATTAGGTTTCTTGGGTGTCGGATTCAGCGTCGTTTTCAGCGTCTTTTTCCTGCTTCTCAGGACTGATCAAGCCCTGGGTCGCTTCGCTCAATGCCTGTTCGGCGGCCTTGTGGGTGTCGTCGATGGCCTGCTTGGCCGATTCGGTGGCCTTGCCCAACACCTGTTGCGCGCTTTTCTCGACCTGATCACAGCCACTGATCATTACCAATGAAAGCGCAAGCAACGACGCCGCGCCCAGGGAATTGAGTTTCATGGTGTATTCCTCGTTAGAACCATTGGGTCCAAATAGTGGCCCCGCGATAGCGAGGCATTCTATGCAGGCAAACAGTTCAGGAAAATTCGTATTTTTCTCGCGTATACTTCGGTTTTTACGAAGTGTAGACCGTCATGCTCAATTATCGACAGCTGCATTACTTCTGGGTGGTAGCCAAGACCGGCAGCATCGTGCGCGCCTGCGAGCAGTTGAACCTTACGCCCCAGACCATCAGCGGGCAGATCAGCCTGCTGGAACACACCTTCGGCATTGCGCTGTTCCAGCGTGTAGGGCGCCAGCTTGAGCTGACCGAAGCCGGGCGCCAGGCCCTGCCCTACGCCGAGCAGATGTTCCAGACCGGCAATGAACTGGAGGCGATGCTGCGAGCCCAGCCCGATGAACAACAGATTCCGTTCCGGGTCGGGGTGGCGGATGTGGTACCCAAGTCCATTGTCTACCGGTTGATCGCACCGACCATGGAGCTGAGCGAACCGATCCGCATCACCTGCCGTGAAGATAAACTGGAACGTTTATTGGCCGACCTGGCGATCCAGCGCCTGGACTTGGTGATTTCCGACAGCCCCATGCCCACGCATCTGGACATCAAGGGTTACAGCCAGAAGCTGGGGGAATGCGGTATCAGTTTTTTCGCCACCCAGGCGTTGGCTGACCAATATGGCGGTGATTTCCCACAGTGTTTGCAGGGCGCGCCGCTATTGATCCCGGGAGCGGAGACGGTGGTGCGCAGCCGTTTGCAGCGCTGGTTTGCCGAGCAGCAGGTTCAGCCCCGGATCATCGGCGAGTTCGATGACAGTGCGCTGATGCAAGCGTTCGGGCAATCCGGCAGTGGGATCTTTATTGCCCCCAGCGTGATCGCCGACGAGGTGGTACGCCAATACGGCGTGGCCCTGATCGGCCAGACCGATGCGGTGACCGAGTCGTTCTATGCGATTTCGGTGGAGCGCAAGGTCAAGCACCCTGGCATCGTGGCGATTACCGAAGGTGCCCGACGGGAGTTGTTTACCGCCCTGCCCTGATCCATCAGGTGCTGGGGGCGACCGATTGCTTGGCCGTCATCAGCCACAGTGCCAGCAGGATCGACACCAGGATGAAGCCCGAAGCGGCAAACCCCAGGCTGCCCAGGCCCAAGGTATCGATGACATGCCCACCGACCATTGCGCCCAGACCGATGCCGAGGTTGGCGCCGGCGATATTCAGCGATGCGGCAAACGCCGGCGCATGGGGCGCGGCCTTCATCAGCCGCACATGGCTGACCAGGAACATCGCCGCCTGGGTTACGCCCCACACCGCCATCGCTGCCGCCAGGCCTATAGTCGAATGAATCGCCGGCACCACTGCCACCATGCCCGCGATCATGAACCCGCAGAACACCATGGATGCGATCAACGGGTGACGATCCACGGCGCGCCCGCCCAGAGAGTTGCCGATCAGCCCGACTGCGCCAAAGCCCATCAGGCACCAACCCACCAGCGTACCGTCGAACCCGGCCAGGCGCTCAAGGATATCCGCCAGGTAGGTATAAGCGGTGAACATGCCGCTGAACACCAGGATCGACAACAGGATATGCCCCTGCATCACCGGGCTGCGCAGGATCTTGAATTGTGAGCGCAAGGTGACCTGCTCGTTCTTCGCCCGGGTAACCGGCAAGTAGATAAACAGCAGCAACGCCTTGGCCAGGGCAATCACCGCGAGCACGGCGAACGCACTGCGCCAGCCGAACATATCGGAAATCAGCGTACCCACCGGAATGCCGAACACCGTGGCGCAGACGATGCCGAAGCCGATTTTTTCAATCGCACGCCCGGCGAACTCCGGGCCGACGATATCTACCGCCGTTTCGCTAGCCAAGGCCCAGAACACCGGCAGCCCCAAGGCAGGAATCAAACGGGCCAGGGACATTATCCAGATATTGGGCGCCAATGCCGCCACGGTATTGGCCACCGCGAACATGATCAGGATGCTGATAAACAGGCGCTTGCGCTGGAATCGTGCGCAGTACGCGGTCAGAAAGGGACCGAACGCCGCCACGGTAAATGCAAACAGCGTCACCAGCAGCCCAGCCTGGGACACACTGACATTCAGGTCCCGGGCAATCGACGGCAACAGGCCGACGATGATGAATTCTGTGGTCAGCACGGTAAAACCGGCAGCCGACAGCAGCAGGATAGGGAACAACATGAAAACTCCAGAAACGACGACATCAACGACAGCCCTGAGGGCCCGCTGACGGAGAGGAAAGATGAGAGGGGTGAATATTAACAGGATATGTCCGGGTTTGGACAAGTTCGACGGACGCGGGTGACTGAATGCCGCAGCGAACAAGACGCTTCGTACAGCATGTTAGACTTCGCGACTACTTCCTACAGTACTTTCTGCCTGCAATGCTGTACCCAACTAAAAAAACTAGAGACAACTCTTTATGACTGCTGCCCCTTCCCTGTTGCAACGTCTAATGCGCGTCAGCCTGGTCACCCAAATCGTCATCGGCCTGATCGCCGGGATCGTGCTGGCCTTGCTGTTTCCCGAGGCTGCCCGCGCCACCGGTTTTATCGGCAAGGTGTTTGTCACAGCGCTGAAAGCGGTCGCGCCGATCCTGGTGTTTGTACTGGTAATGGCCTCGATCGCCAACCATAAACACGGCCAGGAAACCCATATCCGCCCGATCCTGTTCCTGTATTTGCTCGGCACCTTTGCTGCTGCCGTGGTTGCAGTGGTGGCCAGCACCTTGTTCCCCTCTTCCCTGGTCCTCGCCACCCATGACGCCACCGTGAGCGCTCCCGGCGGTATTGGCGAAGTGTTGCAAAGCCTGCTGCTCAGCGTGGTGGATAACCCGATCAGCGCGCTGATGAACGCCAACTTCATCGGCATCCTTGCCTGGGCCATCGGCATGGGCATCGCCATTCGTCATGCCGGCGAAACCACCCGCACGGTACTGGACGACCTGTCCAACGGCGTGACCCTGATCGTGCGCGTGGTGATCCGCTTCGCCCCGCTGGGCATCTTTGGCCTGGTGGCCTCGACCCTGGCCACCTCTGGCTTTGGCGCCCTGCTCGGCTATGCCCATCTGCTGGTGGTGCTGATCGGCTGCATGCTATTCGTGGCGCTGGTGATCAACCCTGCCATCGTGTTCTGGAAGCTACGCCGCAACCCTTACCCGTTGGTGCTGATGTGCCTGCGTGAAAGCGGCATCACCGCATTTTTCACCCGCAGTTCGGCGGCGAACATTCCGGTCAACCTGGCGCTGAGCAAACGCCTGGGCCTGCATGAAGACACCTACTCGGTATCGATCCCACTCGGCGCCACCATCAATATGGCCGGTGCCGCGATCACCATCACCGTACTGACCCTTGCGGCCGTGCACACCCTCGGGATCGCCGTGGACCTGCCTACAGCCGTGCTGCTCAGCGTGGTTGCCGCGGTGTGTGCCTGCGGTGCATCGGGGGTGGCGGGTGGTTCGCTGCTGCTGATTCCACTGGCGTGCAGCCTGTTCGGCATTCCAAGTGAAATCGCCATGCAGGTAGTGGCCGTCGGTTTCATCATCGGTGTACTGCAGGATTCGGCGGAAACTGCACTCAACTCGTCGACCGATGTGCTGTTTACTGCGGCGGCGTGTCTGGGCAAGGAAGAACAGCCGGCTTAAAAGCCAGCCATGAAAAAGCCCGGGATGGTTCGTTGAAGAACGCTCCCGGGCTTTTTTGTGGCGGCTTAGAACGCGCCCATGTAATCGCGCTTGCCCACTTCCACACCGTTATGACGCAGCAAGGCGTAAGCGGTGGTGACGTGGAAGAAGAACTGCGGCAGGCCGTAGGTCAACAGGTAGGACTGGCCGCTGAAGCGCTTTTCCTTCGGAGTACCAGGGCGGGTGACGATCTCGATACCTTCCTTGCCATCGATCTGCTCGGGTTTGATGGTGTCGACGAACGCCAGGACCTTGGCGATCAGCGCTTGCAGGTCGGCGAAGGTCACTTCGCTGTCTTCATATTTGGGTACTTCGATCTCGGCCAGGCGGGCGGAAACGCCTTTGGCAAAGTCGACGGCGATTTGCACCTGGCGCACCAGTTGGAACATGTCAGGGAACAGACGTGCTTGCAGCAAGGCGTTCGGTTCGATGTTCCTGGCGGTGGCGTGGGCTTCGGCCTTGGTCAACACACCGCTCAGGGCGGTGAGCATTTGCTTGAAGACCGGGATAGAAGCGGCGTACAGGGAAATAGTCATGGCAGTCTCACGGTAATGGCAGGGTTGGAACCAGCGGCGATTATAGCCATGCCCGACGCTTGTCTTTTATTTTTTGAGGATTACGCTGGTGACCTTCACTGCATAGGGAAAGCGCGATGACCGCCGAGCACGACACCGACACCCCTGAGCCGCGCCTGAACAGCACGGAAATCCGCGTCCTGGGCTGCCTGATCGAGAAACAGGCAACCAACCCGGAAACCTACCCACTGACCCTCAACGCCCTGGTGCTGGCCTGCAACCAGAAGACCAGCCGCGAACCGGTGATGAACCTCAGCCAAAGTCAGGTCGGCCAGAGCCTGCGTGCGCTGGAAGGCCAAGGCTTTACCCGCCTGGTGATGGGCAGCCGCGCCGACCGCTGGGAACACCGTGTGGACAAGGCCCTGGAACTGGTGCCGGCCCAGGTGATCTTGACCGGGCTGTTGTTCCTGCGTGGGCCGCAGACGGTCAATGAGCTGCTGACCCGCAGCGGGCGCATGCATGATTTCGAGGATGCCGAGCAGGTCGTGCATCAGTTGGAACGTCTGATAGCGCGGGGGTTGGCATTGCTGGTGCCGCGTCAGGCGGGACAGCGGGAAGACCGGTATACCCATGCGTTGGGAGACCCGGCGGACATCGAGGCGATACTCACGGCGCGGGGAGCTCCGGTGGAGCGTGGGCCTGGCAGTTCAGTCCCATTGGAACGTATCGAAGAACTGGAAGCCCGGATTGCAGCATTGGAAGAACGCCTGGCACAACTGGAACAGGCCTGACACAGTAAAAAATGTGGGAGGGGTGGTGCGACGATTCGACTTGCCCCCCGATGAGCATGGGTGTCTACACAACTGTGTAGCCGGTAACCACGATGCGCAGCGAGTCGCTCTTGATCTTGATCTGCTGTTGATCTTAGGCGCCGTAAGGGCGGAACCCATAGCCGCCGTTACCGCAGCAATGGATATGTACTCGGTCTGATCCAAGATCCTGGTCGACCCTAAGGCCGCCATCGGGGGCAAGCCCCCTCCCACAGGTACAGCGCCACACTAGAAGTTGTGTAGATCACTATGCCCCGATGAAGGCGTTCAATAAGTGCATCTGGGGCTGATACACCGTCATCGGGGGCCCCCTCCCACATCAGCGCTACAGCGGCCTTCAATTGCGGGCGAAGGCTACCGCCGCCTGAAATTGCTCCTGCGTCGGGCGCACACCGGTGTACAACACAAACTGCTCCAGCGCCTGGATTGCAATCACCTCGAGCCCGGTAATCACCCGCTTGCCCTTGGCGCGCCCACGCACGATCAGGGGTGTTTCAGCTGGAATCGCCACTACATCGAAGACAGTTTCCGCCTGATCAATCGCGTCGGCCTCAAACGCCAATACATCCGCCTCGGCCCCACCTGTCATGCCGATGGGCGTCACATTGATCAGCATCTGCGGGCGCAAGTCGCCCAGGTCCGCCTGCCATTCATACCCAAGGTTGCGCGCCAATGCCTGGCCCGCCGCTTCATTGCGCGCCACGATCACGCCGCGGGCATAGCCGCCATCACGCAAGGCACTGGCAACTGCCTTGGCCATGCCACCACTACCGCGCAGGGCGAACGTGGAGTCAGTCGGCACGGCGTGCTTTTTCAGCAATTGCTCGATGGCAATGTAGTCCGTGTTATAGGCCTTGAGGTGGCCATTGGTGTTGACGATGGTATTGAGCGAATCAATGGCTTGAACTGAATCGTCAAGTTCGTCCACTAAGGCAATGGCGGCCTCCTTGAACGGCATCGATACTCCGCAACCACGCACGCCCAAGGCGCGGATACCACCGATCGCGCCGGGCAGGTCCTGGCTGCTGAAGGCCTTATAGTAGAAATTCAAACCCAGTTGTTCATACAAGTGGTTATGAAAACGCAGGCCAAAGTTCCCGGGGCGCGCCGACAGTGACATGCACAGCTGGGTGTCCTTGTTGGGGTGCATCTGCATGGGTAACTCCTTGAAGTAAGCAAATCGGTACAGACCTTACACAACCTTTACCTAATGGAAGTGCTGTTTTTTTGAAACACGTTGTCTTAAAAGTATCCCCGCGACAATCCTTGAGTCTATTGATTGCAGACCACAAGCGCAGGGGCTAACCGAGGAATGACCATGATTCGTAAAATCCCCAGAATCGCCTTGCTGATCGGTGCACTTGCGATGGCCGGCCAAGCCTCCGCCCACGGTGGTGGTTGGGGTGGCCCGGCAGTGTTGGGCGCACTTGTTGGCGCAGCGGTAGTTGGCTCCGTCGTTGCCAGCCAGCCTCGTGAGGTCTATGTGCAACAACCGGTGTACGTCCAGCCGCAGCCGGTGTATGCCGCTGCACCACCAGTCTATTACGCGCCACCACCGCCGGTGTATGTACAACAGCAGGTTTATTACCGCCCGGCCCCGGTCTATTACGGCCCTCCACGCGGCTATTATGGTCCGCCTCGCGGCTACTACGGCCACCCACACGGCTACTACGGCCGCGGTTGGTAGGTTTGAATTAAGTAACTTGAATGGGCCTCGCTTCTGAGCGGGGCCTTTTTTTGCCTGGAAAGTCCGGATTTATTTTGCCAATGTCGCTGTGAGAACAATGCCCAAGCGTCTATCCCACATTATAAAGGCGCAATATCCTCTTGATCGGCCCAGGCGTGCACTGTCATGGTTGCGTCATAAACCAGTCTCACTATCGATCCAGTCCACCCAATAACAATTAAGGACGATTGCCATGCCCACGCAAAATCCGCATCGCACCGCCGGTCTCTGCACGTCCAGCAAGGTCTACAGTGCCCTGACCGAACTCAAGCACCTTGAGGGCCACCGCAGTGCGAAGTTCCTCGCATTGCTGGCCGAAAACCTGGTGCGCAAAGGGCTGCTCAGTGAGCACGAAGTAGTGAGCATGCTCGACCAGGTGGTGGATTAACGCCTGGCGTCGATGTCGACTATCGAGCCAGGTGATTTTTCCCCGGTGCCAGCGCATCGTAAGGTGACCTCCATAACGATTGGAGGTACTTATGCCCACTGTTCAAATCATGTCTGTCATCGGCAGCGCCGTCCCAGCCCCTCTACGTAAGCTTGGCCTGCTCGCCTGTTGGTACGTGGTCCGCGATGGCGAGCCGATCAGCGGCCCGCTCACTTCATTGTCCGACGCCGAGACACAGCGCCAACGAGTAGCCAACTTCAGGCTTCAAGCCTAGGGCAACGGCAATTTGACCCGTGGCTTGGTTTCGACGAACAACGCCCAGCACGACATGAACAACGCCGCCACCAGTGGCCCGATGACGAAGCCGTTGAGGCCGAACACCGACAGGCCACCCAAGGTCGAGATCAGGATCAGGTAGTCCGGCATCTTGGTGTCCTTGCCCACCAGGATCGGACGCAGCACGTTGTCCACCAGGCCAATTACGAAGACACCGAAAAGCCCCAGCACCACGCCCTGCCAGATCGAGCCGCTGAGCAGGAAGTAAACCGCCACCGGGCCCCAGACAATCCCTGCGCCCACCGCTGGCAGCAGGGACAGAAACGCCATCAATACCGCCCAGAGCAATGCACTGGGAATATCCAGGAACCAGAATATAAAGCCACCCAATGCGCCTTGGGTCACGGCCACCAGCACGTTGCCCTTGACCGTGGCGCGCACCACCCGGTTGAACTTGAGCTGCAGGCGACGCTTTTGCGGCTCGGCCAGCGGCACCGCCGTGCGCACCTTGCGTACCAGCTCCGGGCCGTCGCGCAGCAGGAAAAACAGCAGGTACAACATGATGAAAAAGCTCACCAGGAAATCAAACGTACCCTGGCCGAAGCTGAACGCCTGGGAGGCAAAGAACTGACTGCCTTGCATCGCCCCCTTGACCACTTTTTCCCGCAGCCCTTCCAGGTTGCCCATGCCGAAGCGGTCGAGCAGGTGTTGGAAGTACGGCGGCAGGAAATGCTTGAATTGCTCGATATAACCGGCCACATCCAGCTTGCCACTCTCAACGTTTTTGTACAGCGTGGCCCCCTCTTGCACCAGCAACGCACTGGTAATGATCACCGGCAAAATCGCGATCACCAGGCACACCAACAAGGTGGTCAGGGAGGTCAGGTTGCGGTTCCAGCCGAACCGCTGCTGCAGGCGGCGTTGCATGGGTGCAAAGATGATGCCGAGGATTACTGCCCAGAACACCGCGCCGTAGAACGGCAGCAATATCCAGATAAAAGCGACGGTCACCAGGGCCAGCAGCAACAACAGGGTCTTGAATTGCAGGTTGGTTTGATTCATGTCCGATCCATGTCAAAAAAGCAGAGGGCCGGTGTCGGCCCTGTTGCTTAGTCCGCGGCGAAACGTGGGAGTGCCCTTGTTTATTGAACAAGCATAGATCGCCTTGTTTAGACTTGGATCAATGAACCGCGCCCGCCCCTGTACTACCCTCGCGGCTTTTTGCGACCCACACCCATGCCACCTATCATTGCCCCCGAACTGCTCGCTCCTGCCGGCACACTGAAGAATATGCGCTACGCCTTCGCCTACGGCGCCGATGCGGTCTATGCCGGCCAGCCGCGCTACAGCCTGCGGGTGCGCAACAACGAGTTCGACCACGCCAACCTAGCCCTGGGTATCCAGGAAGCCCATGACCAGGGCAAGCGCTTCTACGTGGTGGTCAACATCGCGCCGCACAACGCCAAGCTCAAGACCTTCCTCAAGGACCTGGCGCCCGTGATCGCCATGGGCCCGGATGCGCTGATCATGTCCGACCCCGGGCTGATCATGCTGGTGCGCCAGCATTTTGAGCAGATGCCGATTCACCTGTCGGTGCAGGCCAATACGGTGAACTGGGCCAGCGTGGCGTTCTGGCAACAACAAGGGATTTGCCGAGTGATCCTGTCGCGGGAGCTGTCCCTGGAAGAGATCGATGAAATCCGCCAGCACGTACCGGCCATGGAGCTGGAGGTGTTCGTACATGGCGCCTTGTGCATGGCCTATTCCGGACGTTGCCTGCTGTCGGGCTACATGAACAAGCGCGACGCCAACCAAGGCACCTGCACCAACGCCTGCCGCTGGAAGTACCAGGCCACGCCCGCGGTGGAGAACGCGACCGGCGACATCGTCCAGCAATATCAGCCGACGCTGGGAATCGGCGCGCCCACCGACCAGGTGTTCCTGCTGCAGGAAGCCAATCGTCCCGATGAGTCAATGCCTGCCTTCGAAGACGAACATGGCACCTACATCATGAACGCCAAGGAC
Organism: Pseudomonas sp. rhizo25; assembly: GCF_031931935.1. Taxonomy (NCBI): domain Bacteria; kingdom Pseudomonadati; phylum Pseudomonadota; class Gammaproteobacteria; order Pseudomonadales; family Pseudomonadaceae; genus Pseudomonas; species Pseudomonas sp. rhizo25. The sequence continues at coordinate 12,916 of NZ_JAUJXA010000018.1, forward strand.
TTGCGCGCCGTGCAGCATGTGGAGCGCCTGGCGCAGATGGGCGTGCACTCGTTAAAGATCGAAGGCCGCACCAAATCCCACTTCTATTGCGCACGCACCACCCAGGTGTACCGCCAGGCCATCGATGACGCGGTGGCCGGGCGCACCTTTGATCGCAGCTTGATGACCAATCTGGAGTCCCTGGCCCAGCGCGGCTACACCGAAGGTTTCCTGCGCCGTCATGTGCATGATGAATACCAGAACTACCAGAACGGCAGCTCGGTGTCCGAGCGACAGCAGTTTGTCGGTGAGCTGACCGGCGAGCGTCGTGGCGAGTTGGCAGAGGTCAAGGTGAAGAATCGTTTTGCCGTTGGCGATCACTTGGAATTAATGACGCCGGCCGGCAACTTTCACTTTGACCTGGCCACCTTGCGCAACGCCAAGGATGAAGCCATTGAGGTGGCACCGGGGGACGGGCACACCGTGTATGTGCCCTTGCCGGCCGAGATGGACCTGCATTTTGGCCTGCTGATGCGCGACCTGTGAACGATCAGATCCTGAACTGACCAACCAACTTACCCAGGCGCTGGCCCAGATCCGCCAAGCTGCGGGAGGTCTGGGCACCCAGTTGGGTTTCATCCGCCACGCTGTCCACTGCCACGGCAATCTGATGCACGCTGCGGTTGATCTCTTCGGCCACAGCGGTTTGCTCTTCGGCGGCACTGGCGATCTGTGCATTCATCGAATTGATGGTGCCAATCAACTGAGCCATGGTGTCCAGGGACGCCCCGGCCTGGTTGGCCTGGGCCGAGGTGCCATCGCCGGCATCGCTGGAGCGGCGCATTGCGTCCACGGCAGCCTCGGTGCCTTTTTGCAGACGGTCGATCATGCCCTGGATTTCCTGGGTACTGGTCTGGGTGCGGCTGGCCAGGGCGCGTACTTCATCGGCGACCACGGCAAACCCGCGCCCGGCCTCCCCGGCCCGTGCGGCTTCAATGGCAGCATTGAGCGCCAGCAAGTTGGTTTGTTCGGCGATGGAGCGGATCACGCTGAGCACACTGACAATCGACGACACATCCTGCTGCAGGCTGTCCAGGGACACGCCACTGCTGCGGATATCGTTCACCAGCGCATGGATCTGCGCGATGCTGCCGTCCACCACACGTTTGGCGGCCTGGCCTTCAGCGTCGGTCTGTTGCGCGGCGACAGCGGCGCCTTGGGCGCTGCGCGCCACTTCATGGGCAGCGGACGACATTTGGTTGATCGCCGTGGCCACCTGATCGGTCTCGTGACGCTGGCGCTCCATGGCTTGCTCGGAGCGCTGGGCCTGGTCGGATACCTGGCCGACCAGCCCGGTGAGCTGGGCGGTCATTTCGGTGATCTGGCGCACCAACCCATGGATTTTATCGACAAAGCGGTTGAACGCACCGGCCAGGTCGCCCAGCTCATCCTGGCTGGTAATCGCCAGGCGCCGAGTGAGGTCGCCTTCGCCAGCCGCGATGTCGTCGAGGTTGGCCTTCATCAGGTTGAGCGGACGCAGGATGGTATTGGCCACGAGCATGCCCACCGCGGCAATCACAAGGAGTACCACCACGGCGACGCCGAGGATGCTCAGCAGCACGCCTTCCATGCGTTTCTCGACCTTGGCTTCGACCACCGCCACCTGGGCCTCGATACCGTCCAGGTTCACCGAAGTACCGATGACCATGTCCCACTTGGGCAGGTATTCGGTATAGCCGAGCTTGGGCACCAGTTCGGTCTGGCCGGGCTGGGTCGAGCTGTATTGCAGGTAGTGGGTGCCATCCTTGCCGACCTTGACCAGGTCGCGGTTGACGTAGACGCCGTTGGGGTCGCGGTTGTCCTTGAAGCTTTTGCCCACGCCGTCCGGGCTGTTGCCCTTGAACAGGCGGATGGTTTCGGAGTCGTAGCCGAAGAAATAGCCGTCCTTGCCGTAGCTGGTATTGGAGAGCAACTTGACCACCTGCGCCCGCGCCGCGGTGTCGCCGGGGGCTGCCGCATCGTAAAGCGGCTTGATGGTGGTCATGGCCACTTCGACGTAACCTTGAAGCGTGGCCTTGGCGTCGTTGAGCAAGCGCTGGCGGGTTTCATCCACTTCGTTGCGCGCCTGGCCCTGGAGAATCCACACGGTAGTCAGGCTGATGACCACGGCAAACAACAACACCGGCACTACGGCAAGGGCCAGGACTTTGGCCTTCAAACTCAGACGCATGGCTTTTCTCTCTTATTAGTGGCGACTTGAGAGGTTAACGGCCAGGTGAGTGATTTCTGTAGGAGCGAGCTTGCTCGCGAAGCACCTGAGAACTCTGCGGGGTTTCAGGTTGTTCGCATTATCGTTGGCGTTTTTCGCGAGCAAGCTCGCTCCTACAGAGAATTCATCAGAGCGTCATCGCGGCCAGCCACCCAAAAGCCAGAAGCGGTATGTTGTAGTGCAGGAAGGTCGGCACCACGGTGTCCCAGATATGGTGGTGCTGGCCGTCGATGTTCAGGCCAGAGGTGGGGCCGAGGGTGGAGTCCGACGCGGGCGAGCCGGCATCGCCCAATGCGCCGGCGGTGCCTACGATGCACACGATTGCCAACGGGCTGAAGCCCAGTTGTACGCACAACGGCACGAAAATCGCCGCAAGGATCGGCACCGTGGAAAATGACGAGCCGATGCCCATGGTCACCAGCAGCCCCACCAGCAGCATCAGCAACGCCCCTACCCCACGACTATGGCCGATGAACGCCGCCGAGGCTTCCACCAACGAGCGCACGTCACCGGTAGCCTTGAGCACTTCGGCAAAGCCCGACGAGGCGATCATGATGAAACCGATCATCGCCATCATCTTCATGCCTTCGGTGAAGAGGTCATCGGTGTCGCGCCAGCGCACAATGCCCGATACCGAGAAGATCAGGAATCCGGCCAGGGCGCCGATGATCATCGAGTCCAGCCACAGCTGGATGATGAACGCCGAGGCAATCGCCAGGCCGGCCACCAGCAGGGTCAGCGGGTTGTACTGCACCGCCACTTGCTCGACGCGCTCGATTTTTTCCAGGTCATACACGCGCTTCTTGCGGTAGCTGATAAACACTGCCACCAGCAGGCCGACCACCATGCCCAGTGCCGGCAGGCCCATGGCGTGGGTGACGTTGACCTGGCTGATATCCACCCCGCTCTTGGCTACGTTGGCCAGCAGGATCTGGTTGAGGAAAATATTGCCGAAGCCCACCGGCAGGAACATGTACGGCGTGATCAGGCCGAACGTCATCACGCAGGCAATCAGGCGGCGGTCCAGTTGCAGCTTGGTCAGCACATACAGCAGCGGCGGCACCAGCAACGGGATAAACGCAATATGGATCGGCAGGATGTTCTGCGAAGCAATCGCCACCACCCATAACAGGCCAATCAACAACCATTTGACGTGGCTGCCACCGCTGGCTTCCTGGCGATCAACCAGCAGCAAGGCTTTGTCCGCCAGCGCGTGGGCCAAGCCGGACTTGGCAATTGCCACCGCGAAAGCGCCTAGCAATGCGTAGGACAAAGCCACGGTTGCGCCGCCACCTAAACCGCCGTTGAAGGCTTTGAGCGTGGCGTCGATCCCCAGGCCACCCGTCAAGCCGCCCACCAGGGCGCCAACAATAATGGCGATGACCACATGCACGCGGGACAGGCTGAGTACCAGCATGGTGCCGACCGCGGCGATGACTGCGTTAATCATGGTTACCTCAAGCAAAAACAAAAAAGACAGGCATGCCCGCGCACGGCCCATGGGAACAGCTGCCGGCGTGCAGGCTTGAAAGAGGTCTTATTAGAGGGCGCGCACTTTGCAGCAGCCAGGCGCGCATGTCAAAAAGCGGCGCCGTTTTTGAGGTTTAAATTGATCGTTTGAATAAAGAACCACGCGCACCGGCCGATAAGCTGTTTCCATGTGCTTTCAGGTAAGGATGTCCCGATGTCGCTCAGGCAGCTCTCCATTCAATGGAAAATCACCCTGCTCGCGGGCTTGTGCCTGCTGGGGATCGTGACCCTGCTGGTGGGTCTGTCGCTGTATCGCATGGCGCAGAGCTCGGAGCAGGTCAAGGCCTCCAGCATGCAGATGCTGGACGAAGCCGCCCAGGCGCGCATCGAGGCCCAAGGTGAAGTACAGGCGTTGGGCATTCGCCAGCAGTTCATGGATGCCTACCAGTACGGCCATGGGTTTTCCCGCCAGGTGCTGTTTTTGCGCGAGCAGGCAGAGAAACGCTTTCTCGACGCCTTCGATACCCGTGAAGACCTGACCCGCCAGGTCAAGGCAGCGTTGCAAGCCAACCCCGACCTGCTGGGTTTGTCCCTGGTGTTCGAAGCCAATGCGCTGGACGGCAAGGACGAGTTGTTCGCCAACCAGGCAGAACTGGGCAGTAATGACAAAGGCCGATTCGCCTTGTACTGGTCGCAGCCGACGCCGGGCAAGATCACTTCGATGGCGCTGCCCGAAAGCGACATGACCGACACGTCCGTCAGCCCCAGTGGCGAAAAAGCCAATGCCTGGTTCACCTGCCCGCGCACCACGCTCAAGCCGTGTGTGATCGAACCCTACTTTTATGTGATCGACGGCCAGAAGGTGCTGATGACCAGCATCGTGTTCCCGCTGATGGTCAATGGCAAAGTCATCGCCTCACTGTCGGTGGACATCAACCTCAACAGCCTGCAGGCCGTGAGCCAACAGGCCAGTCAGAAGCTGTACGACGGCCAGACCCAGGTCAGCATCCTCAGCCCGACCGGTTTGCTTGCCGGCTATAGCCCGGATGCCAGTAAGCTCAGCCAGCGCCTGGCTCAGGTTGATACGGCCAGCGGCGAGCAGTTGGTCAGCGCCTTGGCCAGCAGTACTCAAACCCACAGCCTGCGTGCCGGTCATCAGCTCAAGGTGCTGGCGCCCTTTGCGCCGATCCCTGGGGGCAAGCCGTGGGGCGTGTTGCTGGATGTACCGGAAAAAGTCCTGGTGGCGCCCGCCGAGGCGTTGAAAACCCAGCTGGACGCTGACAATGCCAAAGGCACCCTGCTGGAGCTTGGCCTGGGCCTGCTGGCCGCTGTGGTAGGCCTGATACTGGTGTGGCTGATGGCGCGCAGCGTGACCCGGCCGATCCTCGGCGTGGCACACATGCTTGAAGATATCGCCAGCGGCGAAGGTGACCTGACCCGGCGCCTGGCCTATGACAAGCAGGATGAACTGGGCCAGTTGGCCGGCTGGTTCAACCGCTTCCTCGACAAGCTGCAACCGATCATTGCCGAGGTCAAACGCTCGGTGCAGGATGCCCGTGGCACCGCCGACCAGTCCGCCGCGATTGCCACGCAAACCAGTGCTGGCATGGAGCAGCAGTACCGCCAGGTGGATCAGGTGGCGACAGCTTCCCACGAAATGAGCGCCACCGCTCAGGACGTTGCCCGCAGCGCCGCCCAAGCTGCCCAGGCTGCTCGCGACGCCGACCAGGCCACACGCGAAGGCTTGACCGTGATCGACCGCACCACCGCCAACATTGGCGACCTCGCCGCCGACATGAGCACCGCCATGACCCAGGTAGAAGGCCTGGCCGCCAACAGCGAGAAAATCGGCTCGGTGCTCGAAGTGATTCGCGGCATCGCCGAACAGACCAACCTACTGGCGCTCAACGCCGCCATCGAGGCCGCCCGTGCCGGTGAAGCCGGTCGGGGCTTTGCCGTGGTCGCCGACGAGGTGCGCAACCTGGCGCGGCGCACGCAGGAATCGGTGGAAGAAACCCGCCTGGTGATCGAGCAACTGCAAAGCGGCACCACCGACGTGGTCGGCTCCATGGGCAACAGCTATCGCCAGGCCCAAGGCAGCGTCGAACAGGTCGGCCAAGCGGTAACGGCCTTGCGCCAGATTGGCGACGCGGTCACGGTGATCAGCGACATGAACCTGCAGATCGCCAGCGCCGCCGAAGAGCAAAGCGCGGTGGCCGAGGAGATCAACAACAATGTGGCGACCATTCGCGATGTGACCGAGTCATTATCGGAGCAGGCCAATGAATCGGCGCGGGTCAGCCAGGCGTTGAACAGCCTGGCGAATCAACAGCAGGGGTTGATGGATCAGTTCAGGGTGTAAGCCTAATGGAGATCTACTGTGGGAGGGGGCTTGCCCCCGATGGCGTTGGGTCAGCCCCAGATGCATATACTGACACGCCCTCATCGGGGGCAAGCCCCCTCCCACATTTGGATCGCGACACCTCAGTTGGGCAGCCGTTGACTGTCAGGCCGCCACGGAAGCAAGCCCCATACTTTTAGAGATTTAGCCGGGCATTAACGCTTGGGTAACTCGACCAGTGCCTTCAACCCACCCAGCTCACTCTCCTGTAACTGCAACGTCCCGCCCCACACCTCGACGATGTCCCGCACGATCCCCAACCCCAGGCCATGTCCGTCAATTTGCTCGTCCAGTCGCGCGCCGCGACCCAAGACCTGGTTACGCTGGGCCTCTGGAATACCGGGACCGTCGTCCTCCACCACCAACAGGTAGCCTTGCTGGGTTTCGCTGACGCTCAGCCGAATATCGGCATCCGCCCACTTACAGGCGTTGTCCAGCAAATTACCAAGCAATTCCAGCAAGTCCTCGCGGTCCCAGGGCAATTGCAGGCCCGGCGAAACGTGATAGCTGAGGTCAAGATGGTCGCCATGGATCATGTTCAAGGTCGCCAGCAGGACGGGCAGTTCTTTTTCGCAATCAAACAAAGCACCCGGCAGGGTTTCGCCAGCCAGCCGTGCACGGTTGAGCTCGCGATTGAGGCGTTGCTGGATTTGCTCCAGTTGGTCGCGTAATAGCTGGCTCAACTGCGGATGATCCTTGAGCGCCTCACTGGAGGCCGCGCTCAGCAATACCGCCATTGGGGTTTTCAGCGCATGCCCCAGATTGCCGAGCGCATTGCGGGAACGTTTGAGACTGTCTTCGGTGTGCGCCAGCAAATGGTTGATCTGCGCCACCAATGGTTCCAACTCCAATGGCACCTGGGTGTCGAGCTGCGAGCGCTTGCCCTGTTGCAGTTGGGCGATCTGGTTGCGCGCCGTCTCCAGCGGGCGCAGGGCGCGGCGCACCGTGACCCGCTGCAGGACCAGCACCAGCAGCAGCGCCGCCAGCCCCATCACCAGGCCAATCTGGCGCATCAGGCGAAAACTTTCCCGCACGGGTGTGTAATCCTGGGCCACGCTGATGGAAATCGGCAGGCCGAAGCGCTTGTAGTCCGAACGCAACACCAGCAATTGCTGGCCTTCCGGGCCCAGTTGCAGGTTGCCCTTGAGCCCCGCCTCGGGCAGGCGGGGCAGTTCCTGATCCCAGAGTGAACGGGAACGCCAGTGGACATCGGCAAAGTCGATCCGGAAATAATGCCCGGAGAACGGTCGCTGATAGGCCGGTGACAGGCGTTGCTCATCCAGCTGTACGCCGTTTGGCCCACGCACCAACGCCACCAGCAGGTTCTCACTGTCATTGCGCAAACCCGCTTCCAGGTAACGCTGCAAACCGGCCTCGAACAGCCACAGGCTGGTTTGTGCCAGCACTACGCCAACGCCCACCATCACGCTGATCAGGCCCAGGCTCAAACGCCGCTGGATCGACTTCATGCCGGGGCGGCGCCAAACCGGTAGCCCTGGCCGCGCCGGGTTTCGATCACACTGCGCCCCAACTTGCGGCGTAGATGATTGACGTGCACCTCCAGCACATTGGAGTCTCGCTCGGTCTCGCCATCATACAAATGCTCGGCCAGATGGCTTTTCGACAGGATCTGTTCGGGGTGCAGCATGAAGTAGCGCAGCAAGCGAAATTCGGCCGCCGTCAGCTGGATCTCGGTACCATCGCGCAGCACACACTGGCGCGCTTCATCCAGATGCAGGCCTGCGGCCTGCAGGGTGGGCTGGTTGGCGTGGCCGTGGGAGCGTCGCAACAGGGCCTGGATGCGCAGGTAGAGTTCTTCGGGGTGAAAGGGTTTGCTCAGGTAATCATCGGCGCCGGCCTTGAGCCCTTCGATACGCTCGGCCCAGGAATCGCGGGCGGTGAGGATCAATACCGGGATGGCCAGCGCAGCGGCGCGCCATTGCGCAAGCACATCAAGCCCGGGCAAACCGGGCAGGCCCAGGTCGAGGATGATCAAGTCATAGGGTTCGCTACGACCTTGATACGCAGCGTCGCGGCCATCGGCAAGCCAGTCGACTGCATAGCCTTGGCGCTGCAAACCGGCCAGCAACTCGTCAGCCAGGGGCACGTTGTCTTCCACCAGGAGCAGGCGCATCAGTCTTCCTCATCTTTGATCAGGTCACCGTTGGTGGCGTCCAGTTTGATCTCACGCACCACGCCTTCGGTGGTCACCAGTTCCACCTCGTAGGCATATTGGCCGTGTTTCTTTTCCAACTCGGCCTCCAGCAGCCGCGAGTCGGGGTACCGCGCCATGGCCTGCTGCAACAGTTGCTCCAGCGGCAGGATCACTCCCTGCTGGCGCAGCGCCAAGGCCTCGTCCTGATTGAGGTCGCGGGCCGCCAGGCCGGAGCAGAAAACCATGAGCACCAGCGCCACTCGACTGCCGCCGCGTAAATTTACCTTCATTACGTATCCTGATGATTCTTGAGAACCTGCCCGTTGAGCGCGTCCAGTTCAACGTCCCATTCAATGCCGTTGCGATCTTCCAGTTCGACTTCATAGACGTACTTGCCGTATTCCTCATCCAAGTCGGTGCCCAGCAGCGTCGAGCCAGGGTGCAGCGCCAGGGCTGTGGCGTCCAATTGGTCAAAGGCGACAATAGTAACAGTGGCGGGGACGCTCAGTGGCTTGTCCGGGTCCAAGGCTGCGGCCTGGGCCGCCGTAACCATGATGATAGCGGCGGCGCCCAGAACAGTGAGGCGCGTCATGATAAGTCTCCGTTACAGGATGTTTTCCTACGCCGGTCACCCTACCTGTTGCAACTTAACTGAAACTGAATTGCCACCATGGCAATTGCGCGCAAGCCGTTTCTCCCACCGTCTGCAATATTTTCTATAATGCCCCGTTCGCCCAATCAGAGACCGGTATGACAGCCATCCATATCAAGTTCCCTGCCTTGACCCTCAAGGCCGGCAAACGCGCCTTCGCCCGCATTCGCGAGCAGGGTCTTGCGCCTGCCGACGTCGGCATTCTCCCCGGTGCGGCTGGCGGCCCCAAGGCCTTGGGCATCCAGGGCCTGGACCTGGCGCTGTTTGGTGACTGGCTACCCCGCGTGCCGCGCGAGCGTGCGTTGATCGGCGCGTCCATCGGTTCCTGGCGGTTCGCCAGCGCCTGCCTGCCCGACCCTGTGCAAGGCTTGCTGGACCTGGGCCGCCTGTATAACGAACAGCGCTTCGCCAAAGGCGTGACCATGGCCGGCGTCAGCCAGAGTTGCCAACGCATGCTCGATGACCTGCTGGCTGGCCGTGATGCACGCATACTGGACAATCCCGACTATCGCCTGAACATCATGGTGGTCAAGAGCCACGGCCTGCTCGCCGACGACCACCGTGGGCGGCTGGGGCTGGGCCTTTCCTCGGTGATCGCGGATAACTTGCGGGGCCGCGCACGGCTGTCGCGGCATTTCGAACGGCTGATCATCCATGACCCGCGCCAGGCACCGCCGGTGCATCCCCTTCACGATTTCCCATCGCGCTTCCTCAGCCTGGAGTTGGGCAACCTGCGCCAGGCGCTGCTTGCGTCCGGCTCGATCCCCATGGTCATGCAAGGCGTGCGCGACCTGCCCGGCGCCGGTGCCGGCACCTATCGCGACGGAGGCCTGCTCGACTATCACCTCGACCTGCCCTACCACGGCGATGACATTGTGCTGTACCCGCACTTCACTGACCGGGTCATCCCGGGCTGGTTTGACAAGGGCCTGCCATGGCGACGCAGCAACCCGCAAGGCTTGCAGGATGTGTTGCTGCTGGCGCCCTCCAGGGACTACCTGGCACGCCTGCCCTACGGCAAACTGCCGGACCGCAGTGATTTCAAGCGCTTCATGGGTGATGACCCGAGCCGCAACAAGTACTGGCAAACCGCGATGAGCGAGAGTCGGCGACTAGGGGATGAGTTTTTGGCCTTGGCGGACAACAGCGCGCTGGGCGACCGACTGCTTGCCCTCTGACGGCAGGAGCGGTGTGCGCAGGGGCTGATCAAGCTGTTAAACTCGCCAACTGCCAGACACCTGACCGAGCTGAAAACACTGTGGAAATCTTCAAGGAATTTACATTCGAATCCGCCCATCGCCTGCCCCACGTGCCGGAGGGCCACAAATGCGGGCGCCTGCATGGGCATTCGTTCAAGGTTGCGATCCACCTGAGCGGCGACCTGGACCCCCATACCGGCTGGATTCGCGACTTTTCGGAGATCAAGGCGATTTTCAAGCCGCTCTACGAACGCCTCGACCACAACTACCTCAATGACATCCCCGGCCTGGAAAACCCCACCAGCGAAGTGCTGGCCAAGTGGATCTGGAATGAATTGAAGCCCCTGCTGCCGGAACTCAGTGCGATCCGCATCCATGAGACCTGCACCAGCGGCTGCATCTATCGCGGCGAGTAAGCGATCGCGTGTCGGAAAACCACCTGCGGGTGGTTTTTTCGAAGCGCCGGTGGAATCTTCCAGAGAAGCTCATTGCAATGATGCGCCCCGCCACTGTCCAGGATCTTGCTGCCATTGAGGCCATCGCCCAGGCCGCTTACTCACCTTACGTCTTGCGCATCGGCCGCAAACCCGCGCCGATGCTGGAAGACTATCGCCAGCGGATCGAAGCCGGTGGCGTACATGTATTGGACCATGCGGGGCAGGTCCAAGGCTTTATCATCCTGCTCGATACCGACACTGGCCTGCTGTTGGATAACCTGGCCGTGGCACCGGATGCCCAAGGCCTGGGGCTAGGGCGCGTGCTGATGGATTTCGCCGAGCAACAAGCAGCCGACTCTGGGTACACGCACATCCACCTGTACACCAATGAGGCCATGACCGAGAACATCGCGCTATACGCTCGTCGAGGGTATGCACAAACCCATCGGGCCGTGGAAAACGGTCTGCGCCGGGTGTACATGAGCAAATTTCTACAGGCGATTTAACAGATCCAACTTGTGTCACTTGCTGCACCGTTTTCGCGCTTGATCGGCAACTCTGGCATGACCTTCTCTGCGACACTTGCTGGTTTGACTATAAATACGCTGCACAAACTGGGCGCATCACTGCCTCTGACTTGGCACGCACGCTGCAACAGGCCTGCGTCACTCATTCAGGGAGCAACCCACATGACGCAGCAGGAACCAGGCAACGATTACCCCCTCAGCGAAGTCCCCTTGCATGCGCGCAAGGGCCTGGCATCCACGGCCATGGTGCTGCTGGGCTTCACGTTTTTTACCGCTACCATGTTTGCCGGCGGCAAGCTTGGGGTAGCGTTCAGTTTCACCGAGATGCTCGGCGTCGTGGCCCTGGGTAACCTGTTGCTGGGTATCTACGCCGCAGGTCTGGGTTACATCGCCTTCAAGAGCGGCTTGAACTCGGTGTTGATGGGGCGTTTCTGCTTTGGCGAAGTCGGCAGCAAGCTCAGTGACTTGATCCTGGGTTTTACCCAGATTGGCTGGTATGCCTGGGGTACTGCCACGGCGGCCGTGGTATTGGGCAAGTATTTCGAATTGAGCCAGGGCAGCGTGCTGGGGTTGATGGTGGTGTTTGGCTTGCTGTTCTGCGCCACGGCCTACGTGGGGTATCGCGGGCTGGAAATCCTGTCCTATATCGCCGTGCCGGCCATGGGCATATTGCTGGTTCTGTCGATGTGGGTGGCGACCCTGAAAGTCGGCGGCCTGGATGGACTGCTGGCGGTGGTGCCAACCGGTGAATTGGACTTATCCACGGCTATCACCCTGGTGTTCGGCACCTTTGTCAGCGGTGCGACCCAAGCCACCAACTGGACACGTTTTTCACGCTCGGCCAAGGTCGCGGTGCTGGCAAGCCTGATCGGTTTTTTTATCGGCAATGGCCTGATGGTGCTGATCGGCGCTTATGGCGCCATCGTCTATCAGCAACCGGATGTGGTGGAAGTCCTGCTGCTGCAGGGGTTCGCCATGGCGGCGATGGCCATGTTGCTGCTCAACATCTGGAGTACCCAAGACAATACCATCTACAATTTTGCCGTCGCCGGCTGCAACCTGCTGCGCACCCGACGCCGCAAGACCGTGACCCTGGCCGGTGCGGTGATCGGCACCCTGCTCGCCTTGCTCGGCATGTACGACATGCTGGTGCCGTACCTGATCCTGCTGGGCACGGTCATCCCGCCGATTGGTGGAGTGATCATGGCGGACTTCTTCTATCGCTATCGCGGCCAATACCCACGCCTGGCGCAAGCCCGCCTTCCGGCGTTCAACTGGCCCGGTTTGGTAGCCTATGGGGTGGGCACCGTACTGGCGTTCAACTCGCCTTGGGTCGCACCACTGGTGGGGATTGTTGCCGCGTCGCTGACCTATATGCTGCTCAGCGCCATACTACGCGCCATGACCGCCTGGACATCGGTATCGCCCTGAGGATCCGGCGGCTGTCTGCCTGATTGTTTTTAGCCAAGAGGAACTTGACCATGCACATCATCAATGCCCGCCTGCGCAACCGTGAAGGCCTGCATGATCTGCACCTGGAACACGGCCGGATCGCCAGCATTACTGCGCACACCGGGACCCCGACACTCACGAGCAGCGACCTGGACGCCGCCGGTAACCTGGTCATACCGCCCTTTGTAGAACCCCATATCCACCTCGACGCCACCCTCACCGCCGGGGAACCGCGCTGGAATATGAGCGGCACGCTGTTTGAAGGCATCGAGTGCTGGGGTGAGCGCAAGGCCACTATTACCCTGGAAGACACCAAGACCCGCGCTAAAAAAACCATCCAGGCCCTCGCCGCCCACGGCATCCAGCATGTGCGCACCCATGTCGACGTCACCGACCCGGACCTCACGGCACTCAAGGCCCTGCTGGAGGTGCGCGAAGAAAGCGCGCACCTGGTCGACCTGCAAATCGTCGCCTTCCCCCAGGAGGGCATCGAGTCGTTCCGCAATGGCCGCGAACTAATGGAAGAGGCCGTTCGCCTGGGCGCCGACGTGATCGGCGGTATCCCCCACTTCGAATACACCCGCGACCAAGGGGTCAGTTCAGTGAAATTCCTCATGGACCTTGCCGAACGCACGGGCTGCCTGGTGGACGTGCACTGTGACGAAACCGACGACCCGCACTCACGTTTCCTCGAAGTCCTCGCCGAGGAAGCCCGCAGCCGCGACATGGGCGCGCGGGTCACCGCCAGCCACACCACGGCCATGGGCTCCTACGACAACGCTTACTGCGCCAAACTGTTCCGTTTGCTGGGGCATTCAGGCATCAGCTTTGTCTCCTGCCCCACTGAAAGCATCCATCTGCAAGGTCGCTTCGACAGCTTCCCGAAACGCCGGGGTGTCACCCGTGTCAACGAACTGCTTGAGGCCGGCATGAACGTGTGCTTCGGCCAGGACTCCATCGTTGACCCCTGGTACCCCCTGGGCAACGGCAACATCTTGCGGGTCCTGGAAGCCGGCCTGCACATCTGCCATATGCTCGGCTACCGTAACCTGCAAAACGCCCTCGACCTGGTGACCGACAACAGTGCCAAGGCCATGGCCCTGGGCGACCGATATGGGCTGCAGGCCGGTCGCCCCGCCAACCTGCTGATCCTGTCCGCCGACAGCGACTATGAGGTCGTTCGCAGCCAGGGCCTGCCGCTGTACTCGATCCGCAACGGTAAGGTGCTGATGAAACGACAGCCGGCGCAGGTGGAGTTTTTATATAACCCGGCTGGCTAGACGATTGAGTCGATGTCCAGCGTTTGCGCTTTTCCCTGATCATGGTGTGCAGGCGGCGGAATGCTGGCAAATTGAGCAAGCTCGCGGTTTTCAGCGTGACTGAACCAACGTTTGAGGCTCGATTGCAGTTGCGCAGACTGTGCTTGACTGCCGTAGACGTCGCGAGCTTCAAGGCGACGCCAGCGCAGGGTTGCCAGGCGCTCGCGGCTGGTGTGCAAGCGGTCGATCTCGGCGTTCAAGGCATCGGTAGGTTCATAGCTGCGATCATTGGCGGGACGCTGGCGGGCAAGTTCTCGCCGTTTGGCTCTCAGTTGCTCGCGCATATCTTCGAGGGCGCGGTCGAGCAGCTCAAACTCCCTCAAGGTCACCAGGGGGCCTTGGCGATCCAGGGCTTGCTGCCAGCGTCGCAGTGTGGCCCAGGCTGCGGGGATGTAGCTGGCGGTCATGAAGTGTTGGCCGGCCTGAAAAAGCTGCCGCAGCAGATTGTCACGGTCGGGCATATCCCCCTGGAGTTGCAATGCACGATGACAGCCCGCCTCCTGGATGGACTCACAGCCAGGTTTCCATAGCACCGAAGAATGGGTGCCGTCCGGGAGCGTGATCGGCATGAAGTGATGTTGCTCACCGTGATGTTGATAGGGGTTGCCGCCCACACGTATCAGCCCGGCGGCGAACAATAGGCCTCCGGGTGCAGGGGCACTGAATAATGTGATGGCCCCGGGGATCCAGAGTTTGGCGGTGGTGTTCATCCAACGCGCCGGAACGCTGGGGACGGGGTCGTTGTGGTTGACGATGCGGTGATGGACCAAGGACGAGGCGCCGGCGATGAACTCGGAGTCGGCGGCGCGAGGGGCGCCGTAGGTGTAGAGGAGAATGTTGTAGTTAGCATCCGGGGTTCGGCGCAGCCCTTCGGCCAACAGCAATGCAATAGCGCCGCCAAGGCTGTGGCCGCAAATCACAATACGCTGGCCAATGTGGAATTGGTCAAGGTATTGCAATACGAAATCACGCATAGCACGGTAAGCCTGGTAGAAGCCCTCGTGGACTTTACCAACGCCGTCGACGAAAGCCACTTGATGGGCGTCTGCGTCACGTAGCGCATCAGCACCGCTGACGGTTCCTCGCACGGAAATCAGGATGACCTCGTCGTGGTGAGTGATGAACGCCTGGGTATCAGTGCCAAATTTTTCGTCATCGAAAAAATGCAGGCGTGCAGGGTGTTCCTGCTTGTCCTTTAGTTCCGGGCGATTTTGGGGATATAAGTCGGGATCGAAAGGCAGGATTTCGAAACGCTGGGAGTATGGGACTTCTTCATAGAGCGGATAGAAACGCTGCGTTTGCTTCGGATCGATTTGCCAGGCTTCGTGATACACCGACAGCTGTTCAGCGAACAGATTTCCAACGCTTGGATCCAACGGAAACCGGACCTGCTTTAAGGGTTTTTCTCGAGGGACTTGCCCAAAATCGCAATAACTCAACGCAGCAAACAATGCCAGTTGATACACATTCAGGGCACAGATGTTGTCTTCGACAGATAGCATTGGGCGCAAGGCCCGCAATGGTCGTACCTCGAGAATGGTGTGCTTGTTTGGAAACAGCACGATACCCGTTAATGTTGGCTCGGGCGGGCCGAATCCCAGCTCGGCCATCATTTTCAATGCATGAAGTTTGGGACGATGGGTACGAGGCGTTATCGGAGGCAAGTGGGCGACATGTCGAACCAGATCTCTGACTTCGACTTGATAGAACCGGTCAGCTTGTTGTTGAGCAGGATTGGCTTCAACACGACGCCCATGGGACGTAGAAAGTTTAGTTTGTTCTGCCCGAACTTGAAGCTCGCTGATAGGAATTTGATAAGTCGGCCGCATCATTAATCGGCGATATGGCTGCTCTGTTCCTGAATAAAGTTCGTCAAAAACAAGAACTACGGGACCGCTATAAATATCTTTTAACTTGGCGCTGCCCTCTCCGTTCAATCGACCTTTGTACTGCTGTCCTGCACTGTCGTGAACGGTATACGGCAGACCGCCATACATCGTTCCTACTCCGACTTCATCGACTAAGCAAAAGCTCACCCACTGCCCTCGTAATGAACAAGCTGGCGTGCTATCACTGAAAAATGATCGCTTCCTTGCGTCCGTGCACATGACTCACTCCTTCACTCACAGGATGGATAGATATCGCAGATGCGACCGTCCGGCATTTTTATAGGTTTAAAATCGGTCGTGTTGCCGTTGCAGTAGGCATCCCGATCAGAGAAGTCCTTACCTTTACAGCGTTTCCACCCTCCTGGAACAGATACCCAGTTATCGTCAAAAGCGGGTCTCTCCTCATCAGTCAAAGTCAGCACCATCCTCAGGGTCTTTCCTGAGAGTTCGTCTCGTTGCGCGAACCCACCTACTCGTGTTTTTTGCAATTTCCCCTCCGCATTAACCGAACGGCACTGGAGAATTTTCCTGATCCCGTGAAGAGGGCCTACAGTCCGAAACAACCATTGACACTGGCCCGAAAAATCCTGCACATCTGACTCCCGCATCCCGGGCATATCCAGATAATCTCTGATAGAGATAGTGGCAATATCCCCACCCACATCCGTACTCCGCTTTCCCCATTTCGCATAGAAATCAAACTCCAAACTACGCAGTACCAACGGGCACCCTTCTACCGTTTCAGTCAGCGGTAACTCATAACTCACCCTGCTCGCGACAGGTTTGTAGTCTGTAAAAAAGACTTTCCGCTCCGGTCTCTTGCCCCGGCGTCTCGGCAAGACACAGGTTTCACCCGTTGCAGGTCGATAATTAGCCGCCGTTTTAAGTTCAAACTGCGGCGGCAAATCCACCTCCAACGTAAAATGCTCTACCCCCTTCCCCGTACACCCCGAAAACCCTACGACCCCGACCACAAGCAACCCCACTTTCATCCATCTATTCACCCTTCCCTTCCTCCCTACGCCACTGCTCCACCACCCGTTCAAAATGCGCCCCTGGCGCCTCGCCTACCCTCGGTTGCCAATGGACAATGCTGCTGCGGGTCGCCTCTTCCAACCGACGCACCACCAAAAACTCCAACTGCTCAGGCGTGTGCCATTGCCAGGTGCGTGCCTGCTCCAGTACCTGGGCCAGCCAGATCCTCGGGTCCTGAAACTCAACCAATGCAGCCAGGTCTTCGCTGTGCTCGGCCAACAGGTAGCGCAGGATATTGGCGTGCAGGATGGCTTCGGCCTGGGGATTGGGTGCACCCAGCCAAGGTGACGGGTCGGGTACCGGATAGTCGCCTGGTGCGGGGTTCTCGGCCTGGCACCAACGGCCTTCGTGCCAATAGCACACGCTGATGAGCGGCCCGAGGTAGTCCGGCCAATGCGCTTTAGATAAATGGGCCAAGGCACGCCCTAGGGTGCGGTTGTCGTGAATTCGATAAAGCACCTGCTGGCCCTTGGGCCCCAGCAGCAATCGCGCGCGCCAATGTCGAGTCACATCGTCCAAATCGGCAGCAGGCAAACTACCCATCCACCCCCAATTCGACTCGGGGTGTTGCAGCAGCTCGACCAATGCAGGTTCCTGCATCTGCTCCAGCAACACTATGACCGGGCCTGAGCTCGCCAATTGCGCCGCATCGGTCTCGCTGTAGAGTTCGCAATAGTGCAATGGGCCGCGCCCTGCCAACAGAGGTTGGCGAGCCGTGTTATGGCCCTCCAGCATCAGGCACAGCGCGTACCCTCTCTGCCGCTGTTGAGCCATCCATCGATTGGGCAAGCTGTCCATCAAGCCGCCCTCCCCACGATATCGCAGCCGCCTTCTCGGCAGCCTTCGCACAGGGGGCAAAAATCCGCGCCCAGTTGCTTGGCCAAGTCCATGATGACGCCTTGCACCGCAGATATTGGCGCGTCAACTCGCACAGGGCCCACCGAATGGGTTGCCGACGGTGTGCCACCAAGGCTGATGGTGCGGCTGCTGAAAATACTCCCGGCTTGAATCACCAGGTGCTCTCCGCCCGCCTTAAGGCTCAGTTGCGCACCCGCATCGATTACCAGGCTGGCACCGGCCTGGAGATGAATCTGCTGGCCGGCTTCGATCACCAGGGTCTGGCCCACTCGGGTCAGGCTATCGCCCTGTACGTCAAGGTGGTCATGTGCCTTGAGCGTTACCTTGCGATCACCGTCGACGTGGCGATGCTCCTCGCTTTCCAGCCGGAGCGTGCTCACCCCTCGGATGATTTCATGCCTCTGCCCGGCGACTTCCAGGCGGCTGTCACGGCCCACCTGTTGTTCCAGGTCGCGTTGTGCGCGCAGGTAGATCAGTTCTTCGCCGCGCCTGTCTTCAAGGTGCAACTCGTTGGCCCCTGCTCCGTGGGGAGAACTGCGGCTACGCAGAACGCTGCGCGTCTTGTGCTGCGGCAAGGGGTAGGCGGGCAGGTGTAGCGCGTTGGGCAGGCAACCGCTGACCAGGGGTTGGTCGGGGTCGCCCTCCAGGAAGCTCACGAGCACTTCCATGCCCACCCGTGGAATGACCATGGCGCCAAACCCATCCCCCGCCCAACCGGACGCTACCCGCAGCCAACAGCTGCTGGTATCGTCAGGTTTGTCCCGACGATCCCAATGAAAGCGCACCTTCACACGGCCATAGGCATCGCAATGGATATCCTCACCCGCAGGCCCGGTCACCGTCGCGGTTTGGCTGCCACTGATCGTCGACTTGGGGTGCTTGAGCGGCGGTCGATGCACTGCGCTCCAAGGTGTCGCGGTGAAGCGGTTGCGATAGCCTTGAAACCTGTCGACTCCAAATGCGGCCTCCTCCAAAACCTGCGGTTGGTAGCCCTCATGACGTACCGAAGTCAGTAGCCACAAGTCGTTGCAGACTGGATCGGGGTGATCGCACAACTCGAGAAAGTGACCACTGCATAACGCCGGTTGATCGCTCTTGCCCAATACTCGATGACGATCACGCTGATGGCGCTCCAGGCCGCGGCGCGCCAGTTGAGCACCTCGTTCACGGCTGGTGAACCCAGCGGGGGAGCCATAGTCTTCCAAAGGATCCGTGGCTCCGGCCTGGGCTTGCAGGTGTAGCGAAGGATGCTCAAAGTCGAAATCACGGCGTACGCTGCGTTGACTGCGGGTTTGCAGGCGCCGGTCGAAACGCTGGACTACGCGGGCCTCGAGCGCAGGATCAGGCGATGAACAATAACGCTGCACCGGTAACCTTCGAAATACTGTCTGGTCATCACCAAACACCAGCAGATGATTGTCCGTACTGTGGCGAAAATGGAAGTGAATACCCTCCTCTTCACACAGTCGCTGGATGAAGTGCAGGTCGGACTCCATGTACTGCACGCAGAATGTCCGCGGGGGATACACCACCGGCCCGAGCTCGAAGGTATAGGTATCGGCGAGAATGCCGTGGTGCTCAAGGATCGTCGCAATAATCTGCGGCACGTTGCGCTGCTGGAAAACCCGCTGGTTGCGGCGATGGGCAAGCCATGCAAGGCGGGGGGCCAGCGTCAGGTGATAACGGGTGAACCGTACGCCCTGGTCATCCCGGCCGATGGCGTAGACCTGCCCATGCAGGCCCGTATCCCCCTCGCCGAAGTCCAGATAGGCGGGTTGACGAAGCAAGGCTTCCAGGTCAATGGAAGGGTCTTCGCTGATCAATTGCATGTGAATGAAGTACGGCTGGTCGAGGGCTTCGTGACCTTTGAAGGACAAAACCTGGAAGTCCGTATTAATACCTGGAAGCAACAATTTAAAACGTGAGGAAGAAAACGCGTGAACCATCCTTTGTTACCCGCCATCAACTTTTTCGATTGAAATACTCTTCCACGCCAACCCTCAATGGCTTGCGAAAAAAGCACCTGAACACGTTAAAGCTTAGCGATTTCGGCAACGTTTCGGATGTTAAAAAATAAAAGAGAAGTTTCGTACGTCGAGATTGGAAGTGTCTTTTAAAAAATGCGACACGCTGTAAAACAAGGCTCGCTAATATCAAGAAATTTCTTACTTTGACTTACAGTTTTAACAGCTAACAATTCAGGAACAGCTGACACCGGATTAAGCCGTCCGGGGTTTTCACAGGTTCAGGTTATCAGTCGGGCGGCCCCAAACAGACTGACACTCAACAGGTTCCCAGCCTCCGCCTGCAAATGCACTGGAGCCGTACCACCCGGCATTACCACGGCGACGTCTCCAGCCTCCACCCAACCCGCTCGCCACGCGGCACAAGCCACGGCGCAGGCGCTGGTGCCCGAAGACGCGGTAGGCCCTTCACCTCGCTCAAATACACGGGCAATGACGCGCTTGCCGGAGTCCCGAGCGGCCCACTGCAGGTTGACCCCACCGACACAGGGTTGGCCACTACCTGCCGGAGGGGCAAAGGCGATGCTCTGTAAACGGTTGAACAACCCTGGCTGATGCATCGTATCGTTAGCTGGCAAGGCGCACGCCTGCTCCAGTAACGTTACGCAATGGGGGTTGCCCACCCGCACAAACTGACTGCGCCGCCATTGAGGGTCAATCGCGGCCAGGGCTGCCACATGGCTGAACTCATGTCGCCCCGCTGCCACCGTACCCACGCCAATTGCCCCTACTGCCAGCGGCCCGAACTCGGGGCGACCCAAGGTCAGCCAGAAACCACGTATTTGTTCGTAGAGTGCAGGCTCGATATAAGTCACCACGGGCGATACCGCATCGGGCTTGTCGTGATACACGCGCAATTCGCTGCCCTGGGTCATCATGCCTTGGTCAGTCAACGCTTGGGCGAAGATAGTCAGGCCATTGCCACTGCGTTCGGCCAGGGAGCCGTCGGTATTGATGATCAGTAAATCAAACGGTGGCCGGGCCTGGAAAGGCCCCACCAGCAAACCGTCGCAACGGTATGCCTTGGCATCCTTCGCACGTGGCAATGAACCCCAGCTACATTCGGACGCAACAGCTGACGCGGCCCACGCCTTGCGCGTGCTTGCAGCCGTGCCGGCGTTGTCGGGCACCTCAATTCCCCGGCTGCATAAATAGGAAGGGCTGACCACGCCATAAATATTGCCGCGCGCATCGTAAAACCGGGTCATGACCACGCCCGCCTTGAATTTTTCATCGGTTCGTCCGCTCTGATACCTGCTTAGCGCGACAGCAGCGTATTACAGATCGCTCGATGTGTGGGAAGTGGGCTCAAAGGTGGTAATCCACCGCAAGAAACCTGAGGCTCAACCACCCTCACAAGGATTACACACCTTCAGGTCACCCCTTACAGGCACGATAACGTCAGTGTGGTTTTCAAGCGTCAACGCGTTCCGTGTTCGTAAAATAATGCTATCGATCCGCATTTTTTACCCCGCACGCGAAGGGAACCCTGCTCGCTCGAAAAGGCCTGATGTGCAAGGATGTCACGCCGGACATCGTTCGCTGAACGCAAAACCAAGGATTTTTCATGACTGCCATTCCCACTCCAGCCCCCGTGGTTCCCGGGCGGTTGGAACAAATGTCCACCCGTATCGCTTTTTTTATCGCCGGTTTTGGTATTGCCGCGTGGGCGCCCTTGGTGCCGTATGCCAAGGCGCGCGCGAACCTGAACGAAGGCACGCTTGGTCTATTGCTGTTGTGCCTGGGGGTGGGTTCGATCATCGCAATGCCGGCGGCGGGCGCGCTGGCGTCTCGCTACGGTTGCCGGCGCGTGCTTACCGCCGGGACGCTGATGATCTGCCTGGCCCTGCCGATGTTGGCCACTGTCAGTTCGATCCCGTTACTGATCGCCGGGTTATTCCTGTTTGGTGCGGGCCTGGGCACCGTGGACTCCACCGTGAATCTGCAAGCCGTCATCGTTGAGCGCGCCAGTGGCAAGACCATGATGTCAGGGTTTCATGGCCTCTTCAGCCTGGGTGGCATTGTCGGCGCGGCAGGAGTTTCCGGTTTGCTGGGGCTGGGCCTGTCTCCCCTGCAGGCGACCCTGGTGGTGGTCATTATCATGGCAGTTGCGCTGTTCAAGGCCGCGCCGCACCTGTTGCCGTATGGCAGTGAAAGCTCAGGTCCTGCATTTGCAGTGCCCCACGGAGTGGTGCTGTTTATCGGCTGCTTGTGTTTTATCGTGTTCCTGGCTGAAGGTGCCGTGCTGGATTGGAGTGCGGTATTCCTGAGTGCTGAGCGTGGCCTGGATGAGGCCTACGCCGGTCTTGGCTACGCGGCATTTGCCTTGACCATGACCGCTGGGCGCCTGACCGGTGATGCCATTGTCCGACGCCTGGGCGCCACGCTAGTGATCGTGATCGGTGGCGCGCTGGCGTGTGCCGGCTTACTCCTGGCGACATTATTGCCGGCTTGGGAAACAGCGTTGCTCGGGTACGCATTGGTGGGTGCCGGGTGTTCGAATATCGTGCCGGTGCTGTACACCGCCGTCGGTAGACAAAAAGTCATGCCTGAACATATTGCAGTGCCGGCCATCACCACCCTGGGTTACGCCGGTATTCTCGCCGGCCCCGCCATGATCGGCTTTATCGCCCATGGCAGCAGTTTGAGTACCGCTTTCGTGCTGATTGCGGTATTGCTGGCGGCAGTCGCTATCAGCGGCAGAATCCTCAAGGTGTAGGTCACGGCTCAACGCGCTTTGCGAGCTTTGTGCTGCTCCTGCCAACGTTCGAGGTTTTTGTTGCACAGGTGGTCTTCTACATGCGGCGGGCCAAACAGGCGTGGAGTATTCGCATGCTTCAGCGCAGGTAGCAGACCCGGCCGCTCAAAAATGTTCTTCATCGTGTAGACGCACATTTCGCTGTACTTGGACCTGGGCATCCCGGTGGACGGGTCCAGCACCGGGTTGCCCTGTTGATCAACCTCATACGGATCCTGCAAAACTTCCCTGAGTTTGGCGATGTCTACGTACTGGTGCTGTTCGAAAAGAAAGGTCCGATCCTTGGTTTTATCTCTCAAGTGTTCAAACTGCCCTTGCAGCGCCTCAACCACATCAGCATTGCCCTGGGCATGAAAGGGATCCTGGCTGAAGGCGCTTGGGGAGCTGTTGCCCTGCAACGCCTGGGCCGCCGCCCTGAGACTATCTCGCGTGATATCACCGTCACGACCGAAGATCGCATCGCTTAGTCGCGGGCGCTCGAGAATTTCCCGGACGACCTGAATCGCGCCGTCCAACTCCTCGTTTTTTCCGGTGGGCTCAGCGGCGATCCGCTGCAATGACAACCAGGTCAAGCGCCCGTCATTCATATACGAGTGCAGCAACCCGAAGGCTTTCTCCAGGGCACTCGCCAATTGCTTGTCCGTGGAGTTGGGGCCCGGCAGGGAAAACTGCGCCCGCTGCGGGGGGAAGTTCTGCAAGTTTCGATGACGCAGGACAGACAATGTTTCGCGCAGCAGGAAGGGCTTGCGAGGCCCAACAGCCGCAGGCACGGAGGGCGTTTCACTCCAGGCTCCAGCGCTGTCGACCGGTGGTGGCGCCATGGGTTGCGGGGCCGGTCCACCAGGGGCGTGAGACCGCCCGGGAGGTAGTACACCATCGATTGACATGGGTTTTCTCCAACTCTTTGAGATGCATATCCGCTTGGTGATCGGCTCGGTGATGACCAAAATCAACGAATGAATTCCACTCGGACAAGCACATCATGTGTGGTTGGATGAACCCGGCAGTTCCTTACGGACAACGAATACCAATAACAATATGTAAAACCGCAACCAGCGACGCTCAACCCAACTTGCGTCTGCGCCACCAGCCCGCGAGGGTGTGAATCAGCCCGACATTTTTTATCGATCCGGCACCATCTTCGGGGGTCTGTCCGTCCGCAAGCATGCCCCTGGAAAAGTCATCCGAAACGGGCGCCTGGAATTGTCGCTGACCGGCAAAAGCCTTCATGCGCAGGGCTTGGGCCGCATGTTCCTTTGCAGGGGTGTGCAGGCCTCGCGTTGCTGCGCCCTCCTCTGATACCGCAAGTTTCGCGTCCTGGGTGCTGTGCAAGAGTTCAAGGCGCTGGGATGGGGGGGAGTTAAACGAGGTTGAATTCATGAGTTTGCCCTCACTCGGAATCTGAAAAGCGGCGGGTGAATCACTACTGTAGATATCAGCTATGTGGCAAATGAGTGTAATCCGTTCCTCGAACAATTGAGTCAGGCGCCGCATTCGCCGTGCAGCGCCTGTAGGTTGGTCACTTGGACAATAGGACCAATGCTCTCCAATTGATCTTTCCGTCCCCGTCTTTACTGGCAAGGTCGTCCATCAGTTTGAGCAGATTACCTCGCTGGATCACTGCCTGGGCCAACTGGATAAGGTGGTCCTTTTCAGCGTCGCCTGTGAAAGGTTGGCGGGCGAGCTTTTTCAGGTCGTGGATTCTAAGGTCTGGCCCCCAGGGCCAGCCCTTCAATTCGTCAAAATGCTCGAGCATTTCAGCGGCCAACTCCTTGTCAGACTTGTACTTGAAGTAGTTTTCGCCCTTGATGACCGCGATCACATTCTGAAAGTCGATGAGATTATCCAATGCACCGGTAGACGCTTGTCGGTCAAGCGCCGCCATCAGTTCCGGACGCCGCAGCAGCTCATTGGCCAAGCGAATGTTCTCCCGCATGGCGGGGTTAGGCGACCACCCTCTTCTCGCCATCGCAAGGATGCTGTCAACACTGATATACCCTGGATTCCTGGGGTCCCTGAAAGCATGGAAACTGTCGCGCAATTGCGCTGCCAACTCTTCATTGTTCTTCAGCGAGTATTGCGGATCTGGCCTGCCAGGCGCGACCGGATAGGGCCTTTCTCCGCCGGTAGGGTCTGGTCGCGGTGGCGGGTTGCTCGCCCCGGGATTCGGCCTCGGCGGCGGATTGCTGCAACCTGGGTTCGGCCTTGGTGGTGGACCGCCGCAGCCTGGATACGGAGGCGGCCGATGTCCGGAAAACCATTGGTTCATCCATTGCTTGAACTGGCTCAGGAAATCCTGCATTGCAGGAGCGTGATGATGGTGATGGTGGCTGCCTGACACATCTGCGCCAGTGGTGGCCGCCTGATGGTTGCCGAACACTGGACCGGCCTTACTTTCCCCGGATTGAAAATTTACGTTGGCGGAACTCTGACCTTTGAAAGAAGGCGCAGCAGGCGCTTCACGAGTGTTCTTGACCTCGGGCTTGGCAGTGGCCTGCGAAGGATCAGAGGTTGATGAGGTAGAGACGGGGGATGGATCCAACATCGGTACCGACATGCGTTTCTCCATTACAGTGGGCGCGATTTTCAGCTTGTCGCTCCAACGTAGTGTCGAAGCCCATCAGCTTTCCCATGTGTGGCTTTTTGTCGGAATCAGTTCCTGTGCCAGCAACAATATATGCTGTGCGAGTGTAGGAAACAGATCGAGCAGGCAATGGTCTTTTAGCTGCTGCCCCCAGGCAAAGCGGCGGCGTGCCCGAGCAAAAAAAAAATCGCAACCCGTGGGTTGCGATTTTTCCTATCAACTGAATATCAGAACCCGACGCTTGCCTGGACGAAGAACGTACGCGGCTCACCCAGGTATATCCCGGCGTTGTTGTCGCTGGAGCGCGTGTAATGCTGCTGGTCAAAGACGTTTTTTACACCCACGCCCAGCTTGAGGTTCGACAATTGCGCGCCAAAGTCATAGCCGCTGCGCAGGTTGACGGAGACATAACCTGGGATGTCGCCATATTGGCCATCGTCGGTGCCCTGGGTAATGTAGGTGGTGCCGGTACCTGGTGCACGCTGCTTGGATTGCGCATAGACATCGAGGTTATGGGTCCAGTGGTTGACGTCGTAGCGCAGGCCCAGCGTCGCCACTTCACGGGAGTACAGGGGCAGGTCGCGGCCCTTGAACGGTACATCACCTTCGGAGGTGGCCTTGGTATAGGTAAAGCCGGCGTTAGCCGTCAGCCCGTCAAGGCGCGGGTCGAGATTGGACAGGTCGTAGTGGGCCGAGGCTTCGACACCGGCGTGCTTGGTGGCGCCGAGGTTAGTCCAGCCTACATCGTTGCTGACGTATTGCAGCTCATCCGAGAAGTCGATGTAGAACAGTGTCACTTCGCCGCCCCAGACGCTGTCGTTGTAGCGCGTTCCGATCTCGTAGGTCTTGGCTTTTTCCGGGTTAAGGCCATTGGCGGTCTGGTTGCCGGTGCCGCCCTGGCCCAGCTGGAAATACTGCAGGCTGCCGAAGGAGGTTTCGTAATTGGCAAACAGTTTCCAGGCATCGGAGACGTGATACATCACGCTCAGGGCCGGCAAGGGCTCGTTGTTGTGGATCTCGCGGCGTTTTTCCTCGGTACGCTTGCCGTTCAGGGCCACGACGGGGCGGTCATGCCATTGGGTGCGGATATCTTCAAAGCGGATGCCCGGAGTGATGGTCCATTTGCCAATATCGATTTTGTTGTCGATGTAGAAGGCGTTGGCTTCGGTGCCACCGGTGCGGTCCTGATAGACATGGCCATCGCTCTGCCCGCCCGGCGTCGGCACGTTGTTGACCAGGTTCAGGCTGGTGGCTTGCTCGTGCATGCCTTCCTTGAGGTAACGGTAGCCAACGCTGACTTCCTGGGTGCTCGGGCCCAGGTCAAACACATGGGACACCCGCGGCTCGATACCAAAGGTGTAGTAGGTGCGCGGGTAGGAACTGAGGGTTTTCAAATCACGGTTGGCGATGTTGCTGCCACGGAAGCTGTCGGAATAGTAGGTCAGCACTTCGGCCTGGGTGCGATCATCGATCTGGCGGATGTACTTGAAGGACACGTCCTTGCGGCGACCGCTGAAGTTGTCCCAGTCGCGCACCGACTGATACGGGTTGGCGTCGAACTGCTGCTGGGTCAGGCCGCCGGGCATGTCGGCGCTGGCGTCGTAGTAGTGGAAGTTCAGCGAGAAGTCGTCTTGATCGGTCGGCGCCCAATGGGTCTTGAAGATCACGTCGTCGATATCGTTGGAGTTATTGCTGTTGCGATAGCCGTTGCCGTTGACCCCGGAGTACAGCAATGCGGCGCCGATGCCGTTGTCTGCCGTGCCGCCAATAAAGGCGTTCTCCACATGCTTCCAGCCACCATGGGCGGAGGTCTGCAGGGTAGTGCCGACCTCACCGGAGAATTTCTCCGGAATTGCGCGGGTCACGAAGTTGATCACGCCCCCCACGTTCTGTGGCCCATAACGTACGGAGCCGGCCCCGCGGACAACGTCGATGCTTTCCAGGTTACCGGCAGAAATCGGTGCCATCGACAGTTGCGGCTGGCCGTACGGGGCGAAGGCCGCCGGTACGCCGTCGATCAGCACGGTGGAGCGCGGCGACAGCCGTGAGGTCAAGCCGCGTACACCGACGTTGAGGGAAATATCGCTGCCGCCGGTGCCGTTGGCTTCCTGCACCTGCACGCCTGGTATACGTCGCAGCACATCACCGACGTTCATCGCGCCCTGCTCCACCATGGCTTCGCGGCGCACCACGGTACGCGCACCCGGATGGTTTTGCACCACGGCGGCATCAGCATCGCCGAGCCAGTCGCCCACCACCTTGATATCGGTGACTCCCAGCTCCAACGGTGAACCCGCTTCACCGGTGCCGTTACTCACCGGGCGCAGGGTCACGGAGCCGGCGTCGATCTGGTAATCCAGCCCACTGCCCTGCAGCAGTTGGCGCAGGGCTTGTTCGGGCGAGAGGTTGCCATCCACCGCTGGAGCTTGCTTGTCGGCCACCATGTCGGGGCTGAAGAACACTTGCAGCGAAGTCTGCTGGCCCAGTTGGCTGAGCGCAGCACCCAGTGACTGGGCGCGGATATGTATGCCATCGGCCGCATACGTGGCAGGCAGCGCGGTGCTGACCGCAATGGCCAGGGCCAGGGGAGCCCAGCGAGAGATTTTATTATTGTGGATGGCGAGTTTTTTCACGTCGAACCTAGTCCTGTGATCGCAAGAGTGTGCGGCTGTTAATGCAAACCAGTTGCGGTTGCAGTTGCAGGAGAAGACGAAGAACTCGAAAAAAACCTGAATGTCAGCGTGAAATAATTTCCTGACTGCCGTCCGGCAAGGTGCGCAAGGCCACGGGGAGGATGTGCGGCAAGGCTTTGAGCAAGGCGTCGGTGTCACTGGATTTGAATACGCTGGTCAGGCGCAGGTTGCCCACCGCTGCCGTACTGACACGCAGCGGTTGCTCACGGTAGCGCGACACTTCCCGGGCCACCTCGCCCAAGGTGGCGTTGTTGAACACCAGTTTGCCGGTACGCCACGCTGTCAGTTCTTCAGGGTTCACCGCGTAGGCCGCTGCCACTTGGCCTTGGGTATCGACATGGGTGCCACGGCCGGCGGTGAGCGTCACTGTCTGATCCGATATGCGCCCCTGCACCTTGACCGTACCGGCCTCGACCGCCACGCGGGTCTGGTCTTCATCGCGGCGCACATCAAAACGCGTGCCGGTAACCGTTACCTGACCTGACCCGGCGACCACGACGAACGGGCGCCCGGCGTCATGCTCGACACTGAACATCGCCTCGCCCTGCTTGAGTTCCACGTTCCGCAGGCCCTTTTCATAGCGAACCGCGGCCACGCTGCGGCTGTTGAGGTCCATCACCGAGCCATCGGGCAAGGCTACCTGGCGATGCTCGCCCAATCGGGTGCTGAACTCTGCACTGTAAGGCTTTGACTGGCCCACCCCGCTGACTAAACCCAGGCCCACTGCAATGGCGACCACACTGGCGGCAACGGCATAGCGCAATACCGCACGGCGCCTGGGAGCCTCGACCGGCGTATCGCCCAGGGCCTGCAAGCGGGCCCTGGGCAGCAGATCGGTGGCGCCCCACAGCCCTTGCAGCACATCGAATTCATACTGGTGCTCAGGCGCCCGCGCCCGCCAGGCATCGAAACGTTGCCGCTCCTCGGCATTCAATGGGCCGTCCTGCAGGCGTACAAACCATTGCGCGGCCTCATCACGGACACGGTTATCCATCGAGCAAGATCCTGATTCAAAGCGGGTCATGGCGCCATCGCATCCAGACGATCACGCAGATGCCGCAGGGTGCGGATCATATACTTTTCCACCATGTTTTTAGACAGCCCCAGGCGCTCGGCGATTTCCTGCTGGGTCAGGCCCTCGATTTTCTGCCAGATGAAAATCCTGCGACAGTTGAGCGGCAGCTCCGCCAAGGCCCGCTCGATGGAATCGGCCAACTGGATCGCGTGCATGTAATGCTCCGGATCACCACCATGGGGCAAGCTGTGATCAATGACTTGAAGCGTCAGCGCCGCGCGGCGGTCTTCGCGGCGGTAGGCGTCCACCGCAATATTGCGTGCGGTTTGATGCAGGTAGGCGCGCGGTTGTACTACCTCGCTGGCGCGGGACTCAAGCACACGCACAAAGGTGTCATGGGCCAGATCTTCGGCTTGCTGGCGGTTTCTCAGGCGGCGCGTCCAGGTTCCGATCAACTCTTCGTAGTGCTCGAAAAAGCCTGTTCTGCGGGGCGGCTGAGGGGTCATCGCGGATGCACTGGGTAGGCGGGGCGTGAATAGTAATGCTTCCTATTAAGCAGGGCAATTGCTGCTGATCGCCTGCGCCACTTCTGTTCCCGAGAGCACTTATTTTTTTGAAATAACCGCACTCATATATTGATGCAGGTCGCGCAGATCCTTAATGCTCCAGGCATGCGGCGCTATCTTTACACCGTTCTCCCGCAACGTTCTTGGGATCAGGTCGCCATTGGGACGAAGGATGATCGACGACACGATAACTCCCGGATAATCCTTGAGCCGCTGCTTGAAAGCTGTGGTTGTAAGGTCAGGCGTTGGCGGATTGCTTTTTTTAGCCAATGGCCCGGTCGCTCTGATATCGGGCCCATGACACACCGCGCATCTTTGGAGGTAGAGCGTCTTGCCATTAATGTTTTCTGCCAAGGCCCCCGACGTTTGAGCCAGTGACAAAACCGCTGATAGACCTATGAGTATTTTGTTCATGCGTGCGGTGCCTGTCGGCATATACATTCCATCGCGCCCTCTCCATTCCCTTTATTCTAAGCACCATACAATAACATTCACCTTCCGGCCGAGCGCTACACCTATGCACACGCCTTTTATCGATACCCGCTGCCACCACGCCTTACGCCTTGCCTGCAACGTCAGCACTTACCCGCACAAGTTCTGTTTGAGCGAATCCAATCGAAAACTCATCAGTTCCCTGACGGATGAATGCCCGGGCGTGCAGACATTGGTCGAACAGCTGTGCCAGATACAGGCGCTGCTGGCACCCAAGCTGCCACTCACCGGCACGAGCGCACTGTGGAAATCCCGCGAGGCGCATCTGCAGCAAACCCAGATACACACCACCGTCGACACGGGACCTTTACCCAACGGCACCCTGACCGATATTGCGCGGCTGCTCGATCTGCAGCTGTTTGAAACCGTACTCTCGACCATGCCATGCGAAGCCATGGGTGCCCCATCCTCGCATGACACTGTTAGCCTGACGTGCCAATGCGTTTGGCTTTCTGAGCTACTGGCGCTGGTCATACTGGGTATCGCCAGGGCAACCCTTGATGAGACCGGCCGTTGCAGCATCACGCCGTCCTCGGACGCCATGCGCATGCACCTTCGACGAGTGTGGTTTGGTTCAGCCCTGGAGCAGGCATCTCTTGCGTCTGCCTCCCTGGCCATCCAGAGCCTTGCCATCGTGGCCGCCGACCCGGCTCGACGAAACCAACTGCCAAACGCCAGCGTATCGGCATTGACTATATTTCCCCAGCATTGGCGACTGCCGCCAGACTACGGTCCCGTGGCCGGATTATTATTCGATCAACTCGAACCCTTGCTGCTGATGATCATTCACGCGGTGCATGGGGCACAGCACCCTGGAACCCCACCCTTCGATCATCGCCACGCCGCGCAGAAGGGCATCACGCCGGTCTACGAACTTGTCAGTCAGATTCAAGCGCAACTCCCCGTGGTTGACCGGCTGTTCGATTTCTCTGGAGGCGGACTGATCCTGGGAACGCGCAACCTGGCGAGTGGCGCCATCGAGACAGCCGAAAAACTTGCAGAAATAAAGCTCGGTGCCAATTGGCACGGCAAGGCCACCTCTGATGCACAGAAGGCCTACCTGTTGAACCGGCTCAAACGTTGCGCCCATATTGAAGTGCTCGATTTCGAACTGCTGCAACACCATACAAAAGACAGTGCCGTGGAAGTGGATGTCGATTTTTTCATCCGGGACAACCTGCATGGCCAGGTTTATGGCGTTCAGCTCAAACACCTCAAGAAGCGCTCCCATAGCGGTCTACTGGGATGGCTCAGCCTGCTCCGGGAGCCGGCAAGTGGGTTGGGTAACCTGGTCCGACAGTTGGAAAACCTGGTGCTGGTTGCCCGCAACGATGAGAAGGCTCGGGCGGTGCTGATCGGCAACGGGCTCACACCGGCCGAATGCGAGCGCATCATCCCGGTAGGCTTGCACAATGTCGGCAGCATGGACATGTGGTCACTTCAAAACGGCATCCTGCTCTATGACATGCACACGTTTGTGAACCTGGTGGCCGGTAGGGCTGCGGTCGAAATCGGCATGGTCGACGGGCAAATCATTCATCGGCCGGCCGCCGCCCGCGAAGGGCCTCCTCCCAGCCCCCATGCTCCGGACTCGGCCATTGATGCCTACCTGGCCGATCCCCTGTTCCAGCACCTGTCCCGGTTTGACAGCGCTGCCAGGGTCAGCCGACGGGTATGTATCGGCGCGCATACCGTTGTTGCCCATGGACTGGGCATATGAGCCAAACGGTGAACTTCCACTGCTCGTCGTCAGTCAGCTGAAAGGACTCTCATAATCACAGTGGGTGGGCGATGCAGATTTCCTTGCAGCAACAAGTGGCCCTGGTCACCGGCGCCAGCTCCGGCATTGGCGCCGGTGCCGCCAAAGCCCTGGCCGCAGCGGGTGCGGCGGTGGTGCTCAACTACAATTCCCAGGCGGCACCGGCCGAGGCCCTCGCCGCACAGATCAATGCCGCCGGTGGCCGGGCGCTTGCCATCGGTGGCGATGTGTCCAAGGAAGCTGACGTCGAACGCCTGTTCGCCCAGACGCTCGACGCCTTCGGCCACCTGGATATCCTGGTGGCCAACTCCGGCTTGCAAAAAGACGCCAACCTGGTCGACATGACCCTTGAGGACTGGAACACCGTGATCGGCGTCAACCTCACCGGGCAATTCCTTTGTGCCCGTGCGGCCGTGCGTATTTTCAATCGTCAAGGTATTCGCGAAGGCGTGTCCCGCGCCGCCGGTAAAATCATCCATATGAGCTCGGTGCATCAACTCATCCCCTGGGCCGGGCATGTGAATTATGCGGCGTCCAAGGGCGGTGTGGAGATGCTGATGCGCACCCTCGCCCAGGAAGTCAGCGAGCAACGTATCCGCATCAATGGTATTGCGCCCGGCGCTATTCGTACGGCGATCAACCGTGCCGCCACCGAAGGCGCTGCGGAGAAAGAGTTACTCAAATTGATCCCTTATGGCCGTGTCGGTGATGTGCAAGACGTGGCCAATGCGGTGGTATGGCTGGCCAGCGACGCGTCTGATTATGTCGTCGGCAGTACGCTGTTTATCGATGGTGGCATGAGTCTTTATCCGGAGTTTAATGGCAATGGTTGATTTGAAAAGCGAACCCCAAAGCGCCATCGACGCTCACGGCATCATCGGCGACATGCGTAGCGCAGCACTGGTGAACGACCGGGGCACCATCGACTTTTTCTGTTGGCCCGAATTCGACAGCCCGTCGATCTTCTGCGCGCTGCTC
This sequence comes from Pseudomonas sp. rhizo25, assembly GCF_031931935.1. Classification (NCBI taxonomy): domain Bacteria; kingdom Pseudomonadati; phylum Pseudomonadota; class Gammaproteobacteria; order Pseudomonadales; family Pseudomonadaceae; genus Pseudomonas; species Pseudomonas sp. rhizo25. The sequence goes on from NZ_JAUJXA010000018.1 coordinate 45,427, forward strand.
GATACGCCCGAGGCCGGAACGTTCCAGCTCACCCCGGACTTGCCCAACGCCCGCCGCGAACAGATCTACCTGCCCGACACCAACGTGCTGCAAACCCGCTGGCTCAGCGACGCGGCGGTGGTAGAAGTCACCGACCTGCTGGCGGTCAGCGAAGAGGTCGACGAGCTGCCTTTGCTGATTCGCCGGGTACGGGTGGTCAGCGGCCAAGCCACCCTGCACCTGCGCTGCGCCGTGCGCCACGACTACGCGCGTGCCAAGACTCGCGCCACAGCCGACGATAGCGGCGTGCTGTTCAGCGCCGACGATCAGCCCGGCCTGCGCCTGGTGGGCAGCCACCCGCTGACCCTCGAAGAACATGCAGCCGTCACCAGTTTCACTCTGGCCCAGGACGAAGGCGCCGAATTCGTGCTCGGTGGCCAGGACGATCCGCGTGTGGTCAATGACTGCACCGACCTGTACCTGGAGCGTACCCTGAAGTACTGGCGTGGCTGGATCTCCCAGTCCAATTACCGTGGGCGCTGGCGTGAAATGGTCAACCGCTCGGCCTTGGCGTTGAAGCTTTTGACCTCGCGCAAGCACGGCGCAATCATCGCCGCCGCTACCTTCGGCCTGCCGGAAACCCCCGGCGGCGAACGCAATTGGGATTACCGCTACACCTGGATCCGCGACGCCTCGTTCACCGTCTACGCGTTCATGCGCCTGGGTTTTGTCGAAGAGGCCAATGCCTACATGCGTTGGCTCAAAGGCCGGGTCAGCGCCTGCTGCGGGCAGCCGACCAAGATCAACATCCTCTACGGCATCGACGGTCGCCAGGAACTGCCGGAAACCACACTTGACCATCTGAGCGGCCATGGCGGCGCCCAACCGGTGCGCGTGGGCAATGAAGCGTTTGACCAGATCCAACTGGATATTTACGGCGAACTTATGGACGCGGTGTATCTGGTCAACAAATACGGCGAAGCCATCTCCCACGAAGGCTGGAAACACACGGTGGAAGTGGTCGACCAAGTGTGTGAGATCTGGAACCGCAAAGACGTGGGCATCTGGGAAATGCGCGGCGAGCAGCACCACTTCCTGCATTCGCGCCTGATGTGTTGGGTGGCCGTGGATCGCGCCATTCGCCTGGCGTCCAAACGTTCACTGCCGGCACCGTTCGCCCGCTGGGATCAGACGCGCCAGGCGATCTACGCCGACATCTGGAGCAACTTCTGGAACGAGGAGCGCGGGCATTTTGTGCAACATACCGGCAGCACCGCGCTGGACGGTTCGATGCTGTTGATGCCGCTGGTGCGCTTTGTAGCGGCGACCGACCCGCGCTGGCTGTCGACACTGGAAGCGATCCAGAAAAGCCTGGTGCGCGACGGCATGGTCTACCGTTATCGCAACGACGACAGCCAGATCGATGGGCTGCAAGGCACCGAGGGCGCGTTTGCCGCTTGCTCATTCTGGTACGTCGAATGCCTGGCCCGCGCCGGCCAAGTGGAAAAAGCCCATCTGGAATTTGAACAGTTGCTGCGTTACGCCAACCCCCTGGGGTTATACGCCGAAGAATTCGACAGCCAGGCCCGGCACCTGGGCAATACGCCCCAGGCTCTAAGCCATTTGGCGTTGATCAGTGCGGCGACGTTTCTGGACCGCAAGCTCAGCGGGGAGAAGACTGTATGGCAACCCTGAACCCCCCTGCCCCATTGCTGTACGTGCGCACCTCTATGTTGGATGTGGCTTACGAGACCCACGGGCCTGTCGAGGGCGAGCCGGTGATTCTGCTGCATGGCTTCCCCTACGACCCACGCGGCTACGACGAGATCGCGCCGGTATTGGCCGAGCGGGGTTATCGGGTGTTGGTGCCATATCTGCGCGGTTATGGCCCGACGCGGTTTACCAACGCCCAGGTCATGCGCTCCGGCCAGCAGGCGGCGCTGGCCAAGGACCTGCTGGACTTCATGGATGCTCTGGCGATCCCCTGGGCTACTCTCGCAGGCTTTGACTGGGGTGGGCGCGCCGCGTGCATTGTCGCGGCGCTGTGGCCGGAACGGGTACGCGGCCTGGTGACCGGCGATGGCTATAACATCCAGGACATCGCCAAGTCGCTCACGCCTCGGGCTGCGGAAACTGAGCATCGTTTGTGGTACCAGTATTACTTTCACACCCAGCGCGGGGTCGACGGTTTGACCGCCAACCGCCGTGAACTCTGCGAGTTGTTATGGCGGCTCTGGTCACCGACCTGGCGTGAAGGGCCAAGCCTGTACGCCAACACCGCGCCATCGTTTGATAACCCGGATTTTGTCGCGGTGGTGATTCACTCCTATCGCCATCGATTCATGTATGCACCGGGTGACCCCGCGCTGGAATTCATCGAGCAGGCATTGGTGCCGCAACCGGCGATCTCGGTGCCGAGCATCTCATTGTGCGGTGCCGACGATGGCGTTGGCCCGCCCTCTCAAGAGGATGAGGATGTGGAGCAATTCAGCGGTTTTTATCGACGGCACGTATTGCCCGGCGTGGGCCACAATGTTTTCCAGGAAGCGCCCAAGGTCACGCTGGAGGCCTTGCTGGAATTACTGCAGCGCTGAAAAACGCTCCCGATAAGCCTGGGGCGTCACCGACAGGGCGCGCAGGAAGCTGCGGCGCAATGTCTCTTCACAGCCAAAGCCGCATTGCAGGGCAATGCGTTTGATCGAGGTGGTGCTGTCTGCCAACTGCCGGCGTGCGCTTTCGATACGGATCAGCTCAACAGCGCGCGCCGGGGTTTGGCCGGTTTCGGCTCGGTAGTGACGCACAAAACTACGCTCACTCATGCCGGCCTGCGCCGCCAGGTTGGCGATGTTCAGATCCAGTGTCAGGTGCTCGGCGATCCAGGCGTGCAATTCGGCAAAGCGGCTGTCGCTCTTTTGCAGGGCCAGCGTCACGCTGAATTGCGCCTGCCCGCCCGGGCGCTTGAGGAACACCACCAGGTGACGCGCTACTTCCAGGGCAAAGGCACGCCCCAGGTCCTCTTCCAACAGAGCCAGGCACAGGTCGATCCCGGCGGTCACCCCGGCCGACGTCCACACTGCGCCTTGCTGGATGAAAATCGGATTGGCCTCCACCGTCAGCGCGGGAAACTTGCGCGCCAGTTCTTCACAGCGCGTCCAGTGCGTGGCCACCCGGCAGCCGTCGAGCAAGCCACTGGCGGCCAACAGAAAAGCTCCGGTGCACACCGAAGCCATGCGCCGTGTGTGCCGGGCCTTTTCCCGCACCCATTGCACCAGCGCCGGGTCTTCGGCAGCGCCATACACGCCCCAACCACCGGCAATCACCAGGGTGTCGCAAGGCGTGTCGTTGGCGGGCAGCGGTTCGGCCAGCAGCGCCAGACCGGCAGAGGTCATTACCGGTTCAGCCTGGGCGGTGATCACACTCACCGCGTAAGGCAACGCCAAGCCACGCTGGCGTGCCAGGTCATTGGCGGACGCGAACACCTGCAGGGGTCCGGTCACATCCAGCACCTGGACATTCTCGAAGGCGAGTACATGAATGATTCTGGGCATGATTGGCGTGATTAGTGGGCTCAATGGCGTATGCGCCAAAGCCTAGGCTCCTACAGTGAGGTCGTCCACCCCTTTATCGGAGCTTGATTAATGACTTTGCACATCGGCTTTCTGTTATTCCCCGGTATCCAGCAACTGGACCTTACCGGCCCCTATGACGTGTTGGGTTCACTACCCGACGTGAAGCTGCACCTGGTGTGGAAAGACCTGGCGCCGATCACCTCAAGTACCGGCCTGGTATTCACGCCGACCATGACCTATGCCGACTGCCCGACGCTGGATGTGGTGTGCGTGCCCGGCGGTGTAGGCGTGGGCGCGTTGATGGAAGACCCGCAAACCCTGGACTTCCTGAACACACAGGCGCAGACCGCACGTTACATAACCTCGGTATGCACCGGCTCGCTGGTATTGGGGGCGGCGGGTTTGCTGCGCGGTCGCAAGGCCACCACCCACTGGGCTTACCACGACCTGCTCGCGCCGCTCGGCGCCATCCCCGTGCAGGAACGTGTGGTGCGTGACGGCAACCTGTTTACGGGCGGAGGGATCACGGCGGGAATCGACTTTGCGTTGACCCTGGCGGCCGAGTTGTATAGCGAAGCGGCGGCGCAACTGGTGCAGTTGCAGATCGAATATGCGCCGGCGCCACCGTTCGACTCAGGCAGCCCGGAGACTGCGCCCAGGCATGTGCTGGAGGAAGCCAACAAGCGCACGGTAGAGTCGCGCAGAGTGCGTGGGGAGATTGTGACCCGAGCGGCTGCGCGGTTGGGTTGAATGTTCATCCGTGGCGAGGGAGCAAGCTCCCTCGCCACAAAAAAGCTTGCTTGGCGTCCAGCGTGTCTTCAGGCAGGACGAGACATCACCGCCAAACGCACAGCCAACGCCATCAACACTGCCGCCAAACCCCACTTCTGCAGCCAGGCGCTTTTTGAGCGCTTGGCGAAGAAGCGACTGAGCGCACCGCCAAACATCCCCAGCAGCGCGTGAAACACGCCTGCAATCAGCGTCAGCACGCCACCCAGCACCATTAATTGAACGGCGATGGGCCCAGCCTCCGGTTGCACAAACTGTGGCAGGAACACCATGAAAAACAACAGCGCCTTGGGGTTGAGCAAACTGTTGAGCATGGCCTGTAGAAATACCCTGCCCAGGGCCACGCGATCGACGTGCGCAGTGTCCGGCCCGGAGCGCGTCTGCAAGGTCTTGAACACCAGCCACAACAGGTAGATCACACCGGCGTAACGAATCAAGTCAAACGCTGGCGGCCAACTGGCGACCAACGCCGTCACCCCCATGACGGTCAACGCCGTCAGCAACAGGTCTGCCACAGCGATGCCCAGGGCCGACGCACAGCCTCCGCGCCAGCCATGGGTCACACCATGGCTGATCACAAACGCCATATTTGGCCCCGGTGATAGCAGCAACAGCAAAACAGCGCCGGAAAAAACCGCAAGAGTGACGAGGCTGATCATGGGTGAACCGTCCGCCGGGAAAAGCCCAGATTAATCGGCGAGTACAGGGCACACAAAAAATTGTGCTGGATACATTGCTTGCGCAGAAAACCAGGTGATTGCTGAATGCCACGATCAACGTCTAGAATGCGAAACATTATCAATTAAGTTTGCTGCGCCGGGATGACCATGTCGAGCGATCACCCTCTGGACCCTGCCGCCATCGGCCAGCTTTACCAGGCCCACCATTCCTGGCTGCGCGGCTGGTTGAGCCGGCGCACCGGCTGCCGTGAACACGCCGCCGATCTGGCGCAGGAAACCTTTGTGCGCCTGCTCAACGCACGCAAGCACCAGACCTTGCAGCAGCCGCGGGCCTATTTAAGTAGCATTGCACGCAGCTTGATGATCGACCAATACCGGCGTCGCGAGCTGGAACGCGCCTATCTGGAAAGCCTGGCGCACTTCCCCCAAGTCGAGGTGCCGAGCGAAGAAACCCGCTTGCTGATCCTCGACAGCCTGGAGCGCATCGACCGTTTGCTCGATCAGCTCAAGCCGCGGGTGCGCGAGGCGTTCCTGTTGGCGCAACTGGACGGCCTGACCTGCCCGCAAATCGCCCTGCGCCTGGGCGTATCCAGGGCCACGGTGGAACGTGACCTGTCCAAGGCGCTGCACGCCTGTTATCGGTTGCGCTATGCCGAACTCTGACCCGCGCCTGGTGGACCAAGCCATCCAGTGGATGATCAAGCTGCGTTTCAACGTCGCCGACGACGCCAGCACCGCGGCCTTTGAGCAGTGGTTGCAGCGCAGCGCATCACATCAGCAGGCCTGGCAGCGGGTAGCGGCCATGGATGACGATTTCAAGCAACTACCGGCGCATGTCAGTCGCCATGCACTCGATGGCGCGCGCCAACGCATCAGTCGGCGTGAAGGCTTGAAGGTGCTGGGGTTGTTTGCCGGCGCCTCCGGCCTCGCCTGGCTGGGTCGCGACTACACCCCCCTGCCCGCGCTTATGGCCGACTACCGCACTGCCACCGGTGAGCGGCGCTGGGTGGCATTGGGCGATGGCAGCAAAGTCCAGCTCAACAGCGCCAGCGCCTTCGATATCGCGCTGAGCGCCGAAAGCCGGCTGGTGAACCTGCATCAGGGTGAACTGCTGATCGATACCGGCGCCGACAATCGCCCGCTCTGGGTACACACCCGCGACGGTTACCTGCGCGCCCTCGGCACGCGCTTGCTGGTGCGCGAAGAGTCAGCAGGCACATTATTGGCCGTGCAACAAGGCGCGGTGGCGGTATTTTCCGGCAGCCATGACACCACTGCGCGCCGGGTGATCAAGCCCGGCGAACAGGTGCTGTTCAACCGCGGCGGCATTCGCCCTTCACCTGCTAACGGCCTGGACCCCTGGGCCTGGAGTGACGGCGTGATCAGCGCTCACAATATGCGCCTGGATGACTTCCTGGCCGAATTGGGCCGTTACCGCAACGGGCTGGTGCGTTGCGGCGAAGCGGTGGCCGGGCTGCGGGTCTCGGGCACCTACCAACTGGATGACACTGACCAGGTACTCAAACTGGTGGCCCAATCGTTGCCGGTCGCTGTGACCTACCGCAGCCGTTATTGGGTGACCGTCTCCGCTCGGGTTTAACCGACTGAAAATAAATGAGGTGAATTCTCATTGCCGCTCGACCTGTAAGGAAAGGCCGATCAACAGGCCGGTTTTGTCCACTTTCCTCAGGAGCATCCCGCGGTCATGCAAGCGTTCCCCTCCAAACGTTCACCTCTCAGACACGCCGTCAACGCCCTCCTCCTCGGCGCGAGCGTGGCGGCCAGCGCCCTGCCCTATACCGCAAGTGCCCAAGAGCCCGGCAACGAGCGCCCGGCCCGCGCCTGGGATATTGCCCCTGGCCCTCTGGCCGGCGCCCTTGATCAATTTGCGCGGCAGGCCGGTATCAGCCTGTCATATGACGCGGGCAGCGTGGCCGGCAAAAACAGCCTGGGGCTGAACGGTACCCTGGACCCACAATCGGCCCTGAGCCGGTTGCTTCAGGGCCAGGGGTTGCAGGCTCAAAGCCAGGGCCGGAACGCTTGGTTGCTGTTGCCTCAGCAGCAAGACAGCTCGGCGCTGAACCTGGGCGCCACCACCATCACAGGCGATCGCCTGGGCGCCACCACCGAAGGCAGCGGCTCCTACACCACCGGTGCGGTGACCATCGGCAAGGGTGAACAAAGCCTGCGACACACCCCGCAATCGGTGAGCGTGATGACCCGCAAGCTGATGGATGACCAGAACATCACCACCATCGACCAATTGCTTGAGCGCACGCCCGGCATCACCAGCTATGAATCGCCCATGGGCGGCAAGTATTTCTACTCCCGGGGCTTCAAGATGCTCGGCCAGTACCAGTTCGATGGCGTGCCGCTGGACATCGGCAAGGATTACATACAGGCCGACAGTTTCAGCGCAAACATGGCGATTTATGACCGGGTGGAAGTGCTCAAGGGGGCCGCCGGCATGCTCAAGGGCGCCGGCACCGCCAGCGGTGCAGTGAACTTCGTGCGCAAGCGGCCCCAAGCCACCCCGACCACCAGCCTCGGGCTGTCAGCGGGCACCTGGGATAACTACCACGCCGAACTCGACACCGGCGGCCCGTTGAACGACAGCGGCACGGTGCGTGGCCGCGCGGCGGTCAGCCAACAGAATCGCGGTTCCTACATGGACCTTGCCAAGCGCCAGGACCAAGCGTTTTACGCAGCCCTGGACATGGATGTCACACCCGACACCACCCTGGGCTTCGGTGCCAGCCATGAGGATGTCGACGCCACGCCGTGCTGGAGCGGCCTGCCGCGCTACCGCGACGGCAAAAGCCTCGGCCTGAGCCGCTCCACCTGCCTGGGCCAGGCCTGGAACGATTGGCAAAGCCAGCGCACCACGCTGTTCGCCGATCTGACCCATCACTTCAACGACGACTGGAAACTCAAAGTCAGCGCCGTGCATAGCCGCAACCTGCAAGACATCAAATACGCCGCCAGCGAAAGCACCGTGGACTATGGCAACCCGGCCCCTACGCTCACCAGTTACGCCGCACTGCTGGACTACGATCACAAGGACTACGGCCTGGATGCCTATATCGACGGTCAATTCGAGGCGTTTGGCCTGCAACATGAATTGATCCTCGGCGCCAACGGTAGTCGCGGCACCCAGGACGATGTCTACGCGATCCGCAACCTGCCCCAGCGCCAAAGCGTTTTCAACCCCAATCACCACTTCCCGGAACCTGCCGACGACACCTTCTGGCCCAACATGTACCGAGGCGGCACCGTCAACGAGACCGCCACGCAATACGGCGCATACGCCACCTTGCGCCTGCGCCTGGCCGAGCCCCTGATGCTGGTCCTTGGCAGTCGCGTCAGTTGGTACGAAAACCGCCGCAAATCCCTGAACCTGGCGTGGGGCGAGTGGGCCGATCAAGACGCACGCACCAAGGAAACCGGCGTGGTAACGCCGTTTGGCGCGTTGATCTATGACCTCAATGACAATATCTCGGTATACGCCAGCTACGCCGATATTTTCCAGCCACAAAGCTCCTACGCCACCGTCAGCGGTTCGGCCCTCAAGCCAAAAATGGGCGAGAACTACGAGCTTGGCATCAAGGGTGAGTGGTTTGACGGGCGCTTGAACAGTTCCCTGGCAGTGTTCCGCGCAATCGAAAAGAATGCCGCCCAAACCGACTTCGAGACCCGTTGCGGCAGCTCCTCCGACGGCTACTGCTACACCGACACAGGCAAAGTTCGCGCCCAAGGGGTGGAGGCCGAGCTCAGTGGTGAATTGCTCGAACGCCTGCAAGTGTTCGGCGGCTATACCTACACGCAGACCAAGAACCTTAAGAACATCGATAGCACAGCCGAAGGCGCGGTATCCAACACCTACGTGCCACGGCATATGCTCAGGTTGTGGGGCGACTATCAGTTGGACGGTGCGCTGTCGAAATGGACAGTCGGTGCAGGGGTTAACGCCCAAAGCAGCAACTACCGGCTGCAAACCATCAAGCTTGAACAAGCCGGATATGCGTTGTGGAATGCGCGCCTGGCGTATCAGGTAGACGACACCTGGACCGTGGCGCTCAACGGCAACAACCTGTTTGATAAAAACTACTACCAGACCGTAGGCACAGCCGGTTGGGGCAATCTCTACGGAGAGCCGCGCAACCTGACGCTGAGCCTCAAAGGCAACTTCTAAGCACTGCACATTCCCTCCTGTAGGAGCGAACTTGCTCGCGAAAACCTCACAGACGCCGCGTTTATCCAGGAAACACGCGTTATCGTTGACGTTTTCGCGAGCAAGCTCGCTCCTACTAAAAAGCCTTGCCCTTCCCCTCCTACAACGTCAGAAAGCTTTTTTTCGCCGTCGGGCAAATCCCCATGTTTGTTCCTACACTCCAAAAAGCCAGCATCAATTCTCGATTATTCTGAAAGACCCCCCACCAATGTCAATAAAGCGTCATATCATGGGGGCCTTATGAGAGCCATTGACGGCAACGGCGAAAAAAGCCAAATCATTGACACGGAACCTCAAGGAAGCCACTATTTAGCCATCACCCCGTAAATTCCTGCGCACGAACAGGCATTACGTATTACCCAGCGACAGCAGTCGTTCGATTTGCACCACTTGTAAAGCACACCTGCCTTATGGATGAGCAAACGAACAGGAACGTTCTGGTGGTGTATTGAGGATCTGATCTATGCGCGGTAAATCGTCGGTCGATAGCCTGTTTTTGACTCGCCCCGGTTTCGTTGAGTTTTTTGTCGTCTTTGTAAAACTGATCCACGGCCTCACTGCTGTGGTGCCGGCAATTATCCTGTTGTTCTATCCGGAACCTGTCGCCGAGCACATGCGCAACCACTACCTGGGCCTGCTGGTGTTCTTTGCGCTGCTGACCATCATTCTGTTCCAGGCCCTGGGGGTGTACTCCGAGGATCTGTTCAGCAATCGCCTGCGTTTTCGCGTGATGCTGGTGGCCTGGGTCTCGGCGTTTTGCATCCTGCTGTTCATGTACCAGATCCTGCTCCTGTTCCCACAGTTGAGCCCACGCAACCTGGCGGCCTGGTTCTCCATGAGCCTGGTGCTGTTTGGCGTGGAGCGGATATTGATGCTGCGCCTGTATCGCCATTTGATGAAGAACGGCAAGTTCTTGCAGCGCACGGTGATCCTGGGTTTTACCGAAACAGCGGTGCATGTGGCTGAACACCTGTCGCGCAACAGCGATATCCGTTCCGGCCTGATCGGCTTTATCGACGACCGTACCGAGCGCATTCCCAAGGAATTGAGCCGCCTGCCCTTGCTGGGCAATACCCGCGACCTGGAAAAGCTGATCCGCTCCGAACAGGTCAACCAGGTCATGATCACCCTGCCCTGGGCCGCCGAACAGCGCATCAATGGCTTGGTCAAGCGCCTGCGGCAGATGTCGGTGAACGTCATGCTGGTGCCAGACATGGCCGCCTTGCGCTATGGCCATAACCGCATCACCGATGTGGGCGGCATCCTGATGTTCAACACGTCACAGTTGCCACTGCGCGGCTGGTCGCCCTTTATCAAGCGTTGCGAAGACCTGCTGCTGGCCAGCATGGGCCTGTTGCTGTTGTCACCGCTGATGCTAGTGACCGCTATCGCGATCAAACTCGACTCCAAGGGCCCGGTGCTGTTTCGCCAGAAGCGCTTTGGCTACAACGACAACCTGATTCGCGTGTTCAAGTTCCGCTCGATGTATGTCGAGCAGACCGACCTCAACGCCGAGAACCAGACCACGCGCCTGGACCCACGCATCACCCGGGTAGGCAGGATCATTCGCAAGACCAGCATCGATGAGCTGCCACAACTGTTCAACGTGCTGCTGGGCAATATGTCGATGGTCGGCCCACGCCCCCACGCCACGGCCACCAAGGCCGCCGGTATTCCGTTCGAGCAAGCGGTCAGCGAATACAGCTCGCGCCATCGGGTCAAGCCGGGCATCACCGGCTGGGCGCAGATCAACGGCTACCGCGGCGAGACCGACACCCTGTTCAAGATCCAGAAGCGGGTCGAATACGACCTGGAATACATCGCCAAATGGTCGGTGTGGCTGGATCTGTACATCGTTTTCATGACGATTCCTGCCGTTCTTTCCACCAAGGAAGTCTATTGATGAACCCACTTAACGGCTTGATTCCCTGCATCATCTCCGGTGGTTCGGGCACGCGGCTGTGGCCGGTTTCGCGGCAGAACATGCCCAAGCCCTTCATGCGCATGCGTGACGACCAGAGCCTGTTGCAGAAGACCTTCCTGCGCGCCAGTCACTTGCCGGGGGTGGACAGCATCCTGACGGTAACCAACCGCGACCTGCTGTTTCGCACCCTTGACGACTACCGCGCGGTGAACACCCAGCGATTGGCCCTCGACCTGCTGTTGGAGCCCTTTGGCCGTAACACCGCCGCCGCCATCGCCGTGGCCGCCTTGCATGTGCAGGAACATTTCGGCGCTGACGCGCAGCTGCTGGTGATGCCCGCCGACCACCTGATCCTCGATGAAAGCGCTTTTGCCCAAGCAGTGGAAAAAGCCCGCGCACTGGCCGAGGCCGGTTATCTGGTGACCTTTGGCATCCAGCCTGACCGTGCGGAAACCGGCTTTGGCTATATAGAACAAGGGGCGCCGCTGGGTGTTGGGTTCCAGGTCCAGCGCTTTGTCGAAAAGCCCGACCAGGCCACCGCCCAAGGCTACCTGGACGGCGGCAGGCACCTGTGGAATGCCGGAATGTTCTGCTTCAAGGCTGGCACTGTGCTGGACGAATTGACCCGCCACGCACCGCAGGTCCTGGACGCAGCCAAGGCCGCACTGGAGCACAGCCAGAGCCTGCAAAACAGCAGCAGTCGCCAGCGCGAACTGAGCCCGGAAGGTTTTGGCACCGCACCGGATATCTCCATCGACGTGGCCCTGATGGAAAAATCCACTCAGGTCGCGGTGGTGCCCTGCAACATTGGCTGGAGCGATATCGGCTCCTGGGAAGCCCTGCGCGAACTCTCCCCCAGTGACGACAATGGCAACCAGATCAATGGCGAGGCCATCTTGCACGACGTGCATAACTGCTATATCGATTCGCCCAAGCGCGTACTCGGTGCAGTGGGCGTGCGCGACCTGATCATCGTCGACACCCCGGACGCACTGCTGATCGCTGACGCCCACCGCAGCCAGGATGTGCGGTATATCGTCGCCGAACTCAAGCGCCAGAATCACCCGGCGTTCAGCCTGCATCGCACTGTCACCCGCCCCTGGGGCACCTACACGGTGCTGGAAGAAAGCACGCGGTTCAAGATCAAGCGCATCGTGGTCAAGCCCAAAGGCTCGCTGTCCCTGCAAATGCACCATCACCGCAGCGAGCATTGGGTGGTGGTCAGCGGCGCAGCGATGATCACCAATGGCGAGCGGGAAATCCTGCTCAACATGAACGAGTCCACCTACATTCCTGCCGGGCACAAACACCGCCTGACCAACCCCGGCATCATCGACCTGGTGATGATCGAGGTACAGAGCGGTGAGTACCTGGGTGAAGACGACATCGTGCGCTATGACGACATCTACGGCCGTGCGCCGGTTGAAGTGAAACCCTGATGCGTACCTCCCTGATCATCCCCACCCGCAATGCGGCCAGCCATCTGGACCGCTTGCTGCCTGCCCTGCGCATGCAGACCTTGCAACCGGACGAGATGCTGGTGGTCGACAGCGCCTCCAGCGATGACACCGTGGCGCGCTTGCGCGAATTCGGCGCGCGCGTGGAAGTGATCGATGCCGGTGATTTCAATCACGGTGGCACCCGGCGCTGGGCCAGCGAGCAGGTGGGTGGCGACGCGTTGATCGTCATGACCCAGGACGCAATCCCCGCCACCGCCGAGACCTTCGCCAACCTGATCGCCGAGCTGCAACTGGAGCCGCTCAATGGCGTGGCCTATGGCAGGCAACTGCCGCACCCCGGTGCGGGTGTGCTGGGCGCCCAGTCGCGGCACTTCAATTACCCAGCGAGCAGCCGCAGCAAAAGTCTGGCCGATGCACCGCACCTGGGGATCAAGACCTGCTTCAGCTCCGACTCGTTTTCGGTGTACCGGCGCAGCGCGCTGCAGGCGGTGGGCGGCTTCCCCCAGGATGTGATCGGCAGCGAAGACGCCTACGTCGCCGCACGCATGTTGCTGGCCGGCTACCAGGTGCGCTACGCCGCCAGCGCGCTGGTGTATCACTCCCACGATTACCGCTTGCTGGAAGAGTTTCGCCGCTACTTCGATATCGGTGTGTTCTACGGCCGCGAGCCGTGGATTCGCCAGGCGTTTGGCGACGCCGGCGGTGAAGGCAAACGTTATGTACTGGCCGAACTGCGCGCATTGCGCGAGGCCAATGCGCTGCACCGCGCGCCCGAAGTGGTGGTGCGCAGTGCCTTTAAATTGCTGGGTTATCGCCTCGGCCACCTTGAACGCTACTTGCCCAACTCGCTTAAACGGCGCCTGGGCATGTTTTCCACCTACTGGACTTGAGCCGTCATGAAGACTATCAACCGACGTTCCCGTCTTACCCTGTTCAGCCTCTTGAGCGCCTCAATCTGGCTGGCGGGTTGTTCGACCCCCGCGCGGGTGCCGCTTCCTGACAACAATACGCTCAAGGCCGGCCATCAAGCGGCGCTGACCCTGGCCGACCTGCCACCGCCGCAGGTGCTGATCCAGAGCGGCGACTCGCTGCGGATCGTGCGTGATGCCCAGGAACCGGCGGCGGCCGATGATATGACCCTGTTCGTGGTGCGCCCCGACGGCGTGATCTCGGTGCCCAATATTGGCCGGGTCAAGGCCGCCTTGCGCACGCCCGAAGACCTGGGCAAGGAAATCACCGAGAAGTACAAGCGCATTTACCGTGAACCGGCGGTGACGGTAAACATCGCCAGCGCACCGAGCAACAAGGTGTTTATCGGCGGTGCGGTGCCCAACCCGGCGTTTTTTGACCTGGCCGGCAACGTCAGCGTCGAGCAGGCGCTGCTCAGTTCCGGTGGTGTATTGCCCTCGGCGGATGCCTCCAACGTGGCCTTGATGCGCACCGGCCCGGATGGCAAGTACAGGACGTATTTCATCAGCCTGGAAAGCATGTTGACCAACGCCAATCACCCACGGGTGGCGTTGCAGCGCGGCGACTTGATCTTTGTGCCGCAGTCGGGCATCGGCGCGACGGTGGAGGCCGTGGATATGTACTTCACCAAGCTGTTTCCGGTTAGCAAAGGGGTTGGACTGGGCTTGAATTATCAGCTCAATGGCAACAAGTCCGGCGATACCTATATCAGCGCTCCACAATGATTATGACGCAGGCTTTGTATCACTTGAGCACGCCGATTTCATTCGACGAACAACATCTATCCAATGGAGTGATCCTGTGATCGAAATCCGCTCTCTTCGCGACCTGCTGCGGCTGTTTTTCATCTACCGCCGCGAATTCAAACTGGCAGTGATCACCACGATTGTCGTCGCGGTGCTCGGTGCCTTCCTGCTGCCGGCTCGCTACGAGTCCGACGCGCGCTTGCTGGTCAAGCCAGGGCGGGACAACACCACGTTGCCGATCGAAGCCGCCAACCGCCAGACGCTGATTGCCCCGAGCACCCAGCACGACCCGATTGTCGACGAAGAAAAAATGCTCACGGGCCGGCCCATTGTGCATATCGTTGCCGAGCGCTATATGGCGATGACCACCGAACCGCCACAAGGCTTCTGGAAGGTCACCAAGTTCTACGTCAAAAAAGGCGTTGGCGAAGTCATCAATGCCGTGCGCAGCGTGCTGCAGTTCGTAGGCCTTGCCGAGAAACAAAGCCCGCTTGAACGCCTGGCGACCTCGCTGGAGAAGAACTTCAAAGCCGGTCACGAGCCGGGCTCTTCGGTGATCGAGATTTCCTTCACCTGGGACGACCCGGCGGTGGCGCAAAAAATCGTCGAGGAATGGGTCAATGCCTACCTTGAGGAACGTGCGCGGATCCTCGGGCGCAAAAGCCTGCATACCTTCTATGAAACCGAGCGCGCCAAGGTGGCGGAAAATATCCAAAGCCTGAAGGACCAACTGCAAGGCCGTCTGAAGCAGATCGATTCGATCAGTGTCGATGCGCGCCTGAAGAACCTGACCAGCCAGATCGACCGCGTCACCGACGCCAAGGTCAGCGCACAAAACCAAATCTCCGGGATTCGCAGCCTCCTGGCCAACGCCAGCCAGCAGATCAAGAGCCAGCCGGCGGACGTGGTGACGATGCGCGAAACCAGCCTCAACCCCACCCAACTGGACCTCAAGCGCCAGCTCAATGCGCTGCAAGTGGAGCGAGCACGCCTGCTGCGCACCTACCTGCCGGGCACGCCGCAGGTCAATCAGATTGAGCAGAACATCCGCGACATGGAGGCTCTCAGCGCCCAGGAAGCCACACGCCTGGAGCGCTCGCAAAACACCGCGCCCAACAGCCTGGTGATCAACATCAAGCAGCAAGTGATCGACGCCCAATTGCAAGAGCGCAAACTGGCCGGCGAAATCGAGAACTACGACAAGACCCTCGCCGAGCTGCGCGACCAGCGTGACAAGGCGATGACCGATGAGCCGGAACTCAACAAGCTGAGCCAACAACTGCGCGCCGCCGAAAAAAGCTACGCCTTGTACTCGGACAATCTTGAACAGGCGCGAATCGACCACGAACTGGACAACAGCCAGATCAGCAACATCGCCCTGATCGAACATGCCACCCTGAACCCGTCACGCGTGTTTCCCAAGAGCCTGCTGATTCTGTTGTTCACCATTCCCGCCGGCGTGGCCGTGGGCTTCTTGACCATCTATGTGCTGTACCTGCTGGACCAACGCATCCACGACGGCACCCGGTTGCAGGAGATGTTCCATGTGCCGCTGTGGAGCAGCATCCCCGACGTGCAAGACGCAACGCCGGCAGCAGTCACCGCCAGCCTCTATCGCCTCTACAGCCTGCTGCCCCTGGAGCGCATCGCCAGTGAAGGCTTTGCCCTGGGCCTGACCTCGGCGCGGCATGGCGAGGGCGTGACGTTTATCGTCGAGCAGCTCAAGCGTCTGTTGGAAGAGCGTGGCCACCGCGTATCGGTCAATGGGGCAAACGCGCCCACGCCGGGTGAAGTGCTGTTGCTGGATGCCTCGGCCTTGTCGTCCAACCCCCAGGCCTTCCTGATCCTGCGCCGCGCCGACCAGATCGTACTGGTGATCGAAGCTCGCACCAGCACAGTGCCGACCATCGAAAATGCTGTGTCACTGCTGACCACCGCGTTTGGCAAAGTCGACGGCATGATCCTCAACCGCCGCCGCTTTGAAGTGCCGGCCAAGGTCCTGGCACGAATCAACAGCTGGCGCGGTGCGGCCTGATGCGTATCGCGCTGCTGGCACCGCTGCCACCGGAGCAGACCGGGATCGCCGATTACGCCGCGCACTTGCGTAGCGCGCTGATCGAACTGGGTCTTGAGGTGGTGACCCCCCTCGCGGGCTGCCAGGACCTGCCTGAACAATTGCGGCGTCTGCAGGCCTTTGACTGGAGCGGCGTGGACCTGGTCCATGCCGAGCTGGGGGGTGGGCGCTTCGGTGAGTTCCAGGCGCTGGACTATCTGCGCCGGGCGCAACCGCACCTGCCTTTGACCGCCACGGTGCATGACCCGGAGCGCCTGATCTGGCGTCGGGCCAAGCTGTTTTTCCCCTTGAGCCTGCTCGAGCGCCTGCCCCACCCGCTGCCCCAGGCAGCAGCACTGCTGGCCGACCCGCTGACCTTGCACGAAGAACGGCGCCTGGCTAAAGGCATGCGCCGCCTGATCACCCTCACCCGCCTCGGCGGCGACTGCCTGCGCCAACGCATGGGTCTGCGCCCGCAGCAAGTGGCGGTGATTGCCCACGGCAACCTGCCCATCGCGCCCCAGGACTTGCCGCCACTTGCGCCGTTGCGTCTGTTGTATTTCGGTTTTATCTATCGCGGCAAGGGCATTGAGGACCTGCTTCAGGCCCTGGCCCAGTCACTCGCCGCCCATCCTCAATGCCGAGGTCAGGTACGCCTGACCCTGGCCGGCGGCACCGCCCCGGAAATGACCTTTGACCCAGCCGGTAACTACCTCGAGGGCCTGCGCCAACAGATCAGCACGCTGCACCTGGAAGATGTGGTGGACTGGCAACTGGACCTGCCATCAGCGCAGATCGCCGCTACGATCCAGGCGCACCATGTGATGGTGCTGCCCTACCGCGAATCGAAAAAACTCGGTTTCCTGGGACAGATGCGTGGCACCAGCGGCGCGCTGTCGTGGGCCAATGCCTGCGGGCGCGGGGTGATCACCTCCAACGCCCGTGCCTTTGCCGAAGAGGTGGCCGGCGGCAATGGCATCACCTATCAGCAGGGCGATATCGCTTCCTTGAGCAACGCCTTGAACCGCTTGATCCTTGACCCGCAACAGGCCCGGCAATGGGCCGCCCAGGCCGGGGAAATCGGCCGCCAGCGCCAGTGGGCCAACACGGCCCAACGTTTTGCCGAACTCTTTCGGGATGCTTGTGAGGAGCCGTTGCGATGAAGATTTCATCTGTTCGCCCGATGTGGCGTTATCTGCCGCTGGTGCTGTCAATCGCCGTCGGTGGCGCCCTGCTGTCGAGTGAAAAAGTCGATGCACAACCGGTGAACCTGGCCCCGGAGCGCAGCGTGACATGGAAGGACTTTCTTGGCGTAAATGCGCACTTTCTGTGGTTCAAGCCCGAACAGTACCGCGAGCAGATCAGCCAATATAAGAAGCTGGGATTGCAATGGGTGCGGGTCGACCTGCACTGGGATCGCCTGGAGCCCAAGGAAGAGGGTTATCAGCTCAGCACTTTCGATGAACTGGAGCGCACCCTGAGCGCCGAAAAAATCCGCTCGGTGTTTTACCTGGTGGGCTCGGCGCCCTTTATCACCACCGCCCCCAAGGGCGCGCCGTTCCAGGATCAATATCGACCACGGGACGCCGACGTCTATGCAAAGCGCCTGGCGCTCCTGGCCAAACGCTACCCGAATATTGATGCCTGGCAGGTGTGGAACGAACAGAACCTGCCGAACAACTGGCGCCCCAAAGTCAACGCCAAGGAGTACGGGCAATTGTTATTGGCCAGTCACCAGGCCTTGAATATTGCCGCGCCTGGCAAGCTGCAGGTCATGGGCGGCATGGCGTACTACAGCCAGATGCCGCCCCGTGGCAAAAGCCTGATGTTTGAAGCGCTCGGCGCATTGGGGGTGCAAACCCTGGGCATGGTCGCGGCCTATCACCCCTATTCGATGACCCCGGAAACCGATGAGCCGGGCAAGAACGAAGTGCTGCTGCGCGGCGATCAACTCAATGCAATGCTGCATGGCGCCGGGATCAAGCAGGTATGGGCCACTGAATGGGGCTGGTCCAGCTATGCCGGGCCCAAGGAGATGCAGGACCTGATCGGTATCGACGGGCAAGCCGACTACACTTTGCGCCGCCTGGCCTTGATGGCGTCCCAGGACTACCAGAAGATTTTCCTGTTCGCCCTCTCCGACCTCGATGAACGTGCCTCGCCGCGGGACCAGCATTACGGCCTGCTGGACCTCAACGGCGAGCCGAAACCGGTGTACACCGCCCTCGCCCGCTTCCTCGAGATCACCGGCCCCACTCTTCAACCCGGCGCCACGCCGCAGCTCAAGGACTTACCGGACAGTTTCTACAGCGTGGCCTGGACTCGGCCTGACGGCAAGCACCTGCTGATGTACTGGAGTGCCGAAGGCAGCAGCATCAGCCTGCCTGGGATCAAACGCGCAGAACTGCTGGACCCGTTGACCGGAGCCCGACAGACCCTGAGTGACGACAATGGCATTCGCCCCGTGGTGAAGCCGAGTTTGCAGATACTGGTGTGGTAGCGCCGGGCATGGAGAGCGACACATGAGAATCCTATGGATTGTGCCCTACCTGCCGTGGCCGACCACCAGCGGCGGCAAGACCCGGCAGTACCATTTGCTGCGCACCTTGAGTGAGCGCGGGCATCGCATCACGCTGCTGGCGCAATCGAAGACGCCGGCCGATGACGCGGCGCATGCCGCCCTTGAGCCGTTGCTCGAGCGCTTGATCGTGGTGCCGCGCCGGCCACTGAAACACCCGCTGACCCTGCTCGCTGGCGTGTTCGCGCCGTGGCCGCTGTTGACCACGGTCAACGGCCTGTCCGCACCGTTGCAGGCGCAATTTGCACAACTGTTGAACGAACACTGGGACGTGATTCAGATGGAACACAGCTACAGCCTGCAGCCGTTCATGCGTACCTTGCAGCAGCGTCGGCGCGCGTTTGTGCTGACCGAGCACAACCTGGAATCAAGCCTCGGCGGCGCCACTTACGACCGCTTCCCTAAGTGGGCCGGGCCGTTCGTGCGGTACGACCAATGGCGCTGCCGACAGTGGGAGCGCAAGGCGTTCGATGCCGCCGCCCATGTGATCGCGGTGACCGAGGCGGATGCCCAGGCCATGCGACCGCTATCCTCGACGCCGGTGAGCGTGGTGGTCAATGGGGTCGACAGCCGCGCCTTTGCCGAGGTCAGTGCCGACGCACAAAGCCAGCGCTTGTTGTTTGTCGGCAACTACGAATACGCGCCAAACCTGGACGCCGTGCAGTGGCTGCTTGAGGAGATTTTCCCCAGGGTCTGGCGGCAGTGCCCGAACGCGCGCCTGGCGGTTGCCGGTTACGGCTTGCCCGAACACTGGCGCAACCGCTGGCCAGATGAGCGTATCGAGTGGCTGGGATTCGTTCCCGACCTGTGCACCTTGCAACGCCGCTGTGCCGGGTTTGTCGCCGCGTTGCGCCACGGCGGCGGCTCCAAGCTCAAGGTGTTGGAAGCGATGGCCGCCGGCTTGCCGCTGGTCAGCACTGCACAGGGCGTCTCCGGCTTGGCAGTACAGCCACAGACCCATTACCTGTCGGGCGAAAGCGCCGAGGCATTGGCCGACGCCATCGTACGCTTGCTGGATGAACCGTCGCTGGCCCGGCAACTGGCTGATGCGTCACGCGATTACGCACGTCGCTATCACGACTGGGCGGTGGCCGGTAACGAACTGGAGCACATCTACCGCACCTTGCCCACCTCCAAGGAGCCTCAACCATGCGCGTAGCCCTGGACTATCGCCCCGCCACGGTTGCACCGTCGTCGGGCATTGCCCGCCAGGTCCTGGCCCTGGAGCACGCCCTGCGCGCACGGGCCAATACCGAAGTGTTGCTGTTCAGCGAAGCTCCCCTGGATCACCCGCAACGCCAGATCGCCGTTTGCCCGACCTGGGCCAGCCCGCTGGACGGCCTGCAGCGCCCACAAGTGCGCCTGGGTTTCGAGCGCAGGTTCTTGCCCAAGGCCTTGCACGCGCAGCAGATCGACCTCTACATCGCCACGGCCAATATGGGCTTGCCGCTATGTCGCAAACCCGCCGGCACCCGCTATGTGCTGGTGCTGCATGACCTGTTTCAGCTGACCCACCGTAACTTTCATCGCTCCAGGCTCAAGGCCCTGGCCTATCGCTTGATTGACGGCGCCTCGATTGCCTGGTCGGTGTGGCAGGCTGACCGGGTGTGGTGCCCTTCGCAGTTTTCCTGCAACGAAGCCTCCCGGGTGTTCCCCTGGGCCCGGGCGAAGTTCCGGGTGCTGAGCAACCTGGTACCCGAATTGAATGCAGCGCCAGAGCCGCTGCCGGTAAGCCTGCCGGCGCGTTACTGGTTGGTGGTGGGCACCCGGGAGCCGCGCAAGAACATGGTGTTTTTCCTGCGCCAGTGGCAGGCCTGTCGTGCGGTGAACCCTGACGTGCCGGACATGGTGCTGGTGGGCCACGCCAGCGATGTACCGGCGGACCTCGGCGAACTGCCGGGCCTGCATTGGTGCAGCGGTTTATCGGACGGCCAACTGCAAGCACTTTACCGGCATGCCGCATGCCTATGGCAGCCTTCCTATGCCGAGGGCTTTGGCCTGCCGGTGGTGGAAGCCTTGAGTGTCGGTACGCAGGTGGCGGTAGCACGCGGCTCCGCCCTCGACGAAGTCGCGCCGCCCAGCGCACCGCGCTTCGACCCGCATGACGCCGGGCAACTGCAAAACGTCATGCGACAACTGGCAGCCCCCGAGGCAACGGTAAACCCGCAACCGCAAATCGACTGGGCCCGGCAATTTGCCGAGCCCGCCTATCGCTCGCGTCTGGACACTTTGCTCAAGGAATTGGACCGCTAATGCTGCCAGGAAAATTCGTTAGTCTGCTCCTGGGCCTGGTCTTCGGCGGCTTGCTGTTGGCCCTTTCGCCGATAAAGGTCCTGCTGGTCGTGGCCGGCATGGGCGTGGCCTTGACCCTGATCCGCTTTCCCCTGTGGGGCTTGCTGATTTTCGCCGTGTTGGCCACCAGCATTCCCTACACCACTTTGGAACTGGGGATCCGCACCACCGTGAGTGAAGCGGTGCTGGGGCTGACCTGGGTCGGGGTGTTCTGGCAGTCGTTTATCGGCAAGACCCGTGGCTTGATACTGTGGCGTCCGACCGAGCGCGCGCTGATGTGGCTGATGCTGTTCAGCACCATTCCGTTTATCTGGGGCATGGTTATCATCCATGCCGAAGGCAATGGACCGGTGAACTGGGTGCGCTGGCTGATGAACCTGTCGTTGCTGTTTATCGTGCCGTTGCTGCTACGCACCGACGCCGACCGCGACAAGGTCGTGGTCGCCCTGCTGCTGGGTAACCTGGCGATGCTGTTGCTGTCGATTTTCATGTTTCTGAAGACACGCAACGCGATGTCGATGATCGATATCCTCACCGACCTCAAGTATGCCCACCCGGAAGCGGTGAAGGATATTTTCTCCGCCAACTACACGCGCATGGCCTCGCCCTGGGTGCACCCCAACCTGACCGGCGGCGTGCTGGTGCTGTTTATTCCCCTGGCGCTGTTCTATGGCTGGACCCGCAGCGGCTGGCGTCGGGCGCTGGGCCTGGCGGTGGCGGTGCTGGGTTGCGCCGGCCTGCTGCTGAGCATTTCCCGTGGCGCCATCGTGGCCCTGGCGCTGGTCTTGATCTGGCTGACCTACAAGCGCGTGCCTAACAGCGGGCGCATCATCGGTATCGGGTTGGCGTTTGGCATCGCGCTGGTGATGTTCTATCCGCCGCTGCAGGAGCGCTTGATGACCATCTTCTCGACCACCAACGCCAGTACCGAAATCCGCTTCGACGAATACGCCAGGTTCCCCGACGCCATGTCGAAATTCCCCCTGGGGATCGGCTTCAAGATCGACCCGCCCGTACCCGGCAGCAACCTGTTGGGGATCTCCAACCTGTGGCTGAACTTCATCTACAAGGTCGGTATTCCAGGAATGTTGTTGTTTATCACCGTCACTGTGCTGTGGTGGCGGGAAGTGCGGCCCCTGGGCCAGGTGCGCAAGGTCACCGCCGACAACGCCCTGTGGCTGGGATGCATTTGTGGCGTGTTGGCAGCGCTGCTGACGGGGCTTTTCGACCACTATTTCAGCTTCACCTTTGTATTGATCGCACTGTTCTGGCTGTTGATGGGCATGAGCCTGCAACAGGTGCGCCTGCGCCCCACCGTTACCAGCGCTGTTCCTGTTATTGCGCCAAAGGATGACCAACCATGAAGCACCGGATAATTCACTCTACCGATTTGCGCGACCGCCTCCCTATGCTGGCCGGTGAACTCGGCGTAAGCCTGCCCGACCTGGAAGAAGCGCTGGATTGGTGCCTGGCCAACGACGTGGTGTTTGAAGACGGCGAAGGCGAGAACAAGCGCTTCTGGATCAGCTCCATCGACCTGGAACCCGCCCTTGAGCACCCGGTTGCCCGCCGCCTGTTCCACCGTCTGAAACAGGACCTGCCGTGCCAGCTGCTGCCGCGCTACGGCAAAAACTGGGCAACTATCAAGGATCGCTGGCGCAACGCCTGGGACATGGCCTACAACATCTTGATCAACAAAATCCCCAGCCACCATGTGCGCATTGCCTGGCTGCGCCTGGGGGGTGCGAAGATCGGCAAGGGCTCAAGCCTATGGCGTAACACCGAAGTGCTGGGCATCCACAATCTGGTAGTTGGTGACGATTCGGTGATCGGCTGGCATTGCCAGGTGGACGCACGCGCCGGGCTGGTGATCGGCAACCACGTGGCGATTGCCTCTCACGTGCTGATCATCGCTGGCAGTCATGATTTGCAGGCGCCGGAGTTCTGGTCGATTTCCGGGTCAATCTACATCGACGACTACGTGTGGATCGGCAGCCGTGCCTTGATCGGTTTCGGCACCCATCTGGGCCATGGTTCGGTGATAAGCGCCAACACCGTAGTGGCCAAAGCCGTGGCCCCCTACAAAATCATTGGCGGTACTGGTGCCAAAATCATGGGTGAACGTTGCCATGATCTGAACTATAAGGTGGGTGGCAAGGGCCTGTTCACCCTGTTCCATTGATGTTCGGCAGCACCCTCTGGCTGACCCTGGCGACCCTCGCCGGGCTGGTGGCCGGTTTTGCCCGCGAATGGCTGCTGGTGGCGGCTTGGGGCGCTGGTAGTCGCAGCGACGGGTTTCTGGTGGCGGTGTTTTTGCCCGAAGCGCTGCGCATGACCCTGGCCGCCGGCTTGCTCGCAGCGGCAGCCCTGCCCCTTTATCAACAACGCGACCCACAACGCCAGCAAGCCTGGCTGGCCAGCCTGTCTCCACGCCTGCTGGGCGTGGGCCTGGGCCTGTTTGCCGTGCTGGCGCTGGGCGCGCCGCTGTGGGTGCGCCTGATCGGTCCCGGCCTGGACGCTGCGGCCCACGCCGAAGCCGCCGCCAACTTGCGCTGGCTGGCCGCCTGTGCGCCGGGCCTGATGATGCATGCCTTGTTCAGTATTCCGTTGCAGGCACGCCAACGTTTTGTCCTGCCAGGGCTGGGCTCGTTATTGTTTAACCTGCCGCCGGTGCTGTACCTGTTTATCCGTGGCAGCGCCAGCGACAGCGCCGAACTGGCCATGTGCTTTTTTGCCGGCAGTGTATTGATGTGCCTGCCATTGCTGGCGCCGGTCTGGTCCTTCGGCTGGCGGCCGTGGCAGGTCACTGGAGAAGCCCTGGCAGGCCGCGAATTGCTGGGGCGCATCGGGCCATTGCTGGCCAGCAATGTCGCCAGCCAGGGCCTGGCATTGCTCGAGCGATTGATCGCCAGTTACCTGGGGGAAGGCGCCGTCACTTGGGTCAACCTGGCGCGCAAACTGATCAATCTGCCCTTGATCGCCCTGATGAGCCTCAACCAGGTACTGCTGGGCATGATGAGCGGCGAACAAGGCCAGCAGCGCCTGGCTCTACTGCGCCGGGGCCTTGATGCAGCAACCCTGCTCAGCCTGCCCGCCGCCCTCGGCCTGATCGGCGCCAGCCCCGTGCTGATTCATCTGCTGATGCCCGCCCAAAGCGCCGACGGCCCACTGCCGGCGCTGCTGGCCTGGTTCGCGACGCCATTGGTGTTCGGCGCCTGGAACGCCATGCTTGCCCGCTACGCCTATGCCGGCGGCGACACGCGTCTACCGTTGCGGTGCGAACTGCTGGGCAGTGTGATCAACGCCATACTCCTGCTGCTGTTGCCGTACTTTTTTGGCCTGCCGGGTATTGCACTGGCGGCGTTGGGCGGGGTTGTCGTCACCAATCTGCTGTTGATGCAACGCCAGCAATTGCTTGGGCAACTGGGCTGGCCGCTGCAATGGGGGCTGAGTGCAGTGTTATTGGGCTTTGCAGCCGTCATATTGCACCCGCTGCACAATGACGGCTGGCAACTGGGCCTGAGTACCTTGACGAGTGCACTGGTATTAGGGGGATTGGCTGGGTGGTTCAAACCATGGAAAGCGTGAAGTAGAACCACCGCTGCAACTGCCTGCGCAGGAGCTGGTAAGCCAGCTCCTGCGCGGACTCAGTCATCCAGCTGTTGAGGAGCAGCCTGCTTGGCTGCCTTACCCGTTTTGGGAGCGTTCTTGCCAGGTGCAGGTTCTGGCGCAGCCGGCGCGGTCGGCGCAGCCGCTTCTTTCTCGGCCATTGGCATCTGGTCGATAGCGCTGAAAAACTCCTTGAGGTCGAGGGTGTCCGGCGGCACGGTCTTCTCGAGTTTCTTCTCGCCGTCCTTGCCGATCAGGATCACTTTGGTGCCACTGCCGGCACCCAGCTTGAGGGCGCGGATCAGTGCGTTGGTTTCCGGTGGCGTGAGTTTCTTGTTGTCCTTGGCTTCCTTGGCGAACTTCTCACCTTCGGCGCCGATGCTGCCGAACTTCACGGTATAGAACACCATGTTGCGCTCTTCAAAGGACTGCTTGGTGGCAGGCTCGTCCAGTTGTTTCCTGAGAGTCGCCAAGGTGTCGTTGCCGGAATCCAGCTCCACCACCACCAGCGGCCGGGCCTTGCCCAGGTCCTGCTTGAGCGGATCGATATCATCAGCGGCCAGCAACGGCCCCGTAAAAGCCATCAAGGTAGCCAGGGTCAGCGACCGGATGAGCATGCGCACCTCCTTTGAATTCCATGCAGGGTTCTTGAGTTTCATGTCTGCGACAGCCAAATTCAAGGATGATTCCTACACCACCATGAGAAGCGTAGGTCAGGACACCCGCAACGCAAGGGTTGGGAGCTGACCAGGGCCATTGTTTCTTCTGGTTACGAGACCTTCCACTGCGGCCAATGCCGGGCAAAAACGGGCGCGACAACAGGGTCGGCGTCCACTCGTTCCAGGGTCTGCGCAAACCCCGGCGCCAGTCTTGCGAGCTCCTCACGCGCCTCATCCCAACGTGACACTGCCGCCGCCATGATACCCAGTGCATTCGGCACACCGGTGGGCGTGAACAACTGGTCGGCAAACTGCTCGGCGAACACCACCCACGCCTGATGCAGATAGCGCCGAGTACCCGCAATCAATTGTGCTTGCAGCGCCTCATCCGCGTTGCCCAACCAGCGTTGCGGGTAGTCGATGATGCCGATTGCCGAATAGCAATTGGCGGCGATGTACAGCAGGCCGCGCAAGATCTGCGTGCGATTGCCGGCCAGCAGCTCGGCTTCGGGATATTCCAGGCCCAGGTGGATCAGGATAGCGGCGCTTTCGGTCAGTACCTGGCCGTCGGGAGTGACCAGGGTGGGGATCTGTTTCAGCGGATTGATGCGCGCGAGCGCGTCGCTGCCCTCGCCTTCCTGCCAGGAACTAGCGTCCACGCGATGCCACGGCACCGCGCAACGCTGCAGGGCAATTTCGATCATGCAGGAACCGGACTCGTCGGTGCCGTAGAGTGTGTACATGGGCCTTTGCTCCTTATCGCAGCATTTTGATTGGTGCTAGCCAGGCCTGGCTAGCGGCCATCCCGAATCGAGTTTAGAACAAGCCCATCTGCCCGCCCACCAGGGTGCCGAAATCGTCATTCACAAAAGGCAGGATCGCATCGGCTACTGGCTGCAATTGACGGGTGACGTAGTGGTCATAATCGATAGGTGCCTGCCGTACTTCCAGCGGCTCCGGGCCGTTGACGCTGATCACATAGCTGATCCAGCCACCGCGCTGGTACTGGCGCGGGCGCCCCAGGCGGTCGTTGTACTCGTCGGCCAGGCGCGCGGCTCGTACATGGGGCGGGACGTTGCGCTCGTAGTCGTGCAAAGGCCGGCGCAGGCGCTTGCGGTAGATCAGCAGCTCATCGAATTCGCCGCTCAACGTACGCCGCACGTAGTCGCGGACGTAATCCTGATGGGGCAGGCGATGGAAGATGCGCTGGTAGAGCTCCTGCTGAAATTGCCGGGCCAGGGGCGACCAGTCGCTGCGCACGGTTTCCAGGCCCTTGTACACCATCTCTTCGCTGCCATCGTCGCGCACGACCAAACCGGCGTAGCGCTTTTTGCTGCCCTCCTCCGCGCCACGGATGGTCGGCATAAGGAAGCGGCTGAAGTGGGTTTCGTATTGCAGCTCCAAGGCGCTTTGCAGGCCGTATTCGTTGCTCAGGTGGGTGCGCCACCAGTCGTTGACGTGCTGCACCAGCGCCAGGCCGATGCGATTGGCGTCCTGCGGTGAATGGGCGCCGCCGAGCCAGACGAAGGTGGAGTCGGTGTCGCCGTAGATCACTTCGTAACCCTGGGCCTCCACCAGCTCGCGGGTCTGGCGCATGATCTGGTGCCCACGCAGGGTGATCGAGGATGCCAGCCGCGTGTCGAAGAACCGACAGCCACTGGAGCCGAGCACGCCATAGAAAGCGTTCATGATGATCTTCAGGGCTTGGGACAGCGGCGCGTTATGTTCGCGCTTAGCCACTTCGCGGCCCTCGGAAACGCGGGTGACGATCGACGGCAAACAATGACGGGTGCGGGAAAAACGCGCGCCGCGAAAACCTTCCACCGATTCACTGTCGTCGGGGTACTTGAGGCCTTCGATCAAGCCCACGGGGTCGATCAGGAAGCTGCGGATGATCGACGGATAGAGACTTTTATAGTCCAGCACCAACACCGACTCGTAGAGGCCCGGGCGTGAGTCCATGACAAACCCGCCGGGGCTGGCTTGGGGCGGTTTGTCACCCAGGTTCGGCGCGACGAAGCCCTGGCGGTGCATCAACGGCATGTACAGGTGGGTGAACGCGGCCACCGAACCGCCGCTGCGGTCAGCAGGCAATCCGGTGACACTGGCCCGCTCCAGCAGGAACTTGAGCAGCTCGGTCTTCGCGAAAATCCGCGTGACCAGCTCGCAGTCTTTGAGGTTGTAGCGCGCCAGGGCCGGCTTGTCCTCGGCGAACATGCGGTTGATTTCGTCCATGCGCTGGTAGGGCGTGGAGATGTCTTTGCCTTCGCCGAGCAGGGTTTGCGCGACGTTTTCCAGGCTGAAGGATTCGAAGCTCCAGGTGGCCGAACGCAAGGCTTCGATGCCGTCGATGATCAGCCGTCCCGCCGCCGCGGCGAAGTAATGGTTGCGACTGCCGTGTTCGCGCCAGGTCATGGGCTCACCGCCACGCCCCAGCAGCAAGGGCACGTTCAGGCGCTGGGCGTGTTCGTGGAGCACGCGCAGGTCGAACTGCACCACATTCCAGCCGATGATCGCGTCGGGGTCGAAGGTGAGCAGCCATTGATTGAGGCGTTCAAGCAGTTGGGCACGGGTGTCGCAATAGTCGAGCTTGAAGTCCACCGCGTCGGGTTTGTTCGGCGGGCCGAGCATGTATACCTGGCGCTCGCCGCAACCCTCGAGGGCGATGGAATACAGATCGCCCTGGGCGGTGGTCTCGATGTCCAGGGACACCAGCTTCAATTGCGGACGGTAGTCGGGAGCGGGCTTCATCTGCGCGTCGAGCAAGGCGCCGTTCGCGTCGGGCGTGCCGCCGAACCACACGGGGGCAGTGATAAAGCGCTCCATCATGTAACGCTCGGGTGGGCGTACGTCACCTTCGTAGACATCGACCCCGGCAGTGCGCAGGCGCTTTTCGATGTCCATCAATTGGCGGTGCTGGCGGGCATAAAGGCCCAAGACCGGGCGATGGTGGAAGTCGCACAGTTGCAGCGGGCGCAGCTCAAGATCGCGCTCGCCCTTGAGCAGCCAATCGAGCGGCTTGCGGTACGCCTCGGGGATGAACACCACCGAGGTCTGCGCGGGCAGGCGAATGCAGCGAGGCCCATGGTCGGTGGCCAGCCAGAAACTGACCTCCGTGCCCGCCGGGGTGTCGCGCCAATGCCGGGTCAAAACAAAACCCTGCTGTAAATCCACCGTACCGCACCTCAGGAATTGCGTTAAGGGCGAGATTCTACTCGGCATCCGTGCAAACGCGGCAGGTTAACGCGCACGCAGACCGCAATCTCACAAATTTGTTGCAGGTTGTTAATAGTAATTACTATCATCTGCGCCGGAGTCGTATTCGCGCAGTGAGGAAGCGCAACATCGTTGTCCACTCCCTCACCGTTGACGGTTCGCCGTCAGGATCGATCATGCCCATCTGTAACGCTCCCGCTGTGCCGTTTCGCCCTACCCTGCTCGCCCTTTGCTGTTCCCTGAGTTTTGCTGCACAGGCGGCATCGCCAGCGGGTGCGGATAACGCACTGGAGCTAGGCGCTACCAGCATTAATGCCGAAGCGCCCGCGCCCACCGCATTGCCACCCGAGTTTGCAGGTGGCCAGGTGGCACGCGGTGGCCAATTGGGTGTACTGGGCAACCAGGACATCATGGACGTGCCCTTCAGCATGTCCTCCTACACCGAGAAACTGATTCGCGACCAGCAGGCGGAAACCGTCGGCGACGTGTTGCTCAATGACTCTTCCGTGCGTCAGGCCTCGGGGTATGCGAACCAGTCACAGACTTTCATGATCCGTGGCCTGCCGTTGAATGGCGACGACATTTCCTATAACGGTTTGTATGGCATCCTGCCGCGCCAGATCATCTCCACCGGCGCCCTGGAGCGCGTAGAAGTGTTCAAGGGCCCCAACGCCTTTATCAACGGTGTCACCCCCACTGGCTCGGGGATCGGCGGCGGTGTCAACCTGCAACCCAAGCGCGCCGATGATGTACCGCTGCGGCGGTTCAGCACCGACATCAGCAGCGATGGCCGGATTGGCGAGCACTTGGATATCGGCCAGCGTTTCGGTGAAGACAACCAGTTTGGCGCACGGGTCAACCTGTCCCAGCGCGAAGGCGATACCGGCATTGACGATGAAAACCAGCGTTCGAAGCTGTTTGCCGTCGGCCTTGATTACCGCGGCGATGCGCTGCGCCTGTCGGGTGATTTTGTGTATCAGAAGCAACGTATCAACGGCGGACGCAACTCGGTATTCCTCGGCAAGATCACCCACGTGCCGGATGCGCCCTCGGCAGATACCAACTATGCGCCGAACTGGAGCAGTACCAACCTTGAAGATACCTTGGGGATGCTGCGCGCCGAGTACGACCTGAACGAGAACTGGACCGCCTATGCAGCAGCCGGCGCCAAGCACAGCCGCGAAATGGGGCGCTACTCGTCGGTGACCTTGAGCGACAATTTCGGTAATGCCCTGGCGAGCCGCTCGACCATCGCCCATGAAGAGAACAATCGCAGCGCAATGGGCGGCCTGAACGGCAAATTCCAGACCGGGGCCATCAGTCACCGACTCAACTTCGGCCTGGCCGGTATTTGGACAGAAGCGCGCAATGCCTATGTGTTCAACGCCGCAGCAACGTCTACCCCAACCAATATCTACAACCCTGTGACCGGCGCGCCGCCGACGTTGAACAGCCCGCGTAACACGCCGGGCACCGATTTCAGCGATCCAACCATCACCGGCAAGACTTTCGTGCGCAGCGCAGCAGTCTCCGACACCCTGGGTTTCTTCGATGACCGCCTGCTGGTGACCCTGGGCGCACGCCGCCAACAGATGGTGGTACAGAGTTACAACTACATGAGCGGCAGCCGTACAGCCAACTATGACGAATCGATCACCACGCCGGTGTACGGCATCGTGTTCAAGCCATGGGAGCATGTGTCGTTGTACGCCAACCGCATCGAAGGCCTGGCACAGGGCCCGACATCGCCGCTCAAATCAGGCGAACTGACGGTCATCGGCGGCGGGCAAGCCTATGCGCCCGCTCGCTCCAAGCAGATCGAAGCAGGCGTCAAGGTGGACATGGGTACCTATGGCGCGACACTGGGCGTCTACCGTATCGAGCAGCCCGGCGCAGGTTATGCCGAGGCCATCGACGCCACCACGGCGCGCTATGTGCGTGAAGGTGAGCAGATCAACAAGGGCGTCGAGCTGAACGTCTTCGGCGAACCGGTCAGCGGCCTGCGTTTGCTGGGCGGGGTGACGCTGATGAAGACCGAACTCAAGGGCACCCTCAACGGCGCCAATGACGGCAACCGTGCCATCGGCGTTCCTTCATTCCAGCTCAACGCCGGTGTGGATTGGGATGTACCCGGCCTGCAAGGCGTGACCCTCAGCGGCCGCATGCTACGCACCGGCGGCCAGTACGCCGATGCAGCCAACAACCTGAGCCTGCCGGCCTGGAACCGCTTCGACGTGGGTGCGCGCTACACCTTCACCCTGGATGAGCGCGAGGTGACAGTGGGCGCAACGGTGGAGAACGTCGCCAACCAGAAGTACTGGGAGTCGGCCCAGGGTGGGTTCCTGAGCCAGGGTGATCCGCGAGTGGCGAAGTTGTCGGCGACGATTGATTTCTAAACGCTTGAAAATATGGGGGCTGAACTTCCCCCTTGCATCTCATCACTTGGCTGGTTTTTTGCCCAGATAGGCTTCGATATTGCCCATCTGCTCATCCCAACCACGGGAGTTCATCTTGAACGCTTTCTGGCGCCGGGCCTCGGGCACTTTGTCAAAACCAGATTCAACGACCCGCAGCAGGATACCCGGCGCACGATCCTCAATGGTGAACTCAACAAGAGTCGGTGTCTCCTCATCGTAATCGACGCCCGCTTCTACCGCGTAAGGGTGCCACCAGAAAGAAAACAGCGTTTGCGGCAGGATGCGTTCGATCCTGACCTTCCACACCACATGTTCGTAGCCTGGATAGGTAATCGGCGCTTCGAGGGTTTCCCCGGCAACAAAGGTTTTGCCCTTGAGCGCGATACCGAACCAATCACCAAATTGCTCGGCCTGCGTCAGTGCCTCCCAAACCTGCTTGCGTGATGCGTTGAGCAGGACTTTTCGTTCGATGCGATCTAATACGTGCATGCGTCACCTCCTCCATTGAACAGTAGGCGACATCGACCAATGCGCAACCTTCAGTTGTGCGCGATGATGATGACCCCATCCTTGACCTGGCCATAGGTTATGACTGACCCATTGAATGGAAGTTGCTTGTGCAAAGCGGTGCGCTACCAGGTGGACAGCCTGGACATGCCCATCAGCCACTGCCATTGCCAAAGCTGTCGCAAGGCGCACGCGTCCGCGTTTGTCGCCACGGCCGGGGTAATGCGCGAACACTTTCGCTGGACCGACGGTGAACAGCTGCTGTCGTCCTTTGAGTCTTCACCGGGCAAACGCCGGCATTTCTGCTCACGCTGCGGCTCACATCTGATCGCCGAACGTGGGCATCAGCCTCACGTGATTGTGCGGGTGGCGACGCTGGATGATGACCCAGGCACCCGGCCCACCGCGCATATCTGGACGTCCCATGAGGTACCCTGGCTTGCTTATGACGGCGTTGAGCGCTGGGACGAATGGAAGGCCTGAGTCAGACGCGTGGATCGCCTGGCGCCTTGGCGGGTGTCGCATATTGCGGTTTGAGATGACCTTCCTGGTCGAGCAGCCAAGCGTCCATGATCTGTCGCACCACGGGCCCGGCCACACGGCCGCCGGCCTCACCGTTTTCGATCATGACTGAAATCACGATTTTTGGATGTTCGGCCGGCGCGAAGCCGACGAACAAGGCGTTATCGCGATGGCGCTCCAACGTCTTGTTGCGGTTGTAGCGCTCACCCTGCTTGATCGCCACCACCTGGGCGGTACCACTCTTGCCGGCAATCCGGTATTGCGCGCCTTGAGCTGCGGCCCGGGCGATGCCGCGTGGATCGTGCATCACCAATTGCATGCCGTGGTTGACCTGCTCCCAATCACGCTGATCCTTGAGGACCACGTTGGGCATCGGGTTTTCATCCACGGGGGGGACGCCATTGATGGTCTTGGCCAGATGTGGCCGGTTCCAAACACCCTTGTTGGCGATCAATGCGGTGGCCTGGGCCAGTTGCAGCGGCGTCACCTGCATATAGCCCTGGCCGATACCGAGGATCACGGTTTCGCCTGGGAACCATGGCTGGCGACGGGTGGCACGCTTCCAGGCCTGGGACGGCATCAGGCCGGCAGACTCTTCGAACATGTCCAAGGATACTTTCTGACCGAGGCCGAACTCGGCGAGATAGTCGTGTAGGCGGTCGATGCCCAGCTTGTGGGCCAAGTCATAGAAGTAAGTGTCATTGGAACGCATGATGGCCGCGTCCATGTCCACCCAGCCATCGCCGCTGTGATTCCAGTTGCGGTATTTGTGATCGAAATCCGGCAGCTGGTAGTAACCGGGATCGAACACCCGGGTTTGCGGGGTGACAACGCCACTGTCGAGGCCGGCGATGGCCACTTCCGGCTTGATGGTGGAACCCGGCGCATAGAGCCCACGCAGTACGCGGTTGAACAGTGGGCGGTCGATGGAATCGTGCAACGCAGCGTATTCTTTGAAGCTGATGCCAGTGACGAACAGGTTAGGGTCGAAACTCGGCTTGCTGACCATCGCCAGTACTTCACCGGTTTGCGGATCCAGGGCCACCACCGAACCACGACGGTCGCCCAAGGCCTCTTCGGCGGCTTCCTGTAGCTTGACGTCGAGGCTAAGGACGATGTTTTTACCAGGGATTGGGTCAGTGTGCTTGAGCACCCGCAATACGCGTCCCTGGGCATTGGTCTCGACCTCTTCGTAACCGACGTGGCCGTGCAGTTCGGACTCGTAGAAACGCTCGATCCCGGTCTTGCCGATGGATTGGGTACCTCGATACTCCACGGAATCGAGGGTCTTGGATTCTTTTTCGTTAATGCGACCGACGTAGCCAATAGAGTGCGCAAAGTGCGCACCCAGTGGGTAGTGGCGGACGAATTGGGGCTCGACGTCCACGCCAGGTAGACGGAACTCGTTGACGGCCAACACGGCGATTTGTTCTTCGGTCAACTCATAGAACAAGGTGACGGGAACAAACGGGTGACGAGCCTGCTTGAGCGCCTTATCGAACACCGCACGGTCTTCGGCAGGCAGGTGCAGCAGATTGACGATTGCGTCCAGCTCGCCCTTGAGATCGGTGGTGCGCTCGCGGGTGATAGTCAGGTTGTAACTCGGACGGTTGTCGGCCAGCACTACGCCATTGCGGTCATAGATCAAGCCGCGAGTCGGCGTGATGGGCAGTACGTGGACCCGGTTGTTTTCGGAAATCGTGGAGTGATAGTCGTACTGCACCACCTGCAGGAAATACATGCGCCCTACCAGGGCACAGGTGATGCCGATCACCAACAGCGCACAGGCAAGCAAGCGCTTGTTGACCAGGCGATTTTCTTTTTCGTGATCTTTGATAGGTATCGGTTCAGGCATTTCTACAGCATCTCGTTGAAAAAGGTCGACGCCGCCTCCTGCGGATAAAGATCAATCCTTGTGAAAATGTGCTGCACCATACCAAAAATGCAGAAACACTTTGCATCGATTTCCCTCAACGGCAGGTTATTTAATGGGGGGGGAGGACCAGGAGCTGAGGGCATTTTCTCG
>NZ_JAUJXA010000019.1:0-77869 GCF_031931935.1 Pseudomonas sp. rhizo25
CCAGCTCGTGTTCGATAGCGGCGATGTGGGTGGCGTGGGTCATCCGCGACCACTCCCCACGGGAGACGGCCACGCAACCAGCGCACTAACAAGAAAAACCATCTGCAATCCCTCGCACTGTTCAGTCAGGCGAGGGACTTTGCAGAGGTTTGCAGGGAGGGGGAGTAGAGCTTATCCGGCGTTTACGTGGGACGTTTCAGCAACCTCGTCGCGTAGCACCAGGCTGCACAGCGCCGGCAGGAACAACAGCGTCAACACCGTGCCCACCAACACTCCGCCGATGAGTACATAGGCCAGGGACGACCAGAACACCGACAGCGTCAACGGAATAAACGCCAGCGCCGCCGCCAGTGCGGTGAGGATCACCGGACGCGCTCGACGCACCGTGGCTTCGATGATTGCCTCGCGAATCGCCATGCCGTGGTCCTGGTTCTGGCGAATCTGGTCGGTGAAGATCAGCGTGTTACGCATCAGGATGCCGCCAATGCCGATCAGGCCCAGGATCGCGTTAAACCCAAACGGTTGATTGAACAGCAGCAAGGTCGGCACTGCGCCAATCAGGCCCAAGGGCGCGGTGGCGAAGACCATGAACATCACGCCGAATGAGCGCACCTGGAACATGATCACCGTGAGGGTCAGCAAGATCATGATCGGGAACAATGCCGCCAGCGCCACGTTGGCCTTGGCGCTTTCTTCCACCGGGCCGCCGATGTCGATGTGGTAACCGGTCGGCAGCTTGGCGATCAGCGGTTGCAGGTCTTTGTATACGGCCATTTCCACATCGGGCGGTTGTACCCCGTCGATGATGTCGGCGCGCACTTCCACGGTGGTTGCGCGGTTGCGGCGCTTGAGGATCGGCTCTTCCATCACTGCCTGGAAATGCCCGACCTGAGCCAGCGGCACCGACGTACCGGCGCTGTTGGTCAGGGTCATGTTGTTCAGGTTGGCGAGGTCCTCGCGCTGGCTGCCTTGGGCGCGGGCCACCACCGACACGGTGCGGTTGCCCTCGCGCACTTCGGTGATCGGGTTGCCGCTGAGCAGGGCGTTGAGCTGGGACTTGACCTCGTCGGGGGTGAAGCCGAGTAAGCGCAGGCGATCCTGGTCCAGCACCAGGCGATAACCGCTGGCGCGCTCGCCCCATTCGAGGAAGGTGTCGCGGGTCAGCCGATTGGCGGCCACCACTTGGCGCACTTGCTCGGACAGCCCGCGCAGCTCGTCCAGGTTGGGCCCGGATACACGGAACACCACGGGGAACGGCACCGGCGGGCCGAACACCAATTGCGTGACACGCACCCGCGCCGCTGGAAACTCACCAGCCGCGATGCGCTCGCGCATGCGCACTTTCAACGCGTCACGGGCGTGGGAGTCCGGGGTTTGCACGATTAACTTGGCGAATGCCGGGTCGGGCATTTCCGGGTTCAGCGACAGAAAGAACCGCGGTGCACCGCCGCCTACGTAGGTGTCGACCATGCTGGTCTGCGGCTCCTGCAACAGGGCTTTCTCCACCTGCGCCGCCACCGCTTCAGTGCTTTTGAATGCGCTGCCGGGCGGCATATACACTTCCAGGATCAGCTCCGAACGGTCGGAGTCGGGGAAGAACTGTTTCTTCACCACCGCCATACCCAGGCCGCACAGCACAAACGCGGCCACCACCAGCCCGGTCACCAGCCAGCGCCCGCGCACGCAGGCCTCCACCAAGCGACGGAGTTTCTGATAATAACGCCCGGCATAAATCGCATCGTGCCCACCGGGCACAGGCTTGATCTGCGGCAACAGCTTCACGCCCAGATAGGGCGTGAACACCACCGCCACCAACCACGATGAAATCAAGGCAAAGCCGACGATCCAGAAGATATTCCCGGCGTACTCGCCTGCACCGGAGCGCGCAAACCCCACGGGTAAAAAGCCGATGATCGTCACCAGCGTACCGGTCAGCATGGGCGCAGCTGTGGAGCTCCAGGCGTAGGTCGCCGCATGGATACGATCAAAACCTTCTTCGAGTTTCACCACCATCATCTCGATGGCAATGATCGCGTCATCCACCAGCAGGCCCAGGGAAATGATCAGCGCGCCCAGGGTCACGCGGTCGAATTCGCGCCCGGTGACCAGCATGATCACGAACACGATCGACAGCGTCAGCGGCACGGCTGCCGCCACCACCAGGCCCACGCGAAAGCCCAGGGCCAGCAGGCTGATCAGCATCACCACGGCCAGGGCGACGAAGAACTTGAGCATGAACTCATTCACCGCCAGGCTGATGTTTTTCGCCTGGTCGGAGACCTTGACGAAGTTCACGCCCAGGGGCAGGTCGGCGCGGATTTTGGCTTCCTGGGCCTGCAGGCTCTGGTCCAGTTCCAGGCCGTTCCAGTGTTTCTCCATGATCACCCCGAGCATCAGCGCCGGGTCGCCCTGGTGGCGGATGCGGTAGCTGGGCGGGTCCTCATAACCGCGGCTGACGCTGGCGACATCGGCAATGCGCAGCACGCGGCCATTGACTTGCAGGGGCACGTTTTCAATCAGCGCCAGGCTGTCGAAGGCTCCGTCGATACGGATATACGCACGGGCACCAGCGGTCTCGACAAAGCCTGAGGGCGCCACCGCGTTTTGTGCGGCGAGGGCGGCGAAAATCTGCTCGGGCTTGATGCCCAGGGTCGCCAGGCGCTCATAGGAAAACTCGACAAACACCCGCTGGGCCTGCTCGCCAAGAATATTGACCTTCTTCACCCCCGGCAGGTTGAGCAAACCCTGGCGCAGGGTCTCGGCCATTTGCACTTGCTGACGATGGGGCAGGTGTTCGGCTTCCAGGGCGTACAGCGCGAAATACACATCAGAGTATTCATCGTTGAAAAACGGGCCGATCACGCCTTTGGGCAATTGCGCGGCTTCGTCACTGAGCTTCTTGCGGGTCTGGTAGAACAGTGCCTGGATTTCGCTCGGGCGCGTGGATTCGAGAAAGGTCATGCGCATCGACACAAAGCCTGGCTGGGCGATGGTCTCGACGCGGTCGTAGTAGTCCAGCTCCTGCAGGCGCTTTTCCAGGCGGTCGGCCACCTGTTCCTGCATCTCCTGGGCGGTGGCGCCCGGCCAGGCGGCGGTGATGGTCATGACCTTGACGGTAAACGAGGGGTCTTCGGCGCGCCCCAGTTTGCCGAACGCGAACATTCCGGCGACCAGGATTGCAATGAGCAGGAACAGCGTCACTGCGCGGTGTTTGACTGCCAGTTCGGAGAGGTTGAGCCCGCGCATGGTCATTGGTCCTGCTTGCGGTTGAGGGCCAGCGCCTGGGCGGGTAGCAAGCGCACCTTGTCGTCGCCGTGCAGCAGGTGCGCCCCCAGGGCGACGATGGTTTGCCCAGGCAGGACGCCGCTGTCGAGCAGGGCGTCTTCCTGGCCGAGGCGGGCGACTTTCACCGGCGCGAAGGTCAGCGTGTTGTCATCGCCGATCAGCCACACGCCGGGGCCCTGGCCTGCGTCCTGCAACGCGCCAATCGGCACGCGGGTTTGCGCGGCCTGGCCGTTGCCTTGCAGGCGTACGGTGATGGTGGAACCGAGGGCGAAACGCTCGACGGCACCGTGCAACACATAGCGGGCGCGGTAGGTGCGCGTGATGGGGTCGGCGCTGGCGGACAGCTCGCGCAGGCTTGCGGCCACGGCCTGATCGGGGGCGCCGAAGGGGAAGGCCAGGGCTTTTTGCGCGGCCAGGTCGCGCTGGTTTTCCGGCAGGTTGACGATGGCTTCACGGGCGCCGTCGTGGGCCAGGCGCGCGACGATTTGCCCTTCGGCCACCACTTGGCCGCGGTCTGCTCGCACGTCGGTGATGATGCCGTCGCCATCGGCCTTGAGCACCGAGTAGGTGCGGCGGTTTTCGATCTGGCTGGCATCGGACTGCGCCGCGGCCAGTTCCGCCTCGGCAACACGCAGGTTGGTGGCCGACTGGTCGAAGATCTGCCGTGACACTGCGCCGGTACTGGCCAGGCGCTGGTAGCGGTTTTCATCGTCGCGGCGTTGGCGCAGCTGGGCCTGGGCGGCGTTGACGCGATTCTTGGCCGAGCGCAGCGCCAGTTCGAAGTCGCCGATGTCCAGCACCAGCAGGGTATCGCCACGGGCAACGCGCTGGCCGGGGTCGACCTTGCGCTCGATCACCTTGCCGCTGACCCGGAAGCCCAGGTCGCTTTCGGTGCGGGCAGCGACCACACCGGTATACGCGCTTTGCTGGGTGCCAGCGGCTTCGACGGTGGCCGCCAATACGGGACGTGGCTGCGGCGCTTGAGCGGCGTTGTCAGCTTGGCTGTGGCAGCCACCGAGCACCATCAACAGGGCCAGGGGCGTGAGAAGACGCAGGGGGAGAGGGGGCATGGCGGGCTCCAGGGGTAACCATTGGGCAAAAAATTATGGACATAATTTTTTACTCATATTATGGTCGAAATATAAATTAATCCAGCCCCCGGATAATCCCCATGGCAATCGCCCCGGCACCTTCACGCAGCTTGTTGTTATTACTGGTTGCCTTAACGGCCTTGGGTGAAGTCTCGACCCAGTTGATCATTCCGGGCCTGGGCGCCATCGAGCAGGCGCTGGCGGCGCCGGTGGGCTCGGCACTGCTGGCGCTGTCAGCGTTTGTCGGTGCCTTTGGCCTGGGGCAGTTGCTGTTCGGGCCGCTGTCGGACCGTATTGGCCGACGCCCGGTATTGATCGCCGGCCTGGCGTTGTATGTGCTGGCCACGTTATCGATGCTGCTGGTCAGCGATATCCAGCAATTTATCCTCGCCCGCGTGTTCCAGGGCCTGGGTGCGTGCACCGCGTTGGTATTGGCCCGCACGGTGGTGCGGGATGTGTGGAAAGCCGAGGCGGGGCCGGCCCTGGCGCTGACCATGATCGGCATGCTGTATGCCATCGTCGTCGCGCCGATGCTTGGCGGCTTGTTGATCAAGCTACTGGGTTGGCGAGCACCGATCAGCCTGGCGTTGGTGATCGGCAGCCTGGTGCTGGTGCTGGCGCTGCTGTTCTTCCGTGAGAGCAACCACCACCTCGATCCCAAAGCCGCTCACTGGCGTACCCTGGGCGGGCAATACCTGGACCTGCTCAAGGGCCGCCAGTACCGGGCCTATGCCGTGGCCCTGGCCTGCACCTACGGTGCGATGTTTGCGGTGATCGCCGGCTCCTCGGCGGTGTTCATCAACCTGCTGGGGTTCAGCAGCCTGGAGTACGGCCTCAACTTCGGATTGATCGTGTCGATGCTGATCGTGGGCTCCACCTATACCCGGCGTAATATCCAGCGCCTGGGGCCGCAGCGGATTGTGGCGATGGGCGTGACAATGGTCGCGGTCGGCGGGGTGGCGGCGCTGGTGATCTACGCGCTGTTCGGGCTGTCGGTAGTAGGGCTGGATGTGCCCATTGCCGTCGCTACTCTCGGCGGTGGGCTGGTGTTGCCCGGTGCGGTGACCGGCGCGGTGATGCCCAATGCGCACCGTGCGGGTTTGGCGGCAGGGCTGATGGGCTTTGCGCAGATGTTCGGTGCCACCTGCAGCGGTTTGCTATTGAGCCAGCTGCGCGATGGCAGTGCCGCGCCGATGGTGATTATTCAAGCCGGTTTTGCGCTGTCGGCCTTTGTTGCATTTCACCTGTTGCGCCAGCGCCAGGTTAAAATATTGTCCTATACATAGAACGATCAGGGCCGGTTTTGCCGTCTAGTGCTTAGGAGTGAGGCGATTTATTGTGTACCCACTTTGGAGGTACACATGAAAAAGCTGATTGGTATCTACACCAGCCCTCGCGCCCACTGGGTCGGCGATGGCTTCCCGGTACGCACTTTGTTTTCCTACGACACCATGGGCAAGCACATCAGCCCATTCCTGTTGCTGGACCACGCCGGGCCGGCCGAATTCACGCCCACCGAACAGCGCCGTGGCGTCGGTCAGCACCCGCATCGCGGCTTTGAAACCGTGACTATCGTCTATGACGGCGAAGTCGAGCACCGCGATTCCACCGGTGCCGGCGGCAAGATCGGCCCCGGCGATGTGCAATGGATGACCGCGGCCAAGGGCATTCTCCACGAGGAGTTCCACTCCCAGGATTTCGCCCGTCGCGGCGGGGCGCTGGAAATGGTGCAACTGTGGGTCAACCTGCCGGCCAAGGACAAAATGGCCGATGCCGGCTACCAGACCATCATCGATGGCGATATTCCGGTGCTGCCACTGGCGAACGACGCTGGCAACCTGCGCCTGATCGCCGGTGAATTCGCCGGTGCTCATGGCCCGGCCCGTACCTTTACGCCGATTGACGTGTGGGACTTGCGCCTCAATGCCAATAAGGCGGTCACGCTGGACCTGCACGCCGGGCGTAATACGGCGCTGGTGATCCTCAGCGGCACTGTGCTGGTCAATGGCGATGAAGTTGCGCGCCAAGGTCAGCTGGCGCTGTTCGAGCGTGACGGTGACCAGGTCACGCTGGAGTCGAATGACGACGCCAAGGTGTTGCTGCTCAGCGGCGAACCCATCGACGAGCCCATCGTCGGCCACGGTCCGTTCGTGATGAACACCGAGCAGGAGATCCATCAGGCGTTCGCCGACTTCCAGTCGGGCAAGTTCGGGCAGATGCACGCCTGAATGCCGGGTTGGTTTAAATAACCCTTGTGGGAGGGGGCTTGCCTCCTCCCACATTTTTTCCTGCGCTATACCCGTCTTATCGATTTCATGCGATCTTCTCGGCATTCGCCCTGGAGTCGCCTGGATGCCCTCATTTATCGCTGATCACCCGATGCTGTGCGCCGTGGCGTTGATCTTTATCGACATCGCCGTGTGGCGTCTTATCTCCGCCGACCTGGCCAACTGGAAACTCGCCGCGCGGTTGGTGATCTTCGCGGTATTCAGCGTCGTGTTGTTCAACGACGGCATGAACCCCATGCAAGGGGCGCCCTATGCTGACGACACCACCTTGCACCTGGCCGCCACGGCGTTGCAGATCGGCTGGTGGTTGTTCGCTGCGCGCACCCTGACGGTGTTGCTCGGCGCGGTGATGATGCAGCGGGTCGGGCATACCGGGCGCTTGTTGCAAGACCTGATGGGCGCGGTGATCTTCCTGATCGCGATCATCGCCGCCATGGCCTATGTGCTCGACCTGCCGGTCAAGGGCGTGCTGGCCACCTCCGGTGCGGTGGCGATCATCGTCGGCCTGGCGTTGCAAAGTACCTTGAGCGACGTGTTTTCCGGGATCGTCCTCAATACCACCAAGCCTTACCAGATCGATGACTGGATCTCCATCGACGGCACCGAAGGCCGTGTCACCGATATCGACTGGCGCGCCACGCGTTTGCAAACCTCCCAGGGCAGCCTGGCGGTGATCCCCAACTCCCTGGCGGCCAAGGCCAAGATCATCAACTTCTCGCGCCCGGCGGACATGTTCGGCCTGGCAGTGAGCCTGCAAGTCAGCCCCCACGCACGTCCGCAAACCGTGATCGAGGCCCTGGAACGGGCAATGCAGGGCTGCCGGCCATTACTGGCCCAGCCCGCCCCGAGCGTGGCGTTCAAAGCCTCGACCAGTGGCGGCGTCGAATATGAAATCAGCGGGTTCGTACCGGCCATGGGCCTCAAGCGCGAAACGCGCAACCTGCTTTACGATTTGGCCTACCGGCACTTGCAGGCGGCGGGCGTGGGGCTGCTGTCCGCCACCGAGGGCAGCACGCCGCCAACCGTGTCCGGCGCCCGGGCGTTGCTGGAACGCTCGTCGATTTTCTCCACCTTGCGCCAGGAAGAAAAAGACACCTTCAGCCAGAACATGACCCTGCATACCTACCGCGCCGGCGAGATGATCCTGGCGGCGGGGGAGGTCAGCGATCACTTGTTCATCATCGAATCCGGCGTGGTCTCGGTGCTGTTGGTCAAGGACGGGCACAAGTTCGAGGCTGGGCGCATGGGCCCCGGGGAGGTGATCGGCGAATCCGGCATCCTTTCGGAACAGGCGGCGCTGGCAGATTTTTCGGCCAAGACCTACTGCACGCTTTATCGCATCGAAAATGAATACCTCAAGCCCTGCCTGGACGCACGGCATGATATCGGCGAAGCCATGAAGGCGCTGCTGGACTTCCGTCGGCATGCCGCCCAGGCCCTGACCGAAGACGCGCCGGTGGTGCCGGTGAAGAAGGGTTTCCTGCAATGGCTGCGCAAGCGTGGCCTGTAGATTGGTCACCTGTTCTTCGCCCGGATTGGCTATTCCTCCAGGACGCCTTGGTGACTAACCTGCTCACCAATCCCACCGTTCTGGAGCAACACCATGCAAACCCGTACCGATTTCTACACCGCTTCCCCAGACGCCATGAAAGCCATGCTGGCGCTGGAAGCAGCGGTCGGCAAACTCTCCATCGAATTGCCGCTGCTCG
The DNA here is from genome assembly GCF_031931935.1 of Pseudomonas sp. rhizo25. Taxonomy (NCBI): domain Bacteria; kingdom Pseudomonadati; phylum Pseudomonadota; class Gammaproteobacteria; order Pseudomonadales; family Pseudomonadaceae; genus Pseudomonas; species Pseudomonas sp. rhizo25. The sequence goes on from NZ_JAUJXA010000019.1 coordinate 8,374, forward strand.
AATTGGTGCGCCTGCGCGTCTCGCAGATCAACGGCTGCGCGTTCTGCCTGGACATGCACACCGCCGACGCCCGCAAGGGTGGCGAAACCGAGCGGCGTTTGTACACCGTGTCGGCCTGGCGCGAGACCCCATTCTTTACCCCGCGTGAACGCGCTGCGCTGGGCTGGGCTGAAAGCCTGACCCTGCTGAGCCAGACCCACGCCCCGGATGAAGACTTCAATGCCCTGGCCGCCGAGTTCAGCCCACAGGAACAAGTCGACCTGAGCGTGGCCATCGCCACCATCAACAGCTGGAACCGCCTGGCGGTGGGCTTTCGCAAGATGCCCAAATAACCCCGGTAGGGCGGGTGAATCAGAAATTCACCGATGCACTCAAGCGCGCCGTCAACGGCGCGCCCTGGAACAGGTAGTCATCGCCCATGTACTCGCCCGCATCGCGCCAGTAGCGCTTGTCGAACAGGTTGTCGACGCTCAGGCGAAACACCGTTTCATACCCTTCGACCTTGGTGGTGTAGCGGCTGCCGAGATTGACCACTGCATAGTCGCCCACCTCCACAGTGCCGTTGCGGTTGGCCGACTTCCTGGCGCTGTATTGCACACCGCCCAGCACCGCCAGGCCATTGACCCACGGCAACGCATAGTCGGCGTACAGGCTGGCGCGCAGCTTGGGTACGTTGATCGCCTGGTGGCCTTCATAGTCCGGGGTGCCGCTGCCGCTCACCCGTGCGCGGATGGCGGCCACGCTGGTTGCTATTTGCAGGCGCTCGGTGGCCCAGCCGTTGGCGGACAGTTCCAGGCCGGTGTTTTTCTGCTCGCCCTGTTGCACATAGGTAAAGTTGCCCGCGCCATCCGGCTTCGAATATTGGTAGGCCTGGCGTGTCTGGAATACGGCAGCGGCGAAACTGATGCGGCGCCAATCGTACTTCACCCCGGCTTCGATCTGCCGTGAAGTGGTGGGCGCCAGGGTTTCGCTGCTGTTGGTGGCAAACCACGGCGCGGTGCCGCCCAGAGACAGGCCCTTGCTGTAGCTGGTGTAGAGCGAGATGTTCTCAATCGGTTTATAGATCAGCGAGGCCTGGGGCAGGAATACATACTGCTGAGTATGCCGTGACTCAGTGCCGTTCTTGTCGAAAGCCTTTTCGTCCAGGCGCACTTCACGCCCACCCAGAATGGTTTGCCATTGCTCATTGAAGCGAATTCGGTCGGTGACGAACAACCCGTACTGGCGGCTGTCGAGGTTGCGATGGCTATCATTGAGCGGCTTGTCGGTGGGAGGGAAGCTCGGCGCATCCTGATGGATATTGCCGCTGCCGATGTATTCATTGACCGAGTCGCGCTTGTCGACCACCCGGCGAAATGCGCTGGTGCCGAAGGTCAACTCATGACCCAGGCCCGCGGTGTCGAATAGCCCGGTCATGGCTGCCTGGATTTCATCATCGCGGCGGGTGTCGTCGGGGCTGCGATAGTCGTAGATGTCGTAGTCACCTCCGGGGCTGAAGGTGTTGGCATTGCAGTTGCTGACGTAATAGCAGCCCCACGCAAACGAACTGTAGTCATCAATCACCACCTTGCTACGCGCCGCGCTGACAGTGCCTTTCCACTGGTCGCTGAAACGGTACTCGAACTTGCCGTTGAGGTTCAGCGAGTCGATCCCCACTTGCTTGCCGCCGCTCTGATGCCCCAGCAGCTTCTTCGGCGAGGCGTCGTGGGGCACTTCGGTGCCACCCAACAGTTGGTAACCCGGCACCGAGCGCTGTTGCTTGTTCTGGTATTCGGCATCCAGTTGCAGCAGGGCGTCGGGGCTGATGTTCCAGTCCAAGGCCAGGGACACAAAATCGCGCTGGCCATTGGCGTGTTCCACATAGGAATTGAGGTCTTCATGGGCGACATTGGCGCGCAGGCCCAATTGCTGCTCGCTGCCAAACCAGCCACCGACGTCCGTGGCGATATAGCCGCTGCCGCGATCATCGGTAGAGACGGTTACCGAGCGTACATCCTCGGGGCGCTTGGTCACGTAGTTGATCACGCCGCTGGGCTCGGAAATGCCGCTCTGCAACCCGGCCAGGCCCTTGAGCACTTCCACCTGCTGCTTGTTTTCCAGGGCGACGTTCTGCTCGCCGGTGATGGTGCGCCCGTTGATCTTGTAGCTGCTGGCCGCGTTCAGCGAGAAGCCACGCACCACGAAATTTTCGTAATAGCCAATCGGCGCATAGCTGTCACCCACCGACGCATCGTTGCGCAGCACTTCACTGAGCAGGCGCGCTTGCTGGTCCTTGATCAGGGCGGCGTTGATCACCGTAATCGAGGCCGGCGTGTCCAGCAACGGTGCTTCATCGAAACCGCCCACCGAGGCAGTTTCGTTACGGTAGCCGGACTCATCCTGCCCCTGGACCTTGACCGCCGGCAGTTCAATCTCCGCGGCCAGGCTGCTGCCGATGCCGCCGCTGAGCAGCAGGCCGAGAGCCAAACGTGTACTGACGACGGGACGAAAACGCAAAACCATGGGGCAGGGCCTTATAGCGCAGGGCGGGGGCGCATAAGCTAGGCATAACGGCCAGGTTTTACAAGCGTTCGGTACGCGCGCGCGTGCTGAGACACAGCGTCTCAACCTCTACGCCAAACCCCTTGCGCCTCGACAGCGCCGGCAGGCATCTGCGATAGACAAGGCTCTTTCACCGTTGCAGGAGATCGTCATGAGTATTGCTGGAAAAGTTGCGCTGGTGACCGGCGCCGGGCAGGGCATTGGCCGGGCCATCGCCCTGCGCCTGGCACAGGACGGTGCCGACATCGCCCTGGTCGACATCAATGGCGCCAAGCTTGAAGCCGTGGCAGCAGAAGTAGTGGCCTTGGGGCGCAAGGCCTCGGTGTTTATCACCGACGTGTCCAAGCGCGATCAGGTGGTGGCGGCAGTTGAGCATGCGCACCAGACCCTTGGCGGCTTCGACATCATCGTCAATAACGCCGGTATCGCGCAGATCGACTCATTGCTGGACGTCAGCCCTGAACAGGTTGAGCGCACCCTCGGTATCAACGTGCAGGGCGTGCTGTGGGGTATCCAGGCCGCCGCCAAGAAATTCAAGGCGCTCAAGCAAAAGGGCAAGATCATCAATGCCTGCTCTATCGCCGGCCATGAAGGCTTTGCGCTGCTGGGCGTGTACTCGGCCACCAAGTTCGCCGTGCGTGCCCTGACCCAGGCGGCGGCCAAGGAACTGGCAAGCGCCGGGATCACGGTCAATGCCTACTGCCCAGGCGTGGTGGGTACCGATATGTGGGTGGAGATCGACAAGCGCATGGCCGAGATTACCGGGGCTGAAGTGGGGGCGACCTACAAGAAGTACGTGGACGGAATTGCCCTGGGCCGTGCACAAACGCCCGAGGATGTAGCCGGGTTAGTGGCCTACCTGGCCGGGCCGGATGCGGATTACATGACTGGGCAAGCGCCGTTGATCGACGGTGGCTTGGTCTACCGCTGACCTCTCAAGACCTGCTCGGCCGAATGTGGGAGGTGGCTCGCCCCCGATGGCGTCAGCCCAGCAAACATAGATGTTGGCTGACCCACCGCCATCGGGAGCAAGCCCCCTCCCACATGTTTAATTCCGTTGTGTCAGTGCTTGCGGGGCATGTCGATGCCCAGTTGGTTGACCCGGCGGTACAGGGTTGCCCGGGAAATACCCAGCGCCTGCGCCGTCGGCAACGGCTTCCAGCGGTGCCGGACCAACGCGTCCAGCACCACCTGACGTTCGGGGCTCACGCGAGGTTCTGCAGCCAGCGAAACCTGTTCGCCGCGCACCTGCACCGGTAGATCCGCCAACTGGATGGTCCCGCTCTCACACACGGCACAGGCATACGCCAGTACGTGGTGCAACTGGCGCACATTGCCCGGCCAGGCATAGCCCAGCAGCCGTTCCAGTGCCGCCTGGCCGATGCCCACCGAGACGCCGCCGCGTGCTTGCTGCTCCAGCAACCGGTTGATCAGTGCCAGCTTGTCACTGCGCTCGCGCAGCGGCGGCAGGCAAAAGCGCGCGCAGCCGAGGCGGAAGTACAGGTCTTCGCGAAAGCGCCCGTCGCTGACCAGCGCGGCCAGGTCACGGTGGCTGGCGCAGATCACTTGGATGTCCACCGTGCGGCTCTTGGCCCCGCCCAGGGGCGCGACTTCACCTTCGGCCATCACCCGCAGCAGGCGCGTCTGCAACGCCAGCGGCATATCGCCGATTTCATCGAGGAACAACGTACCGCCATCGGCCTGTACCAACAGCCCCTGCATGCCTTTGCTGGATGCACCGGTAAAAGCCCCTGCCACGTAGCCGAACAGCTCGCTTTCAATCAGGTTCTCGGGGATCGCTGCGCAGTTGACCGCGACAAAGGGCCCCGTACGCCGGGCGCTGCGTTCGTGCAGTTGGCGAGCGAAAACTTCCTTGCCGGCGCCGGTTTCCCCCTGCACCAGTACCGGCAGGTTGCGGTCCTTGACGCGCACGGCCAGGCGCAGGTGTTCTTCCACCCGCGGGTCGACCTGAGCGTGCGCAACGGCTCGCGGCGGTTTGCGTCGCGGGGTATTGACCCGCACGTGCAATACGCCAGGCTCGCCCAGCCATGGCAGGTGTTGGGTCGATTGGTCCGTCACCGAGCGCAACGCATTCAGGTCGAACACTTCACCGATGTAGTCGGGCACCTGGCCGAAGCGCCGGCGCAATGCCTGGCGCGCCTTGCTGTTCAGGGCCTGTAGCCGGCCGTCCTGATCCCATGCCAGCAGCAGGTCCGGCTGGCTGTCCACATAGCCCGGTGTGCTGTGGGCCTGGAGCACCCAATGCTCGCGGGCGCTGTGCATGAAGAAGGCGTTTTCGATGGCTTGCGCACTCTGCGCCACCATCTGCCGCACCAGGTGCTGGCTGCGCCGGTCATCCGGGGATTTGAGCGCCGAGGCATCCATTACCCCCAGCAGGTTGCCCTGGGGGTCGAAGATCGGGGCGGCGGAGCAGGTCAGGCCAATAAAGGCGGCACGGAAATGATCGCGCTTGTGCACGGTCACGGCGGCTTTGCTGGTCAGCACCGTGGCCACGCCGCAGGTGCCTTCCTCGGCTTCGGACCAACAGGTGCCGAGATACAGGCCGGCTTTGCGACAGTCGCTGCGAATGGCGGTGTCCACGCGGTGGTCAAGGGTCTGGCCCTGGGCGTCGGTGAGCATCACGCAGTAGTCGGCGTGGCGCACACGGTGGTGCAGTTGCCCGACTTCTTCGCCGGCGATGCGCATGAACAGCTCAGCGCGTTCGCGACATTCCTTGAGCAAGGGTTCGGTGAGAATGCGCGGCCCCTGCAGCGAGCCGGGGTCGAGGTGGTATTGCTCCATGGAACGGCGCCATGAATCGAAAATCAGCGACGGCACCGGCGCCTGGGGCAGTCGATCGGCATTGCGGACCACGCGACTGACACAGTCGACGTGTTCTCTGGAGTTCGCGGCGAGCATAAGGCCTCCGGTTCTCGATCCTTGTTGTTATGCCCGCCATTAAGCGCCCATGGGCGCCGACCGACAAGGTTGGCCTGACCAACAGCCAGAGCTGAGACGCAGCGTCTCAGTCCGCCTGAGACGGAGCCTGCACTGTGCAATGGCGGGTCTCATTCTGCGCTGGCATGGCGCAGCGGTACAACCGTTCGGCACTGCTCTGGGTCAAGGCTTTGCCGGTTTTTCGTGGGCCTTGGCACAGCCTGTGCTCAAGCGCTTACAGCTGGCCGCAGCCAGCCTTTTGTGTGTCGAGACAACCTGGAGAACAACAAGATGTCCACTCACCTGTCCACCGATCAATTGCTGCATGCCTACACAGTGATGCGCACCATCCGTGACTTCGAAGAACGCCTGCATGTGGAATTCGCCACCGGCGAGATCCCTGGTTTCGTGCACCTGTATGCCGGCCAGGAAGCCAGCGCCGCCGGGGTCATGGCGCACCTCAACGATGAAGACTGCATCGCCTCCAACCACCGTGGTCACGGCCATTGCATCGCCAAGGGCGTGGACGTGTTTGGCATGATGGCCGAGATCTACGGCAAGAAAACCGGCGTGTGCGGCGGCAAGGGCGGCTCCATGCATATTGCCGACCAAGAGAAGGGCATGCTCGGCGCCAACGGCATTGTCGGTGCCGGTGCGCCGTTGGCGGCAGGCGCTGCGCTGGCCTCCAAGCTCAAGGGCAGCCAGGGCGTGGCCGTGGCGTTCTTCGGCGACGGCGGCTCCAACGAGGGCGCGGTGTTCGAGGCGATGAACCTGGCGTCGATCATGAAGCTGCCGTGCCTGTTCGTCGCCGAGAACAACGGCTATGCCGAGGCCACCGGTTCCGGCTGGTCGGTGGCGTGCAAGGACATTGCCGAGCGGGCAGTGGGCTTTGGCATGCCGGGGGTGATTGTCGATGGCAATGATTTCTTCGCGGTGTACGCGGCGCTGGGCGTGGCGGTGGAGCGCGCACGCCAGGGCGACGGGCCGACCTTGGTGGAAGTGAAGCTCAGCCGCTTCTATGGCCACTTCGAAGGCGATGCACAAACCTACCGCGGCCCGGATGAAGTCAAGAACCTGCGCGAATCCCACGACTGCCTCGCCCTGTTCCGCCAGCGCTGCAATGCCGAAGGCTGGCTCGATGCCGCGCAGTTCGAACGTATCGACGGCGAGGTCGCGCAGTTGATCGACGACGCCGTGCGCCTGGCCAAGTCCGATCCCAAACCCCAGGCCGTCGACCTGCTCAGTGATGTCTACGTCGCTTACCGCTAATAACAACAACAGGTGGAGAAAATCCCATGGCTCGCAAAATCAGCTATCAGCAGGCAATCAACGAAGCCCTCGCCCAGGAAATGCGCCGGGACCAGAGCGTGTTCATTATTGGCCAGGATGTGTCCGGCGGCACCGGTTCGCCCGGCGAGCAGGACGCCTGGGGTGGTGTGCTGGGGGTGACCAAAGGCCTTTACCCTGAGTTCCCGGAGCGCGTACTCGACGCGCCGTTGTCCGAAGTCGGCTACGTCGGCATGGCCGTCGGCGCCGCCACTCGTGGCATGCGCCCGGTGTGCGAGTTGATGTTTGTCGACTTTATCGGCTGCTGCCTCGACCAGTTGCTCAACCAGGCCGCCAAGTTTCGCTACATGTTCGGCGGCAAGACCACCACGCCGCTGGTAGTGCGCGCCATGTACGGCGCCGGCCTGCGCGCGGCCGCCCAGCATTCGCAGATGCTCACCTCGATGTGGACGCACATTCCCGGCCTCAAGGTGGTGTGCCCGGCTACGCCGTATGACGCTAAGGGCATGTTGATCCAGGCGATCCGCGACAACGACCCGGTGATCTTCCTAGAACACAAGATGCTCTACAGCCTGCAAGGCGAAGTGCCGGAAGAGCTCTACACCGTGCCGTTCGGCGAGGCCAATTTTGTGCGCGAAGGTCGCGATGTGACCCTGGTGACCTACGGGCGCATGGTGCACGTCGCCCTGGAAGCCGCCGCCAACCTGGCGCGCCAGGGCATCGACTGCGAGGTGTTGGACCTGCGTACCACCAGCCCGCTGGACGAAGACAGCATCCTTGAGAGTGTGGAAAAAACCGGGCGCCTGGTGGTGATCGACGAGTCCAACCCGCGTTGTTCCATCGCCACCGATATCAGTGCGTTGGTGGCCCAGCAAGGCTTTTCTTTCCTGCGTGCGCCGATCGAGATGGTCACTGCGCCGCACACGCCGGTGCCGTTTTCCGATGCCCTGGAAGACCTGTACATCCCCAACGCAGCGAAGATCGAGGCCGCGGTGCTGAAGATCGCCGACAGGAGGAATGCCGCATGATCCATACCTTGACCATGCCCAAGTGGGGGCTGTCGATGACCGAAGGCCGCATCGATGTCTGGCTCAAGCAGCCCGGCGACCGGGTGGAGAAGGGCGAGGAGTTGTTGGACGTGGAAACCGACAAGATCTCCAGCAGTGTCGAGGCGCCGTTCAGCGGTGTATTGCGCCGAGTGCTGGCGCTGAGCGACGAGACCTTGCCGGTGGGTGCGCTGCTGGGGATCGTGGTGGAAGGTGAGGCCAGCGAGGCGCAGATCGATTCGGTGATCGACAGCTTCAACGCCGGCTTTGTTTCCAGCCGCACCGAAGCCGAAGCCACCGGGCCGAGTGCGCAGAAGATCGAGGTGGGCGGGCGCCTGTTGCGCTATCTCGACCTGGGCGAAGGCGCTACACCGCTGGTGCTGGTGCATGGTTTTGGCGGCGACTTGAACAACTGGCTGTTCAACCAACCGGCCCTGGCCGCCGAACGCCGGGTGATCGCCCTGGACCTGCCAGGGCATGGCGAGTCGGGCAAGGCCCTGCAAACGGGGGACGCCGAGGAACTGAGCCAGGCGGTGCTGGCCTTGCTCGATCACCTGCAGCTCGACCGCGTGCACCTGGCCGGGCACTCCATGGGCGGGCTGGTCAGCCTGACGGTTGCGCGCCAGGCACCCGCGCGCGTTGCCTCCCTGACCCTGATCGCGAGCGCCGGGTTGGGGGCGGCTATCAATGGCGATTACCTGCACGGTTTTACCGAGGCCAACAACCGTAATGCGCTCAAGCCGCAACTGGTACAACTGTTCAGCGACCCGGCGCTGGTGACGCGGCAGATGCTGGAGGACATGCTCAAGTTCAAGCGCTTGGAAGGCGTGGATCAGGCCTTGAAGCAACTCAATGCGCAGTTGTTTGAAGGCGGGCGCCAGCGCCTGGATTTGCGCAACGTGGTGGGGCAGCAACCGAGCCTGGTGATCTGGGGCAGTGACGATGCAATCATCCCGGCCGACCATGCCCAGGGCCTGGAGGCCCAGGTGGAGATACTGCCGGGGCAGGGGCATATGGTGCAGTTGGAAGCGGCGGAACAGGTCAACCAGCTGATCGCAACCTTCCTCAAATCCCAGCCTTGAAATGCGATCCCCTGTGGGAGGGGGGCTTACATCCCGATAGCGTTGGGTCAGTCTCAGTATCAGGTGACTGATCTACCGTCATCGGGAGCAAGCCCCCTCCCACATTTTTGACTGCATTTCAAAGTGAGCGCTTGAGCGTTTCGCTGGGCAGTTCCTTGAACAATCCCCGATAGCTGTTAGAGAACCGCCCCAAATGCCAGAACGACCAGTTCATCGCCACTTCGGCAACCGTCGTGTTCGTCGCGCTCAACAGCTCCCGCCGCGCCCCATTCAAGCGGCGCATCCTTAACCACTGCGCCGGGCTCATCCCGGTATAGGTCTTGAAACCTTGCTGCAATTGGCGCAACGGCACGCCGGCAATCTGCGCCAGTTCCAGCAGGTTGACGCTTTCATCCGGCGCATCCGCCGTCCATTCGCCGATGCGCGCCATCAACCGGCGTGCTTCGCTGCGCTTTTGCAATGAGTCGCGGTCCAGGCACACGCAGGCGTTGTCGAGGATAAACAGGCAGTCGTCGAGCAGTTGCTGGGTAAGGGCATCGCGGCTGATGGGGTCGGTCAGTGCCGACAAACGCGTCAGCGTGCCACTGAGCCAGCGGGTGAACAGCGCGTTCTGCTGGCACCTCAAGGGAGCCATGAACAACCCTTCAAGTTTTGCTACGTCCAGCCCATGTCGCTGTACAAACTGCGGGCCGAACACCACCGCCACTTCACGGTAGTTTTCCGGGGTGATCCAGGTATTGCGGCTTTCGCCATTGAGCATATACAGGCTGTTGTCGCTGCCGTCGAAACAGAACGCCAGGGCCCCGGGTGGTGCATTGAAATGCTGTTCCACGCGGGTGTTCATGCACTCCTCGTATACCTGCACGCCTTGCAGGTCGAGGTAGCGTACCCGCCCGGAAAAATGCCCGGGGGACATCTGCTGGTACTGCTGCATCCAACCGGGTGTCGCACTGCATTGGGCGGCCACATCGCCGGTAGCGAAGGCCTGTACGCGCAAAGCGGTTGCCTGTGTCATGGGTGATCCGTGCGCACTCTATTGGTGCGTTGTGCTGCGTGCAAAGTGGATAGATGCGGTTTGAAGGCTGGCCCAAGATAGACCTCAATGCGCCGCAAGTACAAGCCGGCGTCGCATCCCACCCAAGACGAGGTCCTTATGAACGCCCCCTTCGATCAGCTCTCCACCTGGCTGAAAGAACACAAGATTACCGAAGTTGAATGCGTGATCAGTGATTTGACTGGCATCGCGCGCGGCAAGATTGCACCCACCAACAAGTTCCTGCATGAGCGAGGCATGCGCCTGCCGGAAAGTGTGTTGCTGCAAACGGTAACCGGGGACTTTGTCGACGACGATATCTACTACGACCTGCTCGCCCCGGCCGATATCGACATGATCTGCCGCCCGGTGGCCAACGCCACCTACGTGGTGCCCTGGGCCATCGAACCCACTGCCATCGTGATCCACGACACCTTCGACAAACAGGGCAACCCCATCGAACTGTCGCCGCGCAACGTGCTCAAGAAAGTCTTGCAGCTCTACACCGACCAGGGCTGGCAGCCGATTGTCGCGCCGGAAATGGAGTTCTACCTGACCCAGCGCTGCGAAGACCCGGACCTGCCGTTGAAGACCCCTATCGGCCGCTCCGGGCGTGCCGAAACCGGGCGCCAATCGTTTTCCATCGACGCCGCCAACGAATTCGACCCGCTGTTCGAAGACGTCTATGACTGGTGCGAAGCCCAGGGCCTGGACCTCGACACGCTGATCCACGAAGACGGCCCGGCGCAGATGGAAATCAACTTTCGCCACGGCGATGCCCTGGACCTCGCCGACCAGATCACTGTGTTCAAGCGCACCCTGCGTGAGGCCGCGCTCAAGCATAACGTCGCCGCGACCTTCATGGCCAAGCCGGTGGCCGATGAACCGGGCAGTGCCATGCACCTGCACCAGAGCGTGGTGGAGATCGCCACCGGCAAACCGGTGTTCGTCGATGCCGATGGCCGCATGACCCCCTTGTTTTTGCATCACATCGGCGGCTTGCAGAAGTACATCCCCAAGCTGCTGCCGATGTTTGCGCCCAACGTCAATTCGTTCCGCCGCTTCCTGCCGGACACTTCGGCGCCGGTCAACGTCGAGTGGGGCGAAGAGAACCGCACCGTTGGCCTGCGTGTGCCCACCTCCAGCCCGGAGGCGATGCGCGTGGAAAACCGCTTGCCGGGCGCCGATGCCAACCCGTACCTGGCGATTGCCGCCAGCCTGCTGTGTGGCTACCTGGGCATGATCGAGCAGATCGAACCCAGTGCGCCGGTGGAAGGCCGCGCCTATGAACGGCGCAACCTGCGCTTGCCGTTCACCCTTGAGGATGCGCTGGCACGCATGGAGGACTGCGACACGGTCAAGCAGTACCTGGGAGAGAAATTCGTGCGCGGCTACGTCGCGGTCAAGCGCGCCGAGCACGAGAATTTCAAGCGGGTGATCAGTTCCTGGGAGCGTGAGTTCCTGCTATTGAGCGTCTAAAAACAATCATAAAAGGGGTGTCGATATGCGTCTTGTGAACAAGCTTCTCCCGCTGGCCCTGGTGGCGGCATTCAGCAGTGCCGGTCAGGCCGCGCCGACGGTCAGCGTCTATAACTGGACTGATTACATTGGCGAGACCACCTTGGCGGATTTCCAGGCGAAAACCTCGATCAAGGTGATCTACGATGTGTTCGACTCCAATGAAACCCTGGAGGGCAAGTTGCTTGCCGGGCGTACCGGCTATGACGTGGTGGTGCCGTCCAACCATTTCCTGGCGCGCCAGGTGAAGGCCGGCGCGTTCCTCAAGCTCGACCGTGCGCAGTTGCCCAACTTCAAGAACCTCGACCCCAAGCTGCTCAAGTTGCTGGAGCAGAACGACCCGGGTAACGCCCACTCGGTGCCTTACCTCTGGGGCACCAATGGCATCGGCTACAACGTCGACAAGGTCAAGCAGGTGCTGGGCATCGACCATATCGATTCGTGGGCGGTGCTGTTCGAGCCCGAGAACATCAAGAAACTCAACCAGTGTGGCGTGGCCTTCCTCGACTCGGCGGACGAACTGTTCCCGGCGATCCTTAACTACATGGGCAAGGACCCACGCAGCGAGAACCCCGAGGACTACAAGCAAGCCGAGGCCAAGTTGCTGACGTTGCGGCCCTACGTTACCTATTTCCATTCCTCCAAATACATTTCGGACCTGGCCAACGGCGATATTTGCGTCGCGTTCGGCTATTCCGGCGATATATTCCAGGCCGCCAACCGCGCCAAGGAAGCCAAGAATGGGGTGAACATTGCCTACTCGATTCCCAAGGAAGGCTCCAACCTGTGGTTCGACCTGCTGGCGATCCCGGCAGACGCCACCAACCCCAAGCAGGCCCACGCCTTTATCAACTACCTGCTCGACCCCGAAGTGATCGCCAAGGTCAGCGCCTCGGTGGGCTACGCCAACGCCAACCCGGCGGCGAAGCCGTTCATGGCCCCGGAACTGGTGGACAACCCCGAGGTGTATCCGCCCCAGGCAGTGCTCGACAAACTCTATATTTCCACCACGCCGACCCCGGCAACCATGCGCCTGATGACCCGCGCCTGGAGCAAAGTGAAGACCAACAAATGATGCTGTCCCATGACCACGCCCAGTCCTATTATCGCGCCTCGGCCCACGCATTCCCTGAGCGTGCCGCCCTGGGTACAGACCTGAGCGCCGATGTGTGTGTGATCGGCGGCGGTTTTACCGGCGTCAACACCGCCATCGAACTGGCCCAGCGCGGGCTCTCGGTGATCCTGCTGGAAGCTCGGCGCATTGGCTGGGGTGCCAGTGGGCGCAACGGCGGGCAGTTGATCCGTGGCATCGGCCATGATGTCTCGGGGTTTGCCAAATACGTGGGTGAGGAGGGCGTGCGTTACCTGGAGCGGGCCGGCATCGACTCGGTGGCGTTGGTGGGCCGGCGCATTGTCGAGCATGGCATTGATTGCGACCTGCGCTGGGGCTTCTGTGAGCTGGCCAACACCCCGGCGCAGTTTGCGGCGTTCAAGGGCGAACAGGCACATTTGGCGGCCATGGGGTACGCCCATGAAACGCGACTGGTCGGCCCCCAGGACATGGCGCAGGTGGTGGGCTCGACGGTGTATGCCGGCGGTCTGGTCGACATGGGCTCAGGACATCTGCACCCGCTCAACCTGGTGCTGGGCGAGGCCCAGGTGGCCGAGGCCCTTGGCGTGAAAATCTTCGAGCACACGAAAGTGCTGGAACTGATCCATGGCGACACCGTGCAGGTGCGCTGCGCCGCGGGCACTGTGCGCGCCGCCCAACTGGTGCTGGCGTGTAATGCGCATTTGGAAGACCTGGAGCCGCGTTTGAGCGGCAAGGTGCTGCCGGCCGGCAGTTACATCATTGCTACCGAGCCGCTGCCTGAACGCGTGGCGCAACAGTTGATCCCACAGAACCTGGCGCTGTGCGACCAGAAAGTCGGCCTGGATTACTACCGGCTTTGCGCTGACCGACGCCTGTTGTTCGGTGGCGCCTGCCATTACTCGGGGCGCGATCCCCAAGACATCGCCGCGTATATGCGCCCGAAAATGCTCAAGGTGTTCCCGCAACTGGCCAACACCGCCATCGAGTTCCAGTGGGGCGGCAAGATCGGCATCACCGCCAACCGCTTTCCCCAGGTCGGACGGTTGCAGCAGTACCCGAATGTGTTCTATGCCCAGGGCTATTCCGGCCATGGCCTCAACGTCACGCACTGGTGCGCACGGCTTCTGGCCGAAGCGATTCACGCCGGCAGCAGCCGCGGCCTGGATATATTCAGCCAGGTGCCGCACATGACCTTCCCGGGCGGCAAGGCACTGCGCTCGCCGCTGCTGGCGCTGGGCATGTTGTGGTATCGCTTGCGCGAGATGCTCTGACCCCAGGCGGTGTTTAAAGGGGCGGGGCATTGTGGCGAAAAGCGGAAGGGCTTTTTTCAAGACACTTTTTCCGTCCCTTGGCTACTGACCGTACGGTTAGTTACCCGCGTGCAGATCTTTGCGTAAATTTCGCCCCGCACAAGCTGCGGTCCAGGGAGGAGCTTATAGACAGCCCCCGTGCCGCCCAAGACGCTGGCATAACGGGGGGGAAGGGCCATGCGCCTGAGTAAATCCGATTTAATCGCAGGGCTGGCGGTAACGATAATCTGGGGCGCCAACTTCTCGGTCATTGGCCTGGGCCTGGAGGATTTGGACCCGTTTGTGCTGACCCTGCTGCGGTTCACCTTCTGTGCGTTACCCCTGGTGATATTCATTCCTAAGCCACAGGGCGCTTCCTACGTCCTGCTGGCCGCCTATGGCGTGTTGTTCGGCGCCGGGCTGTGGGGCGTGGTCAACGTGGCGATGCACAACGGGCTGTCGGCGGGGATGTCTTCGGTGTTCCTGCAGTTCAGTGCGTTCTTCACCCTCATCATGAGCCGGTTGTTTCTCAAGGAACCCATAAGCAGGGTCCACGGGGCGGGAATGCTGTTGTCTGCGCTGGGGCTGTTCATGATCCTGCACCTGTCGGCACACGTCTCGACCACGCTGGGCATTTTGCTGGTGTTGCTGGCGGCGTTGTCGTGGTCGTTGTGCAACTTGATCGTCAAGGTCAACCAGCCTGAGGACATGGTGGCCTTTATCGTCTGGTCCAGCCTGTTTTCGACCCCCGTCCTGTTGTTGATGACCTTGTGGTTCGAGGGTGCCGAGCCGCTGACCCACCTGGTCACCGATCTGACCTGGGGAGCGGGGTTCTCGATTGTGTTCCAGTGCTATATCACTACCATCGTCGGGTACCGGGTATGGAACAACCTGATGAAGAAATACCCGGCTTCGCGGGTGGCGCCGTTGTTGTTGATGGTACCGGTGTCGGGGCTGTTCACGTCCTATGTATTCTTCGGTGAACAGCTGAGCCTGGGGCAGGGGGTTGCGATTGGGCTGGTGTTTGTGGGGATTACGATTTTCGTCAACTCGGCGGGGATCATGGCGAGGTTGGCGCGCTAGAAATGTGGGGTTGGTGTGATGATTCGATGGTGGTGGGTCAGTCACGGATCTGCTTGCTGACACTCCCTCATCGGGGGCAAGCCCCCTCCCACAGTTGATCGCATTTATTCAGGCAAAACGCGGTTGAAATGTGGGAGGGGGCTTGCTCCCGATAGCGGTGGTTCAGTCAGCACCTTGCGAAACGTTTCCACCAATGGTCGCAGGTTGACCCGGTGCCATGCCGCCCACAGCGGTGTGGTGTAGCTCAGCCATGGCAGCTCGCGCAACACCACGCCGGGCGGTGCGTTGCGGCTCAGGCCCTTCTGCACCATCGCCACTCCAAGCCCCGAGGCCACCAGGCCCAATGCGGTAAAGGGCTCGCTGGCTTCCATGGGAATCTGCGGGGTGAACCCGGCACGGATGCAGGCGGCGACGAAATCATCGGCGGGGTTGGCGCCGGGTTTGCGCTGCACGCCGATCCATTGTTGTTCGGCCAGGTGTTCAGGCAACAATTCGCTTTGCCTGGTCAGCGGATGCTGTTCGGGCAGGGCCAGCAGCATCGGGTCGTCGAGCACTTGCAAGGCGGTCAGGTCCGGGTCGTCGGCGGCAGGCGGTTCGCCCACCAGGGCGATGTCCAGGCTGCGTTGGCGCAAGCCCTCCAATTGCTCAAGGGAGGGCAGGTTGTACAGCTTGATGTGCACGGTGGGCCGGTCATCGCGCAGGATGCGCAGGGCATTGGGCAGTACGCCGGCATGCATGGCATTTTCGATATAGCCGATGCACAAGCCGCCTTCTTCCCCACGGCCCAGGCGCTTGCCCAGGGACTCCAGGCGATTGGCGTGGGTCAGCAGCGCCTTGGTTTCGGCCAGGAAGGTCTGGCCGTCGCGGGTCAGGCGGATGCGCTGCTGGCTGCGTTCGAACAGGGTCAGGCCCAGCCGCTCTTCGAGCTGGGCGATCTGGCGGCTCAGGGGTGATTGAGAGATGTGCAGGCGTTCGGCGGCGCGGCCGACGTGTTCTTCTTCGGCGACCACTTCGAAGTAGCGCAGTTGGCGTAGATCGATCATGTAAGACCTCTGGGGACTCAAGTTGGTCGCAGTATGTCTTGGACGGTCTGATCAGCGCAATCTAGGATCTGCTCAACGGTCACCCCCTTGAACCGATTGAGGATCCCACCATGAGCTTGAAAGACAAACTGCCCGGCGTACTGGGCTTTGGCACCGCCCCCCTTGGCAATATGTTCCGCGCCATTCCTGAAGATGAAGCCCAGGCCACTGTCGAGGCCGCCTGGAACCACGGCGTGCGTTACTTCGACACTGCACCCTTCTACGGCTCGGGCCTGTCGGAAATCCGCCTGGGCCAGGCCCTGTCTAACTACAATCGCGATGACTACGTGCTCAGCACCAAGGTCGGCCGGGTGATTCTGGATGAAGTCGAAGCCGGCTCCCGCGACCTCGGCGAAAAAAGCGGCGTGTTCGAACACGGCCGGCCGAACAAGATGCTCAATGACTACAGCGCCGACGCCACTCTGCGCTCTGTTGAAGACAGCCTCGAACGCCTGCAGACCGATCGCCTGGACATCGTGTGGGTTCACGACATCGCCCAGGACTTCTACGGCGACCAATGGCTGGAGTACTTCAACCAGGCCCGTACCGGCGCGTTCAAAGTATTGACCCGCTTGCGTGAAGAGGGCGTGATCAAAGCCTGGGGCCTGGGCGTCAATCGCGTCGAGCCTTGCGAACTGACCCTGGACCTGGCTGAGGCCCAGCCCGACGGTTTCCTTTTGGCCGGCCGCTACACCCTGCTGGACCACGAGCGCGCCCTGCAACGCTTGATGGATTCGGCCTTGGCCCAGCACGTCGAAATTGTCGTTGGTGGCCCCTACAGCTCCGGCATTCTTGCCGGCGGCACGCACTTCGAATACCAACCAGCCAACCCGGCGATCATCAGCAAGGTCGAGCAGATCAAGGCGATCGCCCAGGTGTTTGGGGTGAGCGTGAAAGCCGCGGCGCTGCAGTTCTCCCTGGCGCACCCGGCAGTGGCGGCGGTGATTCCCGGTGCCAGTCGTCCGGGGCGGATTGCCGAAGACGTCGCGGCGTTGTCAGAGAAGATTCCAGCAGCCTTCTGGCAAGCGTTGCGCGAGGCCCGATTGATATCTGACCGTGCGCCTTTGCCTCTCTAATTCCCAAGGAGTTTAAGTATGAACATCGATGTGAGCGGCAAAGTGGCCATCGTCAGCGGCAGCACCGCTGGTATCGGCCTGGGCATCAGCCAGGCCCTGGCGCAATCCGGGGCCACGGTAGTGGTGATCGGTCGGGACCCGGGCAAGGTCGAAGACGCCTTGGCCAGCATCCGCCAAGTGGTGCCCGGCGCCGAACTGCGCGGATTGGTGGCCGACCTCGGCACCCTTGAGGGCGCCGAGAAACTGTTCGCCGCCGAACCTCGCGCCGATATCCTGGTCAACAACCTCGGCATCTTTAACGATGTTGATTTCTTCGAGGCGCCGGACAGCGAGTGGGCGCGCTTCTATGAGGTCAATGTGATCTCCGGCGTGCGCCTGGCGCGCCATTATGCGCCGGGCATGGTCGAGCAGGGCTGGGGCCGGGTGATCTTTGTGTCGTCGGAGTCCGGCGTGGCTACGCCGGCCGACATGATCAACTACGGCGTGACCAAAAGCGCCAACCTTGCGGTGTCCCACGGTTTGGCCAAGCGCCTGGCGGGCACCGGCGTCACCGTGAATGCGATCCTGCCGGGGCCGACCTTCACCGACGGCCTGGAGCAGATGCTCAAGGACGCTACGGCCCAGTCCGGGCGCAGTGCACGGGAAGAGGCCGATGTGTTCGTGCGCAATGCGCGGCCCACCTCGATCATCCAGCGCGCCGCTAATGTGGATGAAGTGGCGAACCTGGTGGCGTACATTGCTTCACCGCTGTCGTCTGCCACCACCGGTGCCGCGTTGCGGGTCGACGGCGGCGTTGTCGACAGCATGGCGATCTGATTTTTCTCTGTTTGGAGTATTTATCGTGGCAACAGCATCTTCTGTAATTGAAATCCCGGCACCGGCCGATCAGGTCTGGCAACTGATCGGCGGCTTCAACAGCCTGCCCGACTGGCTGCCCTTCATCGCCAAGAGCGAGCCAGGCGACGGCGGCCGTGTGCGCCACCTGACCACGGCTGACGGCGGCCAGATCGTCGAGCGCTTGCAGAGCTTCGACAACGTGGCGCGCACCTACAGCTATACCATTGAGGCGTCGCCGTTTCCGGTGAGTGCTTATCTGGCGACCCTGCAGGTTGAAGCGCTGACTGAGACGTCGGCGAAAGTGACTTGGTCCGGCGTGTTCACCCCGGCAGCAGGCACTACGGATGCGGCAGTGGAAGAACTGTTTGCCGGCGTCTACAGCGGTGGGCTCGAGGCGTTGCGCGGTAATTTCCCCGACTGAATCCGGCTAAAGCTCGACAGCTCCCACATTGAATAGGTGTGCGTGGGCTGTCGCGACTGCCTGTGCCGGCGTCATCCGCGCTGTATCAAGCCTGAACGCCGGTTCATCCCAGGGTTCGTACTCATGCACCAGCACTGACTGCCAGGTCGGCGACGTCAGCCCGGGAACATCGCCCACCCGGCTTTCCACACGGCGCCGGTGCTCCTGCTGATCTGAACACACCACCTGGATATTGATCAGTTCTACCCCCGCTGTCGTCGCCACCGCCTGCCAGGCTTGGCGGCTCTCCCTGACCGGGTTCACGCAATCGGCAATGACCCGCTGCCCCAAGCGCAAATTACTCAGCGCCAGCGCATTCGCCACGCCGTAGCCGCTGGCACCCACATCGCCCATCAATACCGCTGCGTCCCGCAGTGCCTGTTCGATCACATCGATGCGCAGGTAAACCGCGCCGGTCTGTCGCGCCAGTTCCCTGGCAATCGTGGTCTTGCCGCTGCCGGGCAGGCCGCTGAATACGATAAGCATGACCATCAACCCTTTGTAGGCGCGAGCTTGCTCGCGAAGAACGTCAACGATAACGCGTACTTGCAGGTAAAACGTGTCGTCTTCACGATTTTCGCGAGCAAGCTCGCTCCTACAGTGTTATTAGAACTGCTTCACTTCGACAACAGGACCTGCACCCATGACCTTGCCGTTCGTGAAAATGCACGCCCACGGCGACGACTTCATCATCATCGACCGCCGTGGCCAGGACAACCCCATCACTGCGCAGGTTGCCCGTCGCCTGGGTAATCGCCACACGGGCATCGGTTTCAATCAACTGGCGGTGGTGCTCGACTGTGAGGATGCCGCCGCGCGTATTCAATTCTGGAACCCCGACGGCACGCGCCTGCACACTTGCGGCAGCGCTACCCGCGGCGTGGCTGACCGCCTGATGCACGAGGCCGGTACCCAGACCGTCGTGCTGCGTACCGAGCGTGGGTTACTGACGTGTACCCGCGTCGACGGGCAGCAGGTGTCGGTGGACATGGGCGCGCCGTTGCTGGACTGGGCAGCGGTGCCCCTGGCCAAGGCGATCGACACCCGCGTGCTGCCCATCGATGGCAGCCCGGCGGCTTGCAGCATGGGCAACCCGCACTGTACGTTTTTCGTGGAGGACATCGCCGCCATCAACGTCGCGACGGTCGGCCCGGCACTGGAAGTTCACCCACTGTTCCCGGCCAAGACCAATGTACATTTCGTACAAGTGCTGAGCCGCAGCCATATCCGCCTGCGCATCTGGGAGCGTGGCGGCGCTGTGCCGTTGGGGTCCGGTTCGTGTTGTTGCGGGGCGGTGGTCAATGGAATTCGGCGCGGGCTGCTCGATGACACCGTGGCGGTCGAGTGCGACGGCGGTACGGTCACGGTGCAATGGGACGGGCAGGGCGGGGTGATACTGACCGGCCATGTAGAACCGATCATGCAGGGCGCCGCGTACCTGTACTAGAACATCACGGTAAAGGTGGTGCCGGCCACCACACAGGAACTCACCGCCACATCGCCGCCGTGCACCCTGGCCAGTTCGCGCACGATATACAGGCCCAGGCCGACGCTGCGCACGTCGCTGCCCTGATCGGTGCCACGGGTCATGGGTTCGAACAGCCCCGCAAGCAGTGTTTCGGGAATTGCCGGGCCATGGTTGTGCACGGCGACGGCGCAGGCGTTGTCGCCCAGGCGCGAGGTGATGGTGATCGGTTGCAGCAGGTCGCCATAGGCCACGCTGTTGGCGACGAGGTTGCCAATGATCTGCTGCACCCGGTCGGCATCCAGGCACGCTTGGCCAAGGCCCTCGGCGTGATGCACCAGCGTGGCGGCAGGGAAGGCTACGCGCAGTTCGTCCACCGCATGCTGGATCACATTGTGCAAATCCAGCGGTACCGCCTTGATGGTAATGCCTTGGCCGACTCGGGCCTGGGTGAAGTCCAGCAGGTCGGCGATCATGCGTTGAGCGCGTTCCGACGACTGGCCGATGTGCCCCAGCAACTGGCGCTCCTTGGCCGTGCGCTCGCCGCGCTGGAGAAAGTCCGAAGCCATGCGGATCGCGGTGAGTGGGTTTTTCAAATCGTGGCTGACAATCGCCACCATCTGCTCGGCGAACAACGCCCGGCGCTGGGCGATGGCATAGGCCTCGCTCAATTCGGCCTGGGCCTGTTGCAAGGCCAGTTCGGCGGCGGTTTTTTCCTGGAGCAGGGCTTCGGCCAACTTGCGCGCATTGAGCAGTTCGCGCTCGTACTTGTCACGGTCGGTGGTGCCGAACAGCGCCAGGTCACACACCACGCCGTCGGGCTGCTGGCGTTGGTTGGCGTTAAGCAAGACGGTGACTTTATGCCCGGCGCAATGGCGGATATCGAGCTTCACCTCGGTGACGCTGCCATGCATGCGCAGCATCGGCGCCAAGTGGGTCTGGTAGAAGATCCGTCCGCCCATGGTCAGCAGATCCTGGAACCTGCGCCCCCGCAACTCGGCCGCGCTGAACCCGAGCCAGTCGCTAAGGCGCGGGTTGACGTGCAGGATCGTACCGTCCTCCTGGGTCACGGCCAGGGCGCAGGCGGCGCTGTCAAACAGCGAGTCAGGCATCGGCAACTGCCCATGGCGCCAGGAACGAGTCCATCGCCGCCGCGCACGCCTGGGGCGCGCTCATGTGTGGGCAATGGCCGACATTGTCCACCAGGCAATAGGTGCTGTTGGGCATCACAGCATGCAGGTATTCACCCACGGCCACGGGGGCGATCAAGTCGTCGCTCGATTGCAGGATCAGTACCGGAGTGGCCAGGCCCTGCACGTCGTGGCGGTTATCCGAGAGGAAGGTCACGCGGGCGAACTGCTTGGCGATGTCCGGCTCGGTGCGGCAGAAGCTTTCGGTGAGTTCGTTGCTCAATGCCGGTTGCGTCGGGGCGCCCATGATCACTGGGGCCATGGCGCTGGACCAGCCCAGGTAGTTGCTGTCGAGGGTATCGAGCAGGTCTTCGATATCGTCGCGCTTGAAGCCGCCGACGTAATCCGCGGTATCGATATAGCGCGGCGATGGGCCGATCATCACGTGCGCGGCAATGCGCCCGGGGGTGAAACGGTCGGCGAGGGTGCCGATCATCGCACTGACGGAGTGGCCAACCAGAATCACCGGGCCTTGGGCGTAGGCGTCGATGATCTCGTTGAGGTCGCGGGCATAGCCGTCCAGGCTGCTGTATTTGGCTTTGTCGAACGCACTCAGGTCCGACAGCCCGGCGCCGACCAAGTCATACAGCACCACGCGAAAACGCTCGAGAAAGTGCGGCGCCAGGTAGTTCCACATCGCCTGGTTACAGCCAAAGCCGTGGGAAAACACCAGGGTCGAAGGGCCATGGCCCATCACACTGACATTGTTGCGGTGGCGTAGGTCCATGGCGTTCTCGTAGATGGCGAATAGCTATGTGGGCGTGGCGGCAGTTTAGATAGTCGCAGGCCTGGGGTCACGTGTTATACGTCGATAAGGTAAAGTCGGCGCCTTCAGGAAGATACTTCAGGTAACAAAGCATGGTGATGATTCTGCGGCAATCGGTGTTGAGTCTATTGGCCCTGTTGCTTGTCGGCGTGATGAGCCTGGCCCAGGCTGACCCGTCGCCTATCGGGGTGGCCCTGGACCAACGGGTGATTGATCTGACCAATACCCTCGACGCCACCACCACCCAGCGCTTGAAAAACCAACTCGCCGAGCTTGAACAGCGCAAAGGTGCGCAAGTCGCGGTATTGCTGGTGCCGACCACCGGCAGCGACGGCATCGAGGACTATGCCAACCAACTGTTCCGCGCGTGGAAGCTGGGGCGCAAGGACGTCGACGACGGCATCCTGCTGGTAGTGGCCAAGGGCGACCGCAAGGTGCGCATCGAAGTGGGCTACGGCCTGGAAGGCACGGTCACCGACCTGCTGGCCCACCGCATCATAGAAGAGCGCATCACCCCGGCGTTTCGCCAGGGGGACTTTGCTGGTGGTGTCCAACAAGGTGTGGATGCGCTGATCGTGTTGGTGGACGGCGGCGACCTGCCCAAGGTGGCCGGGCCCGGGGTCAACCCCCAATTTATCGCGATACTGGCGGCGTTTGTCCTGGGTGGCCTGGGTGGCGTGCTGCTCGCCGCCGGCAAGCTGCGTTGGCGCAAAGGCTTGATCCTTGCGGTGGCGGCCACGTTGTTGCTGGCACTGCTCGGTGGCGGTCAACAATGGCCGATGTTCCTGTTTGTCATGCCGCTGACCCTGTTGATTGGCGGCGCCACCTTCGGTGCCTTGTGGCAGGTACGCCCGCTGTTCTACGGCGTGATCGGGCTGCTGGTCTATAGCGTCGGGTTGGTGGTTGCGGATCACTATGTGGACGTCAGTTTTATCCATTGGCTGCTATGGCCGCTGTGCGTAGGGGTAGTGCTGGGCTTGTACCTGGTGCTGCTGCTGATCATGAGGCACACCTGGAGGAGCAGCCGCGCAGGGTTTTTCGTGCGACTGCTGGCGGCGTTGGCCGTGTACGTGGTCGCCGGGCTGGTGATTGATGGCGGACGCGATGGCTGGCTGCTGGCGTTTCCCATCGCATCGTTTGTCGCGCTGATTATCTTTGGCAAGGTTGGCGAGGGGTCTGGATCTGGCTCGGGCGGCGGGTCCGGTTCGAGTTCCAGCAGCTCCAGCTCCAGCAGCAGTTCGTCTGGTGGCGGTGGTTCCAGTGGCGGTGGTGGGGCTTCTGGCAGTTGGTGACGCGTTGGTTGATGCCCAATTCAGACGTGGGAGCGAGCAAGCTGGCGCCCACATTCAGGCTGTGATTCGGCTCTGGCAGGGTTTGTAGCCCGCCCAGCCTTTAAAGCCTGGGTTAGGCTTTTACCCAACCGGGTTTTACTCTTGGCAACATAAATACGATGATTTCCATGAAGGGCGCTACAGCACCATCACCATCTCATGCCACGCCATCCCACCGTGATCCGACGGCGACGGGCGCACATAGGTGTAGCCCATGCGGGTGTACAACGGCACATGCTGCTCCTTGCACATCAGGTGAATGGTCTGCTTGCCCAGCGTACGCATGCGTTGCACGAACTCAGTCATCAGGGTTGTTGCATAGCCTTTGCCCTGATGCGCCGGGTCGACCACTACCGACATGATCACCACATTCTGTGCCTCGGGTGAATGACCGACCAACTCCTTGAAGGCTTCGTCCGACATTACCACCTCGTGGGCGCAGCCTGAGTTGATAAACCCGACCACATCGTCGTCTGCTTCCAGGATCAGAAAACCCTGGGGATACTGCGCGATGCGCGTGGCGATCTTTTCCAGGGTGGCGGCTTCGTCGCCTTCGTAGGCGCTGGTTTCGATTTCAAAGCAGCGGTGGGCGTCAGCGGGGAGGGCGTTGCGCAAGGTGAGGGTGGGCATGGGTGTTTCCTGGGGCGTTGAGCGAAAGGCCACATCATAGAGAAACATTGGGTGTATGGCACCGGAAGGCTATTTGCTTCGAGGGGAAGAAGTGAGGTTCAACTGACCCATGCAGATCCAGATCAAGAGCGGCTCGCTTCGCATCGTGGTTACGTATCGGGGGCAAGCCCCCTCCCACAGTTGACCGAGTTCGACATATCCTGGCGGTAGGTTTGAGTTCTTCAAAAACCAGAAAACCCGCCGAGGCGGGTTTCGTCACAGCCTTGCTGCTGCGAAACAGACTGGGGGGCGACTGTGCTCGGGTTCGCAGACCAGGAAGAATCACCCCCGGCAGACCCGAAGGTCTCCCACGCACAGCTGCCGTTAATCAGACCCCACCCACCAACTTGCCCCCATCCATGCGGCGCTTATACGCACTGTCGCGACTCGCCAACCAGAAGTACAACGGCGACGTCACCACCAACCCCACCACCCAGGACAGATCCGCACCGTTGATGTGCTCGGAAATCGGCCCCACGTACAGCGGTGTGTTCATAAACGGAATCTGCACCGCAATCCCCACCGCATACGCCAGCAACGCCTGGGGGTTGTACTTGCCGTAGATGCCGCCATCCACGCGAAAGATCGAGGCGATGTCGTACTTGCCTTTGTGGATCGCATAGAAGTCGATCAGGTTGATCGCCGTCCACGGCACCAGCACCACCAGCAGCACCAGCACCATGTCGACGAAGTGGCCGATAAAGTCCTTGGAGGCGAACACTGCCGCAATCGAACAGGCGGCCAGCACGATGATGGAGATCACGGAGCGGCTTTTGGCCGTGGGGATCCAGCGGTAGGCGAAGGTCTGCACCAGGGTGATGATCGACAGTACCGCGCCGTACAGGTTGAGGGCGTTGTGGCTGATCACGCTGAGCAAAAACAGCACCAGCATCAACGGGCCGATGGCCCCGGTGGCGAGTTTGACGGCGTCCATGGTGTCCATGCCTACCGGGGTGGCGAGCACGGCGACGGCACCGAAGATGAAGGCCAGGCTCGAACCCAGGGCCGAGCCCAGGTAGGTGGTCCAGAAGGTCGCGGCGACGGGTACGTCGGCCGGCAGGTAGCGGGAGTAGTCCGAGACGTACGGCGCAAAGGCGATCTGCCACAGCGCAGCCAGGGAAACAGTCGCCAGCCAACCGGAGATGTTGAAGCTGCCGCGGGTCAGGAAGTCGGTGGTCTGCACGTGGGTGAAGATGTAGCCGAAGCCCAGCACGATGCCGGCGCCCAGCACCCAGGTGCCAATACGGTTGAGCACGTGGATAAAGCGATAGCCGATGATGCCGATGATGCCGGAGCCGATGGCGCCGATCACAATGCCAACCGGCACGGGCACCGCGTCGACCACGCCGTGCAGGGATTTACCGGCGAGCACGATGTTGGACGCGAAGAAACCGATGTACATCACCCCGGCAATCACCACCACCAGCAGCGCACCGAGGGAGCCGAACTGGGCGCGGCTTTGGATCATCTGCGGGATGCCCATCTGCGGGCCCTGGGCCGAGTGCAACGCCATTAACACACCGCCAACCAGGTGGCCGACGAGGATGGCGACAATGCCCCACACCAGGTTGAGGTGGAACAGTTGCACACCCAGTGCGCCGGTGACGATCGGCAACGGCGCAATGTTGCCGCCGAACCATAGGGTGAACAGGTCTCTTACCTTTCCATGGCGATCTTCCGGGGGCACGTATCCAATCGTGTGTTTTTCGATAAGCGGGGCGCTGGATGTTGCAGTGGTAACCATGACGAGCTCCAAGGCAAGGTGAGTACGTTGACGTACTTCGCTATGCGCTGCACGGGGCGGCGCTTTGTTGTTGGAGTGATCATCTGCAATGGGCGCGGGGAGGTAAATTAGTAAGTTTGTTGCTATAGACCTTAAAAAAAGTATCTCGCGCAGATTTTTGCTCCGGTATGTTGCATGGGCTCGAATCGATGAAAAAAAGCGCGATTTTTTCGCACTTGTTTGGGGCGAAATCCCACGTTTATGGAGGTGCCGATGGCTGCCTATAACCTGCGCCAGCTCAGATATTTTGTGACAACTGCCGAATGCGGCAGCGTCGCCGAGGCGTCGCGCAAGCTGTATATCGCCCAGCCGTCGGTGTCCACGGCGATCAAGCACCTGGAGGAGAGTTTTGGCGTGCAGCTGTTTATCCGCCATCACGCCCAGGGCGTTTCGCTCACCCCCAGTGGCGCGCGTTTTTATCGCAAGGCCCTGGAGCTGTTGCGGGTGGCCCATGAGTTCGAGCAGAACGCCCTGGCGGACAATGATGTAGTGGCGGGGCAGATCGATATTGGCTGCTTTGAAACCGTGGCGCCGCTGTACCTGCCGCGTTTGATCGCCGGTTTCAAGGCGCGCTGGCCGGGGGTTGAGATCCGTATTCGCGACGGCGAGCAGCAGGAGCTGGTGCAGGCGCTGACGGCAGGCAGTATCGATGTGGCGATGCTGTTCGAACACGACCTGGGCGGCACCATCGAGACCACGTCACTGATGCCGCCGCAACAGCCTTATGCGTTGCTGCCGGCCGATCACCGTTTTGCACAACAGGCCAAGGTGTCCCTGGCCGACCTGGTGCTGGAGCCGATGATCTTGCTCGATGTGCTGCCCAGCCGGACCTATTTCGTGAGCATCTTTGAAGAGCGCGGGCTGACGCCCAATATCGTGTTCAGCTCGCCGTCCATCGAGATGGTGCGCGGCATGGTGGGGCGCGGCTTCGGGTTCTCGATCCTGGTGACCAAGCCGTTCAGTGAGTACACCTATGATGGGCAGAAGGTGGTGTGTATTCCGTTGGCGGAAACGGTGACGGGGTCGGGGTTGTCGGCGGTGTGGCTGAGGCGGGCCCCGCTGACCAAGCCGGTGCAGTTGTTTGTGGATTACTGCCGTGAAGAGCTCGCACGGTTACTCGGCTGAACGCAGGACCCAGTGTGGGAGGGGGCTTGCTCCCGATGGCGGTGTGTCAGTCACAGCTGCTTTCACTGCCACTCCCTCATCGGGAGCAAGCCCCCTCCCACATTGGATCTGTATTTTCTTCAAATCTGAATCGAGTCCAGCATCCTTCGCAGCATGGCATCGCAGCCGTCGAGCTGTTCCACACTCACAAACTCATCCGGCTTATGCCCCTGGTCCATGCTCCCTGGCCCGCACACCACGGTCGGAATACCCACCGCATCAAACAACCCACCTTCGGTGCCAAACGCCACGGTGCCAAAGTCCCGCGAGCCTGAGAACGCGGCGATCAACTCCGCTGCCTGGCTGCGTTCATCCGTGACCAATCCCGGGTAGGCCGACAACTTGGTAAACCGAATCGAACTCTGCTTACTCACGGCCTGCATCTTCGGCAGCACCTGCTGCATCGCGTACGCTTGCAACTCTTCAGCCACTTCACCTGGGTCCATGGCAGGCAGGGCGCGCACTTCGAAATCGAAGCGGCAATCGGCGGGCACGATGTTCAATGCCTTGCCGCCGCTGATCATGCCGGTCTGTACCGTGCTGAACGGCGGATCGAACCTCGGGTCCTGGCGCGAGCGCAAACGCTGGCCAATACGGCCCAGCTCGCTGATCAATTCGGCGGCGTGTTCAATCGCATTCACCCCCGAGGGCGCATACGCCGAATGGCATGCGTGGCCCTGCACATCGCAGCGCATAGCCAATTTGCCCTTGTGGCCCAGCACCGGTTTGAGTTCGGTCGGCTCGCCAATAATGCACAGCATGGGTTTTACCGGGCGCAGCTCCAAGACCGCGAGTAGCGAGCGCACACCGAGGCAGCCGACTTCCTCGTCATAGGACAGGGCGATATGCACCGGCAGGCGCAACGGCGTCTTGACCAACTCCGGCACCAGCGCCAGCACACAGGCGATATACCCCTTCATGTCGGCAGTGCCGCGCCCGAACAGCTTGCCGTCACGCTCGGTCAACTCGAACGGCGGCAGTGTCCAGGGTTGCCCATCCACCGGCACCACATCGGTGTGCCCCGACAGCACGATGCCTGGCAGTTCTACCGGGCCGATGCTGGCAAACAGGTTGGCCTTGCTGCGCTGCGCGTTATAGACGAGTTCACTGGCTACACCAAATCCGGCGAGGTAATCGCGCACAAACTCGATCAACTGCAGGTTGGTTTCGCGGCTGGTGGTATCGAACCCCACCAGCGTGCGCAGCAATTCGCGGCTGCGGCTCATCGGTCGTCTCCGGCCACGCCGTAGCCGGGGGAGCGGTCGGGGGCGAGGGCGCGGTCGATATAGTCCTGCACTTGCGGGCGGTAGGCGTCCCAGAGTGATTGAAGTTCGACAAGGGGGGCTTCATCGGCCCAGTCCACACGCAGATTGATGATCGGCCAGGTCAGCTCGCCCACCACCACCAGCGCGGCAGAGTGCACCGGACCGGCTTCGCCACCGGCGGCGATGGCGGCATGCATGGCCGCCAGCAGCCGGTCTGCCAGTTGCCCTTCACCCTGTTCGAAGGCGGTGACCATCGCCGTGATGACTTCGCGGTCGGCGAGCATATTGCCCGCCGCCACGCATTGCTCGCCCGATACCGCATGATGGGTACCCAGGGTCTGGCTGCCGCTGAAATGCACGCTGCGGCCCAGGTGGTCAATCGCCGTCACTTGCCGGTATTGGCTGTAGCCGTTGCGCGTTAGGGCTTGGTCGAGGGCCTCGGCCGGAGCCAGGCCCTGTTCCAGCAGGTCGAGCACGTCCGGGCCGAGGGCGGGCAGGGTGATGTTCTGGGTCGACACCGCGCCCACACCGGGCCGCAGCCACGGGCAGCGGGCGCCCACGGCAATGCTCGATGAGCTGATGGCGATGCCCAGCTGGCCGGTTTCCGCACAACGGCCGACGATGGAAAAGGTCATGGCTAGCCTCCTTACTCTGGAATAACCGCGATCACATCGATTTCCATCAGCCACTGTGGCTGGCCGAGGGCCGAGACCACCAGCCCGGTGGAGATCGGGAACACGCCTTTGAGCCACTTGCCGACTTCTTGGTACACCGGTTCGCGGTAGCGCGGGTCGATCAGGTAGGTGGTGGTCTTGACGATATGGCTGAGGTCGCTGCCGGCTTCTTCGAGCAGTTGCTTGACGTTCTTCATCGCCTGTTCGGCCTGGGCGCGGGCATCGCCAAGGCCCACCAGGTTGCCGTCGAAATCGGTACCCACCTGGCCGCGTACATACACGGTGTTGCCGGCGCGCACCGCCTGGCACAGGTCGTTGTCCAGGCTCTGGTTGGGGTAGGTTTCTTTGGTGTTGAACATGCGGATGCGAGTGTGGGTAGGCATCAAAAAAACTCCAGGAAAAAGTGCTCAGGCGCTGACAGGGGTGTGGTGAACAACCGGTGCGGGTTCGCGGTACTCAAGGTACTGACGCTGGATGGCGATGTGGTCGGCCACGTATTTGGCGTCGTGCCACACACCCCAGATGAATGACGAACCACGCCGCGATTGCCACGGCAAGCCGAGGAAGTAGATGCCCGCTTCACTGGAGACCCCGCGCTGGTGCTGGGGCTTGCCGGCGGCGTCGAAGGCGTCGACTTTCAACCAGCTGTAATCCGTGGCAAACCCGGTAGCCCAGATGATCGAGGTGATGCCGGCCTGGGCCAGGTCCAGTTGCAGGATCGGGTTGCTGATGCATTCGGCATCGGGAAACACGCGACGCGCTTCGGGCTCCAGCGGCAGGTCGAGGCCGTTGCGCTCGATATAGGCGTCAGCCGCATCCAGCAGGGCCAAGTAGTTTTCGTCGCCGCGGGCCAGGTTTTCCACCAGGTTGGGCTGGAAGGTGGCCACGTTGCCGTCAAAGGCTTGGGTCAGGCCGACCAGGGTCATGCCTTGCTGGGCCAGTTCACGGAAGTCGATGGTCTTGCCGCCGTGGGCGCCGCTGACCGCGATGGTCACATGCTCGCGGCCGGGCTTCATCGCCACCTGGTCCCATTCACCCAGCACCCCCAGCCACCAGCAGAAATCGCGGTTGCGATAGGCGCGGGGCGGGCGGTCATGGGCGCCGACCGACAGGTACACCCGGCGCCCGGCGCGCTGCAATTCATCGGCGATCTGCACCCCGGAAGAGCCGGCGCCCACCACCAATACAGCGCCCGCCGGCAGTTGCCCGGGGTTGCGATAGTCGGCGGAATGGATCTGGTGCAGCGCGGTGTCTTTGGGCGCAATGGCCGGAATCACCGGCTTCTGGAACGGCCCGGTGGCAGCCACCACGCGGTTGGCTTCGATCACACCTTCGCTGGTGTGCACACTAAAACCGGGACGGCCGACGTTGCGTACCACTGAGGTGACGTCCACCCCGGTGCGGATCGGTGCATTGAACTTGCGTGCATAGGTTTCAAAGTAATCCGCCACGCGTTCTTTGGGCGCGAAACCATCGGCGGGCACATCAATGAATTCCAGGCCGGGGAAGCGGTCATGCCAGGCCGGGCCATTGGCGACCAACGAGTCCCAGCGCCCGGTGCGCCAGCGCTCGGCGATACGGCTGCGCTCCAGCACCAGGTGCGGCACGCCTTGCTTGCTCAGGTGCTCGCTCATGGCTACGCCAGCTTGACCCGCTCCCACTACCAGCGTGTCTATTTTTGTTATTGCTTGAGTCATGTGTCTGTCCTTGCGTAATGCAGTTGGATTCAGCTTGGGCATGACGTCAAGTTAGGCGGCGGGGGGGGATTAATAAAATATTATTAAGCTGGGAATTGAGCATAAATATCGGATGCAGAGCCGTGAAGGGCCGACTGCTGCACCTCGGTCTAATGTGGGAGGGGCGGTGGACCTACAACTCTCCGGAATACTTCACCGCTGCTGCCGCCCGTGACGGCACGTCCAGCGTGCGCAGCAGCGATGACACATGGATACGCACGGTAAACGGCGAGATATCCAGGGCCTTGGCAATTTCCTTGTTGGTCTTGCCCTGGGCAATCAGGCGCAGCACTTCCCGCTGGCGGGTGGTGAGGGTGTGAGTGCCCAGCGGCAGCAGGCCCGAAGGCGCGAACTTGACCAGCACTTCGCCGTCGCGGATCGCCAGCAGCGCCTGGCCGATCTCGTCGGGGGTGATGTTCTTGCCGATAAAGCCGTCCATGCCCAGGGCCATGACCTGTTCGATCAGCGCGGCGTCGTCGACCATCGACACCACGATCAGGGTGGTACGTCGCAGTTGCTGGCGCAGTTCGGCCAGTTGGCTGATGCAGGTCAGGCCGGGGAAGCGCAGGTCGAGGATCAGGGTGTCGACTTCGCCAGCCTCGCGCAGCAGCGCATTTACCGTGGCCAGGTCGCCGGCCTCTTTCACCTGGGCATCGGGCAACAGGCGTTGCACGGTACGCGCCATGCCTTCGCGAAACATCGGGTGGTCGTCGGCGATGATGATCCGGCCGGTCATGGTGTGCTCCTTCCTGGGGCAAGGGTGTGCTGAGGCATGTTACTTTACCCCTCTCAATACTGTAGGAGCGAGCTTGCTCGCGAAGGACGCACAGGCACCGCGTAATATCAGACAACACGCGTTATCGGTAGCGTTTTTCGCGAGCAAGCTCGCTCCTACAGTGGATATGTCAAGGATATGACTATGGGTCTCGAGACCAACTCTGAACTCGACCAGGCTAACCTGCGCATTGTGGTGGCCACCATCGCCATTGTGTATATCAGCCTACTGGGTTTCCTACCCGGGCACTCGCTGGACACCTACCTGCCGGTGATCCTGTATATCTTCATGTTCCTGCTGGCGTCCATCGTGTTGCGCCAGGTCATCGCACGTTGGCCCGGGCATTACCCGGCGCGGCGCATCTTCGGCATGCTTCACGACTACACCGGCACTTCGTTCGGCCTGGTGGTGGGCGGTGAAGCGGCGTTGCCGCTGTATGCGGTGATGGTGTGGGTGAACCTGGGCAACGGCATGCGCTACGGCTCGCGCTACCTGGCGATTGCCACGGGGCTGGCGTTGCTGGCGCTGTTGGTGGTGTACCAGCTCACGCCGTTGTGGCAGGCGCAGCCGTTCATGGTGCTGATGCTGATGATCACCAGCACGGTGATCCCGGTGTACGCCCATATCCTGCTGGAGCGTACGCGCAAGGCTTCCGAAGAAGCCATCGCCGCCAACCTGGAAAAATCCCGTTTTCTCGCTCAGGCCAGCCATGACCTGCGCCAGCCGATCCACTCCATCGGCCTGTTCACCGCCTGCCTGCGCGAAGCCCGGCTGGGGGATGACGAGCGGCGGCTGGTGGATAACATCGACCGTTCGCTGCTCAACGTGTCGCAACTGTTCCGTTCGATTCTTGATCTCTATACCCTCGACAATGGCCGGCTGCTGCCCAAATACCAGGTGATCCACCTGGGCGACTTCCTCGCCGACCTGATGCGCCAGAACGCCGAAGCCGCACGCTGGGCCGGCGTGGAGCTACGCTTGCGGCCTTGCACCCACTGGGTACTGGTGGACCCGGGTATGTTGGCGACCATGGTGCAGAACCTGCTCTCCAATTGCTTCAAATACGCTGCACAACGGCCAGTGCTGGTCGGCGTGCGTATTCGCGATGACGGTCTGGTGGTGGAGGTGCATGACCAGGGGCGGGGGATTGCCAGGGAGCATCTGTCACAGGTCTTCGAGGAGTTCTATCGCGTGCGCCAACTGCGTGACAAGGACGTCGAAGGCGTTGGCCTGGGGCTGTCCATCGTCAAGCGCCTGGGGCAATTGATGGGGCTGCGCGTGAGCCTGCGTTCGCGGGTGGGCCGTGGCACCTCAGTAAGCCTGCATGGCCTGGCACTCGCCACTGCGCCGGTTCAACCGACATTGCGCGCCGATGCGCGCCAGGCCGGCCTGCTCACGGGTTTGAAAGTGTGCCTGGTGGAAGATGACCACAACGTACTGCTCGCCACCCAGGCCCTGCTGGAGCGCTGGGGTTGCGAGGTGCAGGCCGAGTCCAGTGGGCAGGGCCTGGTGAGCGACTGCGACATCATCGTCGCCGACTATGACCTGGGCAACCACGCCACCGGTATCGAATGCATCGATCAGCTACGCCAGCAACGTGGCTGGGCGGTGCCGGCGTTGATCCTCACCGGTCATGACGTGGAGAAAATCCAGGCCGCGTTGCACGACCGTCAGATCGCAATACTCTCCAAGCCGGTGCGCCCAGCGGAACTGCGCGGCAGGTTGCGCGACCTCAGACGGGAAAACATTACTGCATGAATGGCGTCAGCCCGTTGCCACGTGCGCCTTTGGGCTGGCAGTAGGCGGCAGGTTTCATCAGGCCAAAGCTGGCGATTGCGAACGCACCGCCGCTGGCGCCGCTGGGTACGGAGCAGTTGTATTCGCCGGATGCGGTGTTGGCCACATAGTAGGTGGTCATGGAGTCGCTGCGCACATTGGAGATACGTTTTACCGGCTCGCCCAGGTTGGTCTCCGAGAGCGTCTTGAGATGGTCTTCGGTGGGCTTGATATTGCTGCAACCGGCTACGCCGATGATCAGGGCGCCCAGCAGGGCAAGGCGAGTAACGGGGGAGTGGAGTTTCATGGTGCTTCTTCCTTGGGGTTGTTATGGTTTTTCCAGCGCACAACGAACCCGCGCGCAATGGATGCGCGGTGCCGGAGGAGCGTTGGAAGTGCCGGGGAATATAGCGCCGCAGGTGGGAAGGGTCGATTAGCACAAATGGGCTAATGGCAAATTGAGGTCACACAAGGACATTGCAATGCTGGAGATAATCCGCGCGACACCCGAGGACGCCAACTGCGCGTTTGACATCCGCCGCGACGCCATCCTTGGCCAGTGCATCGGCGCCTACAGTGCCGAGCAGCTGGCGCTTTGGACGCGGGGCAAAGCCGCCGATGGCTATGACACGCTGATGGACAAATTGTTTTACCTGGGGTGGGTGAATGGCGTGGCCGTCGCCACCGGCATGCTCGATCTTGATAACAATGAAGTGGGGGCGTTATTCGTGCGGCCTGGGTTCACCGGACGTGGATATGGCAAGGCGATGCTTGACCATTTGGAGGACGTTGCGCGACTGAGGGCCATTGAAGAGGTGATGCTCGATTCCACCTTGAATGCGGTGAGTTTCTATCGGGCGTGTGGTTATGTGGGCGATGAGCAGGCGGTGTATCACTCGCCGTCGGGGCTGGCGCTGGCGTGTATTCCGATGGTGAAGCGGCTGCGTGTCATGCCTGAGGCTTGAATGCCGCACGCAGTTGCTCAATCACCTGCTCAACCCCCGGCCCTTGAATCTGCGGGGGTGTAGTGCTTTCGCCAAACTCACGCCATACAAACAGGGTCAGTTCGGCCCCATCGGTCAGTGTTTCCTGGAGTTCCTGGGCGCCAAAACGCTGCAGTGTGCGATAGCGTTCATCCTGCCAGAAGGCTTGCTCTACCCAGTCATAGACGGGGATGAAGTGAAAGTGCAGCGGCAAGCCTGGCATATGACCGTAACGGCTGATGTACAACCATTTTGGCTGGAGTTGGGCTTGCATCACGCGCTGGATGTTGGCGAGCAAGCCGCCCAGTTCGGCCAGCGCGGCGTCAGGCATATCGGCGAGCGAATCGATCGGTGCCTGGGCGCCCAGCATCAGGTAGCCCGGCAGCTTTGACGCCTGGTGGTGATTGAGCAGCCAGTGCTCGGTCTGGTGCAGGATGAAGGCGGGGGCGATCTGCATAGGCGCGCGTCCATGTGGGTTGGAGCGGCAGGATAACAAGTATCTTTGGATTGGTTGTATTCGGTCAAAATGTGGGGCTTGTCCTAATGCCAGTCAGTTAAGGCTTTTGTAGGAGCGAGCTTGCTCGCGAAAAACTCACAGGCGCCGCGCTCATTCAGGAAGCACGCGTTATCGTTGACGTTTTTCGCGAGCAAGCTCGCTCCTACAAAGGGCCCTCTGCCACAGCCCAATCAATGCATCTTGCTATGGTCCATCTTGCTGTGGTCCATGCCATCCAGGCCACGGGCGGCAGCCTTTACTTCAACCGTCTGCTTTTCACCCTTGGCATCCTGCACCGTAAGGGTCAGCGGCACCTGGTCGCCTTCCTTGATCTGGCCGGTCAGGCCCATCAGCATCACGTGGTAACCGTTCGGGTCGAGCTTGACGGCTTTGCCAGCAGGCAGGGCCACCGAGTCCACCGGGCCCATGCGCATCACGTCGTCCTTCATGCTCATTTCATGGATCTGCACGTCCTTGGCCACCGGCGAGGCCACGCTGAGCAGTCGGCTGTCGCTGTCGGCGGTGACGGTCATGAACGCGCCGCTGGACGGCTGGCCTGCTACTGAGGCGCGCACCCAGGCGTCGGTGACCAGTACCTGGGCGCTGGCGTGGGCGGCGATGCCCAGCAGGGTGAGGCCCAGGGTCAAGCGTTTGAGGTGTTGAACGGCAGTCATTAGCAGACCTCCATGACGGTGAGCAGGTCTTCTGCACACTCTTGAGCGGTAAGGGATGCCTGCAAGCCAAGGCGCAGGTTGCCACGGGTGTCGAACACGAAACTGGTGGCGGTGTGGGACAGGGTGTAGGTGTCGCCGGCAGGGATCTTTTCATAAAAGATCCCGAATTCCTTGGCGGCCACGGCGATTTCTTCCGGGGTGCCGTAGAGCGCTTCGAAGCTGGGGTCGAAGGCCTTGACGTATTTGTCGAGGATTTCGGGAGTGTCGCGCTCGGGGTCCAGGGTGATGAACACCACCTGCATGATCTCACCGTCGCGGCCCATCAGCTTCTTGGCCTGGGCGGCGCGGGCCAGGGTCGTCGGGCAGACCGCCGGGCACTGGGTGAAGCCGAAGAACACCACCGGCATCAGCCCACGGTACGAACTCAGGGTGACGGTTTCGCCGTCGGTGTTCTTGAGCTTGAAGGTGCGGCCCATGATCTTGTCACTGAGGTCCTTGCCGTATTTGAAATTCAGCTTGGGGCTGTAGTCACAGCCGCCCAGCAGGCTGCCCAGGCCCAACAGGCCCATGCCGGTCAGCACTTTGCGGCGGGTGAATAACGTACTCATTAACTGTGCATCCTGTGAAACGCCTGCATTGCTCTGGATCTACACATCAGGCTTTGAAAGCCAGGCTTTGAAACGTAGAAACGAGGAGGGCCCACAGTCTAGCAACCCTGGCTGGCCCACGTAATCTGCGACGTTCTGCCACAGGGGCGCGCCGCACTTCATCCTTTTGCGGCTTCGGTGGTAGAGTCGCCGCCATGAAATTGCGCCATTGTGACCGTTCGCTGATCGCCTGGGCCCTGTACTTTTGCGTGCTGATGAACCTGTTCGCCTGCGGTTTAGGGCATGGTCAGATGATGGGCCAGCAACTCAATGGCATCGGTGGCCTGTTCTGTTCAGCCGACGGCGGCCAGTCGCCGGTTTCCGATAAAGGGTTGGCTAACCCGAATTCCAGCAACATCTCGAACTACTTTGCCTGCCCGGTGTGCAGCGCCGTTACCGTCGCCATTGTCTTCCTGATTGGCCTGGCGTGGCTGTTGGGCCAGGCGCAAACCCCGCGTCCTGCCCATGAGCGGCGCAATAAGGCGCCACCGCGTTACTCCTGGCCCTCGGCCAACCCCCGCGCTTCCCCAGACTTCTGACGTGTGCCTTGGGCCCCCTGTGACCAGGGGGCGTTCTATCGTCACGACTGTGAGTGCGACCCATGAATCATCAATTGCCTGCAGGCGCCAACCGCCTGGTCAGCAAGGCATCTCGCCGCCTGCGCGCGGAGCCGACGCTGCCCGATTACCCGAGTAACTCCCGCTGTTTCGTGCACCTGGATGCACGCCTGTTGCCCCATTGGCACACGTTGTTTGATATCTGCCCGGCACTGCTCAAGCTCGACCCGCCGGAGGGGCTGAACCTGTTTCGCAGTTTCATGACCTGGGCCTACCGCAATCAGCCGGCGCTGGATTGGACCTACCACCTGAGCGTGTGCCGCTGGCTGCTGGGCTCGACTTACCGGGCGCAGATCGACGACGAGCCTATCGAAGCCTTTATGGCAGCCTCGGCGGCGTGTTGGGTCAATACCGATCAAAGCCAGGCCCTGGGCATAGTGCTGGCCTGGCAAGGTACAAGGGTTTTCGATTGGAAGGGCGTGCCGTTACCTGGTGTCGAGCGCCAGCTGTTGCCCGCTCCGACAGGGGACGTTGCCTGGTGCCCATTGACCCGCCAGGCGGGTTTCAGCGCGTGGTTACCGGTGCCTTGAGGCGCTGTGCGACGCGGCTGACGGCATCGCCCTGGTGGTATTTAATGAGCTTGTAGGAATTACCTGATTTTTCCTACTGCCTATGGGAATGGTGTTTTTTTACCGGCAGGAGTGCGATGTTCACCTTAGATATCAAAAAAAAAGAGGCCGCGATGAAGGATACTTTCGAGACACCCCGTTCCCCTGATGATCACTACGATGCTGTCAGCCGAACACTGCATTGGCTGATGGCTCTGGTGTTCACCTGGAGCTATTGCACGGCAGTGGCCCATTACCTGGCGTCCGATTCTGCGCTGGACAAACTGCTATGGCCCTACCACAAGCCCGCGGGCCTGCTATTGCTGGTGCTGCTGATACTACGGGCCGGCTGGAACCTGCTGCAGCGCCACAACCGTCCGCCGAGCGTCAACCGCCTGGCGTCATTCGGGCATGGCGCACTGTATGCGTTGATGTTCCTGATCCCGACTATCGGGCTGCTGCGCCAGTACGGTTCCGGGCGGGAATTCTCGGCATTTGGCCTGACCATCATGCAGGGGTTCGAGGGTGAGAAAGTGCAGTGGATGATCGACCTGGGCCGGGATTTCCATAGCGAACTGGGGTGGGCGATGCTGGTGTTGATTGTCGGTCACATCGGTGCGGTGATCCTCCACGCGCTGCGAGGCGATACCCGGGTGTTGCGGCGTATGCTGGGCAAGGTTCGCCGGGTCTGAGTGCATGACTTCCTTGCATCACAACACCCTGTCGCTGACGGTCATCGACCCTCGTGGCTTGACCGTACGCAACGTGACTTACCACCACCATATAGCCGAGCCGCCGCCCCAGGCGTTCGTCACCTTCAGGTGTTCGACCCCCGGGGCTTCTTGCAGCGGTAATGGGACCCACGGCTGTTCAGGCGGATCCGAAGTCGCGTTTCCAGCGACGGGTATCGATCTGTTCATCTTTGCTCACAGGATTTACTGGAACCTGGCAGTGCAAAGATCTCACCCAGGCGAGGCACGTTAAGGAAGATCACTACACCGATTGTCATCAGGGACGAATGGCCTCACTCATCTGAGAACACTCGAATGTCCACTGCTATCGCCAGCCATCGTCCGCGCCTGGAGTTTATTTCACCCCCCCTCAGCCCTCTGTCGTTGCACGCATCGACCCTTGCGGAGGTGGAGGGGATTGCGCCCGTACGCGCCAATCGTTCAGGCCTGCTAAGCGGGCTGCAGATCACCAACCAACGCCTGCTGCTCAACGAGTACCAGGCCCTCAACCAGCAAATCCAGGGCCTGATGGACAGGCAGCCAACCCGCACCGACTCGCCGGCGGAGCAACCAGGCCAAGCCTCTGAAGAACCGTCGCCGTTGAGCCCTTCGCGGTTCTGGACTGAAGCGCGCCCGGGGGAGGTCAACCCTGAGCCCGCGCAAAACCAGCTGTTGGCCATTCATCGGCAAATGCTTTCGACCCTGGCCGCGCTGCTTGTAGAGGACGGCACGTTGTCATTGGCCGCCAAGGCGCTGATCGATACCGCGTTCGAACATCCCACCCTGGCCGAGCGTGAACGCGCCATACCGGATGGCGAACGGCCTGGAGTCTACCCGCTCAAGCTCGATACGCCCATGCCTGACGGCACGCTGATGGCGGGCAGCTTCCTGATCACTCGCGCCGATGGGTCGTCACAGACGCGTCGGTATGACAGCCCCGACGCCGACCGGACCTTGCAGCCTGGGGATCAACAAGGCCTTACGGTGTTGTATACCCCGCGTGATGGCTTCGAGGTATTCAATACGCCGGCGCAGGCCTTGCAGAGGGTTCGCCGGCGTATCGCCGACGACCCAGACGCCGCGCAGCAGTTCAAGCACAGCCTGCCCCTGGCGACTCAGCACAGCCTCAAGCCGGGCTGGGAAAACCAACTGAGCCAGGCCCTGGCGCCACTGCACAACGACGTGATTGCCGCAGGTGTACAGCAACTGCTGGAGGGGCTGGAGCAAGGAGCTGACCTGGCGCCCCATTTCGACGGCAGCGATGCGCTGTGGGCTCGCAATGAACGCCTGCTGGAGCGCCTGGATAGCCTGGATGCGCGCCAGGCGCTGGGCCAACACGTGGAGAACCAGAAAAACTGGCAATACCTGGCACAACAACTTGCCCTGGCTGCCCAGCGCCTGCCGGAAACGGCTACACCGCGGGAGGTGGCGGCGGTGTTGAAAAGCGCGCCGATGAATGTGGCCCCGGGCTCGGCCCAGCATGTGCCCTACATCCTGGAGCCTGGAAAGGCGGTGACCCTGGAAGCCTTCATGGTTGAAAACGGGCTGCCTTTGCCCACGACCCAAAGCGAGTTGCTGGCGCTGGCACGCACCGTGGCGGGGCGTGCCCTGCAGCACCCGTTCGGCAACTTCGGCGGCGCCTTGTCCTGGCCGATACCCTTGAGTGCCAGCGAGCAGCAGGTGCTTCGGGCAACCGCGATTGAACAGGCAAGCCAAGCTTCGGATTCAGCTCAAGAGCCCGCGGCACAGGGTTTGCTGGACTATTTGAACCGGCATGTGCAACTGTCGGGCGCGGCACTGGAAGACCCGGTCAAGGTGCTCGAAACCTTGGTCACTTCCAGCGAGGGGCAGGTGCTGGGCCGGGCCGCACAAGCCAAGTTGAATGGCATCGCCACGGACACCAGCGTCAATGACTACACCCTGGCTGCGATCCAGCTGGCGCTGGATCCGGAGTCGATCACCACGCCTGGGCGCAATCGGGTGGCCGGTTTCGACCTGGCGGCGCCTCAATATGCGTTCCAGCCGCCCTCGGTGGTTGTCGAAGGCCTGCGCCAGCATTTGATCGATACCGAACGGGTTTCACCGGCACTGGCCCAGACGGCGGCGCATGCGCTGTTGATGCGGGCAGCGCCGCAGTTCCTGGTCAAGGATATTCCCGACACGGTGCTTTACGGCAGCCAGGCCTGGGCGAATCTGTGCATCGCGGTGGCCGCCGCAGGCACGGGGAACAACTTTGCCGAAGTGATGGTCAACGCGGCTGGCTTGGGCGCCGCCCCCGAGGCGGCACAAAGGGCAGCGCTGGTGGACTGGGGAGTGGCCAATAACCTGCTCGATGCCAAGGACGACGCGCTTTATACCCAGGCCGATATCGATAGGGTTCATGCGGCGTTTATGCATCAGCAAGCGACCCTCCAAGAGGGCTCGGCCTTGCAGGACACGGTGATGCCCGATCGTCGGCAGATGGCCATGGACTTGCTCAAGCAGACCTTTGGCGACACCGTATCTTTCGAGGACAAGGTGTTTTCCAGGCTATCCGATACCTTTCCTCCCAAGCCCGGCAAGCCTTATTCCATGCTGGATATCGTCATGGAACAGGTGCAGATGGACAGCCGCTGGAGTATCAAGAAAGGCACTGAGGGAGTTGACCTCAAGGCGTTTGTCGCCTTTACCAAAAGCCCGGCGTTCAATATTCAGGAAACCTTCGATAAAGCCTTCTCAGTGGCTACGGACAATCATAAACAAATCAAGAAGCTGTCGGTCATCAATGCATTGACCAACCTGTCGCCTGAAGACAAGAAGAACCTCAGTACCGGGCAACTCAAGTATTACCAGGAGAAAAGCTACAGGATCAGTACGCTCCCTTTTGTCGGACCGACGTTATTCCACACCAGCCCAAAAATACTGGTCACGGCGCAAAACGGCAGCACGCTTTCCAAGTATGAATTTGATACGGAAAAAGGCGTTATCAGGAATATCGGCAACAGGCCTGTGCCACGCGACCCGGAATACGTGGCGGACGAAGTCAGCAAGGTCGAGGAGTTCTTCCCCGACATAGATAAAAGTAAAACCGTGGAAGGGCTGCGTACGTTCGCCAGCTACCTGCCGTTCAATCCGGCGCTGACTTGGGTGAATACCGACAGCTACAAACGCGACCGCCTCGATGAAGAACAACCGTCTACAGCGTCTGCGCCATACATGTTCGTCAACCCGCGTGCCCACCATATCGCTGACTCGATCGTCAAGGCGCTGGATCTCGACAACCCCGCCATCCGCAAAGCCGCGGCAGGCACCACGTCTTCCGAGCAGCGCGCCGAACAGACTCACACCTTGAGGAATGCCTTCCTGGACCTGATTCCGTTTCGTTCGGCCATTGTCAATTTCAGGGACGGCAACTACAGCGAAGGGATCAACGATGTGGCCTTTGATATCTTCGGTTTTATCACCGCAGGAGTCGGCGCCGCGGCCAAGGCTGGAAGAGCCTTGAGCAGTACCGGGTCGGCGCTGGGCAAGGCGCTCAAGGTGACCAAGATCATGGTGCCGCCGTTGCTCAAGGAGCTCAACCCACTCGAAGGCGTGGGTGACGTGCTCATGGGTGCGGGAAAAGTGCTTTACGAGGCCGGCACTGCCGCCAGCAACGGCCTGCGAACCCTCAAGGGCACGGCGGGGCGCGACGCACTGCGTGCGGCGAGCAACCGCTACGACGCTGCGGCACTTGGCACCTTCAAGATCGATGAGCAAGCGGTGCAGGGCTCTGCTGTGCAGCACAATGGGCAATGGTATGCCTACGATGCGCTGACGCAGAAACCTTATGGCCCGCCCAAGACGTTTTCCTCAAGCAATACATTGATTCCGCAGTCGCCCATCCTGCGTGTTGCCAGCAGGGTGGAGGGCGTGCGGCACAACCCACTGAGCAGAAGCGCCCGCCCGGCGAAACCCGCCGCCAGGGTCCCTTTGCCGATGGATGAATATGCAACCAGCAAGCAAACCAATGGAGCACTGATTCCCGACCATTTCACACCGGATAGGATCAAGTTCACCCGGCAGAAATTCACACTCGAAAAAAACGGTCACCTTCAAGATTTCGTCCAAGGCGGTGGTATACAACGCCCCACAATTCCCGAGATCGCCGGTGAGACACCTAATGAATTGGTCGCCAAGGCCTTAGAGCAAACCGACGTATTGGTCTTTGGCGAAAATCACGATGAAATCGCCTCCCTGATAGTGATACGTGACGCCATGCCGACGTTCAAGGAAGGGCAAGTCGAAGCTATCTTCATGGAAAGTATCTCACTGGACGAGTATGGGCTTAACTATGACGGAGCGCTCAGGAACGGCA
This sequence comes from Pseudomonas sp. rhizo25, assembly GCF_031931935.1. Lineage (NCBI taxonomy): Bacteria > Pseudomonadati > Pseudomonadota > Gammaproteobacteria > Pseudomonadales > Pseudomonadaceae > Pseudomonas > Pseudomonas sp. rhizo25. The sequence continues at coordinate 50,364 of NZ_JAUJXA010000019.1, forward strand.
ATCCAGAAAGGGCCAGGCTTTACGAAGAGGTGCTGGCGGCCGCTGAGAAATACGACATCGCTATCATGCCCCTGGAGCACCGCTATTTGACCCGGCACGCAGACGCCCCAGGTTATTTCGACGGCCTGTCAACACTCCCCAGAGCTTCCCCCGAGCGTATGGCATTGTCCAGGCAACGTCTTGACGAAGTGAACTATTACGGTGCCAAGCAAGTGCTGAAAAATGAACTGGGGGGCAAGTCGGTCGTCTGGGTCGGCCGCTCACACATGAACACCTCCGAAGGCGTGCTCGGTATTGCCGATTTGACCGGTGGCATTGGCATCGGGGTTTATCAAAAGCCGGGTATCGAAAAAAGTGTAGGTCGTAAAGCCGAAGGGCATCCCGATCCTTTGGCCAGCCTGTCCGTGGCGGATGACACGGCGGGCGACTTGCAAATCGATATCAAGGTGTAATCCGTCAGGCGCTGGGGCACTCAGGTTTAAATTGGATGGAACCCTCAGGCCAGATACTTGACCTAATGCATAGACCTCAGGAGGTGATTCATGCAAGTAGACTATATCTGGATCGTATTGGCGGTGGTTCTGCTGCTGGCGGAGTTGTGGGCAATCAACGTCGTATTACGCAGCACTGGTGGCTGGGAGACCAAGGGGCTGTGGCTGGTGATCCTGATCTTCGTGCCGTTGCTGGGCTTGATTGTGTGGGCGCTGTTCGGGCCCAAGCGCGAGATGGCCTCAGCGCGTAAAGACTGAGGTGCAGGGTTGGCTGCATGCCAACAGGTAGTGTGTTTAACAATGCCCCGTATCGCAAGATACGGGGCATTGTTGTGATAGCGGTAGAAAAGCCACAGCACGCAGACGCTATCGGATCGGGCGCCTGTGATTGCTTCTGCCGCCATGGCTGAGCACTTGGGCCAGGCCCTCAGGCAGCCAACGGTTTGCTGGCGTGCGCCTTTTTATAGGCCGCTTTCATCGCTTCCATTTCGGCGCCCAGTTCGTCTAGCACCGCCTTGCCCAGCAGTTTCTTGGCCTGGGGGAACATTTCGGTTTCTTCCTCTTCGATGTGGTGCTCAAGCAACTCCTTGACCACTTTGACCCGCCCGGAAAACTCGGTGGACGATGGGTCGGTCTGCTTCAGGTCGGGCAGCACCAGTGTGTCGACGGTGCGGTGCTCTTCCTTGGCTTCGTGGTACATGATGTCCTGCTCCTTGCCGCCGGCTTTGCGGAAAGCGGGGTAGAGGATTTCCTCTTCGAGCTGGGTGTGCAGGGTGATTTCCATCTCGAGCTTGGCCAGCAACTCGGTACGCTTTTTAACCCCGCGCTCGGTGGATTCACTCAATTGGGTCAGCAGGGTCTTCACGCGCTCGTGGTCGGCTTTGAGAAGGTCGATGGCATTCATGTAGAACCTCACGGTAGTGGACGGGCGTGTCGAAATGCACGCCTCGTATTAAGGCTATTGCATCAGGCGTACCAACTTTTTCTTCTGAATATTTATGTTTAAAATCAATTATTTATAAGTTAAGCAATGATTGGCTTTCGTGCAGCTTGCATGGTCGGGCTCCCGCAGGATTGCACAATGCTGCCCCGGGCCAAATGTGAGAGGGGGCTTGCTCCCGATGGCGGTGAGTCAGCTACACATAAGTTGACTGAAACACCGCTATCGGGAGCAAGCCCCCTCCCACATTTGGATCTCCAGCGTCCTGGAGATTTTTATCTCGTGATCAGCCGGCGACAGCCTTGGCAATCGCCTCGTTGAACGCCGGCAAGTCGTCCGGCGTACGTGAGGTGATCAAGGTCCAGCCGTTGGCCTTGCACTCCTTGACCTCGGCATCGACCACACCCGCAGCACCTGCGTTTTCAAGGTCGATGCGCACGCTTTTATAGGAAGTCAGGGTCTTGCCCTTGACCACGCCAGCATCGATCAGAGCCCATGGCCCGTGACAGATGGCCGCGATGGTTTTACCGGCGTCGGCAAAGTCCTTGATCAAGCGCAGCGCTGCTGCGTCCTGGCGCAAGGTATCTGCATTCACCGTGCCGCCCGGAATGACCAGCGCATCGAAGTTGCCGCTGACCACATCCGACAATTGCACGTCGGACTCCACGGTGCCGTCCTTTTCGGTATCGCCGACAAAGGTCTGGGTGGTGCCGCCTTTGCTGGAAGCGTGGGTCACGGTGGCGCCGTAGCCCCGCAGGGCTTCCAAGGGTTTGAGCAGCTCGTCGCGCTCGATGCCGGTATTGGAGGTGATGATCAGGATTTTCTTACCGTTGAGTTGCGCACTCATGAGCGGATATCTCCTGTGTGGGTGAGTGAATTACTTGGCGTATTTGCTTTGCAGCTCCTTGGCCATTTTCAGGTGTTTTTCCAGGGTCGGCAGCTTCTCGCTGGCAAAAGCCTTCAGCTCGGCGTTGTCCGAGGAAGTCGATTCTTTCTTGAAAAGTTCGACGGCTTCTTCATGGGCATTGACCTGGTTGTTGGCATAGGCCTTGTCGAAGGATTCGTCGCGCATCTCGAGAATGGCTTTCTTGGCCTTGTCCATGAGCGCGGCATCATCCGGCACTTCAAGATCATGTTTCTTGGCCAGTGCCATCAGTTCCTGGTTGGCCTTGGTGTGGTCGTCGACCATGTGCTGGGCGAAGGTCTTCACGTCAGCCGAACTGCTTTTTTGCAGGGCGAGCTTGCCGGCCTCGACTTCGGTGATACCACTCTGCGCGGCCTTGTCGACGAAGTCATTGGAGGTCGCCGCCATGGCAACGGAAATCGAACCCGCAGCCAGTGCGAAGGTCAGGCCCATCTGTTTCATCAGCTTGCTAGTCATGGTGAATCTCCTTATGGATGACGTGATGTCGTTACCTGAGTGTTGAGCCGGCGGCCGCGCAAAAGGTTTAAATTTTTTTTGCGTTTTTTTCGCCAGCGGTGACGAGGGCAATTTCCTTGAACTATCGAATTTCGTCGGGCTCTTCTGCATAAGTGCCTGCCAATTTTCGCAGGCTCGCATCTGCCAGGAGATACACCGTGACTGACCCCAAGACTGCCGACAAAACCCCCAACCCCATCAGCTCCGAAGACGCCCAGAAAGGAGCCGCAAAACCCGCCAAGGGGCAGACCCTTGAGCATCCGGACCCAAAGACAGAAGCCGTCGACAAGGTCCTGACCCCGACGTCGATCAAGGAAACCGAGCGCCAGACTGACGCCATCAATGAGCAGGCCGACAAGGCCGAGCGCAAGCTGGGCCACTGAGCATGGCCAAGTCGATCACGGCGTCTGAACTGGGCATCCAACTCACGCCTGACGATGACGCCAGCCTGTTTAAATGGTTTATCGCCAGCTTTCTAATGGGCAAGCGTATCCAGGCGCCGATTGCGGCCCAGGCGTATCGGGTGATTATCGAAGAGGAGGGCCGCGATACTGCGCGCAAGCTGCAGCATTGCACCTCCCGTGAGCTGGTTTCGATGTTGGGGCGTGCCCACTACGTACGCTACGACGAAACCACCGCCCAGCGCCTGCTGGACCTGAGTGCCAAATTGAATGCCGAGTACGCGGGCAAGATCACCCAGATCAAACACGCCAGCGAGGACCGTCACGCTTTCGAACAGCGCCTCGGCGAGTTTGACGGGGTCGGGCCCAAGACCATCGAGATTTTCATGCGCGATGCAGCCAAGGTGCTGTTTTGACGGCACCTGTGTATGTGGGATGTGCGGGGTGGAGCCTGCCGCGCGAACACTGGGCGGCGTTTGCCGAAGAGGGCACTCACTTGCAGCGCTATGCCTCGCGCTTCAACGCGGTGGAAATCAACAGTTCGTTTTACCGTCCGCACCTGCCCAAGACCTATGCACGCTGGGCGCAGTCGGTGCCGTCGGTATTTCGTTTCTCGGTCAAGGTGCCCAAGCGCATTACCCATGAACTGCGCTTGCAAGGGTGCGCTACCGCGCTGGATGAGTTTCTTGAACAGTGCCTGCATCTGGAGCAGAAGCTGGGCTGCCTGCTGGTACAACTGCCGCCTTCGTTGCGCTATGAACCAGCGTTGGCCACAGGTTTTTTCACTGCACTGCGCCAGCGTTTTGCCGGCGCCGTGGTGCTGGAGCCACGTCACCCCAGTTGGCTTGACGCCGAGGCCATGTTGCTGGACATGCAGATAGGCCGGGTAAACGCCGACCCGGCCGTCATCGACCCGGGCGCCGGCTGGCAAGGCGTGCAATATTGGCGCCTGCACGGCTCGCCGCGCATTTATCACAGCGCCTACGGCCCGCAGCGTGTGCAGGCCTATGCGCGGCTGTTGGAGGCGTCGGCTGCGGCGGGTGTTCCCACTTGGTGCATCTTCGATAATACGGCCAGCGGCCATGCGGTGATGGACGCTCTTTTGATGGTGAACAGCGAACATCTGGTTATGCCGCACGCTGCACCTCTTAGCCAATAAAACGTTGGTTGCGAGCCGGTGGTTGGCTGCGCAGCCGATCGCCGGTTAATCTCTTGCCTCAGTTCAGGGAGAGGTGACCCGATGTCGTTGATCACAACCATCGAAGACTTACGCAAGCTGGCGCAAAAACGCGTGCCACGGATGTTCTACGACTACGCCGATTCAGGCTCCTGGACTGAGAGCACCTATCGCGCCAATGAGCGTGATTTTGCGCGCATCCAGTTCCGCCAACGGGTGGCGCGCAATATCGATGAGCGTTCGATCCGCGCTACGATGATCGGCCAGGACATGGCCATGCCCGTGGCCCTGGCGCCCACCGGCCTGGCGGGCATGCAGCATGCCGATGGCGAGATCCTCACCGCCCGTGCCGCTGCCGCATTCGGGCTGCGCTATACCTTGTCGACCATGAGCATCTGCTCCCTGGAAGACATCGCCGAGCATGTCGGCCAGCCGTTCTGGTTCCAGCTGTATGTAATGCGCGACCGCGGATTTATCGAGCGGTTGATCGAGCGTGCCAAGGCCGCTGGGGTGGATGCGCTGGTGCTGACCCTTGACCTGCAAATTCTTGGGCAACGCCACAAGGACTTGATCAATGGCCTGTCGGCACCGCCCAAGCTGACCCTGCCGAATATCCTCAACATGATGACCAAACCACGCTGGGTGATGGGCATGCTCGGCACCCAGCGCCGTGGCTTCGGCAATATCGTCGGGCATGTGAAGGGCGTGGCCGACATGAGTTCGCTGTCGTCCTGGACCGCCCAGCAATTCGACCCACGCCTGAGTTGGGACGATGTGCAATGGATCAAGCAGTGCTGGGGCGGCAAGTTGATCATCAAGGGCATCCTCGATGTGGAAGATGCGCGGCTGGCGGCCGATTCCGGCGCCGATGCGCTGGTGGTAAGCAACCACGGCGGTCGTCAGCTGGATGGCGCGCCGTCGAGCATCAGCCAACTGCCGGCGATCGTCGAGGCCGTGGGCAAGCGCATTGAAGTGTGGCTCGACGGGGGCATTCGCTCCGGCCAGGACGTACTCAAGGCCATCGCCCTGGGGGCCAAGGGCACCATGATCGGTCGCCCGCACTTGTATGGCCTGGGAGCGATGGGTGAGGCGGGCGTGACCAAGGCGCTGGATATCATTGCCCGAGAGTTGGACGTGTCGATGGCGCTGTGTGGCTATAACGATATACGTGATGTGAACCGCGAGATTTTGCTGCCCGGGAGCTTTCCTGAATGTGTTGCCTGAGCAAAAAAATCGTAAAAAAATAAAAAGAGTTGTCCACGAAAACCGTGGGTATCTCTGTGGATAACTTTACGAAGGCCCGGCAGCGTTGGCGATTTCAATGCAGGTCATTATTTGATCAACTTCTGTTTCGGGCCAGTATGGGCAGGGTTTGCGCTTGACAGCCAAGCGCGAACCCAGTGCCGAAAAGCCTGTTTATGACGCGTTGTCGCGCGCTGTGGAGTGAGTCACCACCGGGTCGGGCATCTTGGTGTGCATCAGCTTGTCCAGCGCCTGGCCATAACTACGCCCGGCCAGGCTCATGCTGTTGTTATGGCTGGCACCCGGCACCAGCAACAGGTGCTTTGGTTGCTGGGCGGCTTCAAACAACTGCTGGCTGAAGCGCGGTGGCACGTAGCGGTCGTCGAGGCCATGAACCACCAGCAACGGCATGTGGATGTCGGCAATCTTGTCGATGGAATCGAACTTCTGCGACAGCAACCAGCGCACCGGTAACGACGTGTTACTGACGGCTGTGGCCACATCCGCCAGGGAGGTGAACGTGGATTCGATCACCAGCCCACGTACCGGCAGCGGTACCTGCTTGCCCAGTTCGGCGGCCAGGTCGATGGCCACCGCGCCACCCAGGGAATGCCCGTAGATCAGGCGCTTGCCCGGGTCCGGTTGCAGGGTCTGGAAGCGCTCCCAGGCGATGCGTGCATCCTCGTACACGGTGGTTTCCGAAGGCAGGTCGCCGTGGCTTTGGCCGAAGCCGCGATAGTCGATGGCCAATACCGAGAAGCCCAGGGCATGCAATTGCTCGATGCGAAACAGCTGGCCTGTGAGGTTCCAGCGTACCCCGTGCAGGTAGAGGATGGCCGGCGCATCTTTGTTCGCAGCCGGGTACCACCAGCCATGGATGTTCTGCCCCGATTTGAAACTGGCGGGCCTGAGTTCGAATTCCTGCACGGCCTTGGGCAGGCCGGTGTACCAGCCGGCAGTCCCCGGCTCGATGCGAAACACCAGTTCGCGTTCCTTGTGCTGCAGCACGGCGCAGCCGACGGGTAGGCCGACGATCAGCACAGCCATGCACAGCAGGGGCAGCCAGCGCAGGCCCAGGCGGGCGATAAAGCGAGAAGACATGAAAGCTCCAGGACAAAAGCGAAGCACGGGTTTTACCAGATGGCCCGAGCGCGCAGGCATTAATGCGACGGTTGTAGCAGAGCAAAGTGTTACAGCATTGAACAATCCCGGCGCAGGTTGTTAGGGTGGTCGGCTCAACGGCAGCCATCGCCACTGAACCTGTTCCCACCTGCATAGGCCCCACCATGGACAACAGCCCCGTTCGCATCACCGCCGAAGAAACCCTATCGGACAGCTGGTACCTCTTGAAAAAATACAGCTTCGACCTGCGTCGCCGGGATGGCAGCTGGCAAGCCCAGACCCGCGAGGTGTATGACCGCGGCAACGGCGCGACGATCCTGCTGTACAACCGCGGGCAACGCACGGTGCTGTTGATCCGTCAGTTCCGCATGCCCACGTTCGTCAACGACTACCCCGGCTACCTGATCGAAGCGGCGGCCGGGTTGCTGGATAACGCCAGCCCTGAAGAACGCATTCGCCTGGAAGCCGAGGAAGAGACCGGGTATCGCGTGGGGCATGTGGAGAAAATCTACGCGGCGTTCATGAGCCCCGGCTCGGTGACTGAGCGGATTCACTTCTTCATGGGAGAGTACCAGCCAGGGGATCGGGTAGGGGCAGGCGGTGGCCTGGCGGAGGAGGGTGAGGATATCGAGGTGCTTGAACTGGGCTTCGAGCAGGCACTGGAGATGGTGCAGAGTGGGGATATTGTGGATGGCAAGACGATCATGTTGTTGCAGCACCTTGAACTGAAGATGCTGAAAGAAGGCTGGTGAGGGAGCTTGCTCGCGCAGCGGCCCGACAGCCGCCGATGATCCCACTGACGCACCTGCGATCCAATGTGGGAGGGGGCTTGCTCCCGATGAGGGAGTATCAGGCAACGCATCTACGGCTGACCCACCGCCATCGGGAGCAAGCCCCCTCCCACATTTTTTACCGGGTGCAGTCAATCAGACCGTTATGAAATCAAGCTCCCAGATCAGAGTCGCGCAACCACCTCGCTAACCTCACCCCCGACTGACGGTAATTGTCAGAAATTTCCCATAGGAGTACAAATGTACTCCATGACGAATCTGACCCCCCGCCGTACCGCCATCCTGACCTTTATCCGCGACCGCATCGCGCAACGAGGCCAGCCCCCCAGCCTCGCCGAGATCGCCGAGGCGTTCGGCTTCGCCTCGCGCAGCGTCGCCCGCAAGCATGTGGTGGCCCTGAGCGAAGCTGGCTTTATCGAGGTCAACCCCAACCAGGCCCGTGGTATTCGCCTGCTTAATCAACCCGAGCGTCCCGAGTGGCTGGATGTGCCGGTGCTGGGGCGAGTGGCCGCAGGCCGGCCCATTGGGGCCGATGCCGAAGTGCACAGCCGCTTGCAACTGGACCCTGCCACCTTCGCGAAAACCCCCGACTACCTGCTGCGAGTGCAGGGCGATTCGATGATCGAAGACGGCATTCTCGACGGCGACCTGGTGGGCGTGCGCCGCAGCGTCGAAGCCTTGAACGGGCAGATTGTGGTGGCGCGCCTGGACGGTGAAGTCACTATCAAGCGTTTCGAGCGCAGCGGCGACCGGGTTCGCCTGTTGCCACGTAATCCGGCGTATCAACCCATCGTGGTCGGACCCGATCAGGACCTGGCCATCGAAGGGGTGTTCTGCGGCCTGGTGAGGCAAGGCTGATGGGCGCCGTGGTTGCCCTGGACTCGCTGTTCAATGGCGGGCGAGTCTGGAAGGGCCGGCCCGCCGCGCCACCGGCCAGCGTGCACGCTACGGGGCTGGCGGCGCTGGATGCGGTGCTGCCCAGTGGCGGCTGGCCGGAAGCGGCCTTGAGTGAAATCCTGATGGCCAAGGACGGTGTGGGCGAGTTGCAGTTGGTACTGCCGACCCTGGCGCGCTTGTCGGCTCTGGGCGAGCGCATTGTGCTGGTGGCGCCGCCCTATACGCCGTACCCCCACGCCTGGCAGAACGCCGGGGTGGATGTGCGCAAGCTTTCCATCATCCAGGCCGAGGAGCGCGACGCATTGTGGGCGGTGGAACAATGCCTGCGTTCGGGCAGTTGTGGTGCGGTGCTGTGCTGGCCGCGCAAGGCCGATGACCGGGCCTTGCGGCGTTTGCAAGTCGCGGCGGAAACCGGCCAGACCCTGGCGTTTGCCTGGCGCTCCTTGAGTGAGGCGGTCAATGCATCGCCCGCGGCATTGCGCCTGGCGGTCGAGGCCCGGCCCGCGCAAGTGCGGGTGCTCAAGTGCCGCGGCGGGCTGGCCCATCCGGCGCCGATTGCCCTGGCGGGGCATTGAGGTTGCCATGCGTTGGGTGTGTATTGTCTTCCCGCAATTGGCGCTGGACGGGGCGCAGCGTGTGCATCCCGAGCCCGACCAGCCGCTGGCACTGCTGGCCGGCACGTCGCAGCGGCGGGTGCTGCAAACCGTGAATGCCGCCGCCCGGGCCTTGGGCCTGCGCCCCGGCCAATCCTTGACGGCGGCCCATGCCCTGGCCAAAAGCTTTGCCTGCGTCGAATACGACCCCTTGGAGATCGAGCGCCTGCAGCAGTTGCTCGCCGCCTGGGCCTACCGTTTCAGCTCCCAGGTCAGCCTGTATTACCCGCGGGCCTTGTTGTTCGAGATCGAGTCGAGCCTGGGCCTGTTCGGGCCCTGGCCACAGTTCGAGGCGCGTTTGCGCAAGGAGTTGACCGAGCTTGGCTTTCGTCACCGCATCGTCGCTGCGCCCAATCCTGCGGCGGCAAGGGTGTTGGCGAACCTTTACGATGGCTTGGCCGTGGCCGATGACAGCGCCTTGATGCACGCCCTGGCGCTGCTGCCCATCGACCGCGCCGGCCTCGAGCCGCAGGCCGCCACGGCCTTGTCGCGCATGGGCCTGCGCACCCTGGCCCAGGTGCAGGCGTTGCCCCGGCACACCCTGGCGCGGCGCTTTGACGCCAGCCTGCTCAAGCACCTCGACGTCTTGAGCGGGCAACGGCCCTTGGCCTTGGAGTTCTATCAGCCGCCGGACCAGTTCGATGCGCGCATCGAGTTGAACTTCGATGTGCAATCCCACCAGGCGCTGCTGTTTCCCTTGCGCCGCTTGACCGGCGACTTGTCGGCCTTCCTTTGCGGGCGCGACAGTGGCGTGCAGCGCTTCGACCTGCACCTGGAACATGCCCAGGCACCCGACAGTGTGATCAAGGTCGGCCTGCTCAGCGCCGAACGCGAGCCCTTGATGCTGTTCGAGCTGGCTCGGGGGCGCCTGGAGCAGGTCCAGGTCACCTCGCCGGTGCGCGGCTTGCGCTTGGTGGCCGAGGACTTGCCGGTGTTCGTGCCGCAGCGCCAGGACCTGTTTGACGACCGCCCGCAACAAACCCTGCCGTGGGAACAATTGCGCGAACGCCTGCGTGCGCGCCTGGGGGATGACGCCGTGCAGGGCTTGCGTTTCCACGCCGACCACCGCCCCGAATGCGCCTGGCAGGCCGCGACCGACAGCCGCGCCTGCCCAACCTTGAGCAAGGTCCGGCGTCCCGGCTGGTTGCTGCACGAACCCACCTTGATGAGCGAGCAAGGCGTGCACATCCTCATGGGCCCGGAGCGCATCGAAACCGGCTGGTGGGATGGCGCCGATGTGCGCCGCGACTACTACCTGATCCAGACCCGCGCCGGCCAGCAAGGCTGGGCCTACCGCAACGTCGGGAACAGCGATGGGCTGTGGCTGCAAGGCTGGTTTGCATGAACCCTGTAGGAGCGAGCTTGCTCGCGAAGGTCGTCAACGATAACGCTGGCATCCTGAAGGAACGCGGCGGCTTCACGTTTTTCGCGAGCAAGCTCGCTCCTACAGGGGAAAGTAGTGCATGAGTTACGCCGAGCTGCACTGCCTGTCCAACTTCAGCTTCCAACGCGGTGCCTCCAGCGCCCTGGAACTGTTCGAACGGGCCAAAGCCCAAGGCTACAGCGCGTTGGCAATCACTGACGAATGCACGCTGTCAGGCATTGTGCGAGCCTGGCAAGCGGCGAAGGCGGTAGACCTGCCGCTGATTATCGGCAGCGAGATGCGCCTCGAAAACGGCCTGAAACTGGTGCTGCTGGTGGAAGACCTCAGCGGCTACCAGCACCTGTGCCGGTTGATCACCCTGGCCCGGCGTCGCGCCGAAAAAGGTCGTTATCGCCTGCTGCAGGAAGATTTCGAGCAACCGCTGCCCGGCTTGCTGGCACTGTGGGTGGCACAAGACGAGGACACCCAAGCCTCGATCCAATGGCTGCGCCGTACCTTCGCCGAGCGCCTGTGGCTGGCGGTGCAGTTGCATTGCGGCCAAGACGACGAACGCCACTTGGAACAGCGCCTGCAATTGGCCGCCAGCCTGCACATCCCCGCCGTGGCCTGCGGCGATGTACATATGCATGCTCGCGGGCGTCGCGCCCTGCAAGACACCATGACCGCCATCCGCCACCACGTAGCGGTGGCCGACGCCGGCACGCTGTTGCACCCCAATGGCGAGCGACACCTGCGTAGCCTGGACGCCCTGGGCGAGCTCTACCCGCAAGCACTGCTGGACGAAACCCTGGCGATCGCCCGGCGTTGCACGTTCGACCTGAGCCAGCTGCGTTACCACTATCCACGGGAGCTGGTACCCAGCGGCCATGACGCCGCCTCCTGGTTGCGCGCGGTCACCGAAGAAGGCATTGCCCGGCGCTGGCCCAAGGGCGTCGATGCCAAGACTCTGGAACAGATCGATAAAGAGTTGAAGCTGATCAGCGAGCTGGGCTACGAAAGCTATTTCCTCACGGTGCACGACATTGTGCGCTTTGCCCGCAGCCGTTCGATCCTGTGCCAGGGCCGAGGCTCGGCGGCCAATTCGGCGGTGTGCTTTGCCCTGGGCATCACCGAGATCAACCCAAGCCTGACCAGCCTGTTGTTCGAGCGCTTCTTGTCCAAGGAGCGCAACGAGCCGCCGGATATCGACGTCGACTTCGAACACGAACGCCGCGAAGAAGTGCTGCAATACGTCTTCCAGCGCTACGGCCGCCACCGCGCGGCATTGACGGCGGTGGTCAGCAGCTACCACGCGGCCGGCGCGGTGCGGGATGTGGCCAAGGCCCTGGGGTTGCCGCCAGACCAGATCAATGCCCTGGCTGACTGCTGTGGGCGCTGGAGTGACGACGCGCCGCCCCTGGAGCGCCTGCGTGAAAGCGGCTTCGATCCGGACAGCCCACTGTTGCGCCGCGTGCTGACGCTGACCCAGCAATTGATCGGCTTTCCCCGGCACCTGTCCCAGCACCCTGGCGGCTTCGTGATTTCCGAATACCCACTGGATACCCTGGTGCCGGTGGAAAACGCCGCCATGGCCGAGCGCACTATCATCCAGTGGGACAAGGACGACCTCGACGCGGTGGGCCTGCTCAAGGTGGATATCCTCGCCCTGGGCATGCTCAGCGCAATCCGCCGCTGTTTCGACCTGCTGCGCCGTCATCGCAATCAGGACTTGAGCCTGGCAAGCATTCCCAAGGAAGACCCGGCGACCTACGCGATGATCAGCAAGGCCGACACCATCGGTGTGTTCCAGATTGAATCGCGGGCACAGATGTCAATGTTGCCCAGGCTCAAGCCACAGACGTTCTATGATCTGGTGATCGAAGTCGCCATTGTGCGCCCCGGGCCGATCCAGGGCGGCATGGTGCATCCGTATTTGCGCCGACGGAACAAGGAAGAGGCCACGACCTATCCCTCGCCGGCATTGAAAGTGGTGCTGGAACGGACCCTGGGCATCCCGTTGTTCCAGGAGCAGGTGATGCAGATCGCCATGGTCGCCGCCGACTACAGCCCCGGCGAGGCCGACCAGCTGCGGCGTTCCATGGCCGCCTGGAAACGTCATGGCGGGCTCGAGCCGCACCGGCAACGGCTGCGCGCCGGCATGCTCAGGAACGGCTACACCGAAGCCTTCGCCGCGCAGATTTTCGAGCAGATCAAGGGTTTTGGCAGCTATGGCTTCCCCGAATCCCACGCCGCCAGTTTTGCCCTGTTGACCTACGCCAGTTGCTGGCTCAAGTGTCATGAACCGGCAGCCTTCGCCTGTGCCCTGATCAACAGCTGGCCCATGGGCTTCTACAGCCCGGACCAGATCCTGCAGGACGCCCGGCGCCACCGCTTGCAGATCCGCCCGGTGGATGTGCAGGCCAGTGACTGGGATTGCAGCCTGGAACCCATCGACGGCCAGCAGCCGGCGATTCGCCTGGGCTTGCGCATGATCTCGGGGTTTCGCGAGGAAGACGCACGGCGTATCGAAGCGGCCCGCCAGCGGCAACGCTTCAGCGACATCGCCGACCTGGATGCACGCGCCGGCCTGGATGCCCGGGCCCAGGCGCTGCTGGCGGATGCCGGTGCCTTGCGCGCCCTGGCCGGCAACCGGCATCAGGCGCGTTGGGACGTGGCCGGTGTACATCAGCAGCTCGGCTTGTTTGCCGGTTTGCCGAGTCCCGAGGAAGCGGTGGTGGCGTTACCCGCACCCAGCGTAGGCGAAGACTTGCAGGCCGATTACGCCACGCTCGGCACCACCCTTGGCCCGCATCCCTTGGCCCTGCTGCGCAGCGAGTTGCGCAAGCGACGCTGCCGTAGTTCCCAGGAGCTGCTGACGGTGGAGCATGGGCGCAACGTCAGCATTGCCGGGCTGGTCACCGGTCGCCAGCGCCCCGGTACGGCCAGTGGCGTGACCTTTGTCACCCTGGAAGATGAATTCGGCAACCTCAACGTGGTGGTCTGGCGTGACCTGGCCGAGCGCCAACGCCAGGCGCTGGTGGGCTCGCGGTTGCTCAAGGTGGACGGCCGCTGGGAGGCGGTAGGCGAGGTACGGCACTTGATCGCCGGGCGCTTGACTGACCTCACGCCGCTGCTGGCAGGGATCACTGTGCGCAGCCGGGATTTTCATTAAGGCCGCTGGTTTCTGCGTTCACGACCACCTAATTTATACAAGATGAAACCATCTCGCGCCGGTGCGCTCCAAAAGTTGCGATTGTCCTCTTTGCGCAGAGTTGAACCATGCCATTTTTATCCAACCCTCACGGCTGTGACGGCTGGGCCGGCGAAATGGCCCAGCGTATTCGCGCATTTGACTGGTCGACCACTGACCTTGGGCCCATTGACCGCTGGTCCACCAGCCTGGCCTGTACCGTACAGATGATGCTGGCTTCGCCGGTGCCAATGGTGATGCTGTGGGGACGTGCGGGCTACATGATCTATAACGACAGCTATTCAGCCTTTGCCGGCGGCCGGCACCCGTACCTGCTCGGCACGCCGGTGGAGCTGGGATGGCCGGAAGTGGCCGAGTTCAACCGCCATGTGGTGGACACCTGCCTGGCGGGAGGCACCCTGTCCTTCAATAACAAGGACCTGGTGCTGTCGCGTAACGGCAAGCCGGAAACCGTGTGGCTGGACCTCTATTACAGTCCGGTTGCCGGTGATGACCAGCAACCGGCCGGGGTGCTGGCAATCGTGGTCGAGACCACTGAACTGGTTAAGTCCGAGCACGTGCGCCGAGAACTCACCCACAACCTTGAACAGCGGGTGGCCGCCGAAGTGCAGGCGCGTTCTTCTGCCGAAGACCAGTTGCGCCAGTCGCAAAAGCTGGAGGCGATTGGCGGCCTCACCGGCGGCGTGGCCCATGACTTCAATAACCTGCTGCAAGTGATCGCCGGCAACCTGCATTTGCTCGCCCGCCATGAGCCGGACAACCCCCAGGTGCAACGTCGCGTCAACGCCGCCATCGCCGCGGTGGAGCGTGGCGCCAAGCTGTCCTCGCAACTGCTGGCGTTTGCCCGGCGCCAGCCCTTGTCGCCGGCGGTGTACAACCCGCAACGCATCTACGCCGGCTTGGGCGAGCTATTGCAACGGGCGCTGGGGGAAACCATTCATATCGATGTGCAATTGCCCCAGGATTCCTGGTGCATCAACGTCGACCGCAACCAGTTGGAAAACGCGCTGCTCAACCTGGCGATCAACGCCCGCGACGCCATGCAGGGCGAAGGCGTGATTCGTATCACCGGCGAAAACATCATCCTCAACCCCGGCGATTGCATCGGTAAAAGCATCAAGCCCGGCGAGTATGTGCGCCTGGCGGTGTCTGACACCGGTGTGGGCATGTCCGAGGCGACCCTCAAACGTGCATTCGAACCCTTCTTTACCACCAAGCGTGAAGGCCAGGGCACCGGCCTGGGGCTGAGCATGGTGTTCGGCTTTGTGCGCCAGAGTGGCGGGCATGTGGACATGTGGAGCGAGGAGGGCAAGGGTTCGGTGGTGCAGATGTATTTTCCCCACAGCCTGGAACCCGAATGCCTCGACGCACAGAATGAGTTGGACCTGCAGGGCGGCGGCCAGGAAACCATCCTGGTGGTCGAGGACAATGAAGGCGTGCGCCTGACCGTGGTCGAGTTGCTGGAGCAGTCGGGCTACACCGTACTCACCGCCGAGGATGGCGATCACGCCATGCAAGCGTTGCACGGCGGCTTGGCGCCGGACCTGATCTTCACCGATGTGGTCATGCCCGGCCGGGTCAAGAGTACCGACCTGGCCGACTGGGCCCGGGCGCAGAACCCGCCGGTGGCGGTGCTGTTCACCTCCGGCCATACCCGCGACATTCTGTCGTCCAATCATCTGCTCAGCGCCGATATCCATCTGCTGAGCAAACCCTATAGCCCCGATGCCCTGACGCAACGCGTGCGCACGGTGCTCAACGCAAGACAAGGTTGCCCATGACTTCACCGCGCAACATCCCTCCGGTCACCGCCCAGCCCTCGGGCTTCGTGCGGGTGCGTGGCGCTCGCGAACATAATTTGCGTAACGTCGACGTGGATATTCCCCGGGATGCCCTGGTGGTATTTACCGGCGTGTCCGGCTCCGGCAAGTCTTCCCTGGCGTTTTCTACCTTGTATGCCGAGGCCCAGCGCCGCTATTTCGAATCGGTGGCGCCCTATGCACGACGCTTGATCGACCAGGTCGGTGTGCCGGATGTGGACAGCATCGAAGGTTTGCCGCCGGCCGTGGCCCTGCAACAGCAACGTGGCACGCCGAGTGCGCGCTCCTCGGTGGGCAGTGTCACCACCTTGTCGAGCTTGATCCGCATGCTGTACTCCCGCGCCGGCAGTTACCCGCCGGGGCAGGCCATGCTGTATGCCGAGGACTTCTCGCCGAACCTGCCCCAGGGCGCGTGCCCGCAATGCCATGGCCTGGGCCGGGTGTATGAAGTGACCGAAGCGCTGATGGTGCCGGATCCGTCCCTGACCATCCGCCAGCGTGCGGTGGCGGCCTGGCCGCTGGCGTGGCAGGGCCAGAACCTGCGCGACATTCTTGTAACCCTGGGCTACAACGTGGATATCCCGTGGCGCGAGCTGCCGAAAAAACAACGCGACTGGATCCTGTTCACCGAAGAAACCCCGACCGTGCCGGTGTACGCCGGCTTCACCCCAGAGCAGACCCGCGATGCGTTGAAGCGCAAGATCGAGCCCAGTTACCAGGGTACGTTCAGCGGCGCGCGGCGCTATATCCTGCACACCTTCGCCCATACCCAGAGCGCGCTGATGAAAAAGCGCGTGTCGCAATTCATGCAAGGCAGTGCCTGCCCGTTGTGCCACGGTAAACGCCTCACCCAAGCAGCACTGTCGGTGAAGTTTGCCGGGGTGGATATCGGTGAATTGTCGCAACTGTCCCTGGCGCAACTGGCCGAGTTGCTGCGCCCGGTAGCGGCCGGGCAGGACAAGATGAAGCTGACGGTGGAAAAACGCCTGGCGGCCCAGCGCATCGCCCAGGACCTGCTCGAGCGGGTCAGCACCTTGATCGACCTGGGCTTGGGCTACCTGTCCCTGGAGCGCAGCACGCCGACCTTGTCGTCCGGGGAATTGCAGCGCCTGCGCCTGGCGACCCAATTGGGCTCGCAGTTGTTCGGCGTCATCTATGTGCTGGATGAACCCTCGGCGGGCCTGCACCCAGCGGATGGCGAAGCGCTGTTCACCGCCCTGGAGCGCTTGAAGGCTGCGGGCAATTCGCTGTTTGTGGTGGAACATGACCTGGAAACCATGCGCCGCGCCGACTGGCTGATCGACGTCGGCCCGGCCGCCGGTGAACATGGCGGGCAAGTGCTTTACAGCGGCCCGCCTGCGGGGTTGGTGGATATCGAGGCATCGCAGACCCGCGAATACCTGTTCGCCGAACAGCGCCCTTCGAATCCGCTGCGCCGCGAACCCAGTGCCTGGCTGAAGCTGGAAGGCGTGACGCGTAATAACCTGAGCGACCTGAAAGTGGATTTCCCGCTGGGCTGCTTTACAGCGGTGACCGGTATCTCCGGCTCGGGCAAATCCAGTCTGGTCAGCCAGGCGCTGCTGGAACTGGTGGGCCAGGGCCTGGGGCGTGTACTGGAAAGCGACGACGAGCCGAGCCTGGAAGACGCCGCACCGCAAGCCAGCGGCGGGCATATCAGCGCCGGGTTGGAACACATCCGCCGGCTGGTGCAGGTGGACCAGAAACCCATCGGCCGCACGCCGCGTTCCAACCTGGCGACCTACACCGGACTGTTCGACAACGTGCGCAAACTCTTCGCTGCCACGCCAGCGGCCAAGAAGCGCGATTACGACGCCGGGCAATTCTCCTTCAACGTCGCCAAGGGCCGTTGCCCGAACTGCGAGGGTGAAGGCTTTGTCAGCGTTGAACTGTTGTTCATGCCAAGCGTGTATGCGCCATGTCCGACCTGCCATGGTGCGCGCTATAACCCTGAAACCCTGGCGATCAAATGGCAGGGCTTGAACATTGCCCAGGTATTGGGCCTGACAGTAGAGCAGGCGGTGGACGTATTTGCCGACCAGCCTGGTGTACTGCGCTCATTGCAAGTGCTGCGCGATATCGGCCTGGGGTACCTGCGCCTTGGCCAACCGGCCACCGAATTGTCGGGCGGTGAGGCTCAGCGCATCAAGCTCGCCACCGAGCTGCAACGCAATGCCCGTGGCGCTACGTTGTATGTACTCGACGAGCCCACAACTGGGCTGCACCCCAAGGACGTCGACCGCTTGCTCATCCAGTTGAATCAGCTGGTGGACGCCGGGCATACCGTGGTGGTAGTGGAGCATGAAATGCGCGTAGTGGCCCAGAGTGACTGGGTGATCGATATCGGCCCGGGGGCAGGGGACCTGGGCGGGAAGGTAGTGGCGTGTGGCACACCGCAGAAGGTCGCCAAAAGCAAGAACAGCCGCACGGCGCCCTATCTGGCCAGAGAGCTGGTCTAAAGCGTGATGATGTTCAAATGTGGGAGGGGGCTTGCCCCCGATAGCGGCGGGTCAGTCACAGATGTATCACTGACACGCCCTCATCGGGAGCAAGCCCCCTCCCACACTTAGATTATTCGTCTGTCAGTTGGATTTGTCGCTTGGCCAGCTTCACCACATTCTCCACGGTGAACCCAAACTTCTCCTGCAACTTGGCCAACGGTGCCGAGGCGCCGAAGCTGTTCATCACCACCTTGGCGCCGGTCTGCCCGACATAACGGTCCCAACCCAAGGGACCTGCCTGTTCCACCACCACCCGGGCTTTTACTGCTGGCGGCAAGACGCTGTCGCGGTAAGCCTGGTCTTGATCTTCAAACAGTTCCCAGCTCGGCATCGATACCACCTGCGCGGCAACGCCTTCGCCCTTGAGCTGTTCATAGGCAGCCACTGCGAGACTGACCTCACTGCCTGTGGCGATCAGAATAACCTCAGGTTGATCCGCACCGGCCAGCACATACGCACCCTTGGCTGCCCCGGAGGCTGGCGCATACTTATTGCGATCCAGCGTAGGCAGCGCCTGACGCGACAGCACCACACAGCTTGGCCGGTGGGTTTGGGCCAGGGCCACTTTCCACAGTTCCAGGGTTTCATTCGCGTCGCCCGGGCGCAGGGTCAGCAGCCCCGGGGTGGCGCGCAGTTGGGTCAGGTGCTCGATAGGCTGGTGTGTCGGCCCATCCTCGCCTACGCCGATGGAATCATGGGTGAATACGAAGATTACCGGCAGTTCCATGATCGCCGCCAGGCGGATCGGCGGTTTCATGTAGTCGCTGAACACCAGAAAGGTCGAGGTGTACGGACGCAGGTAGGACAGCGCCATGCCGTTGGCAATCGCGCCCATGGCATGTTCGCGGATACCGAAGTGCAGGTTGCGCCCACTGTAGTCGTCGGCGCTGAAACGTCCGGCGCCGTCGAAGGTGAGGTTGGTCTTGGTCGAGGGCGACAAATCCGCCGAGCCGCCCAGCAGCCACGGAATCTGTTGGGCAAAGGCATTCAGCACTTCGCCACCCGAGGCACGACTGGCGACGCCTTTGGCATCGGCGGCGAAGCTCGGCAGGTGCGCTTGCCACTGCTCGGGCATTTCCCCGGCGCGCATGCGCTGCAGTTCATCGGCCCGTTGTGGGTCGAGGGACGCCAGGATCTGGTTCCACTCGGCATACAGCGGCTCGGCGCGTTCAAAGAGGGCATCGCGCAATACCGCACGGGCCTCTTCGGGCACCAGGAAACTCGAATCCTGCGGCCAGCCATAGGCAGCCTTGGTCAAGCGAATCTCATCTTCGCCCAACGGCTCGCCATGGGCGGCGGCGGTGTTGTGTTTGTGTGGCGAACCGTAGCCGATCACGCTGTCGACCACGATCAGGGTCGGTGCGCCGGTGTTGGCCTTGAAGGTTTCCAGGGCCACGCTCAAGGCCTGCAAGTCATTGGCATCGGTGACGTGCACGGTGTGCCAGCCGTAGGCCTGGAAGCGCTTGATCACGTCTTCGCTGAACGCAAGCTCAGTGTGGCCCTCGATGCTGATGGTGTTGTTGTCGTAGATCCAGCACAGATTATCCAGCTTCAAGTGGCCGGCCATCGACGCCGCTTCGCTGCTGATGCCTTCCATCATGTCGCCGTCACCGCACAGGGTGTACACGTCGTAGTCGAACAGCACCTGGCCGTCGCGGTTGAAACGCTCGGCCAGCCAGCGTTCGGCCATGGCCATGCCGACGCTGTTGGCGCAGCCCTGGCCCAGCGGGCCGGTGGTGGTTTCTACGCCGGTGGTCATGCGGTACTCGGGATGGCCCGGGGTCTTGGAACCCATCTGCCGGAACTGCTTGATATCGTCGAGGCTGATGGCCGGCTGGCCGGAGCGCTTGCCGTGAGCGTCAATTTCCACCACACCGGCCAGATGCAACAGCGAATACAGCAACATCGATGCATGCCCCACTGACAGCACAAAACGGTCGCGGTTAGGCCAGTCCGGATGCTCGGGGTGATAGCGCAGGAAGCGACTCCACAACGTGTAACCTACTGGCGCCAGGCCCATGGGCGTGCCCGGGTGGCCCGAGTTGGCCTTCTGCACGGCATCCATGGCCAGGGTACGAATGGTGTTGATGCATTGGGTGTCGGCAGCAGTGGCAACGTGATTCATAAAACCGTTCTCCCTCGGGTGGCGATCTATAGTGGAGGGCAGGGCACGGCAAAGGTTTGATCCCATCGCCAGGGTTACGACGAACGGACGCGTATTGACCTGGCACATGACAAGACCGCTTGGAATGGGCTAGTTTCATGGGCGTAGGCCATTGAATAACTTGTGGAGGTACGCCATGCCAGTGAAACACGACCTGTATCAGGACTTGGGTTTGAGCAAGGAAGCCGTTCACGAACGCAGGGCGAGTGACAAGCGGCTGGACGCGTTGCTCACGCAATATGACGTTGCGGACGGGGAGGTGCTCAAGGCAGAAAAAGCCAGTGCCAGCGATGAGGATGTGGAAAACCTTAAGAAGAAGCGGCTGCTGATCAAAGACGAGATTGTAGGGCGCTTGGGTTAACAGCAATGCGGCAATATTTGTTCAGATTTACCTGCGGGACATTGTAGGACTCAGTCTTTATGATGCGCCCCGTCCACCCGGCTCTGGGGACTGTTGTGGCGCAAGGATTGTGCCGCTGAGCCGGGGAGGACACCCTATTTCATGCCAGCAGTGTGCCCAAACATTCATCAATGGAACGCTGCTGCGTCTGACCGTAAAGCTGCAACTCATCGATCGTCCTGCGCCCCAGCGCCTGTTCGAATTGCGCCTGGTTGGAGTTGGCGGCGTAATGACTTTGCGCCGCATCCCCCAGGTTTGACTGGAAGATCCCCGCCGCACTCACCGGCAGGAAATCCTCGTACACCAATGGCTCCACCGCCACGTGACCAGCGTTGACCAGCGCTTGCAAGTCACGCGGCTGGTCGGCCTGGCCGCGGGCTGCCAGACCTTTGTCGGTGACGAAGTACCGATAGTACGCCAGGCCCTGTTCCCGCATCTGCCCATGATCATCGGGGAACGCCTGGAAGTGCTGTTCCAGCAATTGCACATAGCGTTCGGCGTTGGCCTCAGTGGGGAACGCGCCGAGTTCATCGCGGGCGACGTTCAGCAGTTGGTCGTACAGCGCACGGCCCTTTGGCGTCAGTGCGACACCGCGTTGTTCTATTTCGCCGAAGCGTGCGCTGTGGCTGCCGTGGGCATCGGTGAAGGCGATGGGTTCGTCGAGGGCCTTGAAGCTGGTCTGGCGCAGCAGGATCGGGCATTCGCGCCGCGGTGGGCCTTCGATCACCGCCTTGGGCGTGATGCCTTTGCCGGGCATGGCGGCCTGCACCTGATCGATGTCCAGGGTACGCGGGGTGAGGTGGTTGATATGCGGGCCCTTGAACGCCACCACGTCGGCAATCAGGCGGTGTTGGTCGCTGAGTTGCTGGTATTGCGCGCGCGTTACCGTGGCGGCGTGGTGCCAGCGGAACGTTTCCAGGGCCTGGCGGATAAAAACCTTGGCGTCACTGGCATTCAGGCCACCTTGCGTTTCAGCTTGCTCGATCAACGCCAGGGCGCCGGGGGTGAAGATCGAGCGCTTGGCCAGGGCGCTTTCGGCGAACGTGCGCAACGTTGGGTTTTCGATGAGTTCCAGGCGCAGCAATGAGGTGAACACGCGAAACGGGCTGGTTTGCAGTGCGCGTTCATGCACGGCGCGAAAGGCGGTGGAATGCACCGGCACCCCGGCGGGGGTGAGGTCGTAATAGCCCACCGGTTGCATGCCCATCACTGCGAACAAGCGGCTGATGGTCGCCAGTTCCGCGGCGGTGCCCAGGCGGATGGCGCCGTGGCGCTCCCTGTCCAGGCGCTGGATTTCCCCGGTGCGTTGCAACTGTTGCGCCAGGCGCGGTTCATGGTCGAGCACACTGGTATTGGTCTCGGCCACCAGTTCCAGCAGCGCGCCGTACAACGGAACTTCATCGCGGTACATGTCGGACATGGCCTTGGAAAAGCCCTTGCGGATCTCATCGGGGCTGACATGTGCAGTGGCGTGCATAGAAAAATTCCTGATGGCTATGGCGATGAAAGTGGCCTTTGCCTGATTTTGTTGAGCCACAGGCCAGCTTGCAAACGAAGATTCCTCTGGACTTCATTCTGCAAATGAATGATGAGGTGTACATGAGAAAATCAACCCGCCCGATCTTCAACTGCACCCACTTCTCAAGTCTTCATGTGCAACCGGGCGTCATTGGGTTTTACACTGCTCCTCACTGTGTAGGTGATGGAGGACTCAATGACGGCCGTACCCGCAACCCGCCTGCTGGACACGATTGAAGGCCAGCGCCTGGCGCCGCAAGACGCCGAGCGTTGGCGCGAGTGGGGCCCGTACCTGAGCGAACGCCAATGGGGCACGGTGCGCGAAGACTACAGCGCCGATGGAGACGCCTGGGCCTACTTTCCCCATGAACAGGCGCGCAGTCGCGCCTATCGCTGGGGTGAGGACGGATTGGCCGGTTTCAGCGATAAAGCGCAACGCTGGTGCCTGGGCCTGGCGCTATGGAATGAGCGCGACGCGATTCTCAAGGAGCGCCTGTTCGGCCTCAACAACGCCGAGGGCAACCACGGTGAAGACGTCAAGGAGCTGTACTTTTTCGTCGATGGCGTACCGAGCCATGCCTACATGCGCATGCTGTACAAATACCCCCATGCCGCTTTTCCCTATGCCGATTTGATCGCCGAAAACGCCCGCCGCGGGCTGGGCGATGCCGAGTATGAAATCCTCGACACCGGTGTGTTTGAAGACAACCACTACTGCGACGTCACTGTCGAATATGCCAAGCACCAGCCCGACGATATTTTCATGCGCGTTACCGTGCACAACCGCTCGGCCCAACCAACACGCCTGCAGGTGCTGCCCCAGTTGTGGGCGCGCAATGACTGGAGCTGGACCTTCGATGCGCCCAAGCCCAGCTTGACCCTGGAGGGCGACCGCGTGCTGGCCCGTCATCATGAACTGGACGATCGCCATCTCAGCGCCTGGGGCCGGGACGGCGTGCAATGGCTGTTCTGCGAAAACGAGAGCAACTTCGCCAAACTGGGCGGGCAGCCGACGCCCGGGCCGTTCAAGGATGGCATCAACGATTACGTGGTAGAGGGTGATCAAGGGGCCATCCGCGGTAACGCGGGCACCAAGGTGGCGGCGCGATTCAGCCTGGAGCTGGCGGGCCTGGAAAGCCAAAGCCTCTATCTGCGCTTTGCTCCTGTGGGCGCCCCCGAGGTCAACGCACGCAAGTTGTTCGAACAGCGCCGCCAGGAGGCCGATGACTTCTACGCAGCCTTGCAACAAGGCATCGCCGATGACGATGCGCGCAATGTGCAACGTCAGGCCCTGGCCGGCTTGCTGTGGTCCAAGCAGCTGTACTATTTCGACGTCAACCAGTGGCTCGACGGCGATCCGGCCCAGCCTGCGCCGCCGCCCGAGCGTTTGCATATGCGCAATACCCATTGGCGGCACCTGTCCAACTTCGACATCCTGTCCATGCCCGACACCTGGGAATACCCGTGGTACGCCTCCTGGGACCAGGGCTTCCAGGCGGTGGCCATCGCGCTGATCGACCCGGGGTACGCCAAGCAGCAGCTGTTGTTGCTGGTGAAGGACCGCTTTATGCACCCCAACGGCCAGCTGCCCGCCTATGAGTGGCGCTTCGACGACGCCAACCCACCCGTGCATGCCTGGGCCAGCTGGCGCGTGTATCAGCAGGACAAGGCGCTGACCGGCGTCGGCGACATGGACTTCCTCGAACGGATCTTCCACAAGCTGCTGCTGAATTTTTCCTGGTGGGTCAACCGCAAGGACGCCGAGGGCCGCAACCTGTTCCAGGGTGGTTTCCTGGGCCTGGACAATATCGCCTTGTTCGACCGCTCCGCCGCGCTGCCACCGGGTTACCAGTTGGATCAAGCCGACGGCACCGCCTGGGTCGCGGCCTATGCCCTGGACTTGATGCGCATCGGGCTGGAGTTGGCCAAGCGTAATGCCGTGTATGTGGACATTGCGGTTAAGTTTTTCGAGCATTTCCTGTATATCGCCGGCGCCATCAACCGCGTCGACGACAGCGCCGAAGGCCTATGGGATGAGCAGGATCTGTTCTTCTACGACGTACTGCATCACCCCGACGGCCAGAATGAACCGGTGCGTTTGCGTTCGATTGTTGGCCTGATGCCGTTGTTCGCGGTGCTGGTGCTGGAGCAGCGCGAGCATGAGGGGCTGGCAGGGTTGCGCGAGCGCCTGCTGGGGTTTATGCATCACCGACCGGACCTGGCCAAACTGGTCTCACGCTGGAACGAACCGGGGCAGGGCAACCGCCTGTTGCTGGCGTTGCTGCGCGGCGAACGGACCAAGGATCTGCTGCGGCGTATGCTGGATGACAATGAATTCTTGTCGGCCTTTGGCGTGCGTTCCTTGTCCAAGGCTTTCGCAGAACAGCCTCTGGCGCTGAAGATGAATGGTGACACCCTGTGTGCCAGCTACCAGCCCGGCGAATCCGATTCACGCTTGTACGGCGGCAACTCTAATTGGCGCGGGCCGCTGTGGATGCCGGTCAACTACATGCTGATTGAATCGTTGCGGGAGTTTCATCGGTACTACGCAGATAATTTTTCCGTGGAGTACCCGACGGGCAGCGGTTATCTGTCGTCCCTGGAAGAAGTGGCCGACAGCCTCAGCGCGCGTCTGACGCGGTTGTTTCTGCGCGATGAAAATGGCCTGCGACCGTCAATGGCGGGGTATGCGCAACTGGAGGCGGACCCGGCCAGCCGTGACTTGGTGTTGTTCCATGAGTATTTTCATGGGGAGACGGGGCGGGGGTTGGGGGCATCACACCAGACGGGGTGGAGTGCATTGGTGGCGTTGTTGCTGCAACCCAGAATCTGAATACCACCGCAGACCCAATGTGGGAGGGGGCTTGCTCCCGATAGCGGTGGGGCAGTCAACTGAGAGGCGACTGACAAACCGCGATCGGGAGCAAGCCCCCTCCCACAGGGATCAAGGCTTGCTCTTGGATCAGGAAGGGAACAGCTCGCTCAGCTTCATCGCCAGCATCATGTCGCCTTCGGTGCGCAGCTTGCCGCCCATGAATGCCTGCATGCCGTCGGTGGAACCGTCGACGATGCCTTCCAGGGTTTCGCTGTCCATGACCAGGGTCACTTGGGCGTCAGGGTTTTCGCCTTCCTGCAGTTCGCAGGTCTTGTCCTTGACCACCAGCGAAAAGTTCTTGGTGTCGTCGATGCGGAAACCGAATACCAGGTCCAAGCCTTCGGCAGCGCTTGGGTTGAATTTGGCTTTCATTGCTTCTACAGCTTTGGCTACGTCAGTCATGGTTTCGATCCTTTATGGTGAGTCCAGTGACCTTGGGGTCACGGTTGGCCGCAGCTCATCGGAAAGTGATGAGCTGCGGCGCCTTCAACAGTTGCAAGTGGGCATGGTTGTTGAAGGAAGCCAGTACCACCTCGCGACCGCGGAATTTCAGCTGGTTGAGCGAGGTGTTAACAATTTGCCAGTTCATTTCGAACGCCTGGGCAGCGGGCATTCGGGTAATCAGGTGGAGCAGGGCGGTGATGGTGCCGCCGGAGGTGAATACGGCGATTTTGTCGGTGTTGTCGGCGGCTTCGAGGATACGCTGCAAGCCGCCCTGGACACGTTCGACAAACCCCAGCCAGCTTTCCAGCCCCGGTGGGTCATAAGTGCCGGCCAGCCAGCGCTCGACAATCAGCGCGAAGATACGCTGGAACTCGCTGCGGTTCTGCGGGCCGTTACGCAGGATGTGCACGGCATCGGGTTCGCTGCCGAGCAGGTCGGGCAACAGGCCGCGGATGATCGCTTCGCCGTCGAATTCGTTGAACGCGCTGTCGGTCTCCAACGTCGGAACCGGCAGGCCAAGGGCGCTGTATTGCTCGAACGTGGCGCTGGCGGTGTGCTGCTGGCGGCGCAGGTCACCGGCGATGCAGCGGTCGAAGCTCAGGCCCAGGTCGACCAGGTGGCGACCGAGCACTTGCGCCTGCTCCACGCCAACGGGCGACAGAACGTCATAGTCGTCTGCACCGAAGGAGGCCTGGCCATGTCGAATCAGATAGATGCTGCCCACGTCCGTTTTCCCGGTACGTTGAAAGTCTGGCGAGGTTATGAGGATGCCTGCAAGCTGTCAATGAAAAAACATACGCTTGTTTTAAAACCTCGTTGGAGCCCGCCTGCTGGCGGTTTGATCACTGGCCCCTGCGCGATGGCGTCGGTATGCTGAGGCCATCCGCGCCTGGCGCAGTGCATTCTTAAGGAGACATATGGATTTTTTGGCCGAATACGCGAGCTTTCTGGCGAAGACCGTCACTCTGGTGGTCGCTATTCTGGTGGTACTGATCAGCTTCGCAGCCCTGCGCAGCAAAGGTCGTCGTAAATCCGCCGGCCAATTGCAGGTCAGCAAGCTGAATGATTTCTACAAGGGCCTACGCGAGCGCCTGGAGTCGAGCCTGCTCGACAAGGACCAGCTCAAGGCCTTGCGCAAATCCGAGAGCAAGACTGAAAAGAAAAAGGGCAAGAAGAAACCCGAGCCCAAGCCGCGAGTGTTTGTGCTGGATTTCGACGGCGACATCAAGGCCTCGGCCACCGAGAGCCTGCGCCATGAAATCACCGCGCTGCTGAGCCTGGCCACACCCAAGGATGAAGTGGTACTGCGCCTGGAAAGCGGCGGCGGCATGGTGCACAGCTATGGCCTGGCTTCGTCGCAACTGGCGCGCATCCGCCAGGCCGGCGTGCCATTGACCGTGTGCATAGACAAGGTGGCGGCCAGCGGCGGCTACATGATGGCGTGCATCGGCGAGAAGATCATCAGTGCACCGTTCGCCATCCTCGGCTCCATCGGCGTGGTCGCGCAGTTGCCCAACGTCAATCGCTTGCTGAAAAAGCACGATATCGACTTCGAAGTGCTGACTGCCGGCGAATACAAACGCACCCTCACGGTGTTTGGCGAAAATACCGAGAAGGGCCGGGAGAAGTTCCAGGAAGACCTGGACATCACCCACCAGTTGTTCAAGAACTTTGTCTCACGGTACCGCCCGCAATTGGCGATTGACGATGTAGCGACCGGTGAAGTGTGGCTGGGTGTGGCCGCCCTCGACAAACAGTTGGTCGACGAGCTGCAAACCAGCGATGAATACCTGGCCACCAAGGCCAAGACTGCCGAAGTGTTTCACCTGCACTATGCCGAGCGTAAAAGCCTGCAAGAGCGCGTGGGCCTGGCGGCCAGCGGTTCGGTAGACCGGGTATTGCTGACCTGGTGGAGCCGGCTGACCCAGCAGCGGTTCTGGTAACCATCCTCAGGTTGTAGGCGGTCCCCTGTGGGAGGGGGCTTGCCCCCGATGGCGGCCTGACAGCCGACTAGGATGTTGGATCAGACCGGGTACATATCCGTTATTTGGGCAACGA